>NZ_FOUG01000002.1 GCF_900114785.1 Variovorax sp. OV329
CTGCCACTAAAAGCAGCAGGTTAGGGTTCTTACGTGGGTCAGATTTAGATGGAAATCGCCGGGGTTAGTGGGTCACTTCTAGATGGAAATCAACAGTCCTAGCCTTTGCTGGACCCCGCTGCCGTCGACATCAGTTCGATACGAAAACACGCCCCAGACAAGCCTCATGATGATGGCCCGACGGGCGCTGCATCTTCGTCCTCGCCCGGCGCGCGCGGACCGATGCGCTCATCATCCACCTGTTTCATGAGCGCGACGACGCCCGCATCGAAGGCATCGATGCCACAGGTCATAGGACTCCTGGCTGGCCTGTACCTCAGTCCAAACGGTTGCGTCTTCAGTGGACTCGTGCAGGATCCAGTGGAAGCGCCCGGGCTCGGGTTCTTCGACGAAGACGCTGATGCGGCGCAGGTGGCTCATGCCGCATGGTAGCCCAGGGGGCGAACACACGCAGGCCTGATGCAGGGTCCCATAGCCACCTACCGCCGCATCTGCAGGGACCGGCCGCGGCACTGGAAACAAGCTCTCAGTCGTCACCGAGCCCGGCAGTTGGAAGAAACATTTGCCGCTACTGCGAGCGAACTGCAGACACAACCTCTCAAGCCTCGTCCGGTTCAATCAGCCGGAAAACGCGGCAATCCATTCCCCCGCCAACCGGTTGCCCGGATAAAGCCTGTCTACGAACTTAATGAGTTGTCTACGAATTTGTTAGCTCAGAACAGTCAAAGCGTCTTGTTACCTCGCCTCGGGATAACCCGCACAGCAATTCCCGCAGTCTTGCCTACATTGCTTGTACGCAAGCAAATGGACAACTTGCATGCAACCCAAACCCGGGAGACAACTCATGTTCCGCTTTGCCAAATCCCTCTTCGGACAGGTCGTCATCGCGCTCGCGCTGGGCGTGCTGGCCGGCCTGCTCATGCCCGACCTGGCGGTCAAGCTCAAGCCGCTGGGCGATGGCTTCATCAAGCTCATCAAGATGATCATCCCGGTGCTGGTGTTCTGCGTGGTGGTGCATGGCATCGCCGGCGCGGGGGACCTGCGGCGCGTGGGCCGGGTGGGCGTGAAGGCCTTGATCTATTTCGAGGTGCTCACCACCGTCGCCCTCTCCCTGGGCCTGCTGGCTGCCTTCGTGTTCAAGCCCGGCGTGGGCATGAACGTGGACCCGAGCCTGCTCGACGCATCGGCCATGAGCGCCTACACGTCCAACGCCGACAAGCTCACCAGCGGCGGCACGGTCGAATTCCTGATGAAGCTCATCCCCACCACGGTGGTGAACGCCTTCGCCACCGGCGACGTGCTGCAGGTGCTGCTGTTCGCGGTGCTCTTCGGCTGCGCCCTCGCCCTGCTGGGCGACAAGGGCCGCCCGGTGGCGCTCGTGGTGGACGCGCTCTCGCTGGTGCTGTTCAAGATCATGGGCATCATCATCAAGCTGGCGCCGCTGGGCGTTCTGGGCGCCATCGCCTTCACCGTGGGCAAGTACGGCATCGGCTCGCTCAAGCAGCTGGGCATGCTGGTGGTGCTGTTCTACGCCTCGGTGTTCGTTTTCGTGGTGGTGGTACTGGGTCTGGTGATGCGCGTGTCGGGCTTCAGCCTCTTCAAGCTGCTGCGCTACCTGCGCGAGGAACTGGCCATCGTGTTCGCCACCACCTCGTCCGACAGCGTGCTGCCGCAGATCATGGCCAAGCTGCGCTTCATGGGCATCCGCGACTCGACCGTGGGCCTGGTCATTCCCACCGGCTACTCCTTCAACCTGGACGCCTTCTCCATCTACATCACGCTGGCCGCTGTGTTCATCGCCCAGGCCACCAACACGCCCATCGGCATGGGCGACCTGCTGGCCATCCTGGCGATCTCGCTGGTCACCTCCAAGGGCGCACACGGCGTGCCGGGCTCGGCCATCGTGGTGCTGGCGGCGACGCTGCATGCGATTCCGGCCATTCCGGCCATCGGCCTGGTGCTGGTGCTGTCGGTGGACTGGTTCATGGGCATCGCCCGCGCGCTGGGCAACCTGATCGGCAACTGCGTCGCCACCGTGGCCATCGCCGCCTGGGAAGGCGACATCGACAGGGTCCGCGCCCATGCCGTGCTCAACGGCACCCACTCGCCGGAGGACGCCGACCTGGCCGAGCCCGATTCCGCCGTCGGCGTGGTGCATGCCGCCGCGGTCGCGGCCGCCACCGCCCACGCAGTGCGCTGAGATACGCTCGCGCCATGGCCGCCAGTTCTTCTCCTTCGCCGTCGTCTTCTTCCTCGGAGGCCGTCAGCCCGACCACCATCGCCGAGCGCGTGGTCGAGGCCATCCTCGCCCAGAAGCTCGCGCCCGGCGAGCGGCTGGGCGAACAGCAGCTGGCCGAGAACTTCGGCGTGAGCCGCACCATGGTGCGCGAGGCGCTGATGCAGTTGCAGGCCCGCGGATTCGTGGCGGTGCAGTCGCGCCGCGGCTGGTTCGTGGTGGAGCCTTCGGTAGATGAAGCGCGCGATGCCTTCTCGGCCCGCCGCATCGTGGAGGCCGGCATCCTGGCCGAAGCCGGCCGGCCGCTGTCGAAGGTGATCCGCAAGCTGCGCGAGCACATCGCCGACGAGAAGCGCGCCATTGCCGGCGCCGACGCCGCCACCCGTGCCTTCCTGCTGGCCGACTTCCATGTCTGCCTGGCCGACCAGATGGGCCATCGCCTGCTGGTGGACGTGCTGCGCGACCTGACGGCCCGCACCACCCTGGCCGCCACGCTGTATCAATCCACGCACGAGGCCAGCGTGTCCTGCGCGGAGCATGCGGCCATCGTGGCCGCGCTCGAGGCGGGCGACACGAAGAAAGCGCGCGAGCTGATGCTGGCGCACATCGGCAACGTGGAGCAGGCGCTGGAAGTGGAAGTGCCCGAGCGGCCCGGCAACGACGAGCGCCTGCGCGCCACGCTTGCGCCCATCGCACTGCCCTCGCGCCAGGCCGAGCGCTGAGCTTTTTTTTGCGCCGGCGAACGCGGGCTGTCCGCTGACGCGACGCCAGCGCCCGGCTCGGCTACATTCGGCCCACTTATGCGTACATCCCAACTCGAGCGCGGCGCCTTCCTGCTGCTGCTGGCCGCGGTCACCGTGGCTTTCTGCTGGGTGCTTCTGCCCTTCGTCGGTGCGGTCATGTGGAGCGTCGCACTGGCCATCCTGTTCACCCCGATCTACCGGCGCATGGTGCGCCGGTTCAATGGCCGGCACAACCTGGCGGCCCTGATCACGCTGGCGATGGCGCTGGTGATCGTGATCCTTCCGCTCATCGCCATCTCGATGTCACTGGTCGGCGAGGCGACCAACATCTCGCAGCGCATGCGCTCGGGCGACGTGAGCTTCACGCGCTACCTGCAACAGATGCTCAACGCGATACCGCGCTGGGCGATGGACCTGCTCAACCGCGTGGGCCTGGGCGACATCGAAGCGATGCTGGCCAAGATCGCGCAGGGTGCCTCGGCCGCCAGCCAGCAGATCGCGACCCGCGCGCTGGCCATCGGCCAGAACACCTTCGAGTTTCTGGTGAGCTTCGCGCTGATGCTCTACATGCTCTTCTTCTTGCTGCGCGACGGCGGGCAGCTGTCGGGCACGATCCGCAACGCCCTGCCGCTGGCCAAGCCGCACACCAATTTCCTGTTGAACAAGTTCACGACGGTGATCCGCGCGACGGTCAAGGGCAACATCGTGGTGGCGGTGGTTCAGGGCCTGATCGGCGGCCTGACGTTCTGGGCGCTGGACGTGCAGGGCGCGCTGCTGTGGGGCGTGGTGATGACGATACTGTCGCTGCTGCCGGCAGTGGGCGCGGCGCTCATCTGGGGTCCGGTGGCGGTCTATTTCATCGCCACGGGCAGCACCTGGCAAGGCGTGACGCTGACGCTGATCGGCGTGTTCGTCATCGGGCTGGTCGACAACGTGCTGCGCCCCTTGCTGGTGGGCAAGGACACGCAGATGCCCGACTACATCGTGCTGATGTCGACGGTGGGGGGCCTGGCGCTGTTCGGCATCAACGGCTTCGTGATCGGGCCGGTGATCGCGGCGATGTTCATGGCGGCGTGGCACGTGTTTGCGACTGCGGATCAGGATCCGGACGAGCCGGCTGCTTGAAGTCGCTTCGTTCGCTGGTTCAGGAGTTCAGCAGTTCATCGGTTCTTCGGTTCTTCGGTTCTTCGGTTCTTCGGTTCTTCGGTCCAACGATTAGAAGGTTCAGCGGTGCAGCGGGTCGGGGCGCACGGGGCGCGGCAGGCGGTGTGACGATTTCAAAAACGGCCGAACGACCCAACGGGGTTTGTCGGCACGATCCGTGGTGCACAACGGTTGGATCACCACCGCCGTGTCCAGGTCTAAGGCCTGTGTGCCGCTGTGTGCGCAGCATGCGTCTCGGGCGCCGAGCAGCGCAGCGAGGCCGGCCCGTTCTTGTGTGCCGAAGGACACACAAGAACTTCAACATCTGACTTGCGGCGGGTGTCTGAGCGACGGAGTCGCGAGTTCCGCCGCGGGCCGGTCTCGCGAGCGGCGCAGGGGAGCCGGCGCGAAGCGCCGGCCGCCCGAGTCGCATGCTGCGCACACAGCGGCACACAGGCCTTTGACCCGCCACGAACAAACGAACAAACGAACAAACGAACGAGACAAGGAGATCAACTGCAACGCGCCCCCACCATCTTCCCCTCCCCATCCACTTCAAGGATGAGCCGCAAAGGATCCGCGGGCGCAGGCATGGCCGCACCGGATTTCACCGTCACAGCCGACCGCGCCCCCGTGCGATTGCGTGCCTCCTCCAGCACCTCCGGCGTCACCTTCTGTCCCAGCGCGAAGCGCGAATCGTTGGCCGTGCACCTGTGGACCAGCTCGGCGAACTGCGGCGGGGGCGGAACATCGGGGCCCAGCGGCCTGGGCGCGTCGGGCGACACGCAGGCAGACAGCAGCAACGCCAATGAAAAAACAGCAGCGAAAGCAGGTCGGTGGCAGCAGCGCATGGATTTCCTTCTTGAATGAAGGAAGACTAACGCGCCCACCACGGTCCGTCGAACCGCCCTTGCAGGAAAGCCACAAAGCTTGACACCTTGCCTGGAACCAGCTTGGGCGACGGGAACACGGCATGGATCTCCTGCTCGGCCAGCCGGTGGTCGGCCAGCACCTCCACCAGCTTGCCTGCCTTGATCGATTCTTCCGCCACATAGCGCGGCATCAAGGCGATGCCCAGCGCCTCGCGCGTGGCCGCCAGCACCGCGGACAAATTGTTGGAGCGCATCCGCCCGGTCACCGGCACCGTCACCGCCTCGCCCCGGGGCGTGTGCATCTGCCACACGTCGTCGCCCACCACGCTGCTGTAGATGAGCGCCACGTGCGCGCTCAGGTCCTGCGCCCTCTTGGGCGTGCCGCGCTCCTTCAGATAGGACGGCGCCGCCGCCATCACCCAGGGGTTCATGCCCAGGAAGCGCGCACCCAGCGAGGAATCGGCCAGCTTGCCCATGCGCACCGCCACGTCGATGCCCTGCGCCACCAGGTCGACGTAGCGGTCCTCGAAGCTCAGGTCCACCTGCACCTGCGGATGCCGGGCCATGTATTCCAGCGCCGCCGGAACCACGACCCGGCGGCCGAAGGCCACCGAGGTGCCGATGCGCAGCAGCCCCTGGGCCTGCGTCTGCTGCAGGCGCACGATGCTGTCGGCGTCCTGAGCGTCGCGCACGATGCCCTTGCACTTCTCGTAGTACAGCGCGCCCACCTCGGTCAGGCTGACGCCGCGCGTGTTGCGGTTGAGCAGACGCGCCTTCAGCCGCGTCTCGGTGGCGGCGACCTGCTTGGTCACCGTGGGCTGGGTGGTGTTGAACTCTCGGGCGGCCTTCGAGAAGCTGCCGGTTTCCACCACGCGCACGAACATTTCCATGGCCAGGAGTCGATCCATGCCCCGATGCTAGAGGCATTCATTCCGATTTGGAATAGGTTTTATGGCGCCCTGCCGTCTTCTGCCAACAGGCGCCGCTGCCTAAAGTCCAAAGCCTCAGACCTACAGGCACCCAAGGAGACTAAAAAATGGCAAAGATGAGCGCGGCCCAGGCCGCAGTTCTGGTGATGGAGAAGGAAGGCGTGACGCAGGCATTCGGCGTGCCCGGCGCAGCCATCAACCCGCTGTACTCGGCGCTGCGCAAGCAGGCCAGCATCGGCCACATCCTGGCGCGCCACGTGGAAGGCGCCTCGCACATGGCCGAGGGCTACACCCGGGCCAAGGCCGGCAACATCGGCGTGTGCATCGGCACCTCCGGGCCGGCGGGCACGGACATGATCACCGGCCTGTACTCGGCCTGGGCGGATTCGATCCCGATCCTGTGCATCACCGGCCAGGCGCCGCGTGCGCGCCTGTACAAGGAAGACTTCCAGGCGGTGGACATCGAGTCCATCTCCAAGCCCGTCACCAAGTGGAGCGTCACCGTGCGCGAGCCCGGCCAGGTGCCGCAGGTGTTCCAGCAGGCCTTCCACCTGATGCGCTCGGCTCGCCCGGGCCCGGTGCTCATCGACCTGCCCTTCGACGTGCAGATGGCGCAGATCGAGTTCGACATCGACACCTACGAGCCCCTGCCCGTCTACAAGCCGGCCGCCACCCGCGCGCAGATCGAGAAGGCGATCGGCATGCTCAACGAGGCCGAGCGCCCGCTGATCGTGGCCGGCGGCGGCATCATCAACGCCGACGCCTCCGACCTGCTGGTTCGCTTTGCCGAAGCCACCGGCGTGCCGGTGATCCCCACGCTGATGGGCTGGGGCGTGCTGCCCGACGACCATCCGCTGATGGCCGGCATGTGCGGCCTGCAGACGAGCCACCGCTACGGCAACGCGACGATGCTCGCCAGCGACTTCGTGCTGGGCATCGGCAACCGCTGGGCCAACCGCCACACCGGCTCGGTCGACGTCTACACCAAGGGCCGCAAATTCGTGCACGTGGACATCGAGCCCACGCAGATCGGCCGCGTGTTCACGCCCGACTTCGGCATCGTCTCCGACGCCAAGGCCGCGCTGGAACTCTTCGTCGAAGTGGCCGAGGAGATGAAGGCCAAGGGCGGCCTGCCCGACCGCAAGACCTGGGCGGGCGAGTGCCTGGAGCGCAAAAAGACCATGCTGCGCAAGACCAACTTCGAAGACGTGCCGATGAAGCCGCAGCGGGTCTACCAGTGCATGAACCGCAACTTCGAGCGCGACACCTGCTATGTCAGCACCATCGGCCTCTCGCAGATCGCCGCCGCGCAGTTCCTGCACGTGTACAACCCGCGCCACTGGATCAACTGCGGCCAGGCCGGCCCGCTGGGCTGGACCATTCCCGCCGCCCTGGGCGTGCGCGCCGCCGACCCCTCGCGCAAGATCGTCGCGCTCTCGGGCGACTACGACTTCCAGTTCATGATCGAGGAACTGGCCGTGGGCGCGCAGTTCAAGCTGCCCTACATCCACATCGTGGTGAACAACAGCTACCTGGGCCTGATCCGCCAGTCGCAGCGCGGCTTCGAGATGGACTACTGCGTGCAGCTGGGCTTCGAGAACGTCAACGCCGGCCCCGACGCCGGCGTGGAAGCCGGCTACGGCGTGGACCACATGAAGGTGGTCGAGGGCCTGGGCTGCAAGGGCATCCGCGTGACCCGGCAGGAAGAGATGACGCCCGCCATCCAGCAGGCCGAGAAGCTCATGGCCGAGTTCGGCGTGCCGGTGGTCATCGAGGTGATGCTGGAGCGCGTGACCAACATCGCCATGGGCACCGAGATCGACAACATCACCGAGTTCGAGGAACTGGCCAAGGACATCGGCGACGCACCCACTGCCGTGGCTGCCGCGCTGCTGGACTGAAGCTTCACCGAAATCGATTCAGAAAAGAAGGAACGACGCATGCCCAAGTTCGCTGCCAACCTCACCATGCTCTTCACCGAGCTGCCCTTCATGCAGCGCTTCGAGGCCGCCGCCAAGGCGGGCTTCGAGGCGGTGGAGTACCTCTTCCCCTACCCTTTCCCCAAGGCCGAGCTGGCCGCGGCGCTGAAGGCCAACAACCTGAAGCAGGTGCTGCACAACCTGCCCGCCGGCGATTGGGACGCCGGCGAGCGCGGCATCGGCTGCCATCCGGACCGCGTGAGCGAATTCCGCGAAGGCGTGGCGCGCGCCATCGACTACGCCGGCACGCTGGGCTGCCCGCAAGTCAACTGCCTGCTGGGCAAGGTGCCGGCCGGCGTGAGCACGCAGCAGGCGCACGAGACGGCGGTGGCCAACCTGCGCTTTGCGGCCGAGCAGCTGCGCGGCGCGAACATCCGCCTCTTGATCGAGCCGATCAACACCTTCGACATTCCCGGCTTCTTCCTCACCCGCACCGAGCAGGCGCTGAAGATCCTGGACGAGGTGGATTCGGGCAACCTGTTCGTGCAATACGACATCTACCACGCGCAGCGCATGGAAGGCGAGCTGGCCAGCACCATCACCAAGAACCTGGCGCGCATCGGCCACATCCAGCTGGCCGACAACCCGGGCCGCGGCGAGCCGGGCACCGGCGAGATCAACTACGCCTGGCTCTTCAAGCACATCGACGCGGCCGGCTACACCGGCTGGATCGGCTGCGAGTACAAGCCGCGCGGCGCCACCACCGCCGAAGGCCTGGGCTGGCGCGAACAGCTCGCGGCACGTTGATCCATCCCTGAATCAAGACAACGCAAGAGAAGGAAAGACCAAGACATGAGCGAGAACACCTCCCGCAAGATCGGCTTCATCGGCCTGGGCATCATGGGCGCCCCCATGGCCAACCACCTGCTGGCCGCCGGCCACCAGCTGTTCGTGAACACGCATGGCCCGGTGCCCGATCCCTTCGGCACGCAGGCCATGGTGTGCCCCAGCGCAGCCGATGTCGCGAAGCAGGCCGAGATCATCTTCATCATGGTGCCCGACACGCCCGACGTGGAGAAGGTGCTGTTCTCCGAGAACGGCGTGGCCGCGGGCCTGGCTTCCGGCGCCAAGGGCAAGATCGTGGTGGATATGAGCTCCATCGACCCGATCGCCACCAAGGAATTCGCCAGGAAGATCCTGGCGCTGGGCGCGGGCTACATCGACGCGCCGGTTTCCGGGGGCGAGGTGGGCGCCAAGGCGGCCAGCCTGACCATCATGTGCGGCGGCGACGAGGGCGACTTCGGCCGCGTGCGCCCCTTGCTGGAGAAGATGGGCAAGAACATCACCCTGGTGGGCGGCAACGGCGACGGCCAGACCACCAAGGTGGCCAACCAGATCATCGTGGCGCTGAACATCGCCGCCGTGGCCGAGGCCCTGGTCTTCGCCAGCAAGGCCGGCGCAGACCCCGCCAAGGTACGCCAGGCGCTGATGGGCGGCTTCGCCTCCAGCCGCATCCTGGAAGTGCATGGCGAGCGCATGATCAAGCGCACCTTCGCGCCCGGCTTCCGCATCTCGCTGCACCAGAAGGACCTGAACCTGGCGCTTTCGGGCGCGCGCTCCCTGGGTGTTGCACTGCCGCAGACGGCCAGCGCGGCGCAGCTGATGAACGCCTGCGCGGCATTGGGCTACGGCCAGGAAGACCACAGTGCGCTGGTGCGCGCACTGGAGGCCTTGGCCCAGCATCCGGTGGCGCCAGACGCATCCTGATTCAACCTGCGTCAACCCCACCTGCAAAGAGAGGCACCGCTTGCGGTAGCCTCTCTTTTCGCTTTTTCGCGTTCCCCATCACGACAACAACGAAGGAGAGAGCTGTCATGTCGAACACCCTGTCACCCGCCGAAGAAGCCCTGCGCGACGCGGCGCGCGAATACCACCGCTTGCCCACCAAGGGCAAGATCTCCATCACCCCCACCAAACCCCTGCTGAACCAGCGCGACCTGTCGCTGGCCTACTCGCCCGGCGTGGCCTATCCCTGCCTGGACATCGAGGCCGACCCGGCCACCGCCTTCGAGTACACCGCGCGCGGCAACCTGGTGGGCGTGGTCACCAACGGCACCGCGGTGCTGGGCCTGGGCGACATCGGCCCGCTGGCCGCCAAGCCGGTCATGGAAGGCAAGGGTTGCCTGTTCAAGAAGTTCGCCGGCATCGACGTGTTCGACATCGAGCTGGCCGAGCGCGACCCCGACAAGCTGGTCGACATCATCGCGGCGCTGGAGCCCACGCTGGGCGGCGTCAACCTGGAGGACATCAAGGCGCCCGAGTGCTTCTACATCGAGAAGAAGCTGCGCGAGCGCATGAACATCCCGGTGTTTCATGACGACCAGCACGGCACCGCCATCATCTCGGCCGCCGCGCTGCTCAACGGCCTGGAACTGGTGGGCAAGAAGATCGAGGACGTGAAGATCGCCGTCTCGGGCGCGGGCGCCGCCGCCATCGCCTGCCTGGACGTGATGGTGGGCCTGGGCGCCAAGCCGGCCAACATCTTCGCGGTCGACTCCAAGGGCCTGATCTACGAAGGCCGCGCCGGCGGTTTCGACGAATCCAAGGCCCGCTACGCGCAAAAGAGCACCGATGCGCGCACCCTGGCCGACGTGGTCAAGGGTGCCGACGTGTTCCTGGGCTGCTCGGCGGCCGGCGTGATGACGGGCGACATGGTCAAGACCATGGGCAGCCAGCCCATCATCCTGGCGCTGGCCAACCCCGAACCGGAGATCCGCCCCGAGGTCGCCAAGGCCGCGCGGCCCGACTGCATCATCGCCACCGGCCGCTCGGACTATCCGAACCAGGTCAACAACGTGCTGTGCTTCCCCTACATCTTCCGCGGCGCCCTCGATTGCGGCGCCACCAAGATCACGGAAGAGATGAAGCTGGCCTGCGTGCGCGAGATCGCCGACCTCACCAAGGCCGACATCAGCGAGGAAGTGGCCACCGCCTATGCCGGGCAGGAATTGGCCTTCGGCGCCGACTACCTGATCCCCAAGCCCTTCGACTCGCGGCTGATCCTGCGCATCGCGCCGGCCGTGGCCAGGGCGGCGAAGGCGTCGGGCGTCGCGACGCGTCCGATCGAGGACATGGACGCCTACCGCCAGCACCTGTCCCGCTTCGTCTATCACACCGGCATGTTCATGCGCCCGGTGTTCAGCGCGGCGAAGGCCGCCACCACCAAGCGCCTTGCCTATGCCGACGGCGAGGACGAGCGCGTGCTGCGCGCCGCGCAGTGGGCGGTGGACGAAGGCATGGCCAGGCCGATCCTGGTGGGCCGCCCCGCCGTCATCGAGACGCGAATCAAGAAGGCCGGGCTGCACATCAAGCTGGGCATCGACGTCGAGAACGTGAATCCCGAGGACGATCCGCGCTTCCGCATCTACTGGGAGGCCTTCCACAAGCTGATGGCGCGCCAGGGCGTGACGCCCGAGGCCGCCAAGACCATGGTGCGCCGCTCCAACACCACCATCGCCGCGCTGATGGTGCACCTGGGCGATGCCGACGCCATGCTGTGCGGCCTGGTCGGCCGCTTCGACGCGCACCTGGACCACATCCGCAACATCATCGGCCTCAAGCGCGGCGCGCCGGGCTTCGCCACGCTCAATGCATTGACGCTCGACAAGCACACGCTGTTCGTCGCCGACACCAATGTGCACGAGGACCCCAGCGCCGAGATGCTGGCCAGCATCGCCGTGATGGCGGCCGACGAGATCAAGCGCTTCGGCCTGCCGCCCAAGGTGGCCTTCCTGTCGCACTCGAACTTCGGCACCTCCAGCCGCGGCTCGGCCAGGAAGATGCGCCTGGCGCGCGACCTGTTCGCGAAGATGGCGCCCGACGTGGAGTGCGACGGCGAGATGCACGGCGACGCCGCGCTCTCGGCCGAGATCCGCCGCACCGCCTTGCCCGAGACCTCGCTCAGCGGCGACGCCAACCTGCTGATGTGCCCCAACCTGGACGCGGCCCACATCCTCTACAACGTGCTGAAGATCACTGGCAGCCACGGCGTGACGGTGGGCCCGATCCTGCTGGGGGCAGCCAGCTCGGCGCACGTGCTGACGCCCTCGGCCACGGTGCGCCGGGTGATCAACATGACGGCGCTGGCAGTGGCCAACGCGGCCATCGAGAAGTAGCGCACGAAGAGGCGGCCGGCGGCCGCCTTTGCAACGGCTAGGCCCCCGGCCGCGCCAGCGCGCCCAGGTAGTCGCGCACGCGCGGCTGCGCCACCAGCTCGTCGAAGCCGGCGTGCTGCGTCACCTCGCCCTTGTGCACGAAGAGGAAGCGCTCGCAGCTCTGGCGCAGGATGTCCAGGTGGAAGGGCTCGTTCGGATGCACGCACAAGAAGACCAGCCGCCCCGACTCCTTCAGCCGCGCGAAGAAGTCCAGCATGAAGCCGATGTAGCCGTCCTGCGTGTTGAACTGCGGCTCGTCGAACAGGTGCACCAGCGGCGAATCGCTGCGCGCATGCTCCAGCATGAAGTTGGGCCGGTGCCGCTGGAAGGCCCGCACCTGGTAGGACTGGTGGTAGTGGATCGCCAGCCGGTCGCGCTCGTGCGTGCGCACCTGGTGGATGTCCTGGCCGGCCACGCGCACGCGGCCGCTGTCGGGCCGGTTGCTGCCGGTCATCAGCTCGAAGAGCGTGGTCTTGCCCGACCCGTTGGGGCCCAGCACGCCGACCACCGCCGGGCGTGCCACCTCGAAGTCGGCTGCGAGTGAAAAGGTGCGCTGGCGCCGCCACGGCAGGCCGCGGCTGTAGTGCTTGCCGATGCCTTCGACGCGAAGAAGCGCCGCGTGGTGGTTGGTGGTCGTGGTGTTCATCCGGATCAGACTCCCAGCAGGCGCATACGCAGCGCGGCATCGCTGCGCAACCGCTGCGCAGGGCCCTCGTGCACGATGCGGCCCAGGTTCATCACGTAGACCCGGTCGGCCACGGCCAACGCGCTCTGCACGTTCTGCTCGACCACCAGCACCGCCACGCCCTCGGCGGCCAGGCGGGTGATGGTCTTCATCACGTCCTGCACCACCTTGGGCGCCAGGCCCTGGCTGGGCTCGTCGAAGAGCACCAGGCCCGGCGAGCCCAGCAGCGCGCGAGAAATGGCCACCATCTGCATCTCGCCGCCCGACAGGTTCTCGCACTCGCGGTGCATCAGGTATTCCAGCGCGCTGAAGATCTCGAAGCACTCCTTCTCCCGCCAGGCGCGAAAGCGCGTCTTCTTGCGTGCGATGGCGAGGTTTCGCGCCACCGTGAGGGTGGGAAAGATGCGCCGGTCGTCCGGCACCCAGCCGATGCCGGCGCGGGCGATCTCGTGCGTGGCGGCCTGCGTGACGTCACGGCAGTCGAAGCGGATGCTGCCGCTTCGCGCCGGCGTCAGGCCCAGGATGGAGCGCAGGGTGCTGGTCTTGCCCGCGCCGTTGGGGCCCAGCAGCGCCACCACCTCGCCGGCCGCCACTTGCAGGGACACGTCGAAGAGCACCTGCGTCTCGCCGTAGAAGGTGCGGATGTCTTCCACGCTCAGCAGCGTCTGCGCCGTCTGCGGCGACAAGACCGCGCTCATTCGGACACCTCCGTGCTGCGCTCTGCACAGCGCGCCGCTTCGGGCGGCCGGGCGCGGCTCATGCCAGCGCCCCCAGGTTCGAGCGCGCCACCCACTCGTTGCGCCGCAGCTCATCAGGCGTGCCTTGCGCGATGACCTGCCCCCAGTGGATGACGGAGATGCGATCGGCCAGTGAGAACAGGAATTTCATGTCGTGCTCGATGATCATGATGGTCAGGTGCCGCCGCAGGCCGGCCACCAGTTCGGCCAGCCGCGCGGTGCCCTCGGCGCCCAGGCCTGCGGTGGGTTCGTCCAGGAAGAGCATGCGCGGCCGCGCCGCCAGGGCGACGCCGATCTCCAGCGCACGCCGCTCGCCATAGGAGAGGCTGCGCGCCTGCACCCGCTCCTTGCCGGCCAGGCCCACCTGCGCCAGCACCTGCGCCGCCTCTTCCTGCGCGCCGCGGTCCGCGCCCAGGTCGCGCCAGGGGTTGAAGCCTTGGGCGCGCACCCGCGGCGTGGCCACCAGCACGTTGTCCAGCGCCGTGTAATCGTCGAAGAGATTCATGATCTGGAAGGAGCGCGAGATGCCGCGCCGGGCGACCTCGCGCGGCGCCAGGCCGGTGATGTCCTGCCCGGCGAAGCGCACCGTGCCGCGGTCCGGCTTGAAGCGGCCCGTGAGCACGTTGAAGCAGGTGGTCTTGCCGGCGCCGTTGGGACCCATGATGCCCACCAGTTCCCCTTCGTCGCACGACAGCGTGATGTCCTCGAGCACGACCTGCTCGCCGAAGCGCTTGGACAGTCCGGTGGCTTCAAACAGCTTCATCTGCGCCTCGCTGGATCAGGGCCAGCGCCGCCGCGCCGGATGCGCCTGCACCGACAGCGGACCGCCGCGCCAGCCGCCCTCGCCACTCCTGCCAGATGCCCGCAATGCCCTCGGGCTTGAACAGCACCATGGCCATGAACACGAGCCCATACCAGAGCAGCCACGCCTCGGTGTACACGCCCAGCAGGTCGCGCGCCAGGATGAAGAAGGTGGCGCCGATCACCGGCCCCCAGAAGCTCACCATGCCGCCGCCCACCAGCACCATCATCACCACGAAGCCGGAGTTGTGCAGGCTCATGACATTGGGGTAGGCCGACTGCTGCGCCATGGCGAAGAGCGCACCGGCCAGCCCCGCCACCGATGCGGACAAGGTGAAGGCCAGCCACTTGTAGAGCCAGATGTTGTAGCCCACGAAGGCGGCGCGGGTCTCGTTCTGCTTGATCGCGCTCAGGATGCGCCCCAGCGGCGAATGCACCAGCCGCCATAGGCCCACCAGCACCAGGGCGAACACCGCCAGGCAGAAGTAGAAGAGCGCGCCGTTCGTCTGCAGCGGAAAGGCGATGAAGCCGAAGTCGGCCGGCAGGCGCTGGATGTTCAGCAGCCCGTCCTCGCCGCCCGTGACCGTGTGCCACTTGTTGGCCACGAACCAGAACACCTGGCCGAAGGCGATGGTCAGCAGCGCGTAGTAGATGCCGCGCCGGTGCGAGATGAACAGGCCCACCAGGCCGGCCAGCACCGCCGTCACCAGCACCGCGCCCAGCAGGTCGAACCACAGGTTGGGCCACAGCTTGAGCTGCAGCAGCCCGAAGGCATAGGCGCCGACGCCGAAGTAGGCGCCGTGCCCGAAGGACGGCAACCCGGTGAAGCCCAGCAGCAGGTTGAAGCCCAGGGCGAACATCATCCAGATCATGATTTCCAGCGCCAGGTACTGGTAGAGCCCCACGCGCGCCACCCACAGTGGCGTGGACAGCAGCAGCACCAGGACGATGACCATGGGCAGCGGGAACCAGGGAGCGCGGCCGGCGGCGAGTTGCATGGGCGTTGTTCAAAAAGGTGTTGGACAAAACAGAATGTACGTTCTAATATTTAAACATTCAAGAACATTCATTCTATTTTCATCCGATGGATCCGATCGCGAGTTACGAAGAGCTCAAGCAGCGCATCACGCAGGCCTACCCCGGCATGTCCAAGCAGCTGCAGCGCATCGCCCGCTACGTGCTGGAGCGGCCGGAAGAGCTTGCGCTGGGCACGGTGGCCGCCGTCGCCGAGGCCAACGAAGTGCAGCCCTCCGCCATGATCCGCTTCGCCAACGCGGTCGGCTATGGCGGCTTTTCCGAGATGCAGCAGGTCTTCCGGGGCCACCTGGTGGAGCGCAGCGCCAGCTACCGCGACCGCATCGCCGCCATGCGCAAGCAGCAGGGCAACGGTGCCCGCGCGCCCGGCGGCGTGCTGCACCAGCTGGCGGCCGAGTCGATGGCCGAGCTGGGCCAGCTCGACGACAGCGTGCACGAGGCCGACCTGCAGTCTGCGGTTGCCCTGATCGCCGGCGCGCCGCGCTGCCATGTGCTGGCGCAGAAGCGTGCCTTTCCCGTCGCCGGCTACCTGGCCTACGCGCTCTCGCAGCTGGAGCTGCGCACCCACCTGCTCGACGGTGCCGGCGGCATGCTGCGCGAGGGCCTGCAGGCCATGGCGCCGGGCGACGTGCTGATCGTCGCCAGCTTTCGCAACTACTCGCCCGAGGTGCTGGCCGCCGCGCAGCAGGCGCATGCCGCGGGCATCGCCGTGGTCGCCATCACCGACGGGCCGCTGTCGCCGCTCAAGGCCGCCTCTCGTGTGTGCTTCGAGCTGGCCGATGACTCGTCCAAGCCCTTCCGCTCGCTGGTGGCGCCGCTGTGCCTGGCCCAGGCCCTGGTGGTGAGCACCGGCCACCTGCTGGCCGAGCAGGCCGGCACCGCTGCACCCCGGGCCCGCAAGCGCCCTGCCTCCGCACCACGAAAAGGACGCGCATGAACCACCGCCCCTTCGATGTCATCTGCATGGGCCGCGCCGCAGTCGACCTCTACGGCGAGCAGATCGGCGGCCGCCTGGAGGACATGCAGAGCTTTCGCAAGTACCTGGGCGGATCGCCGGCCAACACCGCCGTGGGCGTGGCACGCCTGGGCCTGAAGCCCGCCATGTTCAGCCGGGTCGGCGACGAGCACAACGGCCGCTTCGTGCGCGAAACGCTGGCCGCCGAAGGCGTGGACGTGGGCCTGGTGGCCACCGACCCCAAGCGCCTCACCGCCCTCGTCTTCCTGGGCATCCAGGACGCCGACACCTTCCCGCTGGTGTTCTACCGCGAGAACTGCGCCGACATGGCGATCGACGAGGCTGACATCCAGGCAGAGCACCTGGCCTCCGCCACCGCCCTGCTGGTGTCGGGCACGCACCTGTCGCAGCCGCAACCCTACCGCGCCTGCCGCGCCGCGATGCGCATGGCCCGCGAGGCCGGCACGCGCGTGGTGCTGGACATCGACTACCGGCCGGTGCTGTGGGGCCTGACCAGCCCGGGCCTGGGCGAGCAGCGCTTCGTGCCTTCGGACCAGGTGAGCGCGCACCTGCAGACGGTGCTGCCCGAGTGCGACCTGGTGGTGGGCACGCAGGAAGAGATCCACATCGCCGGCGGCAGCGACCATACGCTGGCGGCACTGCGCCGCCTGCGCGAGCTGACCGACGCCACGCTGGTGCTCAAGCGCGGGCCCATGGGCTGCGTGGTGTTCCCCGGCGCCATTCCCGATTCGCTGGAAGACGGGCTGCGCGGGCCGGGCTTTCCGGTCGAGGTGTTCAACGTGCTGGGCGCGGGCGACGCCTTCATGGCCGGCTTCCTGCGCGGCTGGCTGAAGGACGAGCCGCTGCAGACCTGCTGCACCTGGGCCAATGCCTGTGGCGCCCTGGTGGTGTCGCGGCACGGCTGCGCGCCGGCCATGGCCAGCTGGGGAGAACTGCAGCACTTCCTGGCCCACGGCTCGCCCACCGAGCGGCTGCGCGATGACGAGTTGCTGGAGCACCTGCACCGCAGCAGCACCCGCACCCGGCGCTGGGACACGCTGGGCATCCTGGCCTTCGACCACCGCGTGCAGTTCGACGAACTGGCCGCGCGCCACGGCGGCAACACCGAACGCATCGAGGCCTTCAAGCGCCTGGTGGCCGAGGCCGCCCGCAACGTGGCCCGGCAACGCACCGGCAGTGCCCAAGGGCTGCAGGCCGGCATGATCCTGGACGGCCGCTTCGGCGAGCGCATCCTGCCGCAGCTCACCGGCCAGGGCTGGTGGATCGCGCGGCCGGTGGAACTGCCCGGCTCGCGTCCCCTCGCCTTCGAGCCCGAGCAGGCGCTGATGCTGGAAATGCGCAGCTGGCCGGCCGAGCATGTGGCCAAGTGCCTGGTGGCCTGGCATCCGGACGATCCGCCCGCGCTGCGTGCCGAGCAGCTGGCGCGCCTGCAGGAGCTGCAGGCCGCCTCCGTCGCCACCGGCCACGAGTTCCTGGTCGAGGTGATTCCGCCGCGCGAAATGCCGGCCGACGACGCGACCCTGGGGCGCGCCTTAATGCAGATCTACCAGGGCGGCGTGCGGCCCGACTGGTGGAAGCTGCCGCCCGCCGATTCCGGTGCCTCCTGGGGCCAGGTCGCCGCCGTCATCGCCCGCCACGATCCGCTTTGCCGTGGGGTTCTGCTGCTGGGCTTGGACGCCGGCGAGGACGTGCTGGAGCGCGGCTTCCGCGCGGCGGCACCGCATGCCGTGTGCCGCGGCTTCGCGGTGGGCCGCTCCATCTTCGGCGACGCGGCCGCTGCCTGGTTCGCCGGCCGCATGAGCGATGCCCAGGTGCTGGCGCAGGTGGCGCAGCGCTACGAACGTCTCATCGACATCTGGCGCGACGCCCGCATCGGCGCGTCCGCCGCCGCCCTCGCCTGACCGAATCAACCGCAAGGAAACACCATGAGCAACACCCTCCCCCGCATCGGCTTCATCGGCATCGGCATGATGGGCCACGGCATCTCGAAGAACCTGCTGGCCAAGGGCCACGCACTGCGCTTCAAGGCCAACCGCAACCGGGCCAACCTGGACGACCTGCTGGCGGCCGGCGCCACCGAGGCCGGCAGCAACGGCGACGCGGCCGAAGGCGCCGACATCGTCTTCATCTGCGTGACCGGCTCGCCAGAAGTGGAACAGGTGGTCTACGGCGAAGGCGGCCTGCTGGCGGCCGCGCGGCCGGGCCTGCGGGTGGTGGACTGTTCCACCGCCGAGCCTTCGTCCAGCGCGCGCATCCGCGCCGACTTCGCCGCCCGCGGCGTGAAGTTCATCGACGCGCCGCTGGCCCGCACGCCCAAGGAAGCCGAGGAAGGCCGGCTCAACACCATGGTGGGCGCGGACCCCGAGGACTTCGCCGCCATCGAGCCGGTGCTCAAGGCCTTCTGCGAGAACATCTTCCACGTCGGCCCACCCGGGCACGGCCACGTGCTCAAGCTGGTGAACAACATGATGGCGATGAGCTTCGCCGCCTGCATCGCCGAGGCCTTCGCGGTCGGCGCCAAGTCGGGGCTGGACCTCAAGCGCTTGTACGACGTGGTGTCGGTGGGCGGGGTCAACTGCGGCATCTTCCAGATGATGACCGCCAAGACCCTGAGCGAGGGCGCGCTGGACGGCTTCAAGTTCGGCATCGGCAACGCCCGCAAGGACCTGCGCTACTACACCCACTTGGCCGAGTCGCTGCCGGTGGCTAGCTTCCTGGGCGAGGCCACGCACCAGTCGCTGGTGCAGGCGGCCAACCTGGGCTATGGCGACAAGCTGATCGCCTCCCTTTTCGAGGCGCAGGAAAAGATCAACGACGTGAAGATCGTTCCGCGCTGACCCGGCATCCCGACCCCGAGCAAAGCAACAACCAGAGCAGGAGACAAAGCCATGAAAGACGATGACAGCAACGCATCCGCCCCTTCCTCGCGCCGCGCCCTGCTCAAGGGCACCGGCCTGGCCCTGGCCGGCGCCGGCCTGTACGGCGTGGCCCCCTTCATGGGGCCGTGGAAGCACAACCGCGTGTGGGCCCAGGCGGCCCAGAAGAAGCCGCTGGTGATCGGCCTGACCATGGACGCCTCGGGCCAGTACGCCGCCTCGGGCGGCGAGGAACGGCTGGGCGCGATGATGGCGATCCGCGAATTCAACGCCAAGGGCGGCGTGCTGGGCCGGCAGATCGAGGCCATCCACATCGACACCGAGACCACGCCGGCCACCGGCTCGCGGGTGGCCGAACGCATGATCACCCGCAACGAGGCCGCCTTCCTGATCGGCGCCGTGCATTCGGGCGTGGCCAATGCCATCTCGCAGGTGGCGCAGAAGTACGGCACGGTGTTCCTCAACACCAACTCCAGCTCGCCCACCGAGGCCGGCAAGGACTGCCACCGCGTGAAGTTCGTGTGGGACGGCAACGGCACCAACTTCTCCAACGCCATCGTGAAGAACGCGATCACGGCAAGCGGGCGCAACTGGGTGCTGCTGACCAACGACTACGTGTGGGGCCACACCACCTCCAAGGCGACCCGCGCGGCCGTCGAGGCCAACGGCGGCAAGATCATCGACGAGCTGCTGGTGCCGCAGAACACGCGCGACTTCTCCTCCTACCTGCTCAAGCTCCAGCAGATCAAGCCCGAGGTGGTGGCCACCGCGGTGGGCGGCGACGACATCAAGGCGCTGCGCCAGCAGGTGGTGCAGCTCAAGCTCAACCAGAGCATGGCCTGGATCAACAACCAGCAGGACTGGCCCGACGTGTACGGCCTGGGCCCGGAGGCGATCTTCGGCGTGTTCGGCACCACCTGGTACTACCGCCTCGACCTGCCGGGCGTGAAGGAGTTCGTCGCCAGCTACCAGAAGCAGTTCCCGGGCATGGCGATCCGCGTGCCGGGCAACGTCTTCCACAACAGCTACATGGCCACGCGCGAGCTGCTGCGCTGCGTGGAAGAAGCGGGCACGGCGCAGAACATCGCAGTCATCAAGAAGCTGGAAGGCCGGCGCATGACGGCGGCCGACCGCCTGCAGCACTTCGACGCCTGGATGGACCCGGCCACCCACCAGTGCCAGCAGACCATCTACATGGCACGCTACAACGATGCGCCGGCCGAGAAGGACGACATCTTCAAGATCCTGACGCAGGCCGACCCGAAGGACGTGGTGGACAAGGACGCGGCCGCCGCCTGCAAGCTGGAAAGCTACGAGTCCACGCCCAGCTACGACGTCTGAACCCGGAAGGCCGCGCACATGGACTTCATCTCCCAGCTGCTGCCGCACCTGGTCAACGGCATCTCGCTGGGGCTGCTGTTCGCCCTCATCGCGCTGGGCTTCATGCTGATCGTCGGGGTGATGGAGACCATCAACCTGGCGCACGGCTCGCTCTTCGCGCTGGGCATGTACGTGGCCCTGTTCATCGTGACGCCGCAGCTGGGGCTGTTCCCGACGCTGCAGGCGGCCTACATGGCGCTGCCGCTGTCGCTGCGCTACCTGTTCGCGCTGGTGCTCGCGCCGGTGTTCGTGGGGCTCTTCGGCATGCTGCTGGAGCTGTGCATGCGGCGCACCTACGGGCGCGATCCGTTGTACGGCCTGCTGCTCACCTTTGGCGCGGCGCTGGTCATCGAGGAAGGCATCCGGCTGGCGTGGGGCTCGTCGGAGAAGCAGTTGCCGCTGCCCGAGGCGATCTCGGGCGCGCTGATGCTGGGCGACCTGCTCTATTCGCGCTACCGCTTCTTCGCCAGCGCCTTCGCGGTGCTGATGATCGTGCTGCTGTGGCTGTTCCTGCAGAAGACGCCCTACGGCGCCATCATCAAGGCCGGCGCCCACGACAGCGAGATGGTGCGGGCCCTGGGCATCAACCTCAAGCGGCTGCGCCTCTTCGTGTTCGCACTGGGCGTGGCACTGGCCGCCATCGCCGGCGTGGTGATGGCGCCCATCTGGGGCGTGCGGCCGCACGTGGGCGTCGACGCGGTCGTTCCGGCCTTCCTCATCATCGTGCTGGGGGGCGTGGGCTCGCTCTGGGGCGCGGTGCTGGCCGGCCTGATGGTGGGCATGGCCGTGGGCCTGACCGGGGCCTATGCTTCGCAGTGGTCGCTGATGTCCATGTACCTGCTGTTCATCGCGGTCGTCACCTTCCGCTCGCGCGGACTGTTCGGAAAGAAAAGCGTGCTGGATGTCTGAGACTTCTGCTTCCCGAAATCCGAACGCACCGCTGGCCGGCCGCGTCGCCCTGGTCACCGGCGCCGCCGGCACCATGGGCCTGGCCGCGACCCGCGCGCTGCTGGAAGACGGCTGCCGGGTCGCGCTGGTGGACGTGCAGCGCGATCGCCTCGCGGCCCTGGCGGATTCGCTGGGCGAGCATGCCGCCGCCTTCACCTTCGACATCGCCGATCCGCAGGCGGTGCGGGAAGGCCACGCGCAGGTCGTGCGGGCGTTCGGGCCGATCGACATCCTGGTCAACAACGCCGGCATCCTGTCCAACAACAAGTGCGAGGCCACCGACGCGGCGGAGTGGCGTCGCGTGCTGTCGGTCAACTTGGACGGCGCCTTCCACCTGGCGCAGCAGGTGCTGCCCGGCATGAAGGCGAGGCGCGCCGGGCGGATCATCAACACCTGCTCGCTGGCGGCCAAGACCGGCGGGCTGACGGCCGGCACGGCCTACTCGGTGTCCAAGGGCGCGCTCACCTCGCTGACCTTCTCCCTGGCGCGCGAGCTGGCACCCTTCGGCGTCACGGCCAACGGCATCTCGCCGGCCTACGTGAAGACGCCCATGATCACCGAGCAGCTGAGCGAGGCGCAGCGCCAGGCCCTGCTGAAGGACATTCCGGTCGGACGCTTCTGCGAGCCGGAGGAGTTCGCCCACGTGGTGCGCTTCCTGGCCTCGCCGCTGGCCGGCTTCATCACCGGCGAGATCATCGACCTCAACGGCGGCCTGCTGATGGATTGAATGGATCGAATGCCTTGAACCAAGACCATGATGACTCCGCGATCACGCCGCGCATCGACTTCGGCCAGGCCCTGTCAGGCCTGTTCAGCCTGCAGGGCAAGGTGGCCTACGTGCCGGGCGGCTACGGCGGCATCGGCGAGGCGATCGCCTGGGCGTTGGCGCTGGCCGGCGCCAGGGTGGCGGTGTCCGGGCGCGACGCGGCGAAGGCACATGCCTTGGCCGAGCGGCTGCGGGACGCTGGCCATGAGGCTCTGGGCCTGGCGATGGACGCGCATTCGGTGGACGGCATCCGCGCCTCGGTGGAAACCGCGGCCGGGCATTTCGGCGGCCAGCTCGACCTGCTGCTCAACTGCACCGGCATCCAGCGCGAGGAGTCGCTGCTGGAGGTGACCGAGGAAGCCTTCGACGAAGTCCTGCAGGTCAACCTCAAGGCCGCCATGTTCCTGGCGCAGGCCGCGGCGCGGCAGCAGATCGCCGGAGGGCGCGGCGGCGCGCAGGTTCACCTGCTGTCGGTGCGCGCTCAGTTGGGCCTGCGGGGGCGCGGCTACTCGGCCTACGCCAGCAGCAAGGGGGCGCTGGCCATGCTGATCCGCCAGCACGCGAGTGAACTGGCGCTGCACGGCATCCGGGTGAACGGCATCGCGCCGACCGTGGTGCGCACGGAGATGGCGCGGCATTGGCTGGCCGACCCCGTGACCGCGAAGCAGGTGACCGAGCGCATCCCGCTGGGCCGCGTCGCCGATCCGCAGGACGTGGCCGGCGCCGCCGTGTTCTTCTGCGCACCGGCGGCCGCCTTCGTCACGGGGCAGGTGCTCTACATCGATGGTGGGCTGACGGCGAGCCAATAGCGCATCAATCTGGTGCCTGAAGCCATCAGACTCGCCCAACGCTCGGGCGAAATCGGCCGTCGCACGCACCTTTTCGGGAATCACCTAAGGATTCGCACCAATGGCGTGCGGGCACCCTTATTGCTTGAATTCGTGACCAATTTTTAATGAAGTCACGAACAATGAACAAGCGCCAGCTGCTGCAGTCCTTCCTCGCGGCCTCCGCCCTGTCCTTCGGCCTGGGCGGCGTCGCCCACGCCCAATCGACGACGCCGATCAAGTTCCAGCTGGACTGGCGCTTCGAAGGCCCGGCGGCGCTGTTCCTGCACCCCGCTGCCAAGGGCTACTTCAAGGCCGCCGGCCTGGACGTGGCCATCGACGCCGGCAACGGTTCGGGCGGCACGGTGACGCGGGTGGCCTCGGGCGCCTACGACATGGGCTTCGCCGACCTGGCCGCGCTGATGGAGTTCCACGCCAACAACCCTGACGCGCCCAACAAGCCGGTGGCCGTGATGATGGTCTACAACAACACGCCGGCCTCGGTCATGGCGCTCAAGAAGAGCGGCATCACCAAGCCGTCCGACCTCGCCGGCAAGAAGCTGGGCGCCCCGGTGTTCGACGCCGGCCGCCGCGCCTTCCCCATCTTCGCCAAGGCCAACAACATCGGCAACGTGAACTGGACCGCGATGGACCCCACGCTGCGCGAGACCATGCTGATGCGCGGCGACATCGACGCCATCACCGGCTTCACCTTCACCTCGCTGCTGAACCTGGAGGCGCGCGGCGCCAAGGCCGGCGACATCGTGGTGCTGCCCTACCCCGACTACGGCGTGAAGCTGTACGGCAACGTCATCATCGCCTCGCCCAAGCTCATCAAGGAAAAGCCGGAAGTGGTCAAGGCCTTCCTGTCGGCCTTCTCCAAGGGCGCCAAGGAAGTCATCGCCAACCCGGCGCAGGGCATCGAGTCGGTGAAGGCCCGCGACGGCATCATCGACACCGCGCTGGAGACGCGCCGCCTCAAGCTGGCCATCGACACCGTCATCAACAGCCCCGACGCTCGCGCCGAAGGCTTCGGCGTGGTGAACCCCGGCCGCCTGTCGCTGATGGCCTCGCAGGTGTCGGACGCGTTCAACACCAAGTCGCGCGTGAACCCCGATGCGGTGTGGACCTCGGCCATGCTGCCGCCCACGGCCGAACTGAACATCCTGAAGAAGTAATGGGCGCGGCCGTCGCGGACAACACCGCCGCCCCCTTCGTCGATTTCCAGGACGTCTGGCTCGCCTACAACGAGGAGCTGCGGCGGGCCAACCACTTCGCGGTGGAGGCCATCGACCTGAAGGTTCGGCAGGGCGAGTTCATCGCCATCGTCGGGCCTTCGGGCTGCGGCAAGTCCACCTTCATGAAGCTCACCACGGGGCTGAAGATGCCCTCGATGGGCAGGATCATGATCGACGGCCAGCCGGTGACCGGCCCGCTGAAGATCTCGGGCATGGCCTTCCAGGCGCCTTCGCTGCTGCCCTGGCGCACCACGGTCGACAACGTGCTCCTGCCGCTGGAGATCGTGGAGCCCTACCGCTCCAGCTTCAAGCGAAAGCGCAAGGAATACGAGGAACGCGCCCGGCGCCTCCTGCAGAAGGTCGGCCTGGGCGGCTACGAGGACAAGTTCCCCTGGCAGCTCTCGGGCGGCATGCAGCAGCGCGCGAGCATCTGCCGCGCGCTCATCCACGAGCCCAAGATGCTGCTGCTGGACGAACCCTTCGGCGCGCTCGACGCCTTCACCCGCGAGGAGCTGTGGTGCATCCTGCGCGACCTGTGGACCGAGCAGCGCTTCAACGTGATCCTGGTGACGCATGACCTGCGCGAGTCGGTCTTCCTGGCCGACACGGTGTACGTGATGAGCAAGAGCCCGGGCCGCTTCGTGGTGCGCCGCGACATCGAGCTGCCGCGCCCGCGCGAGCTGGAGCTGACCTACACCAAGGAGTTCTCCGACATCGTGCACGAGCTGCGCGGCCACATCGGCGCCATCCGCAGCGGCGGCGCCACTTCCACTGCACCGGTGATCCCGCAATGAAGTACGACAAGAAGCAGATCGAACGCTGGTCGCCCTGGCTGCTGCTGGTGGCGGTGATCGTGCTGTGGCAGATCGTGTGCTCGGCCTTCGAGGTGTCGGAGTTCATCTTCCCCAGCCCCTGGCGCATCTGGACCCAGTTCTGGGAGTTCAAGACCGTCATCGCCGGCCATGCCTGGCGCACTTTCTGGGTGACGATGGCCGGCTTCGGCCTGGCCATCGTGGTGGGGGTGCTGCTGGGCTTCGTGATCGGCAGCTCGCGCCTCGCGTACGCGGCCATCTATCCGCTGATGACGGCCTTCAACGCGCTGCCCAAGGCGGCCTTCGTGCCGATCCTGGTGGTGTGGTTCGGCATCGGTGCGGGGCCGGCCATCCTCACGGCCTTCCTCATCAGCTTCTTCCCGATCATGGTGAACATCGCCACCGGCCTGGCCACGCTGGAGCCGGAGCTGGAAGACGTGCTGCGGGTGCTGGGCGCCAAGCGCATGGACGTGCTGATGAAGATCGGCCTGCCACGCTCCATGCCCTACTTCTACGGCTCGCTCAAGGTGGCGATCACCCTGGCCTTCGTCGGCACCACGGTGTCGGAGATGACGGCCGCCAACGAAGGCATCGGCTACCTGCTGATCTCCGCCGGCTCGGCCATGCAGATGGGCCTGGCCTTCGCCGGGCTGATGGTGGTGGGCGCGATGGCGATGCTGATGTACGAACTTTTCTCGGCAATCGAGAAGCACACCACGGCCTGGGCCCACCGCGGCTCGCAGGGCGCTTGAGCGAAAGGCCGGGCTGCTATAAAGTTCATAGCATCCCGGCTTCTTCGCGACCCGCCTTGCACCTGACGCTTCGCACCTCCGCTGCTCCCCTCCTCCTTGGCACCGTGCTGCTGCTGGCCGCCTGCGGAAGCGCGCCGCCCCGGCCACCGGCCGGCACGGCGCCCAGCACGGGCCACGCCACGCTAAGCAACGAGCAGGCCGAGGACATCGCCATCCACGCCCTGGGCCTGGTGGGCACGCCCTACCGTTACGGCGGCAACACGCCCGACGGCGGCTTCGACTGCAGCGGGCTCATCGGCTACGTGTACCGCAGCCGCGCCGGCCTGGCGCCGCCGCGCACGGTGGCGCAGCTCTCGGGCTTCGGCGAGACGGTGGACCGCAGCCAGCTGCGCACCGGCGACCTGGTGCTCTTCGGCGGCGGCCGGCCATCGCATGCCGGCATCTACGTGGGCGAAGGCCGCTTCGTGCACGCGCCCTCCAGCGGCGGCACGGTGCGCATGGACACGCTGGCCGGCGCCTACTGGTCGCGCCAGCCGCTGTCGGTACGCCGGCCCTGACCGCCCCTTCGCTCAGGTCTTGAGCTGGTCGCGGATCGGCAGGCTGCGGATGCGCTTGCCGGTGGCCGCGTGGATGGCATTGCACAGCGCCGGCGCGATGGGCGGCACCCCCGGCTCGCCCACCCCGCCCAGCGGTGCGTCGTAGCTGCCGTCGATGAGGTGCACGAAGATGCGTTGCGGCGCCGAGTTCATGCGCAGCACCTCGAACTGGTGGAAGTTGTCCTGCTCCACCCGCCCGTCCTTGAAGGTGATCTCGCCCGACAGCGCATTGCCCACGCCCATGGCGCAGGCGCCTTCCATCTGCGAGCGCACCCGCTCGGGATTGACGATGCCGCCGCAGTCGATGGCGATGTCGATGCGCGGGATCTTCAGCTCGCCCTTGTCATCCACCTGCACCTCGACCACCGAGGCCACGTAGGTGGTGAAGCTGTAGTGCGCCGCGATGCCGCGCCCGCGCCCCTTGCCCAGGGGCTTGCCCCAGCCCGACTCCTTGGCCGCGCGCTCAGTCACGCGGCGCAGGCGGCCCACGTCGATGGGGTAGGCCGCCGGGTCTTCGCCGTGGTTCCAGGTGTCGTTGACGTCGCGCGGGTCGATCTTGCGCGGCGGGCCCAGCAGTTCCAGCAGGAAGTCCTTGGGGTCGCGCCCGCTGGCCACCGCCATCTCGCCCACGAAGGACTGGATGGCGAAGGCATGCGGAATGTTGGACACCGCGCGGTACCAGCCGATGCGCGTGTGCGCCGCGGCCTCGGGGTTCTCCACCCGCAGGTTGGGCACGGCGAAGGGCACGTTCGTCAGGCCCATGCCCAGCTCGATGGGCGACTCGGTCTTGGGGTCGGGCATGAAGATGGCCAGCAGCGTCGGGCCCACGCTGCGGTGCAGCCAGGCCACCGGCTTGCCCTTGGCATCGAGCCCGGCCTCGAGGTGTTCCACCGATACCGTGTGATAGAAGGAATGGTGAAGGTCGTCCTCGCGCGTCCACACCACCTTCACCGGCTTGCCGCCGGTCTCGCGCGACAGCAGCGCGGCCTCGGTGGCATAGTCGCCCTTGCTCTTGCGCCCGAAGCCGCCGCCCAGCAGCGTGACGTTGACCGTGACCTTCTCGGGCGGCAGTTCCATGCGCTTGCTGATGTCGTTGCGCACTGCCTGCGGGCTCTGGAAGGGGCCCCACACCTCCATGCTGCCGTCCTTGAAGCGGGCGGTGGCGCTGGGCGGCTCCATGGGCGCCTGCGTCAGGTGCGGGATGTAGTAGTCGGCCTTGAGGGTCTTGGCGGCCTTCTTCATCGCGCCGTCCACGTCGCCCTTGGTGCGGATCACCTTGCCCGGCTTGCCGGCCGCCTCCAGCATGGCCTTGCGGTAGGCGTCCGATGCGTAGCTGCCGTTGGGTCCGCCATCCCAGTCGAGCTTGAGCGCCTTGCGGCCGTTCATCGCGGCCCAGGTGCTGCTGGCGATCACGGCCACGCCCGGTAGCGGCTGGAAAGCGCTGGGCACGGGAGAGCCCTTGATCTCGACCACCTTCACCACGCCCGGCACCTTCATCGCCTCGGCGGCATCGAAGCCGCGCAGCGTGCCGCCATACACGGGGCTGCGCGCCACCACGGCGTAGAGCATGTCGGGCATCACCACGTCGATGCCGTACTGCGCTTTGCCGGTGGTCATGTCGAAGCCGTCGACGATGGGCGTCTTGCCCTTGCCGATGTAGCGGAACTCGGCCGGCTTCTTCAGCCGCAGGTCGGCGGTCGCGGGCACCGGGATCTTCGCCGCATCGGCTGCCACGTCGCCAAAGCCGATGGCGCGGCCGGTGGGCTTGTGGATGAGCTGGTGGTTCTTCGCGCTCACCTCGCTGGCCGGCACGCCCCACTTCGCGGCGGCGGCCGATTCGAGCATCTGCCGCGCGGCCGCGCCGCAGCGGCGCATGGGCATGAAGAAGTGGCGGGTGGTGCGCGAGCCGTCGGTGTCCTGGTTGCCGTAGCGCGCCTCGTCGCCCTGGGCCTGCACCACGCGTACCTTGGCCCAGTCGGCCTCCAACTCGTCGGCCAGGATCATGGGCACGCCGGTGCGGACGCCCTGCCCCATCTCGGCCCGGTGGCAGGTGACGGTGACGATGCCGTCGGGCGCGATGGCCACGAAGACCAGCGGGTTCTCCACCACCCCGTTGGGCATGCCGTAGGCGCCGTACTTTGGCGCCTCGGTCTGCGCCTCCACGCGGTCCGCGAAGCCGCCCAGCGTGAAGCCCAGGCCGACGGCGCCGGTGGCGCCACCCAGGAAGTTGCGGCGCGACAGGCCGCTGGCCTGCTGTTGGAGCAGTTCTGTGCGGTTCATGTCATGCCTCCTTCACGCCGGCGGCCTGCTTGATCGCGGCCTTGATGCGGGTGTAGGTGCCGCAGCGGCAGATGTTGCCGGACATGGCCGCCTCGATGTCGGCGTCGCTGGGCCTGGCGTTTTTCTGCAGGAGCGAAGCCGCCTGCATGATCTGCCCCGACTGGCAGTAGCCGCACTGCGGCACGCCCACCGCGCGCCAGGCCACCTGCAGCGGATGCTGGCCCTGCGCGTCCAGGCCCTCGATGGTGGTGACCCGCTTGCCCAGCGCCGCGCTCATGGGCGTCATGCACGATCGCACAGCGGCGCCGTCCAGGTGAACGGTGCAGGCACCGCACAAGGCCATGCCGCATCCGAACTTGGTGCCGGTCATCTGCAGCTCGTCGCGGATGTACCAGAGGAGCGGCATGTTGCCGTCGCCGTTGAAGTCGCGCGACATGCCGTTGACCGTCAGTGAAGCCATGTGTCGTTCTCCTTTCGGCCTGCGTCTTGGGCGTGGGGTGCTGCGCAGGTGGGCGCAATCTATTCCTGCGAAGACGCCGGCACAAGCCCCCGCTTGCGAAACAATGGCGCATGACCCTGCCCTCCGCCCAAGCCTGGCTGCAATGGAGCGAACCGGTGCGCGCGGCCCGCGCCGCCGGCCGTCCGCTGGTGGCCCTGGAGTCCACCATCGTGGCCCACGGCATGCCCTTTCCCGAGAACCTGCACACCGCCCGCGAGGTGGAAGCGCTGATCCGCGCCGAGGGCGCCGAGCCCGCCACCATCGCGGTGATGGACGGGCGCATCCGCATCGGCCTGTCCGACGACGAGCTGGAACGCCTGGCACGCGCCGGCCCGGCCGCCGTCAAGCTCAGCCGGCGCGACCTGCCGGCAGCCCTCTCCAGCGGTGCGCTGGGTGCGACCACGGTGGCCGGCACCATGATCTGCGCGCACCTGGCGGGCATCGAGGTCTTCGTCACCGGCGGCATCGGCGGCGTGCACCGCGGCGCCGCGCAGAGCTTCGACATCTCGGCCGACCTGCAGGAGCTGGCCCGCACGCCGGTGGCGGTGGTGTGCGCCGGCGCCAAGTCCATCCTGGACATCGCGCTCACGCTGGAATACCTGGAGACGCACGGCGTGCCGGTGCTCAGCAGCGGGCAGGACGAATTCGCCGCCTTCTTCGTGCGCGAGTCCGGACACCGCGCCGACTACCGGCTCGACGATGCGAAGGAGCAGGCCCGCTTCATCCGCACGCAGTGGTCGCTGGGCCTCGAAGGCGGCGTGCTGCTGAGCACGCCGGTGCCCGAGGCGGATGCGCTGCAGAAGGCGGAAGTGGATGGCTGGATCGACGCGGCCTTGAAGGACGCAGACGTGCAGGGCATCGGCGGCAAGGCGGTGACGCCCTTCCTCCTCGCGCGCATCAAGCAGCTCAGCGGCGGGCGCAGCCTGAAGGCCAACATCGCCCTGGTGAAGCACAACGCCCAGGTGGGCGCGCGCCTTGCACTGGCACTGGCCCGGCTGCCGTCCATGCCCTGACCCGCTGTGGCGGTGTCGCTCCCTCGCAGTATGTGCATGTGGTCGGAGCTAGGAACGTCGCGTTGCGCCAGGCGTCACAAGCTAGCCTTGACCTCGGCGTTCAGCCTGCTTTCGCCCGCATCCCCGGCCGATGGCCGCGGATGCATCTATCGCGAACAAGGTGCGCATCGCCCCCGACTTCGCGGACACTCGTATCGCACTAGGCTTTCAACTTCGCAGCCGGTAGCGCACAGGCGAGCGAAATGACCATCAAGTAACCGAATGCCAGAATGAATCCCGTCTGGTCGGAACTCACCGCGGCGGTCCGTATGCCGTATTGGAGAACTGCCAACACGCTGGCTGTACCGACTGCGGCCCCAAGGTTCGTCAATATCCGCGTGGCGGCGCTGGCATCCGCAACAAGTGAGTGATCCACATCACGATAGGCAGTCGACAAAGCAAGAATCGTCAGGATACCGAGGCCGGCACCCCGCACCAGTACAGATGCAGCCAGCATGCCTACATGCTCTGCGCCGGATGGCCAAAGGAAAGGGATCGTTCCCAAGATCGAAGCCGCGATAGAAACCAGTGCCAGCCCGCTTGTTCCCAAACGTTGGGACAGTGGCACCAAGTAGCGACGGGAGGCCATCGTGCCGATCCCTTGCAAGGCAAGCAGCGCGCTCGTTTCGATCGTTCCAAACCCGCAACTCTGCAGAAAGTACAAAGGCAACGCTAGCAGTCCACCGTAGAAGACCAGGCTTGAAAGAAACAGCAGCCACGCGGAAGACCTGAACGATGGCACGCTGAACATTTTGAGATCGATCAAGGGGCGAGGCGCCCACTTCTTGACGTAAAGAACAAACGTCGCACTCAGCACCATGCCGGCGACTCCCAGCATCACGCCCATTGATGAGACACCACGGGCAATTTCCCCTAGTGTGGACAGGCCGTAAATAGTCAACGCGATACCTGGACACAACAGCAAGAAGCCGATGGCATCAAAGCGCACTTTTGTGAACTCATTGTCCGTTCGAAGGTGGCGCAATGCCATGCAGATGCCGAGCAAACACAACGGAATGTTGAGCAGGAATATGTAGCGCCAACCGCCGTAGTGCAGCGCCAAGCCACCCACCAAAGGACCAAGAATCGGGGCAATTACTGACGGCACCGCCATCGAGGCCAAAGCGGCTTTAGCGTTGTGCTGTCCAACCGACCTCACAAGTACGGTCTGCATGATCGGCATCAAAAATCCCGCGCCAATACCCTGGACGATTCGAAAGACCACCAGGGCTTCTGCGCTCCAGGCGAACGCGGCCAAGGTCGACCCAATGAGGAAGGTGAATAAACCCGCAATCCACGTTCTCTTGCCGCCCAGCCGTTTCGCGGCCCAAGCGGACAACGGAACAACGGCCGCCGCCGAAAGCATGTACGCGGTTGATACCCACTGGATCGTTGACAAGGGAACTGCGAGATTGGTACTCATTGCGCTGAGTGCAATGTTCACGGCCGTTGCATCAAGCAAGGGAAGAAAAACGCCGACCATGAGGACAAGAATCACTAGCCGGTGTTCTTTGCTCAGTGCAGAATCTTCCGCTTGTTTGATTGAAGCCGATTTCTGATCGGCGCGTCTGTCCTGAGACGTCTCCGCATGCGATGTCGCTCTCATGCCCCTGCCGTTGCATCGCTGCCGACAGGAACCTCATGCGAAGCGGATGGGTCGAAATCGACACACAGTGATTCGGGTCCTCGCGTGTAGAGGCCCACTTCCTCGTAGATGAAACCGGGCGAATATTTCAGGCGGTGCCGCTTGTCGAGCAGGAGGTTTGCCGTGATCTCGATCTGCAATGTTCTGGGATCTCGGTTCGCAGCGCCGATCATGCAGAACACCACTACCGCAGCGGGGATCACGACGCCAGAAATGTCCACATCCATAGAAGCCTGCCTCGGAATAAATAGCACGGGTAAGGAATACGGGGAACTCTATTGAGGATCGGTGTGATTCAATTTCGGTAAGAATTCAATTTCTATCGAATTTATGGCGCGTCCTCGGTCACACCATCAAAGCATTCCCCCGCTTGACTCGCAGCCCTATGCGCCCACCGCTCAGTACCCTGTGCGAGTGAAGTCAAGGCTTCTGCGGGCTCATACCCATGTGCTTTCCCATCAGCATCACTGGGCGCAGATTGTTTTCTCCAGCCGAGGCGTCACTCGCGTCATGACTTCTGGCGCTGCGTTCGTGCTCCCGCCGAGAAGGGCCGTGTGGATTCCGTCCGACGTAGAACATGCAGCCACAGTTTTGGAGGACGCCGATCTGCACTCTGTGTATGTGCACCAACCGCAAGGGATTGCGGGGCCTTCCATGTCGCGACCAACTCTGGATCCTGCATGGTGCAACTGCCGTGTCATCGAGGTGCGCCCATTGCTCCTGGAACTGGTCCACCAACTGGCGGCCGAGGATTCCAATTCGGTCGATGTCGAGCGCTATCGAAGCATGTGCATGCTGACGCTCAGTGAGATGCGCAGGTCACAGATCCTGCCAATGGGCATCGTGTTGCCGCAGGACAAACGTTTGCGTTCGTTTTGCGAGTCGTTCCTGGGCAACCCAACTCGCAACCAGTCGCTTGATTCGCTTGCACGGGAATCCGGCGCCAGTGCCAGCACGATTGCGCGGTTGTTTCGCAAGGAGATCGGTACGAGCTTCGCCAGTTGGCGTCAGCAGGTCATGCTGGCTCGCGCCCTCACGCTGGCCGCGCAACGCATGCCCATGTCACGCATCGCAATGGAGCTTGGATACTCAAGCGCAAGCGCGTTCTCGGTGATGTTCGCCCGCTTGGTGGGAATGGCCCCGAGCAAGTTCTTGTCGCTCGACGACCAGGATACCCGACGGTAGCTGGCGGCGTTCGTTAACTGACGCAGACCAGACAGACGCTTGCGACCGGCGCCCGTCACAAGAATCCTAAAGAGCTTACGGAATTGCCTGCGTCGCAGCCTCTAGCTGCAACACCCGCCAGGCGCACAGCGTGCCGATGGCCGCCAGCGCGGTCGCGACCCAATACATCGGCACATAGCCGAAGTTCTGCGCGAGCGCGCCGCCCGCCAGCACGCCCAGCACGCCGCCGAAGCCATAGCCGATGACGGTGAACAGGGCCTGCCCGCGCCCGCGCAACCGGCCCGGGAAGTGGCGCGTCACCAGCGCGATGCAGGTGGTGTGGTGGGTGGCGAAGCTCAGCGCGTGCAGCAGCTGCGCCAGCACCAGGGCCGCGAACCAGCCGCCCAGCCCCGCGGTGATCGCCATGCGCGCGATCGCGGCGATGCCGCACAGCCACAGCCAGCGCGGCATCGCCAGCCGGCCCATCCAGCGCCCCTGCACGAAGAACCAGCCGATCTCGGCCAGCACCGACAGGCCCCACAGCAGGCCGATGGTGGCCTTGCCGTAGCCCAGCGAATCCAGGTACAGCGAAAGGAAGCCGTAGATGGAGAAATGCGCCGTGACGTGGAAGAACAGCGAAACGAAGAACCAGCGTACCGCCGGCTGCCGCAGCACCGGCCCCACCGGCTCGCGCGGGCCGCTGTGCGTGGCCGTCGGCTCGCGCTGGTCGGGCAGGCGCAGGGTGGCCAGCAGCACCAGGAACAGCGTGCCCACTGCCCAGGCCGGGAAGTGGCCCATGCCGAAGCGGTCGAACCATTCGCCCGCGAAGAACACCGTCACCAGGAAGCCTGCCGAGCCCCACAGGCGGATGCGCCCGTAGCGGCCCCAGTCTCCGGCCACCAGGTGCGCCATGGCCGCCTCGGTGAGCGACATCATCGAGCTGGTGTGGGTGAACATCAGCAGCAGCACGAAGGCCAGCCACAGCGGACCGCCGTGCCAGAACAGGCCCAGCGCAGCGATGGTGGCCACCGCGGCCGAGAAGCGCAGCAGCTTGACGCGCTCGCCCGTGTGGTCCGACAGCGCGCCCCAGGCATAGGGCGCGAACACGCGCGTCACCGACTGTACCGAGGCCAGCAGGCTGATGGTGAAGATCGGCAGCCCCAGGTCCTTGAGCCACAGGGGCAGGTAGGGGTTGAAGAAACCGATGTGCGCGAAGTAGCTCGCCGACAGCGCGGCGAAGGCCAGCAGATGGCGGGGCTGCCTGCCGGCGTCCACCGCGGCTTAGAGGAAGGAGGCCTTGGGAGCGGGCGAAACGGCCTCTTCGGCGGGCGCGGCATCGGCCACGTCACCGCACTGGGCACGGTGGCGCAGCGCATGCTCCATCACCACCAGGGCCAGCATGGCCTCGGCGATGGGCGTGGCGCGGATGCCCACGCAAGGGTCGTGGCGGCCCTTGGTGATCACTTCCACCGGCTGGTTGTGGATGTCGATGGACTGGCGCGGGCTGATGATCGAGCTGGTGGGCTTGATGGCGATGCCCACTTCCAGGTCCTGCCCGGTGCTGATGCCGCCCAGCACGCCGCCGGCGTTGTTGGAGGCGAAGCCGTTGGGCGTGATGGAGTCGCCGTGCGTGGTGCCGCGCTGCGTGACGCTGCCGAAGCCCGCCCCGATCTCCACCCCCTTGACGGCGTTGATGCCCATCATGGCAAAGGCGATGTCGGCGTCGAGCTTGTCGAACAGCGGCTCGCCCAGCCCCACCGGCACGCCGCTGGCCGTGACGCGAAGCCGGGCGCCGCAGGAGTCGCCGGCCTTGCGCAGCGCGTCCATGTAGGCCTCGATGTGGCTCACGTCGGCGATGGGCGCGTAGAAGGGGTTGTTGGACACGTGCTCCCAGCTGTCGAAGGGGATCTCGATCTCGCCGATCTGCGTCATGCAGCCGCGGAACACCACGCCGTATTTCTGCGCCAGCCACTTCTTGGCCACCGCGCCGGCCGCCACCATGGGCGCCGTGAGGCGGGCCGAGGAGCGGCCGCCGCCGCGCGGGTCGCGAATGCCGTATTTCTTCCAGTAGGTGAAGTCGGCATGGCCCGGGCGAAACTGCTGGGCGATGGCGCCGTAGTCCTTGCTGCGCTGGTCGGTGTTCTGGATGACGAGGGCGATGGGCGTGCCGGTGGTCTTGCCTTCGTACACGCCCGAGAGGATCTGCACCTGGTCGGCCTCGTTGCGCTGCGTCACGTGGCGGCTGGTGCCGGGGCGGCGGCGGTCCAGGTCGGGCTGGATGTCGGCTTCGGACAACGCCATGCCGGGCGGGCAGCCGTCGATGACGCAGCCAATGGCCGGCCCGTGGGACTCCCCGAAATTGGTGACCGCGAAGAGAGTTCCGAAGGTATTGCCGCTCATGGCGTCGATTATCGCGTCTGCCGAAAGCGGTATGGACACCCCGGGCCGCTCGGCTTACGGTTCAAATTCAGTTACAGGGAACACAAAGTGCTACCTCACCTCGAAATCCACCGCCACGGCCCGTCCTTCTACAGCTACATCGTCCGGGCCTTCCACACGGGCAGCGGCCACTGCGAGGATGGGCTCGATTCCCTGGAACGCTGCCTCAACGACGCAGCCGAATCGCTGGGGCACTACTTCCCTTCGGTGAGCGTGAGCCTCGACGGGCAGGACCTCGGCAGCTACGAGGTGCATCGACTTGCACAGCACCCCCTCAGCCTGGCGGCCGAGCTGATGGTGAAGGCGCACCCGCCCGTGCTCAAGCAGTTCGCCTGAGGCGTTCCGTTTCTTTCAGCAGCGCAATTCTGAGCGCTGCCGGTTCATCAGGTCGCGCTGCAGGGCAGCGGCCGATCCGGCTACTTGACCCGCTGCTTCTCCAGCTTGCGCGCCAGCGTTCGGCGGTGCATGCCCAGGCGGCGCGCGGTCTCGGAGATGTTGAAGCCGGTCTCGGCCAGGGTCTCGTGGATGCGCTCCCACTCCAGGGTCTTGATGGAGGTGGTGCGGTTGGTGATGCTCACCTCGGTGCTGCCCTCGGCGCGGCCGAAGGCGGCCTCGATGTCGTCGGTGTTGGAGGGCTTGGCCAGGTAGTGGCAGGCGCCCAGCTTGATGGCTTCCACCGCGGTGGCGATGCTGGCGAAGCCGGTCAGCACCACGATCAGCATGGCCTCGTTGTGCGTGTGCAGCTGCTGCACGCAGGCCAGGCCGGAGGCCTCGCCGCCCAGCTTGAGGTCGACCACCGCGAAGCCCGGCGTGGCGCCCTGCAGCGCCACCAGCATCTCGGCCTGGGAGGTGGCCAGGTCCACCGTGTAGCCGCGCCGCTCGAAGGAGCGCTTGAGCGTTCGCGCAAAGGCGGCGTCGTCCTCGACGATCAGCAGGTGCCGCGGCGCCTGGGGTGGCTGCTGCTCTTCATCACTCAATCTCGTCCACCTCTTCCTCGTCCAACATTTCCTCCAGCACCACCGACGCCAGCGGCAGGGTGATGGTGACGATCGCGCCGCCTTCGGTCTTGTTGCGCGCCTCGACCCGGCCGCCGAGCGTGCGCGCCACGTTCACCACCAGGAACAGGCCCAGCCCCCCGCCCGCGCGGCCCTTGCTGGACTGGTAGGGCTTGCCGAACTGCGCCAGCATGGGCGCGGCGAAGCCGGGGCCGGCGTCGGTGCAGGTCAGCACCATCTCGTCGGCATGGCGCGCCAGTTCGAACATGAGCCAGTGCGGCGACGCTTCCAGCGCATTGTCCAGCACGTTGTGGATCATCTGCTGGATGGCCGAGTCGGACACGATGGGCAGGTCGTGCCCGAAGTGGTTGTCGTAGGTGAAGCTGCGCGGCTGGCGCGAATCGCGCCAGTCGGCCACCACCTCGTCGACGAACTCGACCACGCTGGTGCGCTCGGACGATTCGCCGCGCGCCTCGCCGGCCGACAGCAGGATGCCGCTCACGATGGACTTGCAGCGCTGCACCTGCGCCTGCATCTCCGACACCTCGCCGAGCAGCTCGGGGTTGCTGTCGAAGGGCGCCATGCGCCGCCAGTCGCCCAGGATCACCGACAGCGTGGCCAGCGGCGTGCCCAGTTCGTGCGCCGCGCCCGAGGCCAGCAGGCCCATGCGCACGATGTGCTCCTCTTCCGCCGCGCGCTGGCGCAAGTCCGCCAGGCGGGCATCGCGCCGGCGGATGTTGCGGTTGATGCGGGCCACGAAGACCACCATCAGCGAGGCGATCAGCACGAAGCAGATGAACAGGCCCAGGATGTAGGGGCTGCCCAGCCCCCGCTCGGGCGCCAGCGGCAGCACCAGCGGCTGCGCGAACAGGGCCAGGCCGACGAAGCAGGCCATGGCGACGCCGCACAGCGTCCAGGTGGACCAGGTCTCCAGCAGCATGGCGCCCAGCACCACCTGCAGCAGGAAGAGGAAGACGAAGGGGTTGCTGGCCCCGCCGCTGAGGTACAGCTGCGCGGTGAGCATGCCCACGTCCACCAGCAGCACCAGGAAGAGCTCGCCGTTGGTGACCATGTGCGGCGAATGCCAGCGCATCTGGCTGGCGGCGTTGAAGGCGGCCAGGCAGGCAAGCACCACCAGCATCTGGTGCAGCGGCAGGTGGATGCCCAGGCCATAGTGCACCATCAGGATGGTCACCACCTGCCCCACCACGGCGATCCAGCGCAGCTGGATCAGCTGCTGCATGTTGCGCACGCCGGTGGCCACCTGCAGGCGCCCGCCCTGCGCCGCGCCGGACATGGCATGCGGCACGGCCTCCGCCGGGCCGATGCCGGCCGGCGACGCGCTTGCGATCTCGTTGCTCATGGGGCGCTAGTCTGCCTGCTGCGCCCTGCCCTGTCGCCGATTCCGCTTTTCGTCCGCCCAGACCCACCATGCGGCGCCGGCCATCAGCAGGGCCAGCGCGAACCAGGTCAGGGCGTAGACGAGGTGGTTGTTGCGAAAGCTCACCACCGTGAGGCCGCCCACCGGCTGGCCGGCTGCGGCAGCCGGATCCTTGGCTGCGTCGACGAAGAAGGGTGCCACCTTGTCCGCGGAGAGTCCACGGGCCGCGGCGATGCCGGCCACGTCGCGCGAGTACCAGCGGTCGGCGCCCGGGTCGTTGCGGCGCAAAAAGCCGCCGCCGGGTTCGCTGACACGCAGCAGGCCGACCACTCGCACCTCGCCCGCAGGCTCGCCCTCGATGCGGCTCGAACGCGCGCGCTGCTCGGCCGGCACGAAGCCGCGGTTGATCAGCACGACCTTGCCGTCGGCCAGTTGCAGCGGCGTCAGCACCCAGAAGCCGGCGCCCAGGTCGCTGAGCGACTGGACCAGCGTCTCGCGGTCGTGCAGGAAGCGGCCGGCCAGTTGCACCCGGCGATACTCGTCGGAGGCCACTGTCACCTGCGGCCAGCGCGCCGGCGGCGGCAGCGCCACCGGGGCCGCGTTCACGCGCTGCTCCACCCGCTCGATCAGCGCCAGCTTCCAGGCACGGCGCTCCACCTGCCACCAGCCCAGGGCCACGAAGACGCAGAAGGCCAGCAGCGCGAACAGGCCCAGAACGGCCAAACGGCCCGCAGGGCGCGGGCCGTTCTCGGCTTGGGGGGTGCGGGTGGCCGTCAAGGCGCGACGCGCATCTCTTGGGGCGACATGCCCGGCATCATGTTGGTGTTGAGGTGGAACATCACCCACAGCGAGCCGGCCAGCGTGATCACCACCAGCACCACGGTGAAGACCAGGGCCAGCATGTTCCAGCCGCCCTCCGACTTCGCATCCATGTGCAGGAAGTACTTCATGTGCACCACGATCTGCACCGCGGCAAAGGCCAGCACGACCATGATGGTGGTACTGGGCTTGTCGAAGACCTTGGCCATCACCAGCCAGAAGGGAATGGCCGTGAGGATCACCGACAGGACGAAGCCGGTCATGTAGCCGCCGAAGGTGGCGTGCATGCCGCCGCCTTCGTGGTGATCGTCATCGTGGTGGTCGTGGTGCGCGTCGTGCTCGTGGTTGGCGCTCATTGCAGCACTCCCATCAGGTAGACAAAGGTGAAGACGCCGATCCAGACCACGTCCAGAAAGTGCCAGAACATCGACAGGCACATCAGGCGGCGGCGGTTGGCGGCCATGAGGCCGTGCCGGGTCACCTGGATCATCAGCGTGATGAGCCAGATGATGCCGAAGGTGACGTGCAGGCCGTGGGTGGCCACCAGCGTGAAGAAGGCGGACAGGAAGGCGCTGCGCTGCGGGCCCGCGCCCTCGTGGATGAGGTGCGCGAATTCGTACAGTTCGATGCCCAGGAAGCCCGCGCCCAGCACGCCGGTGACGGCCAGCCAGGCGAGCACTGCGCCCTTGCGGCGCTTTTGCATCTCCAGCATGGCGAAGCCATAGGTGATGGAGGACAGCAGCAGCAGCGAGGTGTTGACGGCCACCAGCGGCAGGTCGAACAGTTCGGCACCCGAGGGGCCCGCCGCGAAGCTGCGGCCCAGCACGCCGAAAGTGGCGAAGAGCACCGCAAAGACCAGGCAGTCGCTCATCAGGTAGAGCCAGAAGCCCAGCAGCGTGCCGTTCTCCGGGTGGTGTTCCCGGGTCATGTAGAAGTGGTCGGCCGAGCCGTTGCCGGCGGCCGCCGATGCGGGGGCGCCGCCCACGGCGCCGAGGTGTTTCAGAGTGAACTCAGACATTGCCGACAGCCAGGAGGCGGGTACGCGCGTCTTCGACGCGGATGACTTCTTCCTTGGGGATGTGGAAGTCGCGCTTGTAGTTGAAGGTGTGGAAGATCGTCGCCGCGATGGTGGCGAAGAAGCCCACGGCCACCAGCAGCCACATGTGCCAGATCAGGCCGAAGCCGGTGGCCGCCGCCAGCGCGGCGATCACGAAGCCGGCTGCCGTGTTCTTGGGCATGTGGATCGGGATGAAGCCCTCGGTGGGACGCACGTAGTGGCGGCGCTTCATGTCGTACCAGGCATCGTTGTCATGCACGATGGGCGTGAACGCGAAGTTGTAGTCCGGCGGCGGCGACGAGGTCGACCACTCCAGGGTGCGGCCGTTCCACGGGTCGCCCGTGGTGTCGCGCAGCTGCTCGCGGCGCATGTAGCTCACGGCGAACTGGATCAGCATGGAGGCAATGCCCACGGCGATCATCGCGGCGCCCAGGGCGGCGATGATGAACCAGATCTGCAGCGACGGATCGTCGAAGCGGTTCATGCGGCGGGTGACGCCCATCAGGCCGAGCACGTACAGCGGCATGAAGGCGAAGTAGAAGCCGATCACCCAGAACCAGAAGGCCATCTTGCCCCAGAACGGGTCGAGCTTGTAGCCGAAGGCCTTGGGGAACCAGTAGTAGATGCCGGCGAACAGGCCGAAGAGCACGCCGCCGATGATCACGTTGTGGAAGTGGGCGATCAGGAACAGGCTGTTGTGCAGCACGAAGTCGGCAGGCGGCACCGCAAGCAGCACGCCCGTCATGCCGCCGATCACGAAGGTGATCATGAAGGCGATGGTCCACATCATGGGCAGCTCGAAGCGGATGCGGCCCTTGTACATGGTGAACAGCCAGTTGAAAATCTTCGCCCCCGTGGGGATCGAGATGATCATCGTCGTGATCCCGAAGAAGGAATTGACGCTGGCCCCCGAGCCCATGGTGAAGAAGTGGTGCAACCACACCAGGTACGACAGGATGGTGATCACCACCGTGGCGTAGACCATGGAGGTGTAGCCGAACAGGCGCTTGCCGCAGTAGGTGGAGACCACCTCGGAGAAGATGCCGAAGCAAGGCAGGATCAGGATGTACACCTCGGGGTGGCCCCAGATCCAGATCAGGTTCACGTACATCATGGCGTTGCCGCCCAGGTCGTTCGTGAAGAAGTTCGTGCCGACGTAGCGGTCCAGCGAGAGCAGCACCAGCACGGCGGTCAGCACCGGGAAGGCGGCCACGATCAGCACGTTGGTGCACAGGGCGGTCCAGGTGAAGATCGGCATCTTCATCATGCCCATGCCGGGTGCGCGCATCTTCACGATGGTGGCGATCAGGTTCACGCCCGACAGCAATGTGCCCACCCCCGCGATCTGCAGTGCCCAGATGTAGTAGTCCACCCCCACGTCCGGGCTGGCCAGGATGCCCGACAGCGGCGGATAGGCCAGCCAGCCGGTCTTGGCGAACTCGCCCACGAACAGCGACGCCATCACCAGCAGCGCGCCGAAGGTGGTCATCCAGAAGCTGAAGTTGTTCAGGAAGGGGAAGGCCACGTCGCGCGCGCCGATCTGCAGCGGCACGATGTAGTTCATGAAGCCCGTGACCAGCGGCATGGCCACGAAGAAGATCATGATCACGCCGTGGGCGGTGAAGACCTGGTCGTAGTGGTGCGGCGGCAGGTAGCCTTCGCTGCCGTTGAAGGCGATGGCCTGCTGGGCGCGCATCATGACGGCGTCGGCGAAGCCGCGCAGCAGCATGATCAGCCCCAGGATCATGTACATGACACCGATCTTCTTGTGGTCGATGCTGGTGATCCAGTCGCGCCACAGGGGCCCCCACCACTTCATGTAGGTGATGCCCGCCAGCAGGGCGATGCCGCCCAGGCAGACGGCGATGAAGGTCACGAGCAGGATGGGCTCGTGGTAGGGAATTGCTTCCCAGGTAAGACGGCCGAAGATCAGCTTCGTGAGGTCGAGGTTCGCGAACATCATTATTCTTTCAGGACCACCGGCGTGCTCGGGACGCTGGAGTACATGGGCAGGTCGACCGGGTCACCGGGCGCGCAGAAGGCAGCCACGTAGCGGCGCTGCGGCGAGGCGGGGTCTTCCGGTCGCACCGCGCGGGTGGCCACGTCGTGCGCGCTGGGCAGGCCCAGGCCGCCGGCGGCATCGATGGCGTGCATCTGGTGCATGCACATCTTGCCGGCTTCCACGCAGCGGTTCAGCACGGCATGGAACAGGTCGGAGGAAACACCGCCCCATCGCTTGACCGGATCGTTCTCGCTGGGCTTCTCGAGCACGAGGTAGCCCGAGCGGTCCAGCGAGCCGCCTTCGCTCTTGGTCTTCTGCACCCACTTGTCGAAGTCGGCGCCGGCCAGGCCGTGGAACTTGAAGCGCATCTTCGAGAAGCCCGCGCCGCTGTAGTTGGCGGAGAAGCCCTCGAACTCGCCCGGCGCGTTGATGACCGCGTGCAGCGTGGTCTTCATGCCGGGCATGGCGTAGATCTGCCCGGCGAGCGCGGGAATGTAGAAGGAGTTCATCACCGTGGAGGCAGTGATCTGGAACTGGATGGGCCGGTCGACCGGCGCCGCCACCTCGTTGACCAGCGCGATGCCCTGCTCGGGGTAGATGAACAGCCACTTCCAGTCGAGCGCCACCACCTGCACCACCAGCGGCTTGACGTCGGCGGGCACCGGACGGGTCTCGTCGATGCGGCGCAACGGGCGGTAGGGGTCCAGGGTGTGGGTGCTGATCCAGGTCACGGCGCCCAGCGCGATGATGATGATCAGCGGCGCGGCCCAGATGGCCAGTTCGAGCTGCGTGGAATGGTCCCACTCCGGCTTGTACTCGGCCTCTTTATTGGACTCGCGGTACTTCCAGGCGAAGAACACCGTCAACCCGATCACCGGAACGATGATCAGCAGCATCAGCACCGTGGAGATCACGATGAGCTGGCCCTGCTGGTTTGCGATGTCGCCCGAGGGATTGAGCACGACTGTGTTGCAGCCGCCCAGCAGCAGGAGCGGCGACGCGAGCAGCAGTCCGCGGAGTTTCTTGAGGTGTTCCATGCCGAGATAGATGCGTGGTGACGCAAAAAAAGTGCGAGTTCTGCGCAAAGACCCGACAATCTAGTCGTTTTGGCCCCCTTCGGGGAGTGGACGTTTTGTCCTATGGCGCATCGGCCCGGGCAGTGAGATGCTCGCCGCTGTCCGTGACAATAGAAGCATCGTCGATGTCGAGCACCCACATGCCTACTGCAGATTCCGCCGCGATCAGCCCCCAGGAGCGCGAGCGCGAGCTCCAAGAAATCCACGAGCACCGTGCGCACGTCACCCCGGGTGAAATCGCCGTGGGCGTGGTCATCGGGCGCGCCTCCGAGTATTTCGACTTTTTCGTCTACGGCATCGCCTCGGTGCTGGTGTTCCCCGCGGTGTTCTTCCCCTTCGAGGACGCGCTGCAGGGCACGCTCTGGTCCTTCGTGATCTTCTCCTTCGCCTTCATCGCGCGCCCCATCGGCACGATCATCTCGATGAAGATCCAGAAGCGGTTCAACCGCGAGATCAAGCTCATCATTGCGCTGTTCCTGCTGGGCATCTCCACCGTGTGCATCGCCTTCCTGCCGGGCTACGCGAGCCTGGGCTTCAGCGCCATCGTGCTCCTGTCGATCCTGCGGGTCGGCCAGGGCCTGGCGCTGGGCGGGTCCTGGGACGGCCTGCCCTCGCTGCTGGCGCTGAATGCGCCCAAGGGCAAGCGCGGCTGGTACGCCATGCTGGGCCAGCTCGGTGCCCCGGTGGGCTTCATCCTAGCCAGCGCCCTGTTCGCCTACCTGTACTCGGCGCTCAATTCCGAAGACTTCCTGACCTGGGGTTGGCGTTACACCTTTTACGTCGCTTTTGCACTAAACGTGGTGGCCCTGTTCGCCCGGCTGCGCCTGGTCTCGACCGACGAGTACGCCCACATGCTGGAAGAGCGCGAACTCGCACCCACCAGCGTGAGCGAGCTGGCCCGCACCCAGGGCTACAACATCGTCATCGGTGCCTTCGCCGCGCTGGCCAGCTACGCGCTGTTCCACATCATCACGGTGTTCCCGCTGTCGTGGATCAAGCTCTACTCGGAGCAGTCGATCAGCGAGTTCCTGCTGCTGCAGGTGGTGGGCGCCTTCCTCGCAGCCGGCGGCATCGTGGCCTCGGGCGTGATCGCCGACCGCTTCGGCCGCCGCAACACCCTGGGCAGCCTGGCCATCGCCATCGGTGTGTTCAGCGGCTTCGCGCCCCTGCTGCTCAACGGCGGTCGCCTGGGCCAGGACGTGTTCCTGCTGGTGGGCTTCCTGCTGCTGGGCCTGTCCTATGGCCAGGCCGCGGGCGCGGTAACGGCCAACTTCGAGCTGAAGTACCGCTACACCGGCGCCGCCCTCACCTCCGACCTGGCCTGGCTCTTCGGCGCCGCCTTCGCACCGCTGGTGGCCCTGGGCCTGTCGTCGCGCTTCGGCCTCGCCTACGTCAGCATCTACCTGCTGTCGGGCGCCGTCTGCACGCTGGTGGCGCTGCGGGTGAACAAGTCGATGGAAGTGCGGGACGAGTAGGCGCACAGTCGACCAGGCCGCCGCGAGGCGGCTTTTTTTTTGTCCCTCCGCGACATGCTTGCAGCCATTAAGGCCTGGGCCCGGCGCCTCAAGCGAGACGGCCTGGCCCTGTGGTTCGCCTGGCGCGACCCGGCCACGCCCTGGCCGGTGAAGGCGCTGTGCTGGTTCGTGGTGGCCTATGCGCTCAGCCCCATCGACCTGATCCCCGACTTCATCCCGGTGCTGGGCTTCCTCGACGACGCACTGCTGCTGCCCGGGCTCATCTGGCTGGCGCTGCGCCTGCTGCCGCCCGAGGTGCTCGCGCGCAGCCGCGAGAAGGCCGAGCACTGGATGGAAAGCGGCGCAGCGCGCCCGCGCAGCCGGGCCGGCGCCTGGCTGGTGGCCGGCGTGTGGATCGGCTGCATCGCGCTGGCGGTGCTCTGGTGGTTGGGAAGGCGCTGAACGCAGTCTTCAGGGGCTCGTCGCCGGCAGCCGCCCGATGATGAGCTGGGCCATCGGCGAGGGCGTGCGCCCATGCAGCATGACCACGCCGGTGTGCGCCTGCAGCTTGGGCAACTCGCCCACCTTGAGCAGCTTGAGCTGCCCCGCAGCCACCTCCGCCGCCACCGTCGCATGCGCGGCGATCAGCACCGAATCGCAGCCCAGGGTGACGCGCGCCAGCAGCTTCACGTCGTCGCATTCGAGGGCCAGCCGAAGGTCCTCGCCCGATGCCAGGCCCAGCGCGCGGGCCAGGATGTTGCGGATGGCGCTGGGCAGCCGGATCGCCAGCACACCGTACTCCCACACCTGCTGAAGGGTCGATGAACGGGCCTTGGCCAGCGGGTGGCCGGCGCGCACGTAGAAGCCGCCCGGCTCGCGGCGCACGGGACGCACATTCAGCGCCGGGTCGGCCGGTAGCTCGGTGGTGTCGGCCACGAAGAACTCGATGTCTTCCTCGCGCAGGCGCTTGAGCAGCAACTGCCAGTTGCTCACCTCGACCCGCAGATGGATGCCGGGAAATTCGGCACGCAGGCCCGACAGCAGTTCGGGCAGGAAAGTCGTGGCCGGGAAGGGCCCGACGCCGAAGGCCGTGTCGCCCAGCCCGTGGTTGCGGTAGAGCGCCACGTCGCGCTCCAGGCAGCGGCTGTTGAACACCAGTTGCCGCGCGCGCTCGACCACGAACTCGCCGGCGGGCGTGGGCACCACCTCGCTGCCGGTGCGGTCGAAGAGCAGTAGGCCCAGTTCCTCCTCCGCCGCCTGGATGCTGCGGGTCAGGGCCGGCTGGCTCAGGTGCACCTGCTCGGCCGCGCGCACGAAGCTGCGCCGGTCGGCCACGGCCACCACGTGCGTCCAACGCCTCAGATCCATGATGGTCTTGCTCCTGCCCAATTGCACTCAATGCATGGATGCTAGACGAACTATGCATTGGACTCAATTGCCCATGCGGCGAAGAATCGGCGTCGAAAGTTCAACAAAGAGCCTCCAAGGCCCGCGGCCCGCGCCGCGCAGACCCCGAGACAACCATGCACCACCACCCGAACCGGGCAGCGCCGAGCGCGCCCGCGCGCATTCCAGCCCGCACCGCCGGAGCAGCTGCAATATGAGCGGCCTCCAGGAATTCGACTACGTGGTGGTGGGTGGCGGCTCGGCCGGCTGCGTGCTGGCCGCGCGCCTGACGGAAGACCCCTCTGTCTCGGTCTGCCTGCTGGAGGCTGGCGGGCCGGACAAGAGCGTGTTCATCCACGCGCCCGCCGGCGTCGTGGCCATGCTTCCGGTGCCCTTCAACAACTGGGCCTTCAAGACCGTGCCGCAGCCAGGCCTGAACGGCCGCCGCGGCTACCAGCCGCGCGGCAAGACGCTGGGCGGCTCCAGCTCCATCAACGCGATGGTCTACGTGCGAGGCCACCGCTGGGACTACGACAACTGGGCCAGCCTGGGCAACCCGGGCTGGTCCTACGAGGACGTGCTGCCCTACTTCAAGCTCGCCGAACACAACGAGACCCACGGCGGCAGCAGCCCCTTCCATGGCAGCGGCGGCCCGCTCAACGTGGCCGAGCTGCGCAGCCCCAGCCCGATCAACCAGGCCTTCCTGGCCGCGGCCGGCATGAACGGCGTGCCGCGCACGGCCGACTACAACGGCGCCGAGCAGTTCGGTGCCTTCATGTACCAGGTGACGCAGAAGAACGGCGAGCGCCACAGCGTGGCCAAGGGCTACCTCACGCCCAACCTCTCGCGCCCCAACCTCTGCGTGAAGACGCACGCGATGTGCTCGCGCATTGAATTCGAGGGGAAGCGCGCACGCGGCGTGGCCTTCACCGTGGACGGCCGCGAGCAAGTGGTGCGCGCGCGCCGCGAGGTCATCCTCTCGGGCGGCGCCTTCGGCTCGCCGCAGCTGCTGCTGCTGTCGGGCGTGGGTCCTGGCGCCGAGCTGCAGCAGCTGGGCATCCAGGTGCGCCACGACCTGCCCGGCGTGGGCCGCAACCTGCACGACCACATCGACCACGTGCAGGCCTGGCGCACGCGCGACCACAAGGAAACCTTCGGCGTCTCGCTGCGCGGGGGCGCGCGCATGGCGGGCGCGATTCCCGAGTGGCGCAAGGAGCGCACCGGCCCGGTCACCAGCAACTTCGCCGAGTCGGGTGCCTTCGTGCGTTCCTCGCCCGATGTGGAAGTGCCCGACCTGCAGATGGTCTTCGTGGTGGCGCTGGTGGACGACCACAGCCGCAAGCCGCACCTGGGCCACGGCTACTCCTGCCACATCGAGGTGCTGCGCCCGCACAGCCGCGGCAGCCTGAAGCTGGCCAGCCCCGATCCGCGCAAGGCGCCGCTGATCGACCCCGGCTTCCTGAACGACGAGCGCGACCTGGACCTGCTCGCCAAGGGTGTCCAGATGCAGATGGACATCATGGCCTCGCGCCCCTTCGACCGCTACCGCGGCGACATGCTCTACCCGGTGGACCGCAACGACCTGGCTGCCATCAAGGCGGACATCCGCGAGCGGGCCGACACGCAGTACCACCCGGTGGGCACCTGCAAGATGGGGCCGGAGACCGACGCCCTGTCGGTGGTCGATGCCCGCCTGCACGTGCGTGGGCTCGAAGGCCTGCGTGTCGTCGACGCCTCGGTCATGCCGCAGATCTGCGGAGGCAACACCAATGCACCGACCGTGATGATCGCCGAGAAGGCCGCCGCGATGATCCGCGCCGAATGCGCGCAAGCCTGATTCCTTTTTTCTTCCCTTCGCACGACAAATCCAAGCGAGACAAGCATGCAGAAATTCCGACTTTCCCTTTTCAGCGGCGCCCTGCTGCTGGCCACCGCATCGGCCGGCGCGCAGCAGGCCTCCGTCGCGCCCAAGCCCGCGACGGCCGCCACCGCGCGCGCCAACGAAGCGGTGGCGAGCCAACTCGCGCTCGATGACAAGAAGGACTTCGACGAGGCCACCCGTGGCCTGGTCGCCACCCTGCCCGACCGCCTGGTGAAGGACGCCAAGGGCCAGGTGGTGTGGGACACCGAGCGCTACGCATTCATCAAGGGAGACGCGCCCGCCACGGTCAACCCCAGCCTGTGGCGCCAGGAAAAGCTCAACAACGCCCAGGGCCTGTTCAAGGTGACCGACGGCATCTACCAGATTCGCGGCTACGACCTGGCCAACATGACGCTGGTGGAAGGCAAGACCGGCTGGATCGTGATCGACACCATGCTCACTGCCGAGATCGCGAGAGCCTCGCTCGCCTTCGCGATGCAGAAGCTGGGCAGCAGCAAGCCGGTGGTGGCGGTGATCTACACCCACAGCCACACCGACCACTACGGCGGCGTGCGCGGCGTGGTCGACGAGGCCGACGTGCGTGCGGGCAAGGTCAAGGTGATCGCGCCCGAGGGCTTCATGGACAACGCCGTGGCCGAGAACGTGCTGGCTGGCAACGCCATGACCCGCCGAGCCACCTACCAGTTCGGCGCGGGCCTGGACAGCAACGAGCGCCAGGGCGTGGGCAGCGGCCTGGGCAAGGCGCTGAGCAGCGGCACCATCGGCCTCATTCCGCCCACCGACACCATCTCCAAGACCGGCCAGGAGATGACGGTCGACGGCGTGCGCATCGTGTTCCAGATGGCGCAGGGCTCGGAAGCACCCTCGGAGATGATGTTCTACTTCCCCGACAAGAAGGCCCTGTGCCTGTCGGAAGTGGCCACGCGCCACATGCACAACGTCTACACCATCCGCGGCGCAAAGATGCGCGACTCGCTGTCGTGGAGCAAGTACATCAACGAGACCATCGACCTGTACCCCGACATGCAGGTGGCCTTCGGCAGCCACCACTGGCCCACCTGGGGCGGCGACAACATCCGCAGCTACCTGGCCAACCAGCGCGACACCTACCGCTTCATCCACGACTACGCGATGAACATGGCCAACCAGGGCCAGGTGATGGACGAGATCGGCAACGCCGACTTCTTCCCCAAGGAGCTGCAGAAGGACGCCAGCTCGCACGGCTACTACGGCACGCTCAGCCACAACCTGCGCGCGGTCTACAACTTCTACCTGGGCTACTACGACGCCAACCCCGCCAGCCTGAATCGTCTGCCGCCCACCGAGACCGCCAGGCGCTACGTCGCGGCCATGGGCGGCGAGGCCGCGGTGCTGGCCTCGGCGCGCAAGTCCTTCGAGGCGGGCGACTACCGCTGGACCGCCGAGATGCTCAACCACCTGGTCTTCGCCAACCCGGCCAACGCCGAGGCCCGCGGGCTGCAGGCCGACACGCTGGAGCAGCTGGGCTACCAGGCCGAGGCCGGCACCTGGCGCAATGCGTACCTCGTGGCCGCAAGGGAGCTGCGCGACGGCGTGCTCAAGCCCGCCACCTCCACCCAGGGGCCCGACGTGGTGCGCGGCATGAGCCTGGAGCTGCTCTTCGACTACATCGCGCTGCGCCTGGACCATCGCAAGACCGATGGCATGAAGGCCAACATCAACATGGTGTTCACCGACCTGAACGAGCGCTGGGCGCTGCAGCTGTCCAACTCGGTGCTCAACAACACGCGGGACCGCACGCTGCCCAACCCCGACGTCACCCTGACGCTGACGCGCCCGGCCTTCCTCGCCATGCTGCTGCAGGGCAAGAAGCTGCCCGAGCTGGTGCAGGCCGGGCAGGTGAAGGTGGAAGGCAATGCACAGGTGCTGGGCGCGGTGTTCGCGAACGTGCAGACCTTCGACCCCTACTTCAACATCGTCACGCCCTGAGGCCAGCGGCCGGCGGGCCGCGAAGGAACGCTTTATGCATGCTGCGGCGCACCATCCACTTTGTCGTGAAGGAGCGCCCCATGCTGGACAAGACCGAGACGAAGTTCTCGCACGTCAAACCCGGTGACACGCATTTCGTCGGCGGCGGACTGCGTGATTTCTTCCTCTACCGCGACCTCGGCGTGGCCGAGGCCACCAACGGCAAGGTGATCGCGCACCTGGTCAAGGCCAACATGGCACCGGAAGCGGGCACGGGCTGGCACCGGCACGAGGCGGACTTCCAGATCGTGATCATGGTCAAGGGCTGGGCCCGCTTCATGTACGAGGACAAGGAGACGCTGGTGGAGGCGGGCGACGTGGTGCACCAGCGCCCGGGAATCCGCCACTACCTGTTCGACTACTCGCCCGACATGGAGTACCTGGAGATCGTCTCCCCGGCGGACTTCAAGAGCGTGGACGTGGAGCCGGCGGCAGAGATTCCGGCGCCCACGCCATGGCCTCAGACCTGAAACACCTGGATCTTCAGGACTTCGTGAACCTACAGCAGCCAGGCGCGACAATGCGCCCATGGCTCCCAACCCCACGCCCCCTTCGGACGCGCAGCTTCCGCCGCTGAACCGCCAGTTCGTCGCCCACTTCGGCGAGATGGGCAGCCGCTGGGGCATCAACCGCACAGTCGGCCAGATCTATGCGCTGATCTTCCTGTCGGCCCGGCCGGTCAACGCCGACGAGATCGCCGAGCTGCTCGAGTTTTCCCGCTCCAACGTCAGCATGGGCCTGAAGGAGCTGCAGGCCTGGCGACTGGTGCGCCTGCGTCACCTGCCCGGCGACCGGCGTGAATACTTCGAGGCGCCTCAGGACGTCTGGGAAATCTTCCGCGTGCTGGTGGAGGAGCGCCGCCGCCGCGAGATCGAGCCCACGCTGACCATGTTGCGCAGCGCTTTGCTCGAGACGCCCACCAGTGCGGAAGAGCGCCACGCCCAGCAGCGGATGCGCGAGATGCACGACCTGATCGATCGGCTGCTGAAGTGGTTGGACGACGTGCAGCGCCTGGCGCCCGAGACGGCGATGCAGTTGATGGGAATGGGCGCCGCGGTGACCCGCGTGCTGGGCCTGAAGGACCGTCTGACGGGCAGCGCGCCACCTTCGCCGACCGGCCGCAAGGCGCCCGCTCCGAACGCGCGCCGCAAGGGCTGAGCGCCTCGGCGGCACGTGCCGCTTGTCCATGGATGGGCCGGCCCTTCGCCGGCAAGCCTGGGCGAGAAAGACTAAGATCGACCGGTGACTTCCATCCTCAATGCCGACCTGCACTGCCATTCCGTGGTGTCCGACGGCACGCTCACACCCGAGGAACTGGCGGCACGCGCGGCGGCCAACGGCGTGGAGCTGTGGTCGCTCACCGACCATGACGAAATCGGCGGCCAGCATCGCGCCGCGGCGGCCGCCAAGGCCAACGGCATGAGGTACCTGACCGGCACCGAGATCTCGGTCACCTTCGCCGACGAGACCGTCCACATCGTGGGCCTGGGCTTCGATCCCGATGACGCGGCCATGAAGCAGGGGCTTTACGACACCCGCGGCGGACGCGGGCGCCGTGCGGAAGAAATGTCGGAGGGCCTGGCAAAGGTCGGCATCAAGGGTGCCTACGAAGGCGCGCTCAGGTTCGTGGGCAATCCGGAGCTGATCTCGCGCACCCACTTCGCGCGATTCCTGGTGGAAGGCGGCCACTGCCGCGACACCAACGAGGTGTTCCGCAAGTACCTCACCGAAGGCAAGCCCGGCTACGTGCCGCACCGCTGGGCCTCGCTCAAGGATGCGATCAGCTGGATCCAGGACGCGGGCGGCCTGGCCGTCATCGCGCACCCGGGGCGCTACAAGTTCACCGCCAACGAAGAGTACGCGCTCTTCCTCGAATTCAAGGCCCACGGCGGCCGCGCCATCGAGGTGGTGACCGGCAGCCACAGCCCGCCCGAATACCAGGAATATGCCGAGAAGGCCCTGGAGTTCGGCTTTGCCGCTTCACGCGGCAGCGACTTCCACAGTCCCGACGAAAGCCATTGCGACCTGGGCAAGCTGCCCTGGCTGCCGGGCAACCTGCAGCCGGTGTGGGAACTGCTGGAGAACCGGGTCCGGTGAGCACCGCACGGCCGCCCGAAGGGGCCAGATGAGCTCCATCACGCCCGTGCCGCGTGGCACGCGTGACCTCGAATCCGAACGTGTGCTCGCCGGCATTGGCCTGCTGCTGCTGGCCACCGGCTGCTTCGCCACGCTGGACACCGCCACCAAGGTCTCGACCGCCGTCGTGCCGGTGATGATGGGCGTGTGGTTCCGCTACACCTTCCAGGCCGTGGCCTCGGCCGCGGTGCTGCTGCCGCGGCACGGGTTGTCTGTGCTGCGCACGGCGCATCCCAAGTACCAGATCCTGCGCGGCACGCTGCTGCTGGGCTCCAGCGTGTTCGCCTTCCTGAGCCTTCGCTACATGCCGATGGCGGAGTTCACCGCCATCGTGCTGGTGGTGCCGCTGGTGGTCACGCTGCTGGCCGCCACCACGCTCAAGGAGCACGTCTCGCCCCTGCGCTGGAGCCTGACCATCGGCGGCTTCGTGGGCACGATGATCGTGCTGCGCCCGGGCGGCGACGCCTTCAGCTGGGCCTCGCTGCTGCCGCTGGGGCTGGTGTTCACCAACGCCTGGTTCCAGGTGCTCACCAGCAAGCTGGTGCAGACCGAGAACCCGCTGACCATGAACTTCTACAGCGGCTGGGTGGGCACGCTCATCGCCTCGGTGGCCCTGCCCTTCGTCTGGACCTCCCTGCCCTCCTGGCACTGGTGGGCGCTGCTGTGCCTCATGGGCTTCATGGGCACGGTGGGCCACCTGATCCTGATCCTGGCCTTCCAGCGCGCGCCGGCCTCCACCCTCACGCCCTACCTCTACGCCCAGATCGCCTTCGCCATGCTGGGTGGCTGGCTGGTGTTCTCGCGCGTGCCGGACTTCATCTCGCTGGTGGGCATCGGCCTGATCGCGGTGTGCGGCGCCGCGGGGGCCTGGCTCACGGTGAAGGAACGGCGCGTGCCCATCGAGCCGGCCGAGTCGTAGACTGCTGCACTTCAGATCATGGCCCAGTACTTCGAAGTCCACCCCGACAACCCGCAGCAGCGCCTGCTCAAGCAGGCCGCGGCGCTGCTGGCCCGCGGCGAGATCCTGGCGGTGCCCACCGACTCCAGCTACGCGCTGGCCTGCCACCTGGACGACAAGGACGCGGTCGACGAGCTGCGCCGCATCCGCCGCGTGGACGAGAAGCACCACCTCACCCTGCTGTGCCGCGACCTGAGCGAGCTGGCCAACTACGCACGGGTGGACAACAAGCAGTACCGCCTGCTGAAGTCCGCCACGCCGGGGCCCTACACCTTCATCCTGGAAGCCACCAAGGAAGTGCCGCGCCGGGTGAGCCACCCGCAGCGCAAGACCATCGGCCTGCGCGTGCCCGACCACGCGGTGCTGCGCGAGCTGCTGATGCTGCACGGCGAGGCCCTGCTGGCCACCACGCTGATTCCGCCGGGCGAGACCGACGCCCTCAACGATGCGGAGGAAATCCGCGAGCGCTTCGAGAAGCAGGTGGGCGGGGTGATCGATGCGGGCGCCTGCCCGTCCGAGCCCACCACGGTGGTCGATCTCACGCCCATGGGCGACGGCGGCGAGCCGGTGGTGGTGCGGCAGGGGCGTGGTCCGCTGGGTCCGCTGGGCCTCTAGCAATGGCATCAGCGCCCGTTAAGGGCGCGCAGGCGGCGCTCTGAGACAATGAACGCGTGGATATCAATCAACTCGTCCAAACCGTCCTCATCTACGCCCTGCCGGTGGTCTTCGCGATCACCATCCATGAGGCAGCCCACGGCTACGCGGCCCGCTATTTCGGCGACAACACTGCGTGGGCACTGGGCCGGGTGACGCTCAACCCGCTCAAGCACATCGACCCCATCGGCACCATCGCGATGCCGCTGCTGCTGTACTTCGCCACCTCGGGCGCCTTCCTGTTCGGCTATGCCAAGCCGGTGCCGGTGAATTTCGGGCGGCTCAGGCACCCCAAGCGCGACATGGTGTGGGTGGCGCTTGCCGGGCCGGCTTCCAACTTTGTCCAGGCCATCTTCTGGGCGCTGCTGCTGGTGGGCCTGCTGGCCGCCGGCATCAACGAGACCTTCTTCATCAAGATGTGCCAGGCCGGCGTGCTGGTCAACCTGGTGATGTGGGCCTTCAACCTCTTCCCGCTGCCCCCGCTGGACGGCGGCCGCGTACTCGCGGGCCTGCTGCCACGCGGCGGTGCGCAGGAGCTGCTGGCGCGCATCGAGCCCTACGGCTTCTTCATCGTCATGGCGCTGGTCATCGCCGGCGTGGTGGGCACCTGGTGGCTGCGTCCGCTCATGGATTTCGGCTACCAGGCCATCAACCTTCTCCTGACTCCCTTTGCCGCGCTGCTGCGCTGAGCTCTTCGACATGGCTTCGTCTTCTCCCAAAGTCACCCGCTACCTCACCGGCATCACCACCACCGGCACGCCGCACCTGGGCAACTACGTGGGCTCGGTGCGCCCGTCGGTGCAGGCCAGCCTGCGCGACGACGTCCAGAGCTTCTACTTCCTGGCCGACTACCACGCGCTCATCAAGTGCGACGAGCCGGCGCGCATCCAGCGCTCCACGCTGGAGATCGCCGCCACCTGGCTGGCCAGCGGGCTCGATCCGCAGCGCGTGACCTTCTACCGCCAATCCGACATCCCCGAGATTCCCGAGCTGACTTGGCTGCTGACCTGCGTGAGCGCCAAGGGCATGCTCAACCGCGCGCACGCCTACAAGGCGGCGGTGGACAAGAACGTGGCCCGCGGCGAAGACCCGGACGGCGACGTGAGCGCGGGCCTGTTCATGTACCCGGTGCTGATGGCCGCGGACATCGTGATGTTCAACGCGCACAAGGTGCCGGTGGGCCGCGACCAGGCCCAGCACCTGGAGATGACGCGCGACATCGCGCAGCGCTTCAACCACCTCTACGGCGAGCACTTCACGCTGCCCGAGGCCGAGATCGACGACGCGGTGGCGCTCCTGCCCGGGCTGGACGGCCGCAAGATGAGCAAGAGCTACGACAACACCATCCCGCTGTTCGCGCCGCGCGCGCAGCTGCAGAAGCTCATCGCCGGCATCGTGACCGACTCGCGTGCGCCGGGAGAGCCTAAGGACACCGAAGGCTCGGCCCTGTTCCAGATCTACCAGGCCTTCGCCAGCGAGGAAGAAACCGCGGCCCTGCGCCGCGCCTTTGCCGAAGGCATCGCCTGGGGCGAGGCCAAGCAGATGCTGTTCGAGCGCATCGACCGCGAAATCGCGCCCAAGCGCGAGCGCTACGAGGCGCTCATCGCCGATCCTTCCCAGATCGAGGCCATTCTGCTGGCCGGCGCGGAGAAGGCGCGTGAAATATCACGTCCTTTCATGTCGCGTCTGCGACACGCCGTGGGCCTGCGCAGCCTGGCCACGGGTGCAAAAGCTGCCACTACCAAGCCGGCAAAGGTAAGCAAATCCAGCAAGGCGGGCTTCAAACAGTATCGGGAGCGAGACGGATTGTTTTACTTCAAGCTCCAGGATGAACAAGGAAGTACGCTTTTGCAGAGCCTCGGCTTCCAGACGCCTCAAGAAGCGGGCCGCATTATTGGCGCCCTGCAACAATCCCCTCAGGAATTCGTGAATTCCTACGCGAAGTTTCTGGAACCCATCGACAATCAAGAGGCGCTGACTGCAGTAAAAGTGCTGGAAGCGCTCGCCAATCCAAGTGGCGATGAGTAAAGGGATAGGAAGCGCCTCGCGCCCTACAAGAAAAGCAAGACCGGGTTCCGCCCATTTCGGCGCACGGAATAGAACTGAACAAGCATGAGCATTTACGTTATCGACGATCACCCCCTGATGCGCGATGCCATCGTGATGGTGCTGCGCCGCCTGCGTCCGGCCGAGAACATCGTCGAACTCGAACGGCTGGACCGCCTGGCCGCCGCGGTGCGCCAGCACGGCACGCCCGACCTCTTCTGCCTGGACCTCAAGCTGCCCGACACGACCGGCGTCTCCGGCGTCCTGGCCGTCAAGAACAGCTACCCCGGCATCCCGATCGCGGTGTACTCCGCCTCGCCGGCCGCCGACATGGAAGAGGCCTGCATCGAAGCCGGTGCCGACATCTACATCGAGAAATCGGCCGGCTCGACCGAACTCACGGCTGCCCTGCGCGGCCTGCTGTCGGCCGACGACGAGCGCGAGGAAGTCGCGCCGGCCAACAGCGGCAAGCTGTCCAAGCGCCAGACGCAGCTGATCGCCATGCTCGACAAGGGCATGAGCAACCGCGAGATCGCCACCCAACTGGAGATCAGCGAGCACACCGTGAAGGTGCACCTGTGGCGCCTGTTCCGCCGGCTGGGCGTGAAGAGCCGCACGCAGGCGCTGCACCACGCGCGCAACCACGGCCTGCTGCTGAGCAGCAGCACCTGAGGCGGATCCCGCCCAAGCAGGAACGCCCGCCGATGGCGCGCGTTCTTGTTTTGGCGTGGTGCGCGCCCTAGCCCACTGCGCCGGAGATCCGCGCCTGCGCCTGCGCTTCGTCCGCGTCGTGCAACGCCACCCGGAACACGCTGCCGCGCCCGAGACGAGACCGCACGCTCACCGGGTGCCCCAGCGCGTGCGACAGCCGCGCCACGATCGCCAGACCCAGGCCGAAGCCGTCGGAAGTGCCCGCATGGTCGGCCACCTTGTAGAACTCCAAAAACACGTCGCGCAGGTGCTCGCGCGCGATGCCGATGCCGGTGTCCCACACCTCCACCCGCAGGCCCTCGGCGGTCTGGCGCGAGGCGATCAGCACGCCGCCTTCCGGCGTGTACTTGATGGCGTTGGCGATCAGGTTGCCGATCATGCGGCGCACGCGGATCGGGTCGGTGAGCACCGTGCCCGAGCGCGCATGCACGCGGAAGTTCAGGCCCTTGGCCTCGGCCACCGGGCGGTACTGCAGTTCCAGGTCGTGCAGCAGTTGCTTCACGTCCACCCGCTCGATGTGCAGGCGCACCTGGCCCGAGTCGATGCGTGCCAGGTCGAAGAGTGAATCGAAGAGCGCGTTCACCGCATGGGTGGCGCGCACGATCTTGGGCGCGATGTCCTGCACCAGTTCCGGCTCATTGCGCAGCCAGTCGGCATAGAGCGACAGCGCCAGCACCGGCTGGCGCATGTCGTGCGCGGCGCTGGCCAGGAAGCGGTTCTTCATCGCCACGGCGGCCACCGCCGCCTGGCGCTGCTGGGTGAGCGAGTTGATCAGGATGTGGTTGTGATAGAGCAGCTCGAAGCTGTTGCGCGCGGTCTCGTGGATGCGCCGGCCGGCGCGCAGCAGCATCCACCAGTGCAACAGCGGCAGCGCCAGGAAGCCGTAGTTGAAGTGCGGATTGCTCAGGTCCATCTGCATCACGCGCAGGGCCACGCAAGCCAGCATGGTGACGAAGAGCGTGTTGACGTAGCGGTGCAGCAGCGGCGGATGCAGCGACAGGCCGTTGAGCGGGAAGGTGGCCACGCCCGCCACGATGAGCCAGCTCATGAACTGGTTCATGAGCGGCGTGCGCTCGAAGAAGATCAGGACCGACAGCCCCCAGACGAAGGCGCTGGCGCTCCACAGCGGGTGGTAGCGCTCCATGAAGCGCTGCTGCGACGCCGAGTCGCGCGCCGCGTACTGGCTCGCATACACGCGCTCGCCCCACACGCGAAATCCCGTCGCCACGGCGCCAAGCCCGAGCCACACGAACAGCTGCCAGGCCGGCACGTGCCCCCAGCTGAGGGCAATCATGGCCGGCATCAGCGCGGCTGCAAGCAGGTAGGAGCCGCGCGCGGCCCGCATCAGGCTGCGGATGAGCTCGCCGCGAACCCACGGCTCGGCTTCGTCCGCCGTCGCGGGCGCGGGCGTCAGGCTGGCGAAGGAGGAATTGCCGAGGCCGGCGAACGCAGAACTTCCGCGCACGTTCAGCCGCCCGACGCCGGTTGGCCGGCCGGGGTGGCGGCCTGCGTCTGCTGGCGCCCCTTCCAGGCCGAGTCGTCCATCACCAGGCGGAAGCCCAGGTGCGACATGCTGGTGTAGGGGTCGGTGCCACGCCGCGCGCTGGGCCGATAGCTCATGCAGTAGTCCTCGTTGCAAAGGAAGGAGCCGCCGCGCGTCACGCGCTTGGGCGCATTGACGGGCACGCCCGGCTCGCTGGGATCGAAACTGTCCTGCGGGCCGGGCGGGTTGTCGGCCGGCTTGCCGATCGCGGCCTCGCGCCTGAACTGGTCGGCCCGGTACCAGTCGGCCACCCATTGCCAGGCGTTGCCGGTCATGTCGTAGAGGCCGTAGCCGTTGGCCGGGAAGGTGCCGGCCGGGCTGGTGCCGATGGCACCGCCCGCCTTGGCGCTCACCACGGGGAACTGCCGCTGCTGCTGCCCTTGCCACACGTTGGCCATCTGCTGCTTGCCCGGCGTGAATTCCTCGCCCCAGGTGTAGGTGGCCTGCTCCAGGCCGCCGCGCGCAGCGAATTCCCATTCGGCCTCGGTGGGCAGGCGCTTGCCGGCCCACTTGGCATAGGCGAGCGCATCGGCGTAGCTGACCTGCACGACCGGATGCTCGTCCTTTCCTTCGATGCTGCTGCCGGGACCTTGCGGGTGGCGCCAGTCGGCACCGGGCACGTAGCGCCACCAGCGGCTGAAGTCGCTGTAGTCGACCACGGCGGGCGTGCCGACGAAGACCATGGCGCTGGCCACCATGGCGCTGTCCGGCGGACGCGGCGTGCCGGGCATCACCTGGACCTTGATGGTTTCCCAATCGGGCGGCAGTTCGGCCGTGGTGCGGTAGCCGGTGGCCTCGACGAAGCGGCGGAACTGCGCGTTGGTCACGTGCTGGCGGTCCATCCAGAAGCCCTTCACCTGGGCCTGGTGCGCTGGCTTTTCGTTGGCCTGCGCGAGTTTGCTGTCGCTGCCCATGAGGAAGTTGCCGCCTGGCACCCAGGCCATGCCTTCGGGGCCGGTGCGGCCATCGCCGATGCGCTGCTGCGATGCCTTGCCGGTGGCACCACCGCCACCCAGCCACACGACGCCGCCATAGCCGGCCGCTGCGCAGGCCACCACGGCAACACCCGCCAGCAGCAGGCGCCGTCCGGAAGATGCCGACGCCGACGCCGGCGCGGCGGCGGCCGGCGCCTTGGCGCGTGATTCCACCTTGCTGGCGCTTGAACGTGACTTGCCTCGACTCATGCCCGGACTGTAGCAAGAGCGAGGCACTCTGAGCACTGGCGAAAGCACTCGTGGGCATTGGAGAGTCTTGACACACCCGTCGATCGGATAAATACTAAACCCAATGGTTAAGTTAAAGGCCTCCGACGATGAAGCTGCCGCCGAACTGGACCGCGTGTTCGCCGCGCTGTCCGACCGCACGCGGCGCGACGTCCTGCGCGCGCTGGGCGAAGGCGAGCAAAGCGTGTCCGAGCTGGCCCAGCCGCACGGCATGTCGCTGCCGGGGTTCATGAAGCACCTGCGGGTGCTGGAGGAAGCCGGCCTCATCGCCCGGGCGAAGGAAGGGCGCGTGGTTCGCTGCGAGCTTTCCGCGCAGCCCCTGCAGGAGGCCGCCGTGTGGTTGTCGCGCTATGAGAAGTTCTGGACCGAGCGCTTCGATGCGCTGGGTCGCTACCTCTACCACCAGAAGGAGTTGTCCGCATGGCCCACGAAGCCGCCAGCGCCGCCCGCGAGCGACCCTCGCTCCGAATCCAGCGGCACTACGACGAAGTCACGCCCGAGCAGGTCTGGCAAGCCTGGACCGACCCGAAAGCGCTGAGCGTCTGGTTCGGCCCCGGAGAGGACAACTCGGTGCTCCATGCTCGCACCGACGTACGCGTCGGCGGTGGCTTCTGTGTGGCCTTCAGGCTGCAGAACGGCGACGAGCACGAGGTCAGCGGCACCTATCGCGAGGTAGTCCCGGCACGCAAGCTGGTCTTCACCTGGACGTGGCGAAGCACGCCCGAGCGCGAGTCGCTGGTGACCGTGCGGCTCGCGCCCACGGCCAGCGGAACGCAGATGGAGTTCCTGCACGAGCAGTTCTCCGACCAGGACGAGCGTGACAGCCACGAAGGCGGATGGCTTCCCACCATCGACAAGCTCGGCTGCTTCGTCGCGCCCCAGGCGCACTTCCCTCCCACTGAAAGGACGACCCCATGAACATGCGTATCGACATGAACCATCCGGTGGTATCCCGCACCGAATGGATCGAGGCCAGCCGCCGGCTGGTGGAACGCGAGAAGGAGCTCACCCGCGCGCACGACCGCCTGGCGGAGCAGCGGCGCGAACTGCCCTGGGTGCGCATCGACAAGGACTACCGCTTCCAGACGCACCAGGGCGAGAAGGCGCTGCTGGACCTGTTCGGCGACAGCGAGCAGCTGCTGGTCTATCACTTCATGCTCGCGCCCGGCCAGGACCAGGGCTGCGTCGGCTGCTCCTTCGTGCTCGACCACATCGACGGCGTGGTCGTGCACCTGCGCAACCACGGCGTGCAGGTGGTGGCGGCGTCGCGCGCGCCGCTGGACGAGATCTCGCGCTACCAGCTGCGCATGGGCTGGGGCATACCGTGGGTGTCCTCCGGCGGAAGCGACTTCAACTACGACTTCAACGTCTCGTTCAGACCCGAGCAGGTTGCGGCCGGCGAGGTGGACTACAACTTCAAGCGCCAGGTGCCATGGGGAGAGGAGGCCTCGGGCCTGAGCGCCTTCATCCGCAACGCGCAGGGCGAGGTCTTCCACACCTACTCCTCCTTCGGGCGTGGAGGCGAGGTGCTGCTGCCGGCCTACGCCCTGCTCGACATGACGCCACTGGGCCGCCGCGAACCGTCCGAGGGCGCGAAGATGAGCAGCTGGGTGAAGCGCCACGACGAGTACCAGCACGAACCCGGCGCGGCACCATCGCACGGCTGCTGCCACTGAGGAAGTCGCCATGCAAAAGATCACGCCCTTCCTCTGGTTCGACGACAACGCCGAGGAGGCCGTCGCCTTCTACCGCACACTCTTCAAGGATTCGTGCGTCGACAGCGTCATGCCCGGGTCCGGCGGCAAGGCCATGGGCCTGTCTTTCACGCTGGAAGGCCAGTCCTTCATGGCCTTGAACGGCGGCCCCGTCTACCAGCTCACGCCCGCCTTCTCGATGTACGTGAACTGCGAGACCCAGGAAGAGGTCGACCGCTACTGGTCGGCACTTGGCGAGGGCGGCAAGGAGCAGCGTTGCGGCTGGCTCGTGGACCGGTTCGGCCTGTCGTGGCAAATCATTCCCAAATCCCTCAGCGCAATGTTGCAGGACAGCGACTGCGTCCGTGCCGCCCGAGTAATGCAAGCGATGATGACCATGGGCAGGATCGACATCGCCGCGCTGCAAGCCGCATTCGACGGCGCCTGATCCCGTCCGCCACGCTCGTCGGCTGCTCAGTGCAGCCGGCAGAAGGGCCTGCCCTCGACATCCGCCCAGATGCAGGCGCGAATCCACGCCACGATGAGGCGCTGGTCGGGCGCAAGGGGAATCGACTGCAGGCGTATCAGCATGATCGGCCCTCCGGTCCTTGCGCCGAACGCTCCAGCATGCGATGCACCCGGTAGCCAAGCAAATACCAGAAGTAGGCCTCTGCCTCGCCGGGAACCCGGAGCCTTGAACCGTTGACCGGGGAAACGCATTCGTAGCAATAGCGCCAGCCCAGCTCATTCGCTTCTTCTTCCCAGTTGTTGGTCCGGTTCATGGCTTTTCTCCACGCGGGGGAATCCCGTGTGCAAGGTATAGATCTGGCGCAGGACGAAAGGCAGCGGCGCGCTGCCGCATGTTTCGTCAGCCGCAGCCGCAAGCGCTTGTCCGCCATCGGGGTGTCGGCGGGCGTCGGAATGCGCTGACACGCGCCAGCGGCTGGGGCGTGGAGGGCTCCTCCTCGGGGGAAGGTCGGGGCGGCTCCGTCGGCTGGGGGTTGGGGTCGTCCTGCCCAGGCACGGGCTCCGGCGGCGGCTCGTCGCTGCCCGGTTGGCGCGGGCGCGAAGCCGCCTCAGTCTGGCGCAGATTCAACGGCTTGGCCCCCGAGCGCCATGCGGCCCTTGAGCGTGATGCACAGCACCTGGGCAGTCCTGTGCAGGTGGGCGCCGCGCTCCAGCGTTTCCACCGGGGGAATGAGCGCTTCCACGAGCTCTGCCGCGCGCAGCACGCGCAGGCGATCGATGTCGGCTGGCGCATAGAACGCCGCGGGCAAATCCATGTCGGCCAGCTGCTTGAGCAGTTCCATGGGCACGGCTCGGTCTCCTTCTTTCAATGGGTCTTTTGCGTGAACCCATGCTGCTTCCATCCACCCGCCCGCGCAACCTTGTCCCTCTTTGCGGGTATGACTTGCACGCCACCATCTGGCGTAAGCTTCGGCCTTGCCCTTGGGGCAGAGGATGGGATCTTGGACGAAGACAACAACAAGCAACAGCCGCAACAAGCCGGCGACGCGCAGCCTGCGCTGCCGCCCGGCTGGAAGCTGGAGCTTGCCCTCGGGCCCGACGCGTCGGGCCAACTCGGAGGCGTGGCCGAACTGTGGGACGGCCAGGTGATGCGCTGTCGGCTGGTGCTCACCCGCTACGGACAAGACCGTGCGGCCGCCATCGCACGTGTGAATGCGCGCGTCGAATACTGGCTGTCGGAGTGGCTCGCGCGCCCGCACTCGGGCGACACGCAGTTCAGCGATATCCAGTAGTCCAACCTGTCGCAGGCCGAAGCCTGCATCACGCGGCGGCCGCGTCGCCTGCCTGCTTTGCAGCCACCTGCGACAGCAGCCCGCGCAGCCAGCGGTGCGCCGCCTGGTGCTGCGAGCGGTCGTGCCACAGCTGGTAGAAGCGCATGCGCGGAAAGCCCTCGGGCGCCGGCACCGCCACCACCGGCAGGGTGCGCACGAACTGCATGGCGAAGTGGCGGGCCGTGGTGAACACCAGGTCGCTGTCGGCCACCAGGTGCGGCGCCACCGCGTAGTAGGGAACCACCACCCGTGCATCCCGCGACACCCGCAGCCCTGCGAGGTGCGTCTCGATCACCGCCCGGTGCGCACTGGCCAGCGGCAAGGGCACCACGTGCGGCGCGGCCAGGTAGCGCTCCAGCGTCATCGTGCCCTTGGCAAGCGGGTTGCGCTTGCCCATGAGGCACACCAACTCGTCCTCCAGCAGCAGCGACAGGTGCAGGCGCTCGGGCGGCTGCGGCCAGTTTCCGATGACGATGTCGAGTTCGCCATGGGCAAGCGCGCGCTCGTAGTCGTAGTCTGCCGTGAGCGAGTGCACCACCAGTCGCGCGTTGGGCGCCTCCACCCGGAAACGCGCCACCACGTCGCCCATGAAGCTCGCGGCCAGGTAGTCGGGCGAGGCGACGGTGAAGGTCATGGCGCTGGCGCGCGGCTCGAAGGCCTCCGGCCCGGCCAGCATGTGGTCGATGTCCAGCAGCACGCCGCGCGCGCGTTCGCGCAGCAGCAGGGCGCGCTCGGTGGGCACCATGCTGCCGCGCTCGCGCACCAGGATCGGGTCGCCGAAGGCCTCGCGCAGGCGGCGCAGGGCGGCACTGATGGCCGGCTGCGTCTGGTTCATGCGCACCGCGACCCGCGACACGCTGCGCTCGGCGACCAGTGCGACCAGCACACGCAGCAGGTAGACGTCGATCGGATCGTTGGCACGTGACATGGCAAGCGCGCTAGGCTCCTCCTTCCAGGGGCACTATCAGAAAGCGTTATGTCGCCCATTATGAAAGGCGCGCGCCGCCATCCTCCTTTGTGCCTACATTCCGCCTGCACACCAACGGCCACACAACAGGCAGAGCCCCAAGGAGACAAACCCATGACCTCGCAAGCCGCCGCGGCCCCGGCCCGGCAATCCCCCCAACGCAGCGAACTCGACCTTGCCTACCGCAAGATCTTCTTCCGCCTCATCCCCTTCCTGATGCTCCTGTGGGTGCTGGCCTGGATCGATCGGGTCAACATCGGCTTCATCAAGCTGACGATGCTCGATGACCTGAAGTGGAGCGAAGCCGTGTACGGCCTGGGCGCCGGCATCTTCTTCCTGGGCTACTTCTTCTTCGAGGTGCCCAGCAACCTGCTCCTGCAGAAGATCGGTGCCAAGAAGACCATCATGCGCATCACCATCGGCTGGGGGCTCACCTCCATCGCCACGATGTTCGTGACCACGCCCGTGATGTTCTATTCGCTGCGCTTCCTGCTGGGGGTGTTCGAGGCGGGCTTCTATCCCGGCATCATTCTCTACCTCACCTACTGGTTCCCGAACGACCGGCGCGCCAAGGCCTTCGGCATGTTCATGTCGGCCTCCGCTTTTGCCGGGGTGATCGGCGGCCCGCTGGCCGGCACGATCATGAACAACCTGAACGGCGTCAACGGCTGGGCCGGCTGGCAGTGGGTGCTGCTGCTCGAGGGCATTCCCTCGGTGCTGGCCGGTATCGCCACCTTCTTCTACCTGACCGACAGGCCCGGGCAGGCCCTGTGGCTGACCGAGCGCCAGCGCCAGCTGGTGCATGCCGACCTGGAGCGTGACCGCCAGGCCCTCGGCCACCGCGAGCACAGCATGCTGGCCGCGCTGAAGGACGGGAAGATCTGGCTCCTGATCCTGATCTTCTTCTGCATCATCGCGGCCAACTCTTCGCTGACCTTCTACGGCCCCACGCTGGTCAAGGAAGTGGGCTTTACCAACCCGCTGACCGTGGGCTGGATCATGGCGGCGGCCTACCTGTGCGGCGCGGCCGGCATGATCTGGAACGGCTTCCACTCCGACCGCCACCAGGAATCCCGCTGGCACTGCGGCCTGGCCGCCGCGCTGGGCGCCGGCTCGCTGCTCGTGGTCGCCCTGGCCCTGGGCCGCAGCCCCGCCATCGTCGTGCTGGTGGGCCTGGCGCTGGCCATCGTCGGCACTATGAGCGCCATCCCCGTGTTCTGGCAGATGCCCAACCGCTTCCTGGCCGGCACCGCGGCCGCCGGCGGCGTGGCACTGATCAACTCCATCGCCAATCTGGCCGGCTTCGGCGCCCCGTGGATGCTGGGCCTGATCAAGACCGCCACCGGCAGCCTGGCCCCTGGCCTGTACGTGGTGGCCGGCGTGGAGATCTGCGCCACGCTGCTCATCCTGGCCTTCGTGCCGGCCTTCCGCAAGGAAGCCCGGATGGGCGCCACCGCACCCGCGCATTGAACCCGAGCCGCATCACATCCAAGGGAAGCATTCCGCCATGACCGTCATTTCGCAGCAACAACGCCTGGACCTCGCCGCGCTCAACGCGATGGACCGCGACGACTTCGTCGCCGCCGTGGGCCCGACCTTCGAGAATTCGCCCTGGGTGGCCGAGGCCGCCTGGTCGCGCCGGCCCTTCGCCAGCATCGACGCGCTGCACGCGGCCATGCTCGATGCCGTGCGCCAGGCGCCCGAGGAACGCCGGCTGGCCTTCCTGCGCGGCCACCCCGAACTCGCCGGCCACGAGGCCCGTGCCGGCACCATGACCCGCGAGTCGGTGGGCGAGCAGAACAGCGCAGGCCTCGACGCACTCAGCAGCGAGGAACTGCAGGAGATGCAGCGCCTGAACCTTGCCTACCGCGAGCGGCACGGCTTCCCCTTCATCATCGCCGTGCGCCGCAGCACCAAAGAGCAGATCTTCGACGCCATGCGCAGGCGAACCGCCCAGGGCACCGCCACCGAACGGGGCGCCGCGCTGGAACAGATCGGCTTCATCACCCGCGGCCGCATCGACGCCCTGCTGGCCGGCTGAGGCCGCCCTCCCCTGCTTTCCCTTCATCTGCCTGCCTGGTGCGCCGCGGCGTCCCGGCCTGGCATGTCGCACCCTGAAATCGCAATCGCATCACACCCACGACGGAGCCTTGCCATGACGACGACGACGACGACGAATCAGACAGCACCTCGGCTCGCACGAAGGCAGTTCGCCTTGTCGGGCCTGGCCCTCGGCGCCGCGGCCTTCGCGGTGCCCCATGCCGCCAGGGCACAGGCCGGCGCCCCGCCCGCCGGCCCGGCCCAGGCCAGCGGCCCGATCCTGCTGCATGGCGTGAGCCCTCGCCTCACGGTGCATGCGCTGGACACTTACAACGGCGCGGCGGCCACCGGCCTGCGCATCGACTTCTCCTCGAAAAAGGGTGGCGGTGGCTACGAGCTGATCCGCAGCATCGTGGTCAACGGCAACGGCCGTTCGGACGAGCCGCTGCTGATCGGCGAGAGCTACCAGCCCGGCGAGTACGAGCTGCTGCTGCACGTGGACGAGTACTTCTCGCGCAAGCAGGCCAGGCTGCCGATGCAGCCCTTCCTGTCCAAGCTGCCGGTGCGCGTGCGCGTGGTGAACGTGGCCGAGCGCATCCACCTGCCGATCCAGTTCGGGCCGTGGAGCTACACCTATTCGCGCGGAAGCTGAGACAGGCAATTCGATAGGACCACAAGGAGACGCTCATGACCGGCATCACCACCCACGTGCTCAACATCACCACCGGCCGGCCGCTGACCGGCCTGCAGGTGGACCTCTACGACGTGGCGACCGAACCGCCCACCCGGCTGAACAGCACCCGCACCAACGCCGACGGCCGAACCGATTCGCCCATGCTGGCGCCGCAGTCGGCCCGCGCCGGGCACTTCGAGCTGCGCTTCCACGTCGGCGACTTCTTCAAGGCGAGCGACGGGCTCTCGGACGTGGTGCCCGTGCGATTCGCCGTGATGGACGCTGCCCAGCACTTCCACGTGCCCATGCTGTGCTCGCCGTGGTTCTTTTCCACCTACCGCGGCAGCTGAGCCAGACAACGACCGGAGAACCCAAGAGAAATGAACCAAGACCCCAACGCAGAGAAGTACCTCGTCGACTCCATCCGCCTGGCCATGGAGAACGTGCGCCAGCGCAAGACCTGGCCTTTCGGCGCCGTGATCGCGCGCGATGGCGCGGTGATCGCCACCGCGGTGAACGAGGTCGATGCACTGTGCGACCCCACCGCCCATGCCGAGATGCAGGTGGTGCGCGCCGCCGCCAAGGTGCTGGGCAGCACGGACCTGTCGGGCACCACGGTGTACGCCAGCGGCTACCCCTGCTCGATGTGCCTCACGGCCATGTACCTGGCGGGCGTGAAGAAGGTCTACTACGCCTACTCCAACGAGGATGGCGAACCCTACGATCTCTCGGCCGAGCGCGGCTACATCGAGATTGCGCGGCCTATCGAGGAGCGCGAGATGAAGATCGAGGGATTGCGGGCGCGCGACCGGAACGACGAGGACCTGTACGAGGCGTGGAAGCGCGTGGCGCCCTGACGAAGCGCGGCCGGTTGCAAGCGGCTTAGAAATGAAAATGGGCCCCGGTCGGGGCCCATTTCGTTTGGAGGAGAGGGAGGGATTCGAACCCTCGGTGGGCTATGAACCCACGCCTGATTTCGAGTCAGGTACATTAGACCACTCTGCCACCTCTCCGGTGCGTGTCTGTCGAGCCTGCGATTCTAGCAGGCTTTTCAAAGCTTCCCGTTTTTCCGAGGTGCCTTTCAGGCCTTCAGCACTGCTTGGCCGCCAAGGTAGGGCTGCAGCGCGGCCGGCACGACGATGGAACCGTCGGCCTGCTGGTGGTTCTCCAGCACCGCCACCAGCGTGCGGCCCACGGCCAGGCCGGAGCCGTTGAGGGTGTGCACCAGCTCGTTGCGGCCCTGGGCGTTCTTGAAGCGCGCCTGAAGGCGGCGGGCCTGGAAGGCCTCGCAGTTGGACACCGAGCTGATCTCGCGGTACGTGTCCTGCGCCGGCAGCCACACTTCCAGGTCGTAGGTCTTGGTCGAGCCGAAGCCCATGTCACCGGTGCACAGCAGCACCACACGATAGGGCAACTCCAGCGCCTGCAGCACGGCCTCGGCGTGGCGCGTCATCTCTTCCAGCGCCTCGTAGCTCTTTTCCGGGTGCGTGATCTGCACCATCTCGACCTTGTCGAACTGGTGCTGGCGAATCATGCCGCGCGTGTCGCGTCCGGCGCTGCCCGCTTCCGAACGGAAGCAGGGGCTGTGGGCGGTGAGGCGGATCGGCAGCGTGGCCTCGGGCACGATTTCGTCGCGCACGAAGTTGGTCAGCGGCACCTCGGCGGTGGGGATCAGGTAGAGCGCCGTCAGGTCGGGTTGCGCCTCGCCTTCCTGGCCGCCCTTGCGCGCGGCGAAAAGGTCGCCCTCGAACTTGGGCAGCTGGCCCGTGCCGCGCAGCGTCTCGCCGTTGACGATGTAGGGCACGTAGCACTCGGTGTAGCCGTGCTTGAGCGTCTGCGTGTCGAGCATGAACTGCGCGAGCGCGCGGTGCAGTCGGGCAATGGTGCCCTTCATCACGGTGAAGCGCGAGCCGGCGAGCTTCACGCCGGTCTCGAAGTCCAGGCCCAGCGGGCCGCCCAGCTCCACGTGGTCCTTGGGCGTGAAGCCCAGGGGCGTGGCCGCGCCGCCCTCGCCGCCCTTGGGGCTCCAGCGGCGGACCTCGACGTTGGCATGCTCGTCTTCACCGACCGGCACGCTCTCGTGCGGCAGGTTGGGCACGGCCAGCAGCAGGGCCTGCAGCTCGGGCTGGATCTCTTCCAGGCGCGCCGCGGACGACTCCTGCTCGCCCTTGAGCGCGTTGACCTCGGTCATCAGCGCATCCACCGGCTCGCCCTTGGCCTTGAGGGGGCCGATCTGCTTGTTCAGCGCATTGCGCCGCGCCTGGATCTCCTCGGTGCGGGTCTGCAGGCGCTTGCGCTCGGCCTCCAGCGCGGAGAAGGCGGCGACGTCCAAGTAGGGCTGCGGGTTCTTGCGCTTTTCCAGGCCGGCCACCGCGCTGGCGAGGTCTTTGCGTAACAGAGTGATATCGAGCATGTTTCCGATTTTAGGCGGCCCCATGACGGCGCTAGGATGCTCGGCTTCCTTCGTCGTTCCTCACCCACAAGGAGATGAATCGCCATGCAAGCCTATCTCGCCTTCGACGGCAACGCGACCGAGGCACTTTCGTTCTATGCCAAGTGCCTGGACGGAAAGATCGTGTTCTCAATGACCTTTGCCGAGAGCCCCATGGCCAAGGACACGCCCGACAGCCACAAGAACAAGATCATGCATGCCACCCTGGAGGCGCAGGGCCACCAGCTGATGGCCTCCGACATGCCGCCGGGCATGCCGCACGAGGGCTTCAAGGGTTTCTCGCTTTCGGTGCAGGGCAAGAGCGTGGAGGAAGGCAAGCGCCTGTTCGATGCGCTGTCCGCCGGCGGGAAGGTGACCATGCCTTATGGCGAGACCTTCTGGGCGAAAGGCTTCGGCATGCTGGAGGACAAGTTCGGGGTGCCTTGGATGGTCAACTGCGAGCACTGACTGCCCCCCGGCTTTTCACTCCGCTTCGCTTCGTGTAATTCGCCACCCCCCGAGGGGGAGACTCCGCCTGCGGCCCGGCAAAGCCGGTTCCGCGGCGAGGGCTGGCTTCGGGGTCTGTCACGCCGGCTGGGAGGGGCCACCTGCGGACTACGTCCGCGGTGGGGTGCGCGCTCAGTTCAGGCTGGCGGGGTCCACGTTGGCGCCGCAGATGATCAGGCAGATCTTTTCGCCAGGCTGGGGGCGGTAGGTGCCTGATTGCAGCGCGGCCAGCGGCAGCGCGGCGGCGGGCTCGACGGCGAGCTTCAGTTCCTTCCACAGCCACAGCTGCGCGCTGCGGATGGCTGTGTCGGGCAGCAGCAGGGCATCGCGTACGTGGGCCTGGGTGTGCTCCCAGGCCAGGGCGCCGATGCGGCGCGCGCCCAGCGAGTCGGCGGCGATGCCGCTCACTTCCACATCCACGGGCTCGCCAGCTTCTCGGGCGCGGAACAGGGTGGGCGCCTGCTCGGGCTCCAGCGACACCACGCGGCTGCGTGTCTCGAACCAGGCGGCCAGGCCGCCGATGAGGCCGCCGCCGCCCACGCTGACGAGCACGCTGGCGGGCAGGCCGCCCTGCGCCTCGATCTCGCGGCCCAGGGTGCCGGCGCCGGCCACCACTTCGGGCTGGTCGTAGGCATGGGTCAGCAGCGCGCCGCTCTCGCGCTGGCGCGCCAGGCAGGCGGCCAGGGCATCGGCATAGGCGGCGCCCCCGACCACCACCTTGGCGCCCAGCGAACGCAGGCGCGCGCGCTTGGCCTCGGAAGAGATCTCGGGCAGGAACACCTCGCAATGCACGCCCAGCGCCTGCGCTGCGCCGGCGGTGGCGATGCCGGCATTGCCGCCCGAGGCCACGATTGCCCCGCTTTCGGGGATGTCGTGTGACAGCAGCCGGTTCATCATGCCGCGCGCCTTGAAGCTGCCGCTGGCCTGCAGGTGCTCAAGCTTGAGCCAGATCTCGACGCCCGATCGTTCGATGCCGAAGAGCGCGCCGGGCAGCTTCCAAAGCGGCGTCTCGCGCACGTAGCCGCGGCCCTGCTCGCGCAGCCGCTGCGCAGCCGCCTCGATGTCCGCACGCCAGCTCACGAGATGTGCCCCGGGTGCTTCTGGCCTTCCAGCTTCAGGCCCTTGGGCAGCGGGAACTTGATGGTTTCCTCGATGCCGCTCATCTTGCGCACCGACACTGCGCCCAAGGCGCGGATGCGCTCGATCACTTCCTTGACCAGCACCTCGGGCGCCGACGCGCCCGCCGTGAGGCCCACGCGCGTCTTGCCCTCGAACCACTGCGCTTTCAGTTCGTCGGCCGAATCGACCATGTAGCTCTCGGTGCCCAGGCGCTGCGCCAGCTCGCGCAGGCGGTTGCTGTTGGAGCTGGTGGGGCTGCCCACCACGATCACGATGTCCACCTGGGGGCTCAGTACCTTCACCGCATCCTGGCGATTTTGCGTGGCATAGCAGATGTCCTGCTGCTTGGGCTCGCGCACGCTGGGAAAGCGCGCGCGCACGGCCGCGGCGATGTCGGCCGCGTCGTCCACCGACAGCGTGGTCTGCGTGACCACCGCAAGCTTCTCGGTCTGCCCCGGCTGCACGCGGGCCACGTCCTTCACGTCCTCCACCAGGTGGATGCCGCTGGACAGCTGGCCCATGGTGCCTTCCACCTCGGGGTGCCCCTTGTGGCCGATCATGATGAATTCGAAGCCTTCCCTGGCCAGCTTCGCAACCTCGACGTGCACCTTGGTCACCAGCGGACAGGTGGCGTCGAAGATGGAGAAGCCGCGCGCACGCGCCTCGGCCTCCACCGCTTTGCTCACGCCGTGGGCACTGAAGACCAGGGTGGCGCCAGGCGGGACTTCGTCCAGTTCCTCGATGAAGATCGCGCCCTTGGCCTTCAGTTCGTTCACGACGTAGGTGTTGTGCACGATCTCGTGGCGCACGTAGATGGGCGCGCCGAACTTGGCGATGGCGCGTTCCACGATCTCGATGGCACGGTCCACGCCGGCGCAGAAGCCCCGCGGCTCGGCCAGGATGATCTCGTTGACGGCACTCATGGGGTTCACAGCACGCCGATCAGCCGGACCTCGAAGGTCACGGGCTGGCCGGCCAGGGGATGGTTGAAGTCGAAGCGCACCGCGGTGTCGCTCAGCTCGGTCACGGCGCCAGCGTAGCTGCCCTGCCCGTCGGGCGTGGGGAACTGCACCACGTCGCCAAGCTGGTACTTCTCGTCGGGGTCGCCCATCTTGGCCAGCAGGCTGCGGGCCACCCATTGCTGCATCTCGGGGTTGCGCTCGCCGAAGGCCTCGCCGGCCGGCAGCTCGAAGGTCACGTGGGCGCCCTCGGCCAGGCCGAGCAGGCGCTGCTCCATGGCCGGCGACAGCTCGCCCGTTCCCAGCGACAGCGTGGCGGGCTTGTCGTTGAAGGTGTTGATGACGTCGCCCGCCGGGCCCGACAGCCGGTAGTGCAGGGTGAGGAAGGCGCCGGGCGTCACAACGACGGCGGCATCGGCGGAATTAGGCGCAGACAAGGTGGGGAGCCCCGATAAACTGATCCCCGTATTTTAGGGAGGGGGGTCAAAGGCCCCGAAGCACCATGTCTTTCAAGGACCTGCCCCTGGGGGCGCGCCCGCGCGAAAAGCTCATCGCGCGTGGTCCTGCGGCGCTGGACGACGCCGAATTGCTGGCCCTGCTGCTGCGCACCGGCATCGCCGGCAAGAACGTGCTGCAGCTGGCGCAGGAGCTGCTCGATCGCTTCGGCGGGCTCTCGGGCCTGCTGAACGCCAGCCTGGACGAGCTGGCCCAGGTCAAGGGGCTGGGCGGCAGCGCCAAGCGGGCCGAGGTGGCGGCGGTGCTGGAGCTGGCCCGCCGTGCCCTGGCCGAGCGGCTCAGGGAGCGGACGATGTTCGAGTCCCCCGAGGCCGTCAAGAACTACCTGCGCCTGTCCATCGGCAGCAAGGCGCACGAGGTGTTCGCCGTGCTTTTCCTGGACTCGCAGCACCGGATGATCGCCATGGAGGAGCTGTTCCGCGGCACGCTGAGCCAGGCCAGCGTCTATCCGCGCGAGGTGGTGATGCGGGCCCTGCAGCTGCACGCCGCTGCGGTGGTGCTGGCCCACAACCATCCCAGCGGCTGCGCCGAGCCCTCGCGCGCCGACGAGGCACTGACCCAGGCGCTGCGCGCCGCCCTGGCGCTGATCGACGTGCGCGTGCTGGACCACGTGATCGTCGCCCGCGAGGTGGCCCTGTCGATGGCCGAGCGCGGGCTCATGTAGCCGCGGCGTCGATTCCCGCGCGCCCCGGGCGGCCAGGGCTGGTCCCGTACGATGCGTCCATGCCTTCCAAAGGACCTACTTTCAAGACCCTGGCCGATCTCAAGGGCGTGCAGCGGCAGTTGGCCGAGCAGCAGGAGAAGGCCGCGGCCGAGGCCGCCGCACGCGCCGCCCAGCAGAAGAAGAAGCACGCCGAGCAGGACCTGTTCGCCCGCGCCATCGGCGCCACCCAGCCGCTGCGCAACCACCAGAAGCTCGCGGTGCCCCTCGCGCCCGAGCCGCCGCCGCCCATTCCCATGCAGCACCAGCTCGACGAGCAGCGCGTGCTGCGGGAAGCGATGTCTGACGAGTTCGACGTCAGCACCCTGCTCGATGCCGACGACGCCATGAGTTTCCGGCGCCCCGGCATCGGCACCGACGTGACACGCAAGCTGCGCGGGGGCGAATGGTCGATCCAGCGCGAGATCGACCTGCACGGCATGCGCAGCGACGAGGCGCGCGAAGCGCTGTCGCAGTTCATCCGCACATCTTTCAAGCAGGGCCTGCGCTGCGTGCGCGTGGTGCACGGCAAAGGCCTGGGCTCGCCCGGGCGCCAGCCGGTGCTGAAGGTGAAGGCGCAGCGCTGGCTGATCCAGAAGGTCGAGGTGCTGGCCTTCGTGCAGGCCCGCCCGGCCGAAGGCGGCGCCGGCGCGCTTCTGGTGCTGCTGGCGCCGGGGTCGCGCTAGAAGGCGCTCAGGCCAGCAGGCTCTTGAGCGGCACGGCCGGATCGGCCGCCTGTTCCGGCGGCGGGTTGCGGCCGGCTTCGAGCAGCTTGCGGCTCATCATGTGGTCCACCGGCGCGTTGACCGACTCGACGCACACCAGCTTGCCGTCCACGTAGTGCAGCAGCGAGAAGGCGCTGTCGTTGGGCCCCGGCCGGCGCACGCTCGCCAGCCCGGGCGTTCCCTCGGCCGGCATCAGGCCGGCCATCTGCAGGCGCAGGCTGCCCTGGTCGGACCAGAACCACGCGATGGCGTCGTGCTCGCGCGCCGCGCCGGTGAGGGTGGCAACCGCAGTTCGCGCCTGGTCGTTGGCGTTCTGCACCGACTCCAGCCGCAGCGCGCGACCGGCACGGCGGTCCGGGAAGCGCGTGCAGTCGCCCACGGCCAGCACGGCGGGGTCGCTGGTCTGCATGTGGGCGTCGACCACGATGCCGTCGGCGCACTCCAGCCCGCTGGCCTGCGCCAGCGCCGTTTCCGGCACGCCGCCGATGCCCAGCAGCAGCAGGTCCACCGGCTGGCGCTGGCCGTTGACCTCGAGCGCGGCCAGGCGGCCGTCCTCGAGCTCGAAGCCGCCCACGGCGGCGCCCAGATCGATCTCCATGCCGGCGGCGCGGTGGGTCTGCAGCACGTGTTTCGACAGGGCCGGCGAGACGGCGCGGCCCAGCAGGCGCGGCGCCACCTCGATCACGCGCACCTTCTTGCCCAGCGCCAGCGCAGTGCAGGCCACTTCCAGGCCGATGAAGCCGCCGCCCAGCACGGTGACATGCCCGGCCTGGGCGAGGCGCTCGCGCAGGCGCTGGGCCTCGTCGGCCGCGCGCAGGGTGATGACGTTGTCCAGCGGCGCATCGCCCAGCGCCGGCAGGCGGCGCGCGCGGCTGCCGGTGGCCAGCACCAGCTTCTCCCAGGGGAGCACGGCGCCCGAGCGCAGCGACACCGTGTGGGCTGCACGGTCGATGGCCACCACCGGGTCGCCCAGGTGCAGATGGATGCCCGAGTCCTGGAACCAGTTCGGGGGCCGGTGCGGCTGGGTGGCCTGGTCCGCGCTCTTGAGAAAGGTCTTGGACAAGGGCGGGCGGTGATAGGGCTCGCAGGCCTCTTCGCACACGAGGTGCACGCGCGCGGCCTGGCCAGCCTCGGCCAGCCCTGCACACAGCTGGGCAGCGGCATGGCCGCCGCCGACGATGACGATGGAATTCATGGAGGTCCTGTCTGGGTCTCTGTCGTTATCGGTTGCGCATCCAGTCGGCGGTCTGGAAGAAGCTGTTGCGAAGCCGCTCTCGCAGCCCCTCGGGAACGCCGGTCTCCCCCATGGCCTGGTCCATGCAGGCCAGCCACTCGTCGCGCTCCTTGATGCCGATGGCATGGCCGCCGATGCTCTGGGGCATGTGGCGGGCGCGCAGCATGGGGTGGCCGAAACGGTCGGTGTAGTGGGAAGGTCCGCCCAGCCAGCCGCACAGGAACCAGAACAGGCGCTGGCGCGCGTTGTCCAGCGAGGGGCCATGGACCGCGCGCAGGCGGGCATAGGCAGGCTCGAGCTCCATCAGGTCGTAGAAACGGTCGACCAGCGCCTTCACCTTGTCTTCGCCGCCTATCCATTCGAAGGGCGTGTCGAAGGGCGGCTTTTCTTCAATCTGCATGGTCGCGAGTATCGCCTTGGCGCCAATTCCTCCGGGCCGCTGCGGCGTTTCGTGGAATTGTTGACAGCCGCAGGGATTGACGCGGCCGACCCGGATGTCCTGACGCCGGGCTTCATTAACAATTGGTTAAAACTTTGGGTCTCCCACGCCATGGACGCAGCGCAATTGTTCGGCACCATCATTCGCATCCTGAACCAGCCGGTCTTCCCGCCGCGCGCCAAATCGGCTCACGCGGCCAAGACGCGGGCCGTTGCCGGTCGTCCGCATGTCAATGCCGCCCCCCCGGCCCGTGCAGAAGTCGTGCGGCCCTCGGTGCCGACCGGCCCCGCCCCCATCACCGTGACTCCCGTGTCGGTTCGCGCAACCCTGGCCCCGGTCACGCCCGCCCCCGCCACCACGCAGGCCCAGCGCACCCTGGATGAAGTCCGGGCCGACCTGGCGCGCCTGCGCGACCAGGCCAAGCGCCGCCAGGCGGCCAATGCACAGGCCCGCCGCGACCAGGCCTTCGCGCCCACCGATTTCATGGCCTTCGGCCAGGGCGACGCCGCCAGCCCGGCCGCCCCGGCGCCCAGCCGAGCCTTCGCCCCGACCGACTTCATGGATTTCGGAACGGGCAAGCCCTCCTGATCTCCTGCGCCCTTTGCGCATTACTTTGCATGCCGGTGGCCAAGTGAATCCTTTTCACTGACTCGCCGCACTGAAGACAGTCTTTTACACTTTGTGAGACGTTGCCGGGGCGCAGACCGCACCCGCAGGCCGATCGCAACAGAACGACGAGATCCGGAGACAAGATGCAAGACAGTCACGCGGGCGAGTCCGGCCCGAATCCCTCAGGCAAAAGCGCTCGAGTCCGCGCCGCCGCCCGCCTCCCCCTTCTGGCCGCCCTGCTGCTGGCCAGCGCCGCGACCTCGGCCCAGGGCCTGGTGATCGGCGTGACCGAAGGCGTGACCTACCGCGCCACCGACCCCGAGATCGAGGCCAAGTTCGCCCCCATCGCCGAGGCGCTGGGCAAGGCGCTGAAGCAGCCCGTCAGCATCAAGGTGCTGAGCACCTACAACGCCTCGCGCGCCGCCATGCAGCAGCAGCAGGTGGACGTGGTCTTCCTGCATCCGGCCCACCTGGCCTTCGAATCCACCAAGTCGGGCCGCTACAAGTCGGTGGCCTGGACCTCCGGCTACACCGACTACAAGGTGTCCTTCCTGTGCAAGGACGCGCAGCCGATCTCCAACTGGAAGGAATTCGCCGGCAAGAGCCTGGTCACGCCCGACCCGGACTCGATCACCGCCGTCATCACCCGCGCCATGCTGCGCGAGCAGGGCCTGCAGGACGGCAGCGTGAAGCTGTCGACCACCCGCTACCAGGACGCGGTGCCCTTCTATGTGCAGAACGGCTTCACCGCCTATGGCGCGACCGCCTCGGCGGGCGTGATCAGGGCCTGGAAGGGCACGGGCGGCAAGACCTGTGCCGAATCCCGCGCGGTGCCGATCAAGCAGTGGCTGGCCTCGAGCAAGCTGGACGCGACCACCACCGCCACGGTGCGCGAGACGCTGCTGGAGCTGTCGACCACCGACGCCGGCAAGAAGGCGCTCGCCACCTCGGGCTACACCTCCTTCGTCGCGCCTTCGGCCGAACTGGAGAAGACCCTGACGAGCTGGCTGGGCGTCTGAGCCTTCGGCCAGCTGGCCGACCCTAAGTCGACGCCTTCGTGCACCCGGTGCTCGAAGGCGTTCTTCATTGCGCTACTCGGAGGCGCGCCGCAGCGTGGCCACCACCGGACGGCGCAGCACCTCGCGAAGGCCCCACCAGCCCGCCGCCAGCGCCAGCACCGCGCCGGCCAGGGCACCGCCCAGCGGCACCAGCGGCGAGGCGGTCCAGGTGAATTCGAAGACGTAGCGCGCCAGGGCCCAGCCGATCACCGAGGCGACGATGCTGGCCAGCAGCCCCGCCAGCAAGCCCACGCCCGCCAGCTCGGCGCGCTGCACCTGGCGCAGGAGGCTCGCGCGCGCGCCCACGGCCCGCATGATGGCGAACTCGCGCGCCCGCTCCTCGCGCGTGGCGCTGACTGCCGCGAACAGCACCACCAGCCCGGCCGCGAGCGTGAAGCCGAAGAGGAACTCCACCGCGCGGATCACCTGGTCCAGCACCCGCTGCACCTGGCCGATGGTCGCGCTCATGTCGACGTTGGTGATGTTGGGAAAGGCCCGCACCAGCGCGTTGTCGAAGCCGTTCTTCTCCGGCGCGCGGAAGGCGGCCATGTAGGTGACGGGCACGTCGGGCAGCGCGGCCACGGTGTACATCACGAAGAAGTTGGCATGCAGCGAGCCCCAGTCCACCTTGCGCAGCGAGGTGATCTTCGAGTCGTTCTGCACGCCGCCGATGTCGAAGCGCAGCGTGTCGCCCAGCTTCATGCCCAGGGTGGTGGCCAGGCCCTCCTCCACGCTGACCTCGCCCGGCGCATCGGGCGTCCAGCGGCCGGCGACGATGCCGTTGTGCTCCGGCGCCTCGGCGCTGTTGCTGAGGTTGAACTCGCGGTCCACCAGGCGGCGGGCGCGGTCGTCGGTGTAGTCGTCGGGCGAGACGGCCTTGCCGTTGATGGCCACCAGGCGCCCGCGGATCATGGGATACCAGTCGTACTTGCCCACGCCGGCGTCGCGCAGCGCTTTTTGGAAGGGCGCGTTCTGCTCGGGCATGACGTTGATGACGAATCGGTTGGGCGCGTCCGGCGGCGTGGCGCGGCGCCAGCTGGCCACCAGGTCGGTGCGCAGCAGCACCAGCAGGATGAGCGCCAGCAGGCCCACGGCCAGCGCGCTCACCTGCACCACGGTGTAGACCGGCCGCGCCGAGATCTGCCGCGTGGCCAGCACCAGCCAGCGCGGCGCGGTGCCCTCGTTGACGCTGCGGCGCAGCAGCTTGACGGCCAGCCAGCTCAGCACCGCGAACACGGCCACCGCGACCATGAAGCCGCCGACGGCGATCAGCCCCAGCTTGAGGTCGCTGCTGGCCGCCAGCAGCAGCGTGGCGAAGCCGGCCACGCCCACGCCCAATACCACGAGCGAGGCCGGCTTGAGGTTGCCCACGTCGCGGCGGATCACGCGCAGCGGCGGCACCTGCGCCAGCTGCAGCACCGGCGGCAGGCCGAAGGCGAACAGCAGGGTCAGGCCCATGCCAAGGCCGAAGGCCACCGGCCACAGCGTGGGCGCCGGCAGCGAGCTTTCGACGAGGCCGGCCAGCAACAGCACGAAGACGTAGTGCACGGCGAAGCCCATCAGCACGCCGATGGCACTGGCCACCAGGCCGATCAGCGCGAACTCGAAGGCATAGGCTCCGGCGATGGTGCGCTGGCTCTGGCCCAGCACGCGCAGCATGGCGCAGTCGTCCAGGTGGTTGGCCGCGAAGCCGCGCGCGGCCAGTGCCACCGCCACGGCCGACAGCAGCGCAGCGAGCAGTGCCACCAGGTTGAGGAATTTCTCGGCGCGGTCCAGCGTCTGGCGCATCTCGGGCCGGCCGCTCTCGAAGGACTCCAGGCGCGCGCCGCGCAGCTCGCCCTTCTTCAGCGCCTCGTCGGTCCAGTCGTTGAAGGCCTTCACCGCGCGCTCTTCGCCTGCCACGGCGAAGCGGTAGCGCACCCGGCTGGCCGGCTGCACCAGGCCCGTCGCGGCCACGTCGGCCTGGTTGAGCATCACGCGGGGCGCGAAGCTCATGAAGCCGGCGCCGCGATCGGGCTCCAGCACGATGATGCGGGCGATGCGCAGGGCCGAGTCGCCCAGCAGCAGCTTGTCGCCCATCTTCAGGCCGAGCGCCTCGAGCAGCGGACCGTCGATCCACACCTCGCCGCGCTCGGGAATTCCTTGCGTGGCCTCGCCGGTGTCGCCGGCCTGGGTGCTGGTCTGCAGCTTGCCGCGCAGCGGGTAGCCAGCGCCCACGGCCTTGAGCGCCACCAGCTTGCTGGCGCCGCCCTGCGCCTCGTCGGCGCGGGCCATGGTCGGGAAGTTGTAGTTGATGGTGCCCTGCAGGCCCAGCGCGCGGGCCCGCTCGATGAAAGCGTCGGGCGTGGGGTTGTCGCTGGCCAGCACCGAGTCGCCGCCCAGCAGCTGGCGCGCATCGCGCTGCAGGCCGCCCTTGAGCCGGTCGGCGAAGAAGCCCACCGCGGTGAGCGCCGCCACCGCCAGCATCACCGCCACCATCAGGAGGCGCAGTTCCCCGGCGCGCAGGTCGCGCCAGAGTGTGCGCCAGCCCAGGCGCCATGCGGAAGAAGTGGTGTGGGTGCTCATGGGCGCGGACGTTAACCCAAGTGGGAATGGGCCTTCGCCGCTCGCAGGCATTCGCTCCCGAGGAGACCTGCCACGAGGCCGCGAATCCGAAGAAGCGGCCCCCCGTTCAGGGAAGCTTGGATTTCGCCTCCGAGTGACTCGGGTGCCAGGAGCCTACTTGAACCCCCACAGGTGCGGCAGCCAGGTGCTGATCGCCGGCACGAAGGTCAGCAACAGCAGCACCGCGCCGTGCGCCCACAGGAAGGGCTTGAGCTCGCGCACCAGCTGCGACATCGGCACCCGCGAGACGTTGCAGGTGACGAAGAGCAGCCCGCCCACCGGCGGCGTGATCATGCCCAGCGTGAGGTTGTAGATCACGATCATCGCGAAGTGGATCGGGTCGATGCCCAGCTTCAGCGCCACCGGCGCGAGGATGGGCGCGAGCACCATCACCCCTGGCAGCGGCTCGATGAAGATGCCGAAGAGCAGCAGGAAGATGTTCACGATGATGAGGAACATCCACGGCGACAGGTTCATGGCCGCCAGCCACTCGGCCAGTTGCTGCGGCACGTTCTCGATGGTGAGGATCCACGCGAACGAGGCCGACAGCCCGATGATGATCAGCACCGAAGCCGAGAGCAGCGCCGAGCGCGAGAGGATGTCCGGCAGCGCCTTCCACTCCAGCGTGCGGTAGACGAACTTGCCGCACACCAGCGCGTAGAACACCGCCACCACCGAGGCCTCGGTGGGCGTGAACCAGCCCGCGCGCATGCCGCCCAGGATCACCACCGGCAGCAGGATGGCGGGAATGGCCTTCCATGTGGTGATGAGCACCTCGCGCATGGGCGGCATGCCGCCGTCGCCCTTGTAGTTGCGCTTCTTCGAGACGTAGAAGTTGACCACGCACATCGCCACCGCGATCAGCACGCCCGGCAGCAGGCCGGCCACGAAGAGGCTGCCCACCGACACGCTGTCGTCCTGCAGGGCGTAGATGATCATGATGATCGAAGGCGGGATGATCGGCCCCACGATCGCCGTGGACGCAGTGAGCGCCGCGGCGTACGAGCGGTCGTAGCCGGCCTTGTCCATCATCTTGATCAGCATCGAGCCCGGGCCGGCCGCATCGGCCAGCGCCGAGCCGGAAATGCCCGAGAAGAAGGTGAGCGAGACCACGTTGGTGTAGCCCAGGCCGCCGCGGCGGTGCCCGACGAACTGCCCGGCGAAGCGCAGCAGCACCTCGGTGAGCGAGCCGCCGCTCATCAGCTCGGCGGCCAGGATGAAGAAGGGCACCGCCATCAGCGGGAAGCTGTCGATGCCGGTGAAGGTTTCCTTCAGCAGCACCATGAGCGGGTAGGACTCGGCCAGGATCAGCGTGGTGGCGGTGGCCAGGCCCAGCGCGAAAGCCACCGGCACGCCGATGGCCAGGAACACGCAGGCCGACGCGATGAGAAGCAGGCTGGCGTTCATAGCGAGGCGCTTGCTGCCGCATCGAAGTGCGCGTCGGATGCGAATTCGCGCCTGAGCACGTAGCCCCGCACGATCAGGGCCCAGTGCACCACCAGCAGGATGCCGCCGAGCATCATGGCGCTGTAGATGTAGGCAAAGGGAATCTGCGTCACGGCCGTGAGCTGGAACATGGTGCGCTGCATGTAAAGCCAGCCGTACCAGACCATGAAGCCGAAGAAGGCGAAGAGCAGCAGCGCGACGACCGCGCGCATGGCGATGGCGCCCTTGGGCGGCAGCGCGTCCTGCAGGTTCTCCACCGCGATGTGGCCGCCGTAGCGCAGCACCGGGCCGGCGCCCAGGAAGGTGAGCCAGATCATCATGTGGCGCGACACTTCCTCGGCCCACTCCAGCGAGTTGCTGGTGAGGTAGCGCATGGCCACGTTGACGAAGATGATGACGGACATGGACGCGAGCAGCAGGATCAGCACCCACCGGTTCGCAGCCAGGAAATAGCGTTCGAAGGTTTTCACGGACGGACTGTTGTTGTTGGATCTCTGGAAAGACGCAACCGCCCGGGGCCATTGCTGGCCCGCAGGGCGGTGCGGGGGCGGCGCGCGCGCCGCTTACTTCACGTCGGAGATCTTCTTGATGTTGTCCGCGCCGAATTCCTTCGCATAGCCCACGTAGGCCGGCTTGAGCGCTTCGCGGAAGGCGTTGCCGTCGACGTTGCGCACGACCTTCATGCCGTCCTTCTCGAGCTGGGCGATGCCGTTGTTCTCGTCCTCGTTGACCTTCTTGCGCTGGGCGGCACCGGCACTGCGCGCGGCGTCGAGGAAGACCTTCTTGTCGGCGTCGGACAGCTTGTTCCACACGCGCGGCGACAGCAGCAGCAGCGCGGGCGAATACACGTGGCCGGTGAGCGAGAGGTGGTTCTGCACCTGCGCGAACTTGGCCGACAGGATCACGGGGATGGGGTTCTCCTGGCCGTCGACCGTGCCCTGCTGCAGTGCGCCGAACAGCTCGGGGAAGGCCATGGGCGTGGGCAGGATGCCGAAGGTGCGGTAGCCGTCCATGTGCACCTTGTTCTCCATGGTGCGCATCTTCAGGCCGGCAGCGTCGGAGGGCTTGACGATGTCGCGCTTGCTGTTGGTCATGTGGCGAAAGCCGTTCTCCGTCCAGGCCAGCGCGATGATGCCCTTGCTGGGGAACTTGGCGAGGATGTCCTGGCCGATGGGGCCGTCCATCACCTTGCGCGCATGGTCGTAGTCGCGGAAGAGGAAGGGGATGTCGACGATCTTCACCTCGGGCACGAAGTTGCCTACCGGGCCGGTGGAGGTGTTCACCAGGTCCTGCGTGCCCAGCTGCACGGCCTCGATCTGCTCGCGCTCGCCGCCCAGGGCGGAATTGGGGAAGTGCTGGCACTTGTAGCGGCCTTGCGTGCCCTTCTCGACCTCGTCGCAGAACACCGTGGAACCGACGCCGTAGTGCGAGTCCTTCGTGGTGGCGTAGCCGATCTTCAGGGTGGTGGTCTGGGCGAAAGCACTGGCGCTGAGGGCGAGCGAAAGGCAGGCGGCAAGGGTGCCGAGTTTCATGGTGTCTCCGGGGAGGTTTTTGACAAGAAAGCGGTTTCTCGGACTATGCCGCAAGCGAGGGCTTTCCCTCGTCGGGGCTTTCACCGAGCTTTCATAGCACGCACCACGAAACTGCAGTCGTGTATGGCGCCGGAGCACGCGGATGTGCGACAGCAACCGGCGCGGATCTCCCGCGCCGCGGACCTCAGCCGGCCGACGAGCCGCGCTCGATCAACTGCCCCGGCAGCAGCAGTTGCCGCGGTGGCCCTTCGAAGCCCTGCAGCCGCTCGATGAGGCAGGTGGCGGCCGTGTGCCCGATGGCGTCGGTCGGCTGCGCGATGGTCGACAGGCCCGGGCCGACCAGCGGCGCCCACTCGGTGTCGTCGAAGCCGACGAAACCCAGTTCCTGCCCGAAGCTCCAGCCCAGCCGCGTCATCGCCGCGGCCACGCGCAGCGTGACCACCGAGTTGCCGGCCAGCACCGCCGCGCGGCGGCCGCGCACGGCGCGCTTCTTCAGCGCGCGCAGGGCATCGTCGAGCGCGTCATGCGCTTCGGGATGCGACTCGTCCTGGCACTCGAACACGTTGCCGGCCATGCGCGATGCCTGCGCCTTCGCGCACTCGCCGAAGGCCGCGATGCGCTCGCGCCGCGAACTGACGCCCTTGGAAGGCTCGGAGATGTAGAGCAGCTCGCGATAGCCGCCGGCCGCGAGATGCTCGCAGGCCGACTGCATGGCGGCCGCGTTGTCCAGCGACACGAAGTCCGCATGCATGCCGGGATGGCGCCGGTCGACCAGCACCGCCGGCTTGCCGTGCAGCGCATCCGGATCGACGGCGCTCGCGCCGCGTCCCAGGGTGTTGAGGATGAAGCCGTCCACCTGGTAGCGCGCCAGCGCATCGATGGCCTCGCGCTCGCGGCTGCCGTCGTTGCCGAGGTTGAACAGCATGAGCAGGTAGCCGGCCTGCTGGCAGGCTTTCTCCGCGCCGCGCAGCACGGCCACCGAGAAGGGATTGCTGACGTCCGCCACCACCAGGCCGATGAGGCGCGAGCGCCCGCGGCTGAGCGCCTGCGCCATCGGGCTGGGCGCATAGGACAGGGCCGCGACCGCGGCTTCCACCTTGGCGGCGATGTCGGGGCTCAGCAGCCGCTCGCGGTGGTTGAGAAAGCGCGAGACCGTGGCCTTGGAAACGCCCGCCTTCTTCGCCACGTCGGCGATGGTGGCGCGCCCCGCGGGCCGTTGTACCGAGGTGCGGGTGCTCATTGCAGGACCTCCCTACCTTGAACTGCCATGCGAACCCCCTTCGCGGCCCACGAGCGGGGCCTCATGCGGTGGTGCCGGTGTCGTAGGTGGCGGCAGGCCGTTCACCGGCCAGCGCTTGCAGCAGGTTGCTGGTGGCCAGCACCGCCATGCCGTGGCGCGTCTCGTGCGTCGCCGAGCCGATGTGCGGCAAGGCGGTGACACGCGGGTGCGTGCGCAGCGGCGAATCCAGCGGCAGCGGCTCGGTGGCGAACACGTCCAGGCCGGCGGCGTGCAGGTGGCCGCTGTCGAGCGCGGCCAGCAGCGCGTCTTCCTTCACCGTGGCGCCGCGGCCGCCGTTGATGAAGATCGCGCCCTTCTTCATCTGCGCAAAGGCAGATTCGTCCAGCATGCCGCGCGTGCTGTCCGACAAAGGCAGCATGGCCACCACGATGTCCGACTTCGCCAGCAGGTCGGCAAGGCTCGCGTACTGCGCATGGCCCACCAGTTGGGGGGCCTGCTCGGCCAGGTCGACCGGCCGGCGCGTGTTGTAGAGCACCGGCATGCCGAAGCCCAGTGCGGCGCGGCGCGCCACGGCCTGGCCGATGCGCCCGAAACCCAGGATGCCCACGGTCTTGCCATGCACGTCGCGCCCGAACAGATCGGGCCCGATGTTCTTGCCCCAGCGGCCTTCGCGCACCAGGCTGGCCAGTTCCACCACGCGGCGGCTGGTGGCCATGAGGATGGCGAACACCGTGTCGGCCACCGTCTCGGTGAGCACGCCGGGCGTGTGGCACAAAAGGATGCCGCGCGAATCGAGCGCGGCCAGGTCGTAGTTGTCCACGCCCACCGACACGCTGGAGACCACCTCCAATTTCGGTGCGCGCGAAATGAGGTCCGCATCGACCGGGTAGCTCGAGCCGATCAGCCCCTGCGCCAGCGGCAGCGCCGCGTCGAAGGCGGCCTTCTGCGCGGCGATGCGCGGATTGGCCACCGTCACGTCATGCACCGCGGCGAGCCGTGCGAGTTGATCCTCGGGCAGCTCGCGAAAGACCAGGACCTTCTTCTTCTCGTTCATGTCGTCTTTCAGAGTCCGGCTTCGTCCAGTTGGGCGCGCGTGGGCAGGCCCTCGGTGTCGCCCAGCACCTGCACCGCGCGAGCGCCGATCCAGGCACCGCGCCGCACGGCTTCGGGCACCGACCTTCCTTCCAGCAGGGCGCTGACCACGCCGGCGGCAAAGCCGTCGCCGGCGCCTACGGTGTCGATCACCTTCTCGACCGGGAAGCCCTCCACGTAGCCGCTGCCGCAGTCCAGCCCGTCGTAGTAGGCCCCCGCCGCGCCCAGCTTGACGACCACCAGCTGGGCGCCCTGGTTGCGGTAGAAGGCGGCCACGCCCTCGGCGGTGCTCTGCCCGGTGAGGATCAGGCCCTCCTCGATGCCGGGCAGCACCCAGTCGGCCAGGGAGGCCATGTGGTTGATCCAGTGGCGCATCACCTCGGTGGAGGGCCACAGGGTGGGGCGCAGGTTGGTGTCGAAGGAAATGGTGCGCCCGGCGGAGCGCATGACGTCCATGGACTTGATCGCGGCCTGCAGGCTGGTCTCGGAAATCGCCGGGAACACGCCGGTGGCGTGCAGGTGGCGCGCCGAGCGGAGCCAGGGCTCGTCGATGTCCTGCGGCCCCATGTGGCTGGCGGCCGAGCCTTTGCGGTGGTATTCCACCGGCGGGTCGCTGCCGTCGGTGACGCGGCCCTTGAACTGGAAGCCGGTCTTCTGCGTCGGGTCGCAGATGACGTGCGAGCAGTCGATGCCCTCGCCCTTCATGCTGGCGATGAGCGAGCGGCCCATCGAATCGGTGCCCAGGCGGCTCGCCCAGCCCACCTTCAGGCCCAGGCGCGACAGGCCGATGGCCACGTTGGTCTCGGCGCCGGCGGTGCGCTTGTGGAAGGCCTGCGCGTTCTCGATCGGCCCGGGCTGGTCGGCCACCAGCAAAAGCATGGCCTCGCCGAACAGGGCGACGTCGAAGGCGGCAGGCGCGGAAGCAAAGGTCATGGAGCAGCGGCGCGAAGGCGCCGGATGTGCGTGATTTCTTCTCGGGTGACGGCCAGCAGGTCGTCGCCCATCAGGGGGTATTCGATGGCGTGCGGCACGGTGGCCGGCAGCGCGCGCAGTATCGCGCGCCAGGGCGCGGAGGACTGCGTCATCGGCACGGCCACCCATTTGGCCGGCAGGCGCTGCACGCCCTTGCAGTGTACGTAACGCACGCGTGGCGCCAGTGCCTCGGCCGCGCGCAGCGGGCATTCGCCGGTGTAGTGCCAGTTGCCCATGTCGAAGGTCATGCCCAGCGTCAGGCCGGCGGCATCGGCAGCGGCGAAGAAGGCCTGCAGCGCGCCCAGCGTGCCGCCGGTCTCGGTCTGGTCGTTCTCGATCAGGAGTTCGATGGCGGGGTGGTCGGCCAGGATGGACTTGAGCTCGGCCGCCGAATCGGCCGGTGCCTTGGCCCAGCCGCCGATCGACATCTTCAGCCGCGGCGCATTGAGGTGCTTCGCCCGCGTGATGCCGCGTTCCAGCGCACCGGTGTCCAGGTCGCCCTCCTCGGTCCACAGCACCAGCGGCTCGGAATAGACCGCGGTGAAGGGCGCGAGCAGTGCCAGTTCGTCGTGGAGCTTGTCCTCGCCGAGCAACTCGCCGCGCACTTCCACCGCGTCCGCGCCGGCCTCGCAGGCCAGGCGCGCGAACCAGGGCTGCCCGTGGCGGCCGACTTCGGCGGCGCCATAGGCGGTGAGGGAGATCAGGACGGGCGGCATGGGCGGCTCCTTCTCGGTTGGCTTCAGTGGGGTTGGTGCGAACTGAGGATCTGCCCGAGGAACTGGCGCGTGCGCTCGTCCTTCGGGGCCTTGAAGAACTCTTCCGGCGGCGCCTGCTCAACGACGCGGCCGTCGGCCATGAAGATCACGCGGTCGGCCACGCTGCGGGCAAAGCCCATCTCGTGCGTCACGCACAGCATGGTCATGCCATCCTCGGCCAGGCCGATCATGGTGTCGAGCACCTCCTTCACCATCTCGGGGTCGAGGGCGGACGTGGGCTCGTCGAACAGCATGATCTTGGGCGTCATGCACAGCGCGCGGGCAATGGCCACGCGCTGCTGCTGCCCGCCCGAGAGCTGGCTGGGGTACTTGTTCGCCTGCTCGGGAATGCGCACGCGGGTGAGGTACTTCATCGCGATCGCCTCGGCCTCGTCCTTGGACAGGCCGCGCGAGCGCATCGGCGCCAGCGTGCAGTTCTGCAGGATGGTCAGGTGCGGGAACAGGTTGAACTGCTGGAACACCATGCCCACCTCGGCACGCACCGCGTCCACGTTCTTGCCGCCCGCGGTCAGCTCGATGCCGTCCACCACGATGCGGCCCTTCTGCACCTGCTCCAGGCGGTTGATGCAGCGGATCAGCGTGGACTTGCCCGAGCCCGACGGGCCGCAGACGACGATGCGCTCACCCGAGCGGACCGACAGGTCGATGTCGGTCAGCACCTGGAACTGTCCGTACCACTTGTTGACCCCGTCCATCCGGATGATGTCGGTGCCGAGGGTGTGAGTCGCCGTCATTGCAGCCAATCCTTCTCTCTTGCTCTCTGTGCGGTGCGATCAGAACTTGGGGAAGTCGGTGCCCAGCCACTTCTGGTAGAGCTTGCCCAGTTCGCCGTTGGCGGTGTTCTTCGAGACGAAGTCGTTCACGTTCTTCAGGAGGTCGTCCTGGCCCGGACGCATGGCGATGCCCATGGCCTGCTGCACCAGGGTGAACTTGTTCTCGAAGGTGTTGGCCGGCACGCGCTTGGCGATCTGCGCCGCCACGGTCACCGAGCAGCCGATGGCATCGACCTGGCCCGACATCAGCGCCTGCATGGCCGATGCGTCGTCGTCGAAGCGGCGGATCTCCGTGCCTTCGGGGGCGGCCTTGGTCACGGCCACGTCCTGCGTGCTGGCACGGGCCACGCCCACGCGCACGCCCTTGAGGTCGGCCGCGCTCTTGATGGGTGCGCCGGTCTTGCCGTACAGCACGATGGTGGCGGCCGCGTAGGGCTGCGAGAACTGCACCTGCTTGGCACGCTCGGGCGTGACGGCCAGCGAGGCCACCAGCAGGTCGACCTTGTTGGTCAGCAGGAAGGGGATGCGGTTGGGGCCGGTCACGGGGACGATGTTGACCTTCACGCCCCAGTCCTTGGCCAGCAGCTTGGCGACGTCGGCGTCGTAGCCGTCGGGCTGGTTCTGCGCATTGGTCGTGCCGTAGGGCGGAAAGTCCACCAGCATGCCGATGGTCACTTCGCCCTTCTTCTTGATGTCGGCCACGCTCTGCGCCGAGGCCGTGGTGCTGAAGGCCGAGAGGGCGGCGCCCAGGCCCAGGGCTGCCAGGACGGCGGTGGCGCCGCGGCGCGTGATGAGGGAAGCGGTCATTCGAAGCGTCTCCAGGTAAAAGAAATGGTTGAGGATGAAAGGCGGAAATGGTTCAGCGTGCCAGCGCACGGGCGCGCTTGCGCTCCATGTGCGAGGCCAGCAGCGAGAGCGGCCAGCAGACCACGAAGTAGATCGCGGCCACGGTGGTGAACACCTGCAGCGGCTGGAAGGTGGCGTTGTTGATGATCTGGCCGGCGCGCGTGATCTCGGTGAAGCCGATGATGGCCGCGAGAGACGTGCCCTTGATGATCTGCACCACGTAGCCCACCGTGGGCGGCAGCGCGATCTTGAAGGCCTGCGGCAGCACCACGTCGCGCATGCGGTTCAGGTAGCTGAGGTTCAACGCATGCGCCGCCTCGATCTGCCCGCGCGGCACGGCCTGGATGCAGCCGCGCCAGATCTCGCCCAGGAAGGCCGCGCTGTTGAGGATGAGCGCCAGGCCCGCGGCGATCCACGGGTTGATGTCCAGGCCGATCACCGGCGCGCCGAAGAAGATCAGGAACAGCTGCAGCAGCAGCGGCGTGCCCTGGAAGATCTGGATGAAGCCGGTGGACAGCAGCTGTGCCGTGCGGTTCTCGGAGGTGCGCGCCAGCGCGACGATCAGCCCCAGGATGGCACCGCCGATGAAAGCGATGGCCGACAGGGCGAGCGTCCACTTGGCCGCTTCGAGGATGAACAGGAATTCGGGAAAGCCGAAGGTACGCATGATGTTTCGGCTCCTAGCGACGGTCGGGGTAGTTGAGCGCGCGCTGGTAGATCAGCTTGAACAGCGCCGAGAAGGCCAGGGCCAGGGCCAGGTAGATGCCCGCCACCACGATGTAGATCTCGAAGCTGCGGAAGGTCTGCGACTGCAGGTTGGCCGCCACCGAGGTGAGGTCGTCCGCCGAGATCACCGACACCACCGCCGAGCTGAGCATCAGCAGGATGAACTGGCTGGTGAGCGCCGGGTAGATGGCCTTGAGCGCCGGCTTGATGATGATGAAGCGGAAGATCTCCCAGCCCTTGAGGTTCAGCGCCCTGCCCGCCTCGATCTGGCCCTTGGGAATGGACTCGATGCCGGCGCGGATGATCTCCGTCGCATACGCGCCCAGGTTCACCACCATCGCCGTGAGTGCCGCCGTGTAGGGCGACCAGCGCAGCCCGATGGCCGGCAGCGCGAAGAAGAAGAAGAACAGCTGCACCAGGAAAGGCGTGTTGCGGATGATCTCGATGTAGGTGTTGATCACGAAGCGCAGCGGCGCCGGCCCCGAGGTCTTGCCCCACGCGCAGACGATGGCCACGATCAGGCCCAGCAGCGTGGCCGTCAGCGAGAGCTGCACGGTGATCCACGTGCCCTTGAGCAGCAGCGGCCAGGCGGCGAAGACCGCGTCGAACTGGAACTGGTAGTTCATGGAAACGAAATGAAGAAGTGAAATGGCGCGCTACATCACGCCGAAGGTCTTGAAGGCATCGACCGTGCTCATGCCCTGGTTGATGGCGTCGCGCACGCGGTTCTCGGTGCTGGCTTTTTCCAGCGCCTTGCGGATGGCCTCTTCCTCGGCTTCCTTCGGGATCACGAGCACACCGTCGCAGTCGCCGAAGACGATGTCGCCGGGGTTGATGCGCACCGCGTTGATCTCCACCGGAATGCGCCAGTCCACCACCTTGCCGCGCGGGCCCTGGTCCTGCGCATACCCGCCGTACGAGAACACGGGCAGGCCCAGTTCCAGCACTTCATTGGTGTCGCGCGACCAGCCGTCGAGCACCGCGCCGGCGGCCTTCAGGTGCATGGCGCGCGTGGTCATCAGCCCGCCCCACAGCGCGAACTGCGGTGCGCAGCCGGTGGCCACGTAGACCTCGTTGGGCTTCAGGTCGTCCAGCGCCTCGAACAGGCGGCCGAAGGGAACGCGGGCCACTTCCGACTTGCCCGCCTCGTTCACCGCGTCGAAGCACAGCGTCTCCAGCACGGGCATGGCGCGGCCGGCGATCACCATGCGGCTCTCGACAGGCTTGATCTGCGGATGCAGGAACTGCCGCATGAAACCCATGGTGTCGAGGATGTCGCCCACCACCGCCGGAAACAGTCGCTGGCGCATGAGGCCGAACAGCTCGTCGTCATCCTTCCACATCGCTTGTCTCCTGTTGTCCAATGCAATCCACGTCTTGGTGACGTTGGGCACGGACTGTATCTGAAACCGGTTTCAGGCTATCTAGGGTTTCTACGTACAGCCCAGCAGGCATGCGGCGCGCAGCCCATTGGACGCCTACACTGGCCCGATGCAAAGCGCCATCGCCGAGTCGCTGCCAGAACTGAAACAACAACAGGCAGCGGCACCCCGGGTCCAGCACCTTCGACAGGTGCTGCTGTGGCCGCTGCGCCTGATGCAGGACAAGGACGGGGACGGCCATCGCCGCCCTGCCCTCGAACTGATGCGCGAGCTGGGCGATAGCTCGCCCTGGCGCGAGGTGGTGGACGAATACACCGGCAGCAGCGAGGCCTTCCACGAGCGTCACTACAACGAGTTCGTAAGCTTCCTGCCCTACGTGCAGCAGTTCCTCTACGGCGAAGGCCGCGCGCGCCGCACCGATGGCGCGAAGGCGGAGGAAGACCCGGTCGTCGGCTCGCCCATGCGCATCTTCCGCCGCCACGACATCGCCGCGCTGCGCGTGGTGCCCCGACCCGGCGACGCACCGATCACGCTGGAGGTGGTGCACATCGACCTGTACTTCTTCTTCGACGTGGACGTGGTGATCCTCAACGTCGAGGTGGGCGCCAACGACCTGGGCCTGGGGCAGGCGCACGAGATGCTCTACCGCTTCGGCCGCGCCTACCCCGCCGGCTGGGACGCGCACGGCGCCGCGCTGCACTGCATGAGCAGCGTCGAGTGGCTGGACAAGGGCGGCACGGTGCTGGCCCGCTCCGATGCGCAGCAGCGCGACGCCTTCCTCTCCCACGTGGCCGCGCACCGTGCGCCGCGCACCGCCGCGCACTGGGCCCACGTGATGAAGCCGCTGGTGGCCGAGCACTCCGAAGAGCCTGGCCCGCTGCGCTACCGGCAGATCGAGTACTACCGCATGCCCATGATGGCCTACCTGGCCCTGGACGATCCGCGCAAGCTCACGCGTGAGGACTTCATCCGCCTGGGCCTGGTCACCGGCGCGAGCGACGGGCAGAGCGCCCTGCCCTTCGGCGAGCAGCACCTGGCCGACTTCGAATCGCGCTACTGCTACGACCGCTTCTGGGCCGATGCCGGCGCTGCGCCCAACACGCGCTACCTGTGCAACGGCCACGCGCTCATCGTGGTCGGCGACGCGCGCTCGGAGTTCTACGGCTGCCGCGACCGCGGCGTGCTGGCGCAGTTCAGGCACCAGCACTTCCTGCTTTTTCTCATCGCGCATTTCCAGAAGGCATCGCTCTTGATGTTCTCCGACCAGCTGGTGGAGGCGCTCAAGCGGCTGGACATCCGCAGCACGCCCAGCGTGAAGCGCTTCAAGCGCAGCATCCGCAGCATCTTCGAGCGCTTCCTGCGCTTCACCCACCGCTACTGGTTCCACGAGATCTCGCAGCAGGCGCAGGTGAAGGCGCTTTCGCACCTGTGCGCGCGGCACCTCAACCTGGACGAGCTCTACGACGAGGTGCGCGTGCGCATCCACGACATGAACACCTACCTGGACGCCGACAGCCTGCGCCGCCAGGCCAACACGGTGGTGCGGCTCACGGTGGTGACGCTGTTCGGCCTGATCGGCACCATCACCACCGGCTTCCTGGGCATGAACCTGCTGGCCGAGGCGGACGCGCCGCTGGGCCGCAAGCTCGCTTGGTTCGCCATCGTGGGCGTGTTCACCACCTGGCTCACGGTCTACACCATGATCAAGTCCAAGCGGCTGTCGGACTTCATCGACGCGCTCTCGGACGATCGGCAGACGCTGCGCGGCAAGCTCAAGTCCTTCGCCGACGTGTGGCGGCGCGGCGCGGACTGAGCGCTCGCGTTTCTCCTCAGTAGCCGTCGGCGCTGCCCGTCGCAGGCGCGGTCTGGCGCAGGGCCACCGCGTTGCTCTGCACGGGCCGCGGCAGCCACACCTCGATGGTGCCCGGCGTTGGGCTCACCGGCGAGGGCAGCGCCTGCAGCGTCCAGCGTGTCACCGTGGGCGGCAGCACCGTGCGCGACATGGCCTCGGCGCAGGCCAGCTGCGCAGCGTCGTGGTAGAGGATGGTGGGCCGCCGGTGGCCGGCGGGCGGCGCGCGGCCCGCCGCACGCGAGCTTTCCAGCACGTCCTCGACCGGCGGCACGGATGCGCCCAGCGCACGCCAGGGCTTGCGGAAGGACCGGGCCTGCTCGCGCGCCTCGGAGCCGTAGACCTGGATGTAGACCAGCGCACCGGCGCACACATTGGGATCGGGCGGTGCCAGGGGTGGCGCGGGCGCGGCCGGCGCCGACGCTGTCGCTCCGGCCGGCCGGCTGGCCCGGGCCACCACCGCGGGTTCTGCTGGCACAGCGGCTGACGGCGACGGCGACGGCGTCTCGGGCGCGGCACCGCCCGATGCGGTGTCGGACGGCGGGGCCGCGCCCGCCGGCGACGGCAAGGCTTCGGGCGGTGCCGCGCCGTCGCCGCCGCTCGCGACTTCTGCCGGTACCGGCGGCGGCACGGGCATCGGCAGCGGTGGCGGCTGCTGCACTTCCCGGAAGCGGATGGTGAATGGCACGTTGGCCCGCGCCACCAGCGCCGTGACGAAGGAGGTCGAGGCCGTGCTGAAGCCGCTGCAGTTTTCCTGCGGCGGCGTGCGTCCGGTGTAGTCGCGCGCCCAGTAGCGCGGCTTGCACGGCGGTGCGCTCACCGGCTGCAGGCAGTCGATGCCGTTGCTGCGGTCCAGCAGGCGCGCGCAAGCCGGCGTGCGCCGCTGCGGCGGATCGTTGGCGCAGGCGGCCTTGGCGTCGTCGACGATGCGCACGGACAGCCTGAAGTTGGCCATGAAGTTCTCGCGGCCCTCGCGGCACAGCAGGTCGCCGGTGCGCAGCAGTTCGGCCGCGAGCAGCGAGGTCGCTTCGCTGGGCCCGCCGCCACCGGCGCGCAGGCGCGCCCAGCGCTCGGTCAGGTCCTTGAAGGCGGCGTTTTCGGCGCGCTGCTTGTTCTCCTCCTCGGTGCGCACGGTGTCGATGCTCTGCCACAGCGCCACCCCGAAGGTGGCCGCCGTGCCGATGCCCAGCGACGCCGTCACCGCGCCGGCCTTGAGCACCCGTGCCTGCAGCCGCCCCATCGAGGCCACCGCGCCCGAGACCGTGCCGTTGCCGTTCTCCGCCGCCGCGCCGACCGGGCCGGCCTGGCCGTCGTCCACCGAGAACAGGCCCGGCACGCCCTGGGCCACGCGCTCGAGCATGTCGGCATCGAGCCGCTCGCCGATGGCCGCGCCCAGGCGGAAGTAGCACTCCCACTGCGCCTCGTCGAAGAACTGGTCGGTGGTGGGCTGCTGCGGAAACAGCGGGTTGGCCGCCTTGAAGTTCACCAGGTCCACCGCCAGGTCGGAGGACACGTTGGGCTTGACCAGCAGGATGTGACCGCGCTGCCCGCTGGCATAGGTCACGCGTGCCAGCGCCAGGCAGGCCTGGCTGCTGGACGAGGCCAGGTCGTTGAGCGAGCCGAACACGCCCAGCTTGCCCCAGCTCGCATTCTTGTTGGGCTTGAGGAAGTCGATGTCGGCGTTGAGGTCGATGCGCGCGCGGCGGATCAGGTTCTCCAGGTCGTGGAAGCGGTAGTCGGGGTCGGCGCCGCAGTCGGCGATCACGATCAGCTCCGCCTCCTCGCGCAGCAGCGCGTAGGCCCCGGTGTTCTCGAAGTGGCCGCCGTCGCTGAGGTACCAGAAGGGCGAGCCGCTGCCCGGGAAGGCCGCGAAGCACTCCAGCAGGATGAAGCGCGACTTCATCAGGAAGTTGCTCACGCGCCGCGCCGCGCCCTGCTGCTCCAGCCCGGCTTCCTTGCTGTCCCACCAGTAGCCCAGGCGCAGCCCGGCGAACACCGACAGCGCCGCGATGCCGCGCTTGGTGAGCCGGCCCAGTCCCGGCGCGAAGGCCGCGCCCGAGATCGCCGCCCAGGCACCCAGCGTCAATGCGCCCTTGGGCCTGGCCAGCGTCCACGGTGCGCCCGCGGCCTGCATCCAGCCCGTGGGGCCGATGGTGAGCGGCAGGCTCTTGCGGTCGCGGTTGAACAGCTGCTGCTTGGGGTCGTGGGTCTGGTTGATGCAGACATTGACCAGGTGCACCGGCCCGCCGTGCTCGTGCGGCGCGTACTTCGCGATCGGGATGTCGTCGTCTTCCTCCACCTGCCCCACCGGCACGCGGGGCGGCGCCAGGCCCGAGAGTGCATCGGTGGGCTCCGCGCCCAGCCGCTTCCTGTTGGCCGCGCCCAGGTAGCCGCGCACGATGCGCGCCTTGTAGAACATGTGCAGCGAAGACGCGTTCAGAAATCCGAAATTGCGCCCGGTGAACAGCGCATACGCGCCGATCACGATGCCGATGGTCCCCCACCAGATCCAGCCGCGCGAGAAGTCCAGCCCCTGCGGCGTGAACACCGGCAGCAGCACCGCCGCATAGAGCACGCCGATCCACCAGGCCGCCAGGCAGAAGGCCACCACCAGGCCGAAGACGCTGGCCAGCGCCATCATCAGGCTCTTGGCGATGCCGGGCGTCTCGCGCTTGCCGGCAAAGAGCATGGGCAGCAGCCCGCGCATTGCGCCGGCCGCGATGAGCAGCACGCCGCCGTAGGAGGCACGCAGCTCCCGCGTGTGCGCCGCCAGCCACCACGCCGCCCGGTCGAGCAGCCCCAGCAGGCCGATGATGATCATCACGTACAGCACAGTGGCCAGGCCGTCGGTGAGCTCGTTGCGCAGCACGCCGGGCGTCTGGCCGTTCAGGCGCCGCATCAGCACCCACGACAGGGCCACCACCCAGCAGGAGGCGAAGACGATGAAGGCCGGCGCCAGCCAGATAGGCCCGCCGTAGCGCTCTTCCAGCACCGGCCCCACCCACCACACGCCCGTGCCGAGCGCCGCCCACAGCGCCACCTGCCCGAGCATGCCGGCCGTGGTACTGCGGTCGCGCACCGCCCAGTAGCCGTCGGCCAGCACGATGGAGATCAGCCAGGGCACCAGCGCCGCCAGCCACAGCGTGGGCAGCTGCGTGGCCCATCGGATGGGTGCGATCACCTGCTGCTCGTTGTCCAGGTCGATCAGCCCGGCCATGATCTCCCAGGCCCCCAGGTTGATCGCCGCCAGCACCAGCCCCACCAGCGTGGCCGCGATGGCCAGTTCGATGTGCGTGCCCAGCAGGTTGCGCAGGAACAGCGCCACGGCGAACAGCATGTCGCGCATGCCGCCTGGAATCAGGTAGCGGCCGTTGCCGCGCAGCCACCAGCCGAAGCGCACCTTGTCCACTTCGGCGAAGGCGCCCTCCACCGCGCGGATGCCGTCCGCATCCCTGGCCCGCGAGCACAGCCGCCCCAGCGTGGAGCCCACATAGCCGCCCCCGGACACGGTGGAGACGATGTCGAACCTGAGCAGCTGGCGATGCTGCGCCAGCGCCTTCATCAGACCCAGGCAGAAGGTCGCGCTGCGGATCCCGCCGCCCGACAGCGCGAGCCCCCAGGCGCGACGACCGTCGTCCTTGCCGAACAGCGCCGTGCGGCGCTTGCCGACCATGTCCGCTATGGCTTTTTCCATCCGGCCCCTCGGTGCGTGAAGCGCGCACTATTCACCGTGACGGGCTGGCGGGGCAATTTGGCGAATGGTCTATGACCGATGCCGGGCGCCCAAGCGAATGCGCCGCGGCGCATACTGGCGCGCCCCCCCTCTTGCACGCCGCCATGGAACAGCCGCAGCCCTTCTACCGCGAAGCCGGCAGCGGAGCGGGCGTGCTGTGCCTGCACTCCAACGCCAGCAGCTCCAGCCAGTGGCGCACCCTGATGGAGCGGCTGGCGCCCGATTTCCGCGTCATCGCATCGGACGGCTACGGCGCAGGCAAGAGCCCTCCCTGGCCTGCCGACCGGCGCATCGGCCTGAAGGACGAGGTCGCCCTGTTCGAGCCGCTGATCGCCCAGGCCGGCGAGCCGGTGGCGCTGGTGGGCCATTCCTATGGCGCCGCCGTTGCGCTGGTGGCCGCCGTGCTGCATCCGCAGCGCATCCGCTCGCTGGTGCTCTACGAGCCCACCCTCTTCGCACTGGTCGACGCGCACACGCCGCCACCGAACGCGGCCGACGGCATCCGCGACGCGGTGGCCCGCTCGCAGCGTGCCCTGGACGCGGGCGACGGCGACGGGGCCGCGCGCTGCTTCATCGACTTCTGGATGGGCGACGGCGCCTGGGCCCGTACGCCGGATGCGCGCAAGGCTCCGATCCGCGAATCGGCGATCAACGTGTCGAACTGGGGCCGCTCGCTGCTGGACGAGCCCACGCCGCTGCAGGCCTTCGCGCAGTTGCAGATGCCGGTGCTCTACATGACCGGCGCCCGTTCGCCGGCCTCGTCGCTGGCCGTGGCGCGACTGCTCGTGAAGGCGCTGCCGCATGTGAAGGTGATCGAGTTCGAGCAACTCGGCCACATGGGACCGGTCACGCATCCGGACATCGTCAACGAGGCGATCGAGCGCTTCCTCGGTCAGCACTGACGCGCGAGGCGGGCAGTCCGCTCGAACTTGCACAGCAAGAGACGGCTACGCACAATGCGCCTGCTGTCGCCGAGCCGACAGACGTTCTCGCGACAGCCAAGTCCGGCCAACGCGAAACAACCAAGGAGTTGCAAATGGGGATTAGGTTCATTGCCCGCCTGATGACGCTTGTGAGCGCTCTCCTGCTCGCTGCATGCGCGGCGCCCGGTCCTTCGCCGGACCAGCTGCAGATCCGACAGGGCGTCATCGAGCAGATCACACCCACGCAGATCCAGAGCAACCACCACATGGGTGTGGGCGCCGTGGTCGGCGGCATCGCGGGCCTGGGGCTCGGCAGCCTGATCGGCGGCGGCACCGGTCGCGACGTGGCCATGGTGGCCGGCACCATCGGCGGCACCATCGCGGGCGCGGAAGCGCAACGCCGCTTCGATACGCCGGTTTCCGGGCAGCAGATCTTCGTGCGCACCGACAGCGGCGTGATCGTCGAAGTGACCCAGCCCACGGACCTGAGCATGCGCGTGGGCCAGAAGGTGTTCGTGCAGGGCAACGGCCACAACGCGCGTGTAATTCCGCGGTAAGTACTGCTTCCGCTCGCAGGCTGCCGAACGTTCGAAATCACCTGGCACTGAGGTCTTTGGACTTAAGGGTCCGGTGGCCAAGCATGTGCTTCGCGAGTGACGCCTCCGGCCCTGCGGTCGATGGCGTGCGAAGCACGGATGTCACATCGAGCGACACATTGCCTTTCACCCGCCCTGGCCTCCCCTTTCATGGCGTTGACGGCCATGCGAACGTGGACTAACTTGCGCACCCCTCGTATTCAAGGAGCGTTCATGAGGTCCCTTGCTTACATCACATCGGTCGCCTTGATCGCCGCAAGCGCGGCACTCGCGGGCATGCCGCAAGCACAGGCCCAGACAGCCAGCCAGCGCGAGGCCGCTGCCGCCACACAGGCCAAGAGCCAGGGCCAGCTCAACACCAAGGGCCAGGATCAGTACCAGCAGAACGCCTTGCGGCGTTGCGAGCGCCAGCCCGCCGGTGCGGCCAGGGAGTCGTGCCAGCAGCGCGTGATGGGCCAGGGCAACACCACGACCACAGGCAGCGTGCAAAGCGGAGGCATCCTGAGCACGAACGAACTGCCGGCCAAGAACTGAGCTCGATCGCACTGGCACGCCGCCGCCGGATGGCCGTCAGCGGCAGGGGGCATCTTCCCCTGCGAAACCTGGAGGAGGAGACCCCGAATGCCCATGCTGGCCGCCGTCGTCGGGCTGTTCGCCCTTGGCTCCCTGCTGGAATGGCTGCACCCGCTCGGGCAGGCGGGCGCCTACCATGAGTTCGCCAATGCCCGCGCCTGGCTCGGCATTCCCAATGCCGCCGACGTGCTGTCCAACGTGCCGATCTTCCTGGCGGGCGTGGCCATCATCGCGAAGATCCGCGTGGCCCGCGAGCCGGTCGCAGGCCGCAGTTCCGGCCTGCTGGTGGCGGGCATCGGGCTGATGCTCACCGGCATCGGATCGGGCTACTACCACTACGCGCCCAACGACGCGACCCTGATCTGGGACCGGCTGCCGCTGGCGGTGGTGTTCGCCGGGGTCCTGCTGACCGCGTGGGCCTGTGCCGACGTAGCACCGCCTTCCAACACGGATACGGTGCTCTTCGTGCTCGCATCGCTGGGCAGCGTGGCCTTCTGGGTCTACCTTGGAAGCCTGTGGCCCTACGCGATCCTGCAGTTCGGCGGCCTGGCTGCGCTCCTGTGGCTGGCGGCAACCAACCGCCTGGCCGGCGCCAGGGCGTGGTGGCTGCTGATCCTTCTCTACGGACTGGCGAAGGTGTTCGAACTGCTGGACCACCAGGTCTGGACGCTCACGCACCAATTCGTTTCGGGGCACACGATCAAGCACCTGATGAGCGCCGGCGCAGGCTTCTGCCTCCTGTGGGTCGCTGTGCACCGGCCCGCGACCCTGCGGGCGGTGCCCAGCCCTTCGCGGGCTTGAAGGAAGTACGAGTCGCGGCCAGCGCAAGTCTCAGAGCAGCCAGTCCAGCGGAAGCTTCTCGAGAATCTTCACGGCCGCGCGCTGCCACCAGCTGGTCGCCGGCTCTACCGACAGGGCCTGCGGCGGATTGCCTGCCGCATCGAACCAGCGCAGCTCGCCTGTCTCGGGATCGAGCCGCACCTCCCAGCTGCTCAGGGGAACGCGCTGGTCGATCACCTCCTTCAGCCGCAGCGTGAGCGGCGGGCTGTCGATGATCAGGCCCAGTTCGGTGTTCAGCCGCGCCGAGCGCGGATCGAAGTTGAAGGAGCCGACGAAGATGCGCTCCTCGTCCACGCCGAAGGTCTTGGCATGCAGGCTGGAGCCGGAACTGCCGGCACTGCCCGAGCTGCCGGGCATCCGGAAGCCCTCCTCCTTGCGGGCCGCTTCCGCAGCGGCCTTCTCGGCCGGATCGGGCTTACGCTCGTACAGCACCACGCCCGCCTCCAGCAGGCGCTGGCGATGCCGCGCATAGCCCGAATGCACCGGCAGCACGTCGGTGGCAGCGAGCGAGTTGGTGAGGATGCGCACCTTCACGCCCTTGCGTGCGAGCCCCACGAAATAGTCGGTTCCGGCATCGGTGGGGACGAAATAGGGCGACACCAGGTCCAGTGCGCGCGCCGGCAGGCCCACGGCCTCGGTCATGTGGTGCAGCAGAAGTTGCTCCGGCCCGGCCTGCCCCAGGCCCTTGGACGGGTCGTCCACCAGCAGGTGCGCGGGCGCCCAGACCATGGGCAGCTTCTGGCCGAGCTGCGTGCCCGAGGGCATCAGGTCGCTGACCGACTTCTTGTAGACGGCCGCTTCTTCGGACCGGTCCGCCAGTGCCGTGCGGCCCTGGACGGCGGCCACGGTCTGCGCCGAGGGCTGCGCGACGATCGAGGCGATCGGGTAGGCCGACGCGCTGGCCCAGTAGGCATCGAAGGAAGCGGAGACCGGCTCGACCACCGCCCCCATCGCCAGCACGTCGAGGTCGGCGAACAGCACGCCGTCCGTGGCGCCGAAATACTCGTCGCCCACGTTGCGGCCGCCCACGATCGTGATCGTGTTGTCCGCCGTGAAGCTCTTGTTGTGCATGCGCCTGTTGGCACGCGAGAAGTCGGTCACGAAGCCCAGTGCCTTGAACGGGCGGTACACGAAGGGGTTGAAGAGGCGCACCTCGACGTTGGGGTGCGTGTCCAGCACGCCGAGTTCCTCGTCCAGCTGCGCGATGCCGTTGTCGTCCAGCAGCAGGCGCACGCGCACGCCGCGGTCGGCGGCAGCGCGCAGGGCTTCCAGCAGCAGGTGGCCGGTGGTGTCCGAACGCCAGATGTAGTACTGCACGTCCAGCGTGCGCTCCGCGTAGCGCGCCAGCACCACGCGCGCCGCGAAGGCTTCATGCGCGTCGGACAGCTCGTGGATGCCCGTGTGCCCCGGGTGCTGCGATGCGATGGCGTCCGCTGCCCGCCCCAGCGTGGTGTTGCGCGCCTCGGCCACGCGCAGCGCATGCGACTCGCTGCGGCCTTCGAGCGGCGGCAGCGAGCATCCGGCCAGCAGCGCGGCAAGCGCCAGCAGCGCCAGCCAACCCATCGCCTGGACCGGCCAGGGCCTGGAACCCGGATGCGCAAGGCTGTACATCGACACGCAGTTGCCCCTATAAAGATGCGCCGCTGCACCTCGGCGGATTCCGAAAGGACTTTCATGCAGAAGCTGTCGCGATTCTGGACAAGAAGTTGCCTTTCCGTGCTGGCGGGCCTCGCGCTGGTCGCGCCCTGGCAGCAGATTGCGGCCCAGGCGCCCGCCGCGCCGCCCGCGGCTGCCGCTCCTCCAGCCATCCTCTTCCAGGGTGTAAAGATCTTCGACGGCATCTCGGGCCAGGTCTCCGCGCCGCGCGACGTGCTGGTGCGTGGCAACAAGATCGAGCGCATCGCCGCCCAGGTGGCGCCCGAGAGCGGTGCCCAGGTCATCAACGGCAGCGGCAAGGTGCTGATGCCGGGGCTGGTGGACGCGCACTGGCACACCATGCTGGCCGCCGTGCCGGTCGCGACCGCCATGATGGCGGACAGGACCTACCTGGCGATTGCCGCCGGCGCCGAGGCCACGCGAACGCTCATGCGCGGCTTCACCACGGTGCGCGACGTGGGCGGCTCGTCCTTCGGCCTCAAGGATTCGATCGACGGGGGCCTGGTGCCCGGCCCGCGCATCTTTCCCTCGGGCGCGATGATCAGCGTGACCAGCGGCCACGGCGACTTCCGCACCTTCCACGACCTGCCCCGCCAGATAGGCGCACCGGCATCGCGCTTTGACGAAGCCGGCGACAGCGCCATTGCCGACAGCCCCGACGAGGTTCGCCTGCGCGCGCGCGAGCAGCTCATGCGCGGCGCCTCGCAGATCAAGCTCACGGCGGGCGGCGGCGTGAGTTCGCCCAACAGTCCGCTGGACGCCGTGACCTTCACCGAAGCGGAAGTGCATGCGGCCGTCGAGGCCGCGACGAACTGGGGCACCTACGTCACGGTGCACGCCTACACGCCCGCGGCCATCCAGCAGGCCATCTCCGCGGGCGTGAAGTGCATCGAGCACGCCATGCTGATGGACGACGCCACGGCCAAGCTCATCGGGCAGAAGGGCATCTGGCTGAGCGCACAGCCGTTGCCCGACGAGCTGGCCAATGCCTTCCCGCGCGGCTCGGTCGAGTGGAACAAGGCCCAGGAGGTCCTGGCCGGTGTCGGACGGACCTACGAACTGGCCAAGAAATACAAGCTCAAGACCGCCTTCGGCACCGACGTGTTGTTCTCAGCCCCGCTGGCGGCCCAGCAGGGCGCATTGCTGGCCAGCCTGACACGCTGGTACACGCCCTCGCAGGTGCTGGTGATGGCCACCAGCACCAACGCCGAGTTGCTGAAGCTGTCGGGCAAGCGGGCGCCCTACGCCGGCGAGCTGGGCGTGGTGCGCGAAGGCGCGCTGGCCGACCTGCTGCTGGTCAACGGCGACCCGGTGGCCGACATCAGCCTGATCGCCAAGGCAGAGCAGAGCTTGGCCGTCATCATGAAGGACGGCGTAATCTACAAGAACCAGCTGGCGCCGCGGGCCGGCAGTTAGCCTGCGCCTAGAGCGGCAGAAGGATCGGCACCAGCGTCACCACGATCAGCAGAGTGATGAGGGCCAGCGGCGCCCCCACGCGCAGGAAGTCGGCGAAGCCGTAGCCGCCCGGCCCCACCACCAGCGCGTTCACCGGCGTGACCGGCGTCATGAAGGGCGAGGACGCCGCCAGCGCCACGGTCATGGCAAAGGGATAGGGCGAGGCCCCGAGGTGGTAGGCGGTCGCCAGCGCCACCGGCGCCATCAGCACCGCCACCGCGGTGTTGGACATGAAGAAGCCCATCAGCACGGTCGCCACGAAGATGACGCCCAGCGTCACGCGCGGCCCGGCATTGCCCACCAGTTCCAGCAGCAGCGAGGCCGCCAGGTCGATGCCGCCGGTGCGCTGCAGCGCCAGCGAGAACGGCAGCATGCCGACGATCAGCACCAGCGTGGGCCAGTGGATGGACCGGTAGGCGGTGCGCGGGTCCACGCAGCCGGCTGCGCCCATCAGCAGGCACCCCAGCAGCGCGGCCAGCACGTTGGGAACGATGCCGCTGATCATCAGCGCGATGGTCAGGAAGAGCGCGAGGACCGCCGCCGGCGCGCGGGCGGCATGCGGCGCCACGTCCTCCGACTCGATGGGCAGGCTCAGCAGCATGAGCCCGTCATCCCCCGAACCCAGCGCCCGAAGCGCTGGCCAGGGCCCGACCACCAGCAGCGTGTCGCCCAGCTCCAGCGGCTCGTCCTGCAGGTCCAGCAGTTCCGCGGTGCGGCCGTGCCGCAGGCCGATCACGCCGATGTCATGGCGCTCCCGCAGGCCCAGTTGCCTGCAGGTGCGGCCGATGAGCGGCGAGCCGGCGGGCACCATCATCTCGGCCATGCCGATCTCGTTGGCGTACTCCGAGAAGTAGGTGCCCGACAGGGGCAGTTGCTCCAGCCGGAAGGCCTGGAGCATGGCCTGCGGATCGCGCTTGCCGTCGCGCGCGTCCAGCAGCAGCACGGTGCCGGCCTCGATGCGGATGCCCGCGGGCGACACCAGCAGCCGGCGGCCGAAGTAGCCGCTCTGCTCCAGCGCCAGCACATGCAGGCCGTCGAGTTCGCCGGTGCTCTCAAGCTCCGGGGCCGTCGAGCCGATCCACGGCGATCCGGACAGCACGCGCACCCGGTACTCGCGGCCGGCCAGCCCGTACTGCTCGATCCAGTCCTCCAGCCGGGGGCGTGCCGGTGCCGCGACCTCGGAGCTGCGCCCCAGCCAGCGCCGGGCGAAGAGCATGTAGACCACGGCAGCGGCCAGGATGGGAATGCCGAAGGGCGTGACGCTCAGGAAGCCGAAGCCGGCGTGGCCTTCGCGCTGCAGCTCGGCGTGCACCATGAGGTTGGGCGGCGTCGCCACCAGCGTCATCATCCCGCTGATCAGCGCCGCTACGCTCAGCGGCATCATCAGCCGCCCGGCCGCGATGCCGGTGCGCCTGGCGATGCGCAGCACGATCGGGATGAAGATGGCGATCACCCCGGTCGAGCTCAGCACCGAGCCGATGGTGGCCACGGCCACCATCAGCGCGACCACCAGCCGCAACTCGTGGCCGCCCGCCAGGCGGACGATGAGCTCGCTCATGCGGTGCGCGACACCGGTGGCGACCAGTCCTTCCCCGAGCACGAAAAGCAGCGCGATCAGCACCACGTTGGGATCGGCGAAGCCTGCGATGGCCTCGCGCACCGAGATCACGCCGGTGAACGGCAGCGCGGTCATCACCACCAGCGCAGCCATGTCCGATCGCGGCCGCCCCCAGGCGAACATCAGCATGGCCGCCACCAGCAGCCCCAGCACCATCAGGAGCTCAATCGACATCGGGCTCCCGTGGCTTGCCGGTCATGGCGCCGCTGCGGGCGCGGGCAGGCCGGCGCGGATGCGGCTGGAGAAGTCCGGCGCCTGGCCGGCCGCCTGCGCCGCGGCGTTGATGTTGGAGGCCTCCCGCAACTCGTCGAAGGGCCGCGACGTGTCGATCACCTCGGTGCTGTAGAGGTAGCGGTCGCTCCAGCCGTTGAGGATCAGCCGGATGTCCCAGCCGCCCACCCGCCCGATCTTGTTGGCATAGCGCACGATGTTGATGGTGCAGCTGTTGCTGAGCAGGTGGTAGAACTCCGGCTTCACCGCCAGCTGGTTGATGCGGCGCGAATAGACCAGGAACAGGTTGCGCGCCGCCTCGGCACTGAGCCGGGTCCGGTAGAGGAACACCTCTTCCTTGCGATGGTTGGTGCGCACGCGGACCAGGTCGCGCTCGTCGCCCACCACGTAGATCAGCTCGAAGTGCCTGAACAGCGAGGCCAGCGGATCGAAGCCCTCGCCCACCTGCGGCCGCGTCTCGATGGAGATGGCGACCGGCGGCTGGTTCTCGAAGTTGAAACTGACAAAGGTATGGCCGACCGGGCCCACGTGCCAGTACGAGAGGTAGAAGTCGACCGACTGCAGCTTCGACAGGCGGTACTCGCGCTCTTCGTGGCGCACGGTGAAGTCATCCTCGCTGCGGTAGTCGAAGTTGCGAAAGCCCGTGATCCGCACGATGTCGCCATCAATTTGCACACGCGGCATCACCGCGACCTCGGGCCGCCATGGCTTGTCCAGGGTGGGCTCGATCGAGGCCCACACGGCGCCCAGCGCGAGGAAGACCACCAGCGCCGCCACCCGGGTCCACATGCGGCCCGCGATCCAGATGGCCCAGATGCCGAACAGCCCCAAGGCGATTGCCAGCGGCCATCGGAACGCTTCGGGAAGGAGGGGAAGGTGCGCAGTGGCCAGCACTTCCCACGCCAGCAGGCCGCCGATGAGGACGTGAAGCAAACCGCGCATGAAGCCCATGCGAGCTACCCGTGCGGCCTTCCGGCCCCTGGCGCGAAGTTCGGATCCTGGATGATGGGCGCCCTGCCCTGAACCGCGTGCCGGAAGTAGTACGAATCCATCCAGCCCTGGTATCTGCTTGTGACCACCATGCACCAGCGCCAGCCGCGCTGGCACCCCGTGACGCGAAGGGCGGTGTGCGCGGGCACCACGGCCATCACGTCGAAGGATCGGTCGGGCCCCGCGCGCAGGTTGACCGCACGCGTGGTGAACGTCGAGAAGGCAAAGGACGACACCGGCGCAGCCAGCAACAGCGCGACAAGGAGCCTGCTGCAGCGTTCGACCATCGTGGACGCCTCAGCCGACCGGGCGCGAGCGCCGGTCGTCACGCGAAGGCTGGTTCACGATGGGGACGCGCCCCCGAACCGAAGGCTCGAGGAATCGCGAGTCCACCCAGCCGCGGGCGCGCCTGGAGTCGATCTCGCACCATCGCCAGCCACTGGTGCACCTGCGGACCCGCACCGAAGTCCGGGGCGGCAGGACCGTCTGCACCTCGAAATGGGTGCCGGGCCCTCCGCGCACGTTCAACGAGCGGGTCGTCGAGCTCGAGAAGGCATGGGCAGCCAATGGGACTGCAAGCAGGATTGCGGCAGAGGCAAGAATGCGCAGGCGAGGCATACATCTCCTTGGCAGTCTGGTCGCGGCGCATGCCAGATCGCGGCTCGCCGCAGTCCCTGTTGAGGCGCGGGATGGTAACACCGGGGCGTTTTCAGGCGATGGGGCGGCCAGCGCTCGAGCCGAGCATCCGACCCGGCAATCCGACGGCTCCCCGATCGTTATGAGGCCATAAGTTCTCGCAAGCGCGCTGACGTTCTCATGCGCACACCCTTGTTGCGTTCAGTTTCACTTGCGCTCCATGGCCGTGGTGCATAAAGCGCCTAGACAAAGCGGACAGAACACGAACAACTCGCCCGCCCTGCCCAGCCGAAGGCAGGACGATCCTGAGTCGGAGGTCTGAGGACGGGGACTCATGTCAACCAGCATTCAGAAGATGTCTCGCCTGCAGCTCACCGCCATGGTGGTGGGCAGCATGGTCGGCGCCGGGATCTTTTCGCTCCCGCGCACCTTCGCCAATGCGACCGGGCCGCTGGGCGCCGTGATCGCCTGGGGCATCGCGGTCACCGGCATGTACATGCTGGCGCGCGTGTTCCAGTCGCTGGCCGAGCGCAGGCCGGACCTGGACGCCGGCGTGTTCGCCTATGCCAAGGAAGGCTTCGGCAACTATCCGGGCTTCCTGTCGGCCTTCGGCTACTGGACGGGTTCGTGCATCGGCAACGTGTCGTACTGGGTGCTGATCAAGTCGACCCTGGGCGCCTTCTTCCCGGTCTTCGGCGACGGCAACACGGTGGTGGCGATCGTGGTCGCCTCGGTGGGCATCTGGCTCTTCCATTTCCTGATCCTGCGCGGCGTGCAGCAGGCGGCGTACATCAACACGGTGGTCACCTTCGCCAAGATCATTCCCATCGTGGTGTTCATCGTGATCCTGGCCTTTGCCTTCAAGGCGGACATCTTCTCGGCCAACCTGTACGGCGGTGATCTGGTGGGCAACATCGGCCAGCAGGTGCGCGCGACCATGCTGGTCACGGTGTTCGTCTTCCTGGGCATCGAGGGCGCGAGCGTCTATTCGCGCTACGCGCGCGAACGCTCGGACGTGGGTGCCGCCACCATCATGGGCTTCATCGGCGTCACCGGCCTCATGGTGCTGGTCACGCTGCTGCCCTACGCGGTCATGCAGCGCGCAGACATCGCCGGCACGCGGCAGCCGTCGATGGCCGCCGTGCTGGAAGCGGTGGTCGGTCACTGGGGCGCCGTGTTCGTGAGCGTGGGCCTCATCGTCTCCGTGCTGGGTGCCTACCTGGCCTGGTCCCTCATCTGCGCGGAGGTGCTGTTCAGCGCCGCCAGGACGCGCGACATGCCCTCGGTGTTCGGGCGCGAGAACGCCAACAAGGTGCCGGCCAATGCACTGTGGCTCTCCAACATCGTGGTGCAGGTGATCGTCATCACCACCTACTGGTCACGCGACGCCTTCTCGCTGATGCTCAACCTCACCAGCGCCATGAACCTGATCCCCTACCTCCTGGTGGCGGCCTACGGCTTCATGTTCGCCAGGCGCGGCGAAAGCTACGACGGGCGACCCGGCGAGCGAAAGCGCGACCTGGTGATGGCGGGCATCGCGGTCGTCTACACGGCGTTCATGATCTATTCGGGCGGGATGAAGCTCATCCTGCTGGCGGCCGTGCTCTATGCGCCGGGAACGGCCCTGTATGTCTGGGCTCGCCGGGAGCAGGGCCTGGCGGTGTTCAAGCCGGTCGACTGGGTCATCTTCGGGGTCGCAGCCACCGGTGCCGTCATCGGCATCTACGGCCTGGCCACGGGACGCATCACCATCTGACCACGAAGCGGAGGCAGTACCCATGAGCGATGCAACGACAGCGGATTCCACGAAGTTCGGCGTCCACTCGGAAGTCGGGCAACTGCGCAAGGTGATGGTCTGCGCACCGGGCCTGGCCCACTCGCGGCTGACCCCCAGCAACTGCGACGATCTCCTGTTCGACGACGTGCTGTGGGTGGACAACGCCAAGCGCGACCACTTCGACTTCGTCGCCAAGATGCGCGATCGCGGCATCGAGGTGCTGGAGATGCACAACCTGCTGGCCGAGACCATGGCGGTGCCCGAGGGCAGGAAGTGGGTGCTGGACAACCAGGTGGTGCCCAACCAGGTCGGGCTCGGCTTTGTCGACGAGCTGCGCAGCTACCTGGAAGGCATGGACGACCGCAAGCTGGCCGAGACGCTGATCGGCGGCCTCTCGACGCACGACTTTCCCGACTCGGTCGGTGGCGAAGCCCTCAAGGTGGCGCGCGAGGCGGCCGGCGTCGAGTACCTGCTCTCACCCTTGCCCAACACCCTCTACACGCGCGACACCACCTGCTGGATCTATGGCGGCGTGACGCTCAACCCGCTGTACTGGCCGGCGCGCCACGAAGAGACGCTTCTCACCACGGCCATCTACAAGTTCCATCCCGAGTTCACCGGCAAGGTGAACGTGTGGTGGGGCGATCCGCTCCAGGACCACGGCATGGCGACCCTGGAAGGCGGCGACGTCATGCCCATCGGCAAGGGCATCGTGCTGATCGGGATGAGCGAGCGCACCTCGCGCCAGGCCATCAGCCAACTGGCCGCCACGCTGTTTCGCAAGGGCGCGGCGCAGCGCGTGATCGTGGCGGCCATGCCGAAGATCCGCGCCGCCATGCACCTGGACACGGTCTTCACCTTCGCCGACTTCGACTGCGTGATGGTGGCGCCGGACTTCATGGAGAAGACGCGGGCCTTCTCCTACTACCCCAGCGAGCATCCCAGCGGCGTGGAACTGCGCAAGGAACCAGCGCCCTTCGTGGATGTGGTCGCCAAGGGCCTGGGCCTGAAGAAGATGCGGGTGGTCGAGGCCGGCGGCAGCGACTACCAGCGCGAGCGCACCCAGTGGGACAGCGGTGCCAACCTGGTGTGCGCCTCGCCGGGCGTGGTCTACGCCTACGACCGCAACACCTGCACCAACACGCTGCTGCGCAAGCAGGGCATCGAGGTGATCACCATCGTGGGCGCCGAACTCGGGCGCGGGCGCGGCGGCGGCCACTGCATGACCTGCCCGATCGTCCGCGATCCGGTGGACTACTGACCCGGCTCGACAAGAGAAGGCCGGAGACCCCCACACATGGCCGTGCCGCAGGACCGGAAGCTCTCTTTCGGTGCCCTGATCGCCTTGGTGGTGGGTTCCATGATCGGCTCGGGCATCTTCGCGGTGCCCTCGGCCTTCGGCCGCTCGACCGGCGGCCTGGGTGCCCTGATCGCCTGGACCATCGCCGGCGTGGGCATGCTGATGCTGGCCTTCGTGTTCCAGACCCTGGCGCGGCGCCGGCCCGACCTGGACGCGGGCATCTATGCCTATGCCAAGGCGGGCTTCGGCAGCTACCTCGGCTTCTGCGCCGCGGTGGGCTACTGGATCGGCTGCTGCCTGGCCGACGTGGCCTGCCTGGTGCTCATCAAGGCCACCCTGGGCCTGTTCTTCCCGATCTTCGGGGACGGCACCACGCCGGCGGCCATCGCCGGCGCATCGCTCATCCTGTGGGGCACCCACCTGCTGGTGCTGCGCGGCGTGAAGGCCGCCACCTCGCTCAACACCATCGCGACGATTGCCAAGATCGTGCCGCTGGCCGTCTTCATCGTGGTCGCCATCGCCGGCTTCAACGCCGATGTCTTCGCGTTGAACTTCCGCGGCAACGATGCACAGGGCCAGTCCGGCCTGGCCGCGCAGGTGCGCGGCACCATGCTGGTGACTGTCTTCGTTTTCGTCGGCATCGAGGGCGCCGTCGTCTACTCGCGCTACGCCAGGCGCCGCGAGGACGTGGGCGCGGCCACATTGCTGGGCTTCCTGGGCGTGCTGAGCCTGCTGGTGCTGGTGACCATGCTCTCGTACGGCGTGCTGCTGCGCCCCGACCTGGCCGCGCTGCCGCCGCCTGCGCTGGCCGGCATCATGGCCTCCATCGTCGGGCCCTGGGGCAGCGTCTTCATCAGCATCGGCCTGCTGATCTCGATCCTGGGCAACTACCTGTCCTGGTCGCTGCTGGCAGCGGAGGTGCTGCATTCGGCCGCGAAGGACGGCACCATGCCGGCCTTTCTCGCGCGCGAGAACGACCGGGGCGCACCGCTGGCGGCGCTGTGGCTCACCAACATCGTCATCCAGCTCTTCCTGGTGGTGACCGTGTTCGCGGAATACGCCTTCACGCTGGCGCTGAAGATGACCGGCTCGATGACCCTGCTGCCCTACTTGCTCGTGGCCGCCTACGGGATCAAGCTGGCCTGGACCGGCGAAACCTACAAGTCCGAGCCACGCGAGCGCAGGCGGGACGCGCTGCGCAGCGCCGTCGCGGCCGTTTATGCCGTGGTGATGCTCTGGGCGGGCGGCCTCAAGTTCCTGCTGCTGTCGGCCATCCTCTATGCGCCCGCCACGGCCCTGTATGCGCTTGCGCGGCGGGAACAGAAGGCGCGGCTGTTCAGCGCCGCGGAGTTCCTCGTCTTCCTGATTCTTCTGGCCGCTGCCGTCGGCGGTGCTTTCGCGCTGCGCTCCGGCGCAATCACGATCTGATGTCACGTCCCGTTCCCATCCTTCGAAAGGAAAGCCCGCCATGACACGCTACGTCTACATCGCCCTGGCCATCGTCCTGGCCGCCATCGTGCTGCTGTTCAAGGTGCAGAACCTGGCCTCGGTGACGGTGTCGCTGTTCTCCATGCAGGCCACCATGCCCACCTCGGTTCTGATCCTCGGGGTCTACGTGCTGGGCATGTTCACCGGCGGCTTCGTGCTCGGCTTCCTGCGCAACGTCACGCACGAGGTGACGGCGCGGCGCTGAAGGCGCACCGGGCTTCTTCCACTTCCAACTTCAACAGGAGAAAAGCAATGAACGGCTTCTGGGACTTCGTGCAACTGATGATCTGGTGCTTCTTCCTCATCTTCTACCTGCTGGTGCTGTTCCAGATCATCGGGGACATCTTCCGCGACAGCCAGATGGGCGGCTTCACCAAGGCGCTGTGGGTCATCGGCCTGTTCGTGCTGCCCATGCTCACCGCCATCGTCTACATCATCGCCCGCGGGCGCGGCATGGCCGAGCGGCAGCGCGCGAGCCTGCAGCGCGCGAAGGAAGAGACCGACGCCTACATCCGCCAGGTAGGCGGCAAGTCGCCGGCCGAGCAGATCGCCGATGCCAAGGCCCTGCTGGACGCGGGAACCATCAATGAGGACGAGTTCGCGCGCTTGAAGGCCAAGGCACTGCAGTAGCGCCGCCGGCCGCATGTCCACGACGATCGCGATCCTCGGCGGCGTCGGCCTGTTCCTGCTCGGCATGAGCGTGATGACCAGCGGCCTCAAGGCCCTGGCCGGCACGCAGTTGCGCACCACGCTGAGCCGGGCGGCCGCCACGCCGCTGTCGGGCGCCTTCTGGGGCGCCTTCGTGACGCTGATCGTGCAGTCGTCCAGCGCGACGACGATGACCACCATCGGCCTGGTGAGCGCCGGCCTGCTCACCTTCACCCAGGGCCTGGGACTGGTGTTCGGTGCCAATGTCGGCACGACAGGCACGGGCTGGCTCATCGCCCTGATCGGCGTGCGCGTCTCGCTCACCTCCGCCGCGCTGCCGATGATCTTCGTCGGCGCGCTGGTCATGCTGCTGGGGCGCGGGCGCCTGTCCGCGGCGGGTGCGTCGCTGGCCGGCTTCGCACTGGTGCTCTTCGGGCTGACCACGCTGCAGCAGGGCATGGGCGGCATGGCCGAGCAGCTGCATCCCGAGAACTTCCCGACGGTGTCCGGCCCGGGCGTCAGCTTTGCTTCGAGCGTGATGGGCGTGCTGGCCCTGGTTGCCCTCGGCCTGGTGATGACGGCGGTGATGCAATCGTCCACCGCCGCCATCGCGGTCACGCTGTCGGCGCACTTCGCGGGGGCCATCGGACTTGACCAGTCCTGCGCGCTCATCATCGGCCAGAACATCGGCACGGCGACGAGTTCCGCGCTGGCCGCGATCGGCGCGAGCAGCACCGCCAAGCGGCTGGCCCTGGCCTACATCCTGTTCAAGCTGATCGCGGCGCTCATCGCGCTGGCGCTGTTCCCCTTCACCATTCCACTGGTCAACCGCCTGTCGGCCAGCTTCGATGGCGTGACGCTGCTGGCGGCGTACCACACGGCCTACAACGTGATCGGCGTGGCCGTGCTGCTGCCGCTGATCGACCGCTTCACCCACTTCGTCACGCGGCTGCTTCCGGAGCGCAGGTCGCACCTCACGCAATGCCTGGACCCCGCGGCGCTGATGACGCCGCTGGCCGCCGAGGAAGCCGTGCGGCGCACCGTGGCGCGCGCACTGGGGGCGATCTGCGGCTCGGTCGGCGAGGCCCTGGCGGCCAAGGGCCATGGGACGCCGGCGCGTGCCGGCAAGGCAAGCGCTTCGGTGGCCGATGCCAGCGCCGCGCTGGGCCAGGCGCGCGAGTTCATCTCGGAAAGCAGTGGCCCACCCGAATCGGACGAGGAGCAGGACCGCCTCACGAGCACGCTGCACGCGCTCGACGAAGCCTCGCGGCTGGCCGATTTCACCGGCGAGAACCCGGCATTCGGCGCGGTGGCCAGCGCGCCCGAGGACGCACGCGCCGCGCAACTGTGTGCGCAAGTGATGCGAAGCGCCGTGCTGATCGCCGACGAAGTGGGCGCCCTGCCCAGCACATCCCGCGAAGCCGCCTCTGCCGTGGTGCTCGACCAAGAGACGGAAGTCACCGCAGATGGCGCGTCGATCGAGCACGCCATGCTGCGTCTCGAGCAATCCGCCGAGGCACTGCGCGAGCTGCAGCCAGCCCACCGCAAGGCGACGCTGGGCTCGGTGGCCGGCGGCGCCACGAGCGCGGACGAAGCGATGGCGCGCGTCGACGCGGTCCGTCGCCTCGAAGCGCTGGCGCGCTACACCGGGCTCGCCATGGCCCATCTGCTCGGTCGCCAGTAGCCAGCAGCAGGGCCTGCGAAGCCGCGCGGCGCGGCGCGATCCATCGAATCGATGCCGTCGATCGAAAGCATCGAAACTCTTCACTTCCTGCCGCGAATCTTCATGGATAAGGTACGCCCATCGAGACAAGACCCAAGGACAGGACCATGAAGATCGGCAAGGAGACCGTGCCGCGCACGCGCATCTCCACCTCGGATGAAGACACCATCGTCGTGCGCGGGCAGGACCTGTGCGCGGACCTCATCGGCAAGACCTCGTTCACCGACTATTTCCACCTGCTGGTCACCGGCCAGCGCCCCACGCCCGCGGCCACGGCCGTGCTCGACGCGACCCTGGTCGCCATTGCCGAGCACGGCCTGGTGCCCAGCGTGCAGGCCAGCCGCATGACGCTGGCGGCGGCGCCCGATGCACTGCAGGGCGCGGTGGCGGCGGGCATCCTGGGCTGCGGCTCGGTGATCCTGGGCGCCTCGGAGAACGCGGGCCGGATGTTCGTGGAGATCGACCAGAAGGCCGGCGCCGATGGCGACCTGGATGCAGCGGCCCTGGCGGTGCTCAAGGACTATCGCGTTGCGGGCAAGCCGATCCCGGGCTACGGCCATCCGCTGCACAAGGCGCGCGACCCGCGGGTCGACGCCCTCTTCCGCGTAGCCCGCGACTGCGGCGCGGGCCAGCGCTTCGTGGCCATCGCCGAGGCGGTGGAGCGCGTGATCGGCGATGCGACCGGCAAGGCGCTCAAGCTCAACGTGTCGGCCGCCATTCCCGCGGTGCTGCTGGACGTGGGCTTCCCGGTCACGGCCCTGCGCGGCGTGCCGATCCTGGCGCGCACCGCGGGGCTCATCGGGCACCTGGTCGAGGAGATGCAGCATTCGATCGGCTTCGCCCTCTCCTATCAGGCCACGCGGGAGCTGGTCTATGAAGGCGAAGTGCCCGAGGGCTTCGGCAAGAAGAATTAGAGCAACGCAACGCAACCCCACACCATTCACAAGACAGGAGACAAGAAGACATGGCAACGAGGAGAGAACTTCTGGCGGCATCCGTCGCCCTGCTCGCCGGCGCATCGGCCAGCGCGCAGCAGACGGCGCCCGCCTGGCCCACCAAGCCCGTGCGGGTGATCGTCGGCTTCGCGGCCGGCACGCCGCCGGACGTGTTCGCCCGCATCTACGGCGAGTACGCGGCCAGGAAGCTGGGCCAGGCCTTCGTCATCGACAACAAGCCGGGCTCGGCCGGCAACCTGGCCACCGATGCGGTGGCCAAGTCCACCGACGGCTACACGGTGCTCTACAACGTGTCGACCGCCTTCACCATCAACCCGTCCATCTACGGCAAGCTGGTCTTCGACCCGGCCAAGGACCTGGTGCCCGTGGCCACCACCATGCGCCAGGGGCTGGTGCTCATCGCGGGCCCGCAGTTCCAGGCCGATTCGCTCAAGGCGCTGCTGGAGCAGGCCAGGGCCAAGCCGGGGACCATCTCGCATGCTTCCTACGGCGCCGGCAGCCCTTCGCACCTGATCATGGAATGGCTCAAGGACGAGACCAAGACCAGCATGATCCACGTGCCCTACCGCACCTCGCCCATCACCGAGCTGCTGGGCGGGCAGGTCGACACCGTGCTGGAGCCCATGGCCTCGGCCTACCCGCTGATCGCCGCAGGCAAGGTGAAGGCCCTGGCCTACTCGGGCGAGCAGCGCCATCCGGCCATGCCCAATGTGCCCACCTTCGCGGAAGTGGTGCCGGGGCTGTCGATGATGTCGTGGCACGGCATCTGGGCCCCCTCGACCATGCCGCCCGCGGTGGTCGCGCAGCTGCATGCAACCTTCCTGGCCGCCAGCCAGGACCCGGACATCCAGCGCCGCATCAAGGAGCTGAACTCCGAGCCGCTGGGTGCCAGCCGCGAGGAAATGGCCGCCATGGTCAAGCGCGACTCGGACATCTACGGCCGCATCGTCAAGGCCAAGAACATCCGCGTGGATTGAACAGGAAACAAGCGCAATGCCCAAGGTACTCGAGGGAATCAAGGTCCTGGAACAAGGGACGTTCATCACCGGGCCGGCGGCCGGCATGCTGCTGGCCGACCTGGGCGCGGAGGTCATCAAGATCGAGCAGCCGGAAACGGGCGACCCTTTCCGCGCCTTTCGCGGTGGCCTCTACAGCCCGCACTTCCAGACCTACAACCGCAACAAGAAGAGCGTGACGCTCAACACCAAGAACGCGGGCGATGCCGCCGTGTTCGACGAGCTGGTGCGCGAGGCGGACGTGTACATCCAGAACTTTCGCCCTGGCGCGGCCGAGCGCCTGGGCGCGGGCTGGGAGCGGCTGCACGAGCTCAACCCGCGCCTGGTGTACTGCGCCATCAGCGGCTTCGGCCAGGACGGACCCGCATCGGGCCGGCCCGCCTACGACACGGTGGCGCAGGCCGCCAGCGCCTACCTCAACCTGCTCATCAACCCGGCCAACCCGCGCGTCGTGGGCCCGGCGCTGGCCGATGCGATGACGGGCTTCTACGCGGCCTACGGCGTGATGGGCGCGCTCATCGCGAGGCAGCGCACCGGCGTGGGCAGCCGCGTCGAGGTGTCGATGCTGGAGGCCATGTGCCACTTCAACCTCGACGCCTTCACGCACTTCTTTTCCGAAGGCGAGGTGATGGGCCCCTTCAGCCGGCCGAGCGTGTCGCAGTCCTACGTTCTCGAATGCCAGGACGGCAAGTGGATCGCGCTGCACATGTCCTCGCCCGAGAAGTTCTGGCAGGGCCTGGCCGATGCGATCGAGCAGCCCGGGCTGTTCAAGGACGAGCGCTTCGCCGACCGCGAAGGCCGCATCAAGCACCAGCCCGAGCTGATCGAACTGCTGGGCGCCGCCTTCCGCCAGCGCACGCGCGCGCAGTGGTGCGAGCGGTTGGAAGCGCGCGACGTGCCCCATGCCCCCATGTACGACACCAGCGAGGCGCTGGAAGACCCGCAGGCCAAGCACCTGCAGCTGGCCATCGAGACCGAGCACCCGGTGATGGGGCCGTGGCGCACGGTGCGCTCGCCGGTGAGCTTCGACGGCGAGCGCAGCCTCTCGGTGACGGCGCCGCCCGTGCTGGGCGAGCACGACGAGGAAGTGATCGCGCCGCTGCGCGAGCGGCTGCGCCAGCGCGGCTAGCCGGGCGCGCTGATCCAATCTGCAGCACGCTGCTCCTGTGCGGTACAGCCTCCGCCGCGGGGCTGGCGCAGCCTCGGCCAGCGGCCGAATGCATTCCCGTTGCCTGACAAGGACTTGCGCCCCACGCGCAGGCGGTGGCCCGCATTGGCCCGCCGATTGCGCTGTGTTCCATGCGCTTCCTTCCTCAACTTCAACGGAGATGAACTCATGGACATGGCTGAAATGCGCAATCTCGGCATTGCGAACCCCTTCAAGAAGCAGTACGGCAACTACATCGGCGGGCAGTGGGTCGCGCCCATCGACGGGCAGTACTTCGACAACCTGACGCCGGTCACGGGCACGCCCTTCACGAGCATCCCGCGCTCCAACGCAAAGGACATCGAGGCCGCATTGGACGCCGCGCACAAGGCCAAGGCCGCATGGGGTCGCACCTCGACCACGGAGCGCGCCAACATCCTGCTGAAGATCGCCGACCGCATGGAGCAGAACCTGCAGACGCTCGCGGTTGCCGAGACCCTGGACAACGGCAAGCCCCTGCGCGAGACCATGGCCGCCGACATGCCGCTGGCCATCGACCACTTCCGCTACTTCGCATCCTGCGTGCGGGCGCAGGAAGGCGGCATCAGCGAGATCGACCACGAGACCTATGCCTACCACTTCCACGAGCCGCTGGGCGTGGTGGGCCAGATCATTCCGTGGAACTTCCCGATCCTGATGGCGGTGTGGAAGCTGGCGCCGGCGCTGGCCGCGGGCAACTGCGTGGTGCTCAAGCCGGCCGAGCAGACGCCCGCGTCCATCCTGGTCCTGATGGAGATCATCGGCGACCTGCTGCCTGCGGGCGTGCTCAACGTGGTCAACGGCTTCGGCCTGGAGGCCGGCAAGCCGCTGGCATCGAGCCCGCGCATCGCCAAGATCGCCTTCACCGGCGAGACCACCACCGGCCGCCTGATCTCGCAGTACGCCAGCCAGAACCTGATTCCCGTGACGCTGGAGCTGGGCGGCAAGTCGCCCAACATCTTCTTCGAGGACGTGCTCTCGGCCGACGACGCCTTCTTCGACAAGGCGCTCGAAGGCTTCACCATGTTCGCGCTGAACCAGGGCGAGGTCTGCACCTGCCCCAGCCGCGCGCTGATCCAGGAATCGATCTACGACCGGTTCATGGAGCGTGCGCTCAAGCGCGTGGAAGCCATTACGCAAGGCCACCCGCTGGACACCGCCACCATGCTGGGCGCGCAGGCCTCGAAGGAGCAGATGGAGAAGATCCTCTCGTACATCGACCTGGGCAAGCAGGAAGGCGCACAGTGCCTGGCCGGCGGCGGCCGCAACGAGAAGAGCGGCGACCTGGCCGGCGGCTACTACGTCAAGCCGACCGTGTTCAAGGGCCACAACAAGATGCGCATCTTCCAGGAGGAGATCTTCGGCCCGGTGCTGTCGGTGACCACCTTCAAGACCGAGGAGGAAGCGCTGGAGATCGCCAACGACACGCTGTACGGCCTGGGCGCCGGCGTGTGGAGCCGCGACGGCGCGCGCGCCTTCCGCATGGGCCGCGGCATCCAGGCCGGCCGCGTGTGGACCAACTGCTACCACCAGTACCCGGCCCATGCCGCCTTCGGTGGCTACAAGCAGTCGGGCATCGGCCGCGAGAACCACAAGATGATGCTCGACCACTACCAGCAGACCAAGAACCTGCTGGTGAGCTACAGCCCGAACAAGCTGGGCTTCTTCTGAGAAAGAAAAGGAGCCACGCATGAGCGATACGCAGGTCGGCGCGCCCTCCGCGCCGGTGGTCGCTCGCGTGTCCGCGACGCCGGCCGCGCAGGCGCTCATCGAGCGCCTGCGCGCGGCGCATGGGCCGCTGATGTTCCACCAGTCGGGTGGCTGCTGCGACGGCAGCGCGCCCATGTGCTTCGCCCTCGGGGAATTCATCACAGGCGACGCCGACATCTGCCTGGGCGAGATCGCCGGCACGCCCTTCTACATGAGCCGCTCGCAGTTCGAATACTGGGAGCACACGCACCTGATCATCGATGCCGTGCCCGGCAACGGCGGCATGTTCTCGCTGGAGCGGCCGACGGGCATGCGCTTCCTCACGCGCTCGCGGCTGTACGAGGATGCGGAATGGCAGGCGCTGCAGGCGCAGGGCCGGCCCGCCTGAGCGGGGCCCGCGCGTTCTTTCAGCCTGCCTGCCAGGCGACGTTGGCGCCCTCGAAGATCTGGCGCAGGCGTCCGCTGTCTGCGAGCTGGTTGATGCCGGCCTGCAGCGCCTGCGCCAGGTCGGTCGCATCCTTCTTCACCGCCATGCCCACTGCCCAGCCGTCGCGCCGGGCGCGCGGCGAAGGCAGCGGCGTGATGGCGAAGCGCGCATCGCCGCGCAGCACCGACTCCATCTCCGAGGCCAGTCCCGCCGCGGCGGCGAACTCGCCGCGCTGCAGGGCGCGCGCGGCCTCGGCGCCGTCCTTCCATTGCGTGGAAAGCTGGTTGCGGTACGCACCGCCGTCGGCACCGATCATCAGCCAGCCGGCCAGCGTCTGCCCGGGCACGGCCACCTTGGCATCGCCGAGAGCGGAGAGGCTGTCCAGCTGCGGCTGCCGATCGAGCCGGCGCGCCAGCACGACGCGCTCGCGGTAGTAGGGCGCGAAGATGCGGGCCTGCGGCGTCTCGTCGATGAGCGGCTTGTCCACCGGCACGTGCAGCAGCACGTCGGCCGGGCCGAAGCCCAGGTAGTGGCCACGCCAGACCATGTTGCGCAGGTCGTCGCCCATGTTCTCGTCGGCGTTGAAGGGCAGCATCGACAGCTGCAGGCCCAGCGACTCGGCCAGCTCCCGCGCCAGTTCGACGTCGATGCCCTTGCCTTCGGCGTTGAAGGGCGGCATGTCCTTGTAGAGCGCGACCGTGAGGCTGCCGCGCTCGCGAATGCGGTCCATCGGCGCCGCGCGCGCGACGAGCGCCGGCCCCGCGAGCGATGCGGCGCCGATCCACTGCAGGGCGGCGCGGCGCGAGAGATGTGATGCACGCATGTTCGCCCTCCTTACATCGGCTTGTCGCGGCGGGTCTCGAGGTAGGCCTTGATGGACCAGATCGCCTCCTGGTTCATCACGCCCTCGAAGGGCGGCATGTACACCGCGCCGTTGCGCGTGCGGCCATGGCGCACGGTGGTCAGGAAGAAGTCGTCCATCTCCTTCACGCAGGCCGCCTTCTTGCCCGCGTCCTTGAGCGAGGCGCAGTCGTTGTCGATCTTGCGCAGGTCCGGCGCGATGCCGCCCGAGATGGCCTCGATGCCGTGGCAGCGGGCGCAGTTCTGGTTGTACGCGGAGGTGCCGATCTTCACCGCCGCAGCATTGCCGCGGTACGGGTTCTCCGGACGCCATTCCTTGCCCAGTTCGGGCAGGCCGTGCGTGTCCACCGCCTGCGGCGTCACGTCGCCATGCGACCAGGCCAGGCCGGCGCAGGCCAGGCCCAGCGCAGCGGCCATCAGCTTCAATCCCTTGCGGGTCCCGGGGGGCAGGCCCCTTGCAGTCGGTCGCGTGGCTTTCATGGTTTCGTCTCCGTTCACGTTCAGTTGATGACGCGCCGGAGTGCGCAAACGCTATGCCACGCGAGGTTGTTGCAGGCAGGAACACAAATTGCGTGGATTGCCTCGCGTGTGGCATCCTTTGGAGCTGCAGGGCGAGATGTAGCGAAGAGCTGTGTGTCCGCTGTACCAGAACGGGACACAAGGTCGCGACAGACTAGAGTTTTGACGAGACAGACACCTGCTCAGCAGAAGCAGCGGAGACAACACCATGGTTGCAACCCCACGAGCGCTGGCCGCGACTGCCAGGACCTGGACCACCCCAGAGGCACTGCCCGTGTCCGAGCAGCGTGAACGCACGGAACTCATCGAGCAGTGGCACCAGCGCTGCTCGGCCCTGGGCCTCACGCGCGTCGAGCGGCCCCACTTCGAACCGCTGATGCGCAGCGACCTGGCGGTGGCGCGCGAACGCAACCAGCGCCTGTTCACCCATGCCGCCCCGGTAATGGAAATGCTCTTCGAGCAGATCGTCGACACCGAAAGCATGATCGTGCTGGCGGACGTGAGCGGCACCATCCTCCACTCGGTGGGCGACGACCGCTTCCTGCAGCGCGCCGACAAGGTCGCGCTGACGCCCGGCGTGAACTGGGCGGAGCATTCCAAGGGCACCAACGCCATCGGCACGGCGCTGTTCGAGGAGGCGCCCACCGTCGTGCACGGGGGCGAGCACTTCATTCACGCCAACAACTTCCTGACCTGCTCGGCCGCGCCCATCTTCGACCCACGCGGCAACATGCTCGGCGTGCTGGACGTCACCGGTGACCAGCGCTCCTACCACCGCCACACCATGGGCCTGGTGCGCATGTCGGCGCGCATGATCGAGAACCAGTGGTTGTCCGACGACTACGGCAACCGGCTGCGCCTGCACTTCCACACCCGGGTCGAATTCATCGGCACGCTGCTGGAAGGGATCATCGTGGTGGGCGCCGACGGCAAGATCCTGGGTGCCAACCGCAGCGCGCTGGACCAGCTGGACATGAGCAGCGCGGCGCTGCGCATGCACAGCCTGACCAGCCTGTTCGGCACCACCGCGCCGGCCGTCTTCGATCACTTCCGCGCGCCGCTGGCCACGCCCATGGCGCTGAGCCTGCCCGACGGGCGGCATTTCCATGTCAGCGCGCGCTTCAACGGGCCGCAGCGTCCGGCGGCCGGCGAACTGCGCGCCGCGGGCGGGGGCGACACGGCTGCCCTGCGCAGTTCGGACGGGGCCGATGCCCGCCGCCCCGCGGGCATGCTGGCCGGCGCCACGGCGCATTCCGCGGAAGGCACGCTGTTCTCCGGCCTGCACTACCTGGACACCGGGGACCCGCAGATCGCCACGCTGATCCGGAAAGTGCAGCGCGTCATCAACCGCGACATTCCCCTGCTCATCCTGGGCGAGACCGGCACGGGCAAGGAACTGCTGGCCCGCGCCGTGCACCAAGACTCGAACCGCGCCAGGCAGCCCTTCGTGGCGGTCAACTGCGCCTCCATCCCCGAGTCGCTGATCGAGGCGGAACTCTTCGGCTACGAGGACGGCGCCTTCACCGGCGCGCGCCGCAAGGGCTCGGTGGGCCGCATCGTGCAGGCCAACGGCGGCACGCTGTTCCTCGACGAGATCGGCGACATGCCGCTGGCCCTGCAGGCGCGCCTGCTGCGCGTGCTGCAGGAGCGCCAGGTGACGCCGCTGGGCAGCCTCAAGTCCATCCCCGTGGACATCGCGGTGATCGGCGCCACGCACCGCAAGCTGCGCGACATGATCGAGGCCGGCTCCTTCCGCGAAGACCTGTACTACCGCCTCAACGGCCTGGTGGTGAAGCTGCCCGCGCTGCGCGAGCGCAGCGACCTCGACGTGGTGGCGCGGCGCATCCTGCTGAGCGATTGCCCGCACGGCACGCCCGAGATCAGCGCCCAGGTCATGGCGCTCTTCAAGGCCTGCGCCTGGCCGGGCAACGTCCGGCAACTTGCGAACGTTCTGCGCACCGCCGCCGTCATGGCAGCGGGTGAGGGGCAGATCCAGGAGCAGCATCTCTCCGACGACTTCCTGGAGGACGTGCGCAGCGGGCGCATCGCGCCGCCGCCGCAGCTGTCCATGCCGATCCGCACGGAGCCAGGGGTGGCGCATGCCGCGCCCCCGCCCTTCCTGCCTGCAGCCGGCAGCGAGCGGGCACCGGACGGCGCCAGTGCGCCGCTCCAGGCGGCGGAGCCGGCAACGCCCCTCACCCTGGGTGAGGCGGAAGTCGAGCTGATCCGCAGCACCCTGGCCGCAGCCAACGGCAACATCTCGGTCGCGTCCAAGCGGCTGGGCATCAGCCGCAACACCATCTACCGCAAGCTGCGCTGGAGCAAGTGAGGCAGGCGGGCGCGGGACAGTCCTCAGGGACTACCCTGTGCCAGCGTCGAACGGCGTTGTACCAGCGTGGAGCAGTCGGCGCCGTCGCCGGCTGGGCTTGCTTCCCCAGAATGCCGGCCCCCGACATCCTGTTGCTGGCCTCCACGATGCTCACGCCTTCTGCGCAGCTGTGGACATCCGACAAGAGGCTTCTCGGCTTGGCAGTGCGCTTCAACCGCGCTTATCAGCCCGAGCTGCACTGACCGGCACGACGAGACGCTGCTTCACGCGAAGACGCCACGCAGCGACCCGGACTCACGCGCTCTCAGCACACCTCTGGCTGGATGAGTCCATGCCGAAGGGCCAGGTGCGCCATGGCCGCCGTGGTGCACAGGCCCAGCTTTTCCTTGATCAGGCTCTGGTGGTTCGACACCGTCTTGCGGCTCAGGTGCAGCGAGCGCGCGCAGTCCTCCGGCGAATCGCCGCGCGAGAGCAGCCGGAAGATCTCGAACTCGCGCTGCGTCAACGACGCCAGCGGCTGCGCCGGGGTGACGCCCTGCTGGAGAAGCTGCGATGGCAGGCCCGGGCTGAGATAGCGGCGGCCCGCCATCACCGCGTGGACCGCATCGATGAGGCACTCGGGCGCACTGCTCTTGGAGACGAAGCCCCGCGCGCCGGCCTCCAGCACCCTGCGCACCATCAACTCGCTGTCGTGCATGCTGAAGACCAGCGTGCGCGCTCGCTTGCGGCATGCGCTCGCGCAAACGCCGGATCAACTCCAGCCCGCTGCTGCCGGGCATGGACAGGTCGGTGATGGTGAGGTCCGGTGCCTGCGCGGCAAAGAGTGCGCAGCCTTCGTCCGCGTGGCCGGCCTGCGCCACCACCTGCATGTCGCCTTCAAGCTCCAGCAGGTGGCGGTAGCCGGCCCGCACCACCGGGTGGTCGTCGACGAGCAGCAGGCGGATCACGCGCGGCCCCTTCCCCGCTTCACCCGGCGCCCGGCCTGGTGACCCAGGCCATGCACCAGCCTTCCGCCGCGATCTGCTTGCGGCCGAACATGGCGCAGCCGGCCCAGGGTTCGGTGGCCGCGCCCTGCCACATCGAGCAGTTCACGCAGCGCTGGGCCGCCGTGTGCTTCGGGTACTTCTTCGCATCGTTGCGGGCAGCAGTGCCGCGATGCAGCCGCCGGCCATCGTGCGGCCCGCGAAGGACCTGCGCGTCATGGCGAGGGCCCGGCCTTCGTCGATGTGGCTCATGTCCCTGCCCCGCTTCAGTTGGCCGCGACGCGGGTGGCGCCGCCCGCTTGCGCAGTCTTCGCGGTCCGCGAGCTGCCGCTGGCGCCCGGGATCTTGAAGACCCACACCATGCCGCCCTGCTCCAGCAGGTTGACCTTCTTGGCCACCTCGCCGCCCCACAGCGGCACCGCGCCGCCCCAGCCCGAGACCACGCTCACGTACTGCTCGCCACCCTGCATCCAGGTCACCGGCGGCGCGACCACGCCCGAGCCGGTCTGGAACTCCCAGACCACCTTGCCGGTCTTTGCGTCGGCTGCCTTCAGGTAGCCCTCGGGCGTGCCCCACAGCACCAGGTTGCCGCCCGTGGTGAGCACGCCGCCCCACAGCGGCGCGGTGTTCTTCACTTCCCAGGCCATCTTGCCGGTCTTGGGGTCGATGGCGCGCAGCGAACCGATGTAGTCCTCGTTCAGCGGCTTGATGGTGAAGCCGGCGCCCAGGTAGGCCGCGCCCTTCTTGTACGCGACCGGCTCATTCCAGATGTCCATGCCCCACTCGTTGGCCGGCACGTAGAACATCTTCGTGTCGGGGCTGTAGGCCATCGGCATCTGGTTCTTGCCGCCCAGGAAGCCGGGCGCGGCGAACACCGGCTTGCCCTTGTTGCCCTCCGGCGATGCGGTGGGGTCGCCGGGCCGGTTGTCGGCGATGAAGTTGGGCCGCCCGGTCTTCAAGTCGATGCTGCTGGCCCAGGTCACCTTCTTGACGAAGGGAAAGGCGTTGACCAGCTTGCCTGTGCTGGCGTCGTTGACGTAGAAGAAGCCGTTGCGGTCGGCCTTGCCGCCCACGCGCCGGCCGTCCATGTCGAAGGTGACGAACTCGTTGACGCCGTCGAAGTCCCAGCTGTCGTTGGGCGTGCTCTGGTAGCTCCACTTGATCTGGCCGGTCTTCACGTCGATGGCCACGGTGGAGCACGAGTAGAGGTTGTCGCCCTCGCGCAGGTGGCTGTTCCAGGGTGCCGGGTTGCCGGTGCCGAAATACGCCAGGCCGGTCTTGGCGTCGTAGGTGCCGCCCAGCCAGGTCGCCGCGCCGCCGGTCTTCCACAGGTCCCCCGGCCAGCTCTTGTTGACGGTGCCGGAGACGCCGTTCTCCTTCTTGTTGCCGTCCTTGTCGTAGACGTAGCCCATGTGGCCTTCGACGGTGGGGCGCGTCCACAGCAGCCTGCCGGTCTTCGGGTCGCGCGCCTCGACGCGGCCGACCACGCCGAACTCGCCGCCCGACACGCCGGTGAGCATCACGCCCTCGGCAATGATGGGCGCGGCCGTGGCCGAGTAGCCGGCGGCGTAGTCGTCGATCTTCTCCTTCCACACCACGTCGCCGGTGTTCTGGTCGAGCGCGACGAGTTGGGCATCCAGCGTGGCGAAGATGACCAGGTTGTCGTAGAGCGCCGCCCCGCGGTTGACCACGTCGCAGCAGGGCATGATGCCTTCCGGCAGGCGGTGCTCGTACTTCCACAGCTTCTTGCCGGTGGCGGCGTCGAGCGCGTAGATGCGCGAGTAGGAGGCGGTCACGAACATCTTGCCGTTCATGATCACCGGCTGCGACTCCTGCCCGCGCTGCTTCTCGCCGCCGAAGGAGAAAGCCCACACCGGCAGCAGCTTCGCGGCGTTGCCGGTGTTGATCTGCTTGAGCGGCGAATAGCGCTGGCCCTGGGTGTTGATGCCCCAGGTGAGGACGTTGCCCTTGGCGGTGGCCTCGGACTGGATCATCCGGTCCGTGACCTGCGCGTTCGCCGCGCTTGCGGCCAGACCAGCCGCGACGAGGGCGGCCGAAAGCTTCAGTTGCATGGTGTCTCCTTGCGGGGTGGATCGTGGTTGGCGAGAGCGCTCGAGATGCGCGCCCTCCACGGACCCAGGGGGCAAGGGCCATGCCATGCGACTGGAGCCCCAGCCACCGTGCGAATGGCCCGCTATCGCCCTTCGGCGTGCGGGTTTTCCCGTTGGGTTGCTACAGGGTTGAACAGTGGTTGCACGATACGGGCGTGACATCGCGCCACAGTGAAGCGGCCGGGAACGCCGGCGCCCGGCATCGCATCCAATGGGCGGAGAACCCATGCAAGACCTGCAACACGCACCACCCGCGGCCCCGACCGGCATGCCGCAGGACACCGAACTGGCGGCCCGCGCCGCCGCCGGCGACGCCGGTGCCTTCGAATGCATCATGCGGCGCCACAACCGCCTGCTGTTCCGCACTGCGCGCAGCATCCTCCGAAGCGACGCCGAAGCGGAGGACGCGCTGCAGGATGCCTACCTGCGCGCCTGGCGGGCGGTGGGCAGCTTCCGTGCCGACGCCAAACTCTCGACCTGGCTGGTGCGCATCGTGATGAACGAGGCCCTCGGGCGGGTGCGGCGGCGCGATGCACAGGTCATTCCCCTGGATGCCGCCATGAACTCGACCGAACCCGAGACCCAGGCCTCGCTCACCGCCGATCCCGACCGGCAGCCCGAGCGCGTGGCCATGCGCGCCGAGATCCGCAAGCTGATGGAGGCACGCATCGACCTGCTGCCCGAGGCTTTCCGCAGCGTGTTCATGCTGCGCGCCGTGGAGGAGATGTCGGTCGAGGACGTCGCTCAGGCGCTGGCGATCCCGCAGGCCACGGTGCGCACCCGCTTCTTCCGTGCCCGCAGCTTGCTGCGCGAAGGGCTGACGAGCGAGATCGACACGGCGCTGGGCGATGCCTTCGCCTTCGACGGCGCGCGCTGCGACCGCATCGTGGCCAGCGTGATGGCGCGGGTCGGGTCCGAAACGTAGACCAGGGTGCAGGCCCGCATCGGCGCGGCGGGAACGTGGCGAAGAGCCACTCCATCGAATGGGCAGGGTCGATCTGATCCGCCCACCTTCCATGGAGATTGCCACATGTCATTCCTTCAGATGCCTCACCCTGCCGCGGCACGCCGCATCTTCCTGGGCCGCACCGGCGGCCTCGCACTCTCCGGCGTGGCGGTCGCGCTGCTGGCCGGCAAGGACGCGCTCGCCGCGCAGCAGGCCGGCAGTGACGGCGGCGGTGCGCCGCAGGACATCCAGATCCTGAACACCGCGCTGGGCGCGGAGCTCGAGGCCATTGCCGCCTACCAGCTCGGCGCCGAAAGCAAGCTGCTGCAAAAGCCGGTGCTGGACCTCGCCGCGACCTTCCAGGGCCATCACAAGGAGCACGCCCAGGTGTTGGCCAGGACGGTGGAGAAACTCGGTGGCAAGCCGGTGCTCGCCAGGTCCAGCTACGACTTTCCCGTGGCCCAGCTGAAGTCGCAGGCCGACGTGCTGCGTTTCGCGGCCAAGCTGGAGCAAGGCGCCGTGAGCGCCTACCTGGGGGCTGTTCCCCTGTTCGGCAACCGCGACCTGTCCAAGGCAGCGGCCAGCATCCTGGGCGACGAAGCCATGCACTGGGCCGTGCTGCGCAATGCGCTGGGCGAGGCGCCGGTGCCCTCGGCCTTCATGTCATGAGCGGCTGGCTGCCTGCCGCTGCGCTGCTCCTCGTCGTCGCCGGTGCGGCGCAGGCCGCGCCCGATCAGCTCGTGCATGGCGAGCAGGTCTACGCGCGCTGCCTGGCATGCCATGCACTCGCCTACGACCGCGTCGGGCCGCACCACTGCGGGCTGCTGGGCCGGCGCGCCGGCAGCGTCTCCGGTTTCCCCTACTCCGAGGCGATGAAGGATTCGCGCATCACCTGGGACGAGAAGACGCTGGACCGATTCCTGGCGAAGCCCACGACGGCCGTGCCGGGCACCTCGATGACCTATGACGGCGTGCCGGACGCGAAGGACCGCGGCGACCTGATCGCCTACCTGCGCCATGCGAACGCGTCGTCCGAGTGCCGGCCGCCGGGAAGCGCGCAGCGTTGAAGTGGCCAGGCCCTCAGGCTGATTGGGCGTCGGGCGCCAGGAAGCGGACGCGGCCCGTCTGCAGTTCGTACACGGCGCCGACCAGCTGCATCAGGCCCTCCTGCTCGCGCGCCTGCGCCTCGGGCGTCGCGCGCAGGCTGGCCACGGTGTGGCGCACGTTCGCCTCCACGGCCTGCTGGAGCAGTGTCTCGGGCGGCTGCGACACATCCAGTCCGGCCAGTGCCGGCGTGATCTGCTCGAGCAGCAGCTCGATCCGGCTTCTGTGCTGTGCGGCGTGGAAGTGCGTGCCGATGGCGGCCTCCACGGCGCCGCATCCCTCATGCCCGAGCACGACGAACAGCGGTGTCTTCAGGTGCGCGCCCGCGTACTGCAGCGTGCCCAGGATGGCGGGCCCCAGGACGTTGCCCGCCACGCGGATCACGAACAGTTCGCCGAAGGAGGCATCGAAGACCAGCTCGGGCGGCACGCGGCTGTCGCTGCAACCCAGGATGGTCGCGTAGGGCCGCTGCCCCTTGGCGAGCTCGGCCAGGATTTCCTTCTGCACCGTCGGAAAACGCGCCCGCCCCTGCACGAAGCGCTCGTTGCCTTGCTGCAGACGTGCAAGCGCCTCTACGGCAGTGGGCAGGGGCTGGTGGGATTCCATGGATCGACAATCGGCGTGGTTCCGCACCATAGAAGTCGCGGTCGAGCCGTGTCAATCGGGGGCATCTTGGGGTGCGGGCGTTCCGGTCGGCCCGAAGGTGCGAACTGTTGTTTTCTGGACGCCAGACCGGGCGGACGCTCCGGCTGGGGAGAGAACCCAGTGCCTGCGACACGGGGCGTCCCCATAATGGCTGCGGGGAATGGCATCGCTACTCACGGAGGAGAGATGGACAAGTCAAGCATCGACATGCCCGGCGAACCCAGGATCGAGCTCACGCAGCGAAACGCGTCGGCGCTCATGGACGTTTTCATCCGTGCCGGCCTGGTGCTGGCACTGGCGCTCCTGTGCTACCGGATCTTCGCGCCCTTCCTGATCCTCATGGTCTGGTCGCTGATCCTGGCCGTGACGCTCTACCCCATGCACCAGTCGCTGGCGCGCAGGATGGGCGGCCGGCAAGGCCTGGCCGCCACCCTGGTCGTGCTGGCCGGGGTCGTGCTCATCCTCGTGCCGACCACGGTGCTGATGAGCTCCTTCGGCGACACGGTCCGGCAGCTGGTGCACGACGTGCAGAACAACACGCTGCGCATTCCCGAGCCGCGACCGGCCGTGGCGCAGTGGCCGGTGGTGGGCGAGCGGGTGTTCGCGCTCTGGTCGCAGGCGCATACCGACCTGCCCGCGCTGGTGCAGTCGCTGCAGCCCAAGATCGGCGAGCTGGCACGCACGGCCCTGGGCGTGGTCGCCGGCATCGGCGGCGGGCTGCTGATGTTCCTGGGCGCGATCATCGTGGCGGGCATCGTCATGGCCTTCGGCCAGGCTGGTACGCGCGGCATGCGGGCCATCTTCGTGCGCATCATCGGACCGGCGCGGGGCGCGGAATTCGCTGCCCTCTCCACCGCGACCATCCGTGCGGTGGCGCAGGGCGTGATCGGCGTGGCATTCATCCAGGCGATCCTGGTGGGCCTGTGCCTGCTGGTGGCCGGCGTGCCCTGGCCCGGGGTGCTGGCGGCCATCGTGCTGGTGCTGGGCATCGCGCAGGTGCCGGCGATCATCGTCACGCTGCCGGCCATCATCTGGCTGTGGACCGGCTCGGACCACGGCACCGGCGCGGCAACGCTCTACAGCATCCTGCTCTTCGTGGCGGGCATGGCGGACAACGTGCTCAAGCCGCTGATGCTGGGCCGCGGCGTGGACGCGCCCATGCCGGTCATCCTTATCGGCGCGCTGGGCGGCATGGCCACCGCGGGCATCCTGGGCATGTTCGTGGGCGCCACTCTGCTGGCGCTGGGCTACCAGATCTTCATGGGCTGGGTGGAGGCCAACCCCGCGGCCGCACGGGCAGCAATGCCAGGACCGCAGGACGGCCCGCCGACAGCCGGCCAATAGGATGCTTCGCTTGCCGCGCCTGACTGGCCGCTGGCTTGCCGGAATTGCCTGCAGCCTGATGCAGGGCGGCTGCACCGTGCTGGGCCCGGACTTCAGTTCGCCGACGGTGCCGTGGCTCCCCGCGTGGTCGAGCAGCGCGCAGCAGGCGCTGCCGGCCGATCCGAAGGCCAAGGCCCAGCCCGACCTCGACGCCTGGTGGACGAACTTCGATGACCCGGTGCTCACGCAGCTGGTGGCGCAGGCGCAGCGGCAGAACACCGGCGTGCGCATCGCCGGCATGCGCATCCTCGAATCGCGCGCCCTGCTGGGCATCGCGGGCAGCGGCCTCTATCCCCAACTGCAGGAGGTCTCGGCCTCCGCCCTGCGCACGGGCCAGCGGCAGTCGCGCGGCACCGACAGCGCCTTCTGGAGCGCGGGCGCTGGCTTCGACATCGCCTGGGAGATTGATTTCTGGGGCAAGTACCGGCGCGGCATCGAGTCGGCGGATGCGGCCTACTTCGCGAGCATCGCGCAGTACGACGACATGCAGGTGCTGGTGGCGGCGCAGGCGGCCAGCCTCTATGGCAGCATCCGCACCACCGAGCAGCGGCTCTACATCTCGCACGAGAACGCGGCCATCCAGAAGCGCAGCCTGGAGATCACGCAGAACCTCTTTCGCAGCGGCAACGAATCCGAGCTGGACGTGCAGCAGGCGCGGTCCCAGTACCTGGGCACGCTGGCCACCATTCCGGACCTGGAAAGCGCGCTGCGCCAGACGCACAACGCGCTGAACGTGCTGCTTGCCCGTCCTCCCGGGCCCTTGCCCGAGCTGGAGGTCGGCCGCGGCAAGATCCCGCAGGCCTCGCTGGGCCTGATCGTCGAAGTGCCGGCCGAGCTGCTGCGGCGCCGGCCGGACGTGCGCGCCGCGGAGATGCTGCTGGCGGCGCAATCTGCGCAGATCGGCATCAGCGAGGCCGCGCTCTACCCCTCGATCGCGCTGGGCGGCTCCATCGGCCTGTCGGCCACCTCGCTGGCGGCGTCGCCGAGCACCCTGTCGTGGGCAGTGGGACCGGCCCTGGTGTGGAACGTGTTCGACCACGGCCGGCTGAGCAACCAGGTGCTGGTGCAGGACGCGCGCTTCCAGCAGCTGAACGAGCAGTACCAGGACACGGTGCTGCGTGCCGCCCGCGAGACGGACGACGCCGCGGTCGCCTTCGCCAGCAGCCGCACGCAGGTGGACATCCTGCAGGAAGCGGTGCGCGCGGCGCGGCGCTCGCTGGACATCGCCAACATTCAGTACCAGGAAGGCCTGATCGACTTCCAGCGCGTGCTCGATTCCCAGCGCACCTTGTTCAGCCAGCAGGAACGGCTGGTGAGCACCCAGGGCAGCGTGGTGCAGAACCTGGTGGCGCTGTACAAGGCGCTGGGCGGCGGCTGGCAGGCGGGCCGAGAGCTGCCGCTGCTGGACGAGGACACCCGCCGCACCTTGCGCGCACGCAGCGACTGGAAGACGCTGATCGACGATCCCCTGCCGCCACCGGCGGCGCAGCTGCAGCCGCCGCGGCGGCACAGGACGCCATGAGTCAGAACACCGCCCCTCCTCCGCCCGCCGATCCGCCGCCCGGGTCGCCGTCCGATTCGCAGGCGCCCAAGACCGGCACCGGCACGCGCATCGGCGCGCTGGTGCTCGTGGCTCTCATCGTCGGCAGCCTGCTCATCTACTTCGTCGGCGACCGCCTCACGCCCAGCACCTCGCAGGCGCGCGTGCAGGCCTTCGTGGTGCCGGTGGCCGCCGAGGTGGCCGGCAAGGTGCTGTCGGTGAATGTGCGCGACAACGACGAGGTGCTCCCAGGGCAGGTGCTGCTGGACATCGACCCCGAGCCCTTCCGCATCGCACTGCGCCGGGCACGGGCCGACCATGAATCCGTGCGCCGCTCGGTGCTGGGCTCCGAGGCCGGCGTGGACGCAGCGCGCGCTGCCCTGGCCGCGGCCCAGGCCAACAGCAACATGGCCGAGCGCGACGCCCGCCGGCAGGAGCGCCTGCACGAGGAGGACCCCGGCGCCATCTCGGTGCGGCGGCTGGAGATCGCGCAGTCCACGCGCGACGAGGCGCGCAGCAAGGCCCGGCGCGCAGAGGCCGACCTGCGCAAGGCGCAGGAGGCGGCCGGCGACAGCGGCGAAGGCAACGCGCAGCTGCAGAGCGCGCGCGCGGCAGTGGAGAAGGCCGAGCTGGACCTGGCGCGCACCCGCGTGCTCGCACCGGCGCGCGGCAAGGTCACGGACCTGCGCACCGACGTCGGCCACTTCGCGCAGCCCGGCGCGCCGCTGATGACGCTGATCGCCATGCACGACCTGTGGATCAGCGCCGAGATGACCGAGAACAACCTGGGCAACATCGAGCCCGGCGACGAGGCCGCCATCGTGCTGGACGTGCAGCCGGGCCAGGTGCTCAAGGGCCGCGTGCGCAGCGTGGGCCGTGGCGTGAGCAGCGGCAAGCCGGGGTCGCCCGGCTCCCTGCCCACCGTGGAGAACAGCCGCGACTGGCTGCGGCAGGCGCAGCGCTTCCCGGTGGCCATCGAGATCGACCCGGCCGATCTGGCCCGGCTGCGCGGCGTGCAGGTGGGCGGCCAGGCCGACGTGCTGGTCTTCACCGGCGACAACCCGGTGATGAACGCGCTGGGCTCGCTCTACATGCGCGTGATGAGCTGGCTGTCCTACCTCTACTGAGAAAAGTGCCGCGCCATGACCCGCGCTGACAAGGCAAGCCTGCGCCTGACCCTCGGCCTGGGGCTGGCCACCTTCGTCGCCTACGGGGCGGCGCTGATGCTGCCCTTCGTGGTCTGCGTGATGGCGGTGCTGGTGCTTTGCAAGCCCGGGCCGCCCATGCCGCTGCTCAAGGCCGTGATCGGGGCCGTGGTACTGGCAGCGCTGATGGCCGCCGGCGTTCTGATGGTCCCCTTGCTGGAGCATTACGCGCTGGCCGGCGTGCTGCTGACGGGCGCGGTGCTGCATGCGGTGTTTCGCGTCGGGCAGGCCCGGGGCGGTGCACTGACCACGCTGCTGGTGATTGCCTTCGCGATGATCCCGGTGGCCGGCGTGGCGGACCAGGCGCTGGTGAGCGTGCTGGCCGCGACGCTGGCCGTCGGCCTGGCCGTGGGGGCGCTGGTGAGCGCGCTGTCCATCGCCCTCTTCCCGGACCCGCCGCAGCCAGCTGCACCGCCCGCACAACGCGCCGCCACCGACTCGGCCGGCTGGATCGCGCTGCGCGGCACGCTCATCGTGATGCCGGTGTTCCTGCTCGCGCTGACCAACCCGTCCTTCTACCTCGCCGCGGTGATGAAGACCGCGGCGCTGGGCCAGCAGGCCAGCGAGACCCACGCCGGCACGGCCGGCCGCGAGCTGGTCGGCTCCACCCTCATGGGCGCCTTCATCGGCATGGTGGTCTGGCTGGGCCTTTCGTTGTGGCCCAGCCTGTGGATGCTCACGCTGTGGCTGATGGCCGCCGCGCTGTGGACCGGCTCGGCCATGTTCGGCACGCGGCGCACGCGCTTCGCGCCTTCGTTCTGGAGCAATGCACTGATCACGGCGCTGATCCTGCTCGGCCCGGCCATCGAGGACAGCGCCAGCGGCAAGAGCGTGCTCGAAGGCTCGGTCATGCGCACCTGCCTGTTCGTGGGAGTGGCGCTCTACGCCACCGGCACCGTCTGGGTGCTGGAGCGCTGGAAGGCCGCGCGGTCCGAGCGAGCCCGGCGCCGTGGCCCGCAGCCTGGCTGATCGATCCGATTCATCCAACCCAAGACCAGGTCGCCCATGCGAAACCCCAAACCCCTGCGACGGCGCTTCCTCCTTGAACTCTGGCGCGGGCTTGGCATCGTCTGGCCCGTCATCTCCGCACTCCTGGTATTGATGGCCCTGCTGGGCCTTGCCGTCGGCCACCTGGAAGGGTGGCCCTGGAGCGACAGCCTGTATTTTTCCTTCGTCACGGGCCTGACGGTCGGCTATGGCGACCTGGCGCCCAAGCTGGCATGGGCACGGGGCCTGGCCATGGTGATCGGACTCTCAGGCATCGTGCTGACGGGCATCGTCGTCGCCGTCGCCGTGGAGGCACTGCGCGTGGCGCTGGACAGCGAGCAGGCAGCGCAATGACGGCCAAGAACGCAAAGCGGGTCGTCCAGGGCGCCGACCGGGTGCTGGAGCAGCTCGTCCGACGAGCGGGGATTCAGGTGGTTCACCACAGGCTCTCGAGCAGTGAGTCGAGCTTGGCCGTGGCGTTGGTGCCGAGGTCGGCGACCTCGTTGGGGTAGTTCTTCTTGAGGAGCGTGGCGACCTCGGGCAACCTTGCCCTGTCGAGATCGAAGGCACTGACGCGATCGGGCAATCCCAGTGATTTCACTACCCCGGTGATCCTGTCGGCCAGATCGACTGCCGCGCGCTTGTCACCCGGCCGTTCTGCGAAGACTTCGAGCTTGTCGCCATAGAAAGCCGCACAGGCGCGAATGACCGGCCCCAGCGTGATGCAGGAGGTCGCGCTGTGCGGCAGTCCGAAGGTCCCGCCAAGGATGTGCCCGATGCGGTGACTCAGGCCGTAGATGACCGACGCCGGGGAGAAGTAGCACTGCCACGCGGCAAGCTGGAGCTGCAGGAGGTCGTTGGCTGTGACCAGCCCCTCGTCGATGGCCTCGCGGGTTTGCATCGCCTTGGGCCACTTCTCGAGAACCCGAAGGAATCGTGCGACGCCGCTCGCGGCCATGACCGCGTGAGGGTGCTCGCCGGTGACCTTGCGCATGCCTTCGACCGCGTGGTCCATGCCCTTGATCGCCGACGACAGAAGCAGCGCGCGCGGCGTGTCGAGCACAAGCACGGGGTCGATGACGACAACCTTGGGAACAGTTTCACGGACAGCGTAGCTGCGCTTGAACTTCTGTGCGCCATCGGTCTCGGTGATGCCGAAGTAGTGAGAGAACTCGGAGCCTGACAGCGTGGTGGGAAGCGCCGCGATGGGAAGGAAGCGGCCGGTCTTCTCATGATGCAGGTGCGACACCGCCTTGGCGGCATCGAGCACGGACCCGCCGCCGAGCGCGATGATCGATTCGGCTCCGGCGTTCGTGCACGCATCGAGCCCCTTCAGTACCGCCATGTCGGGGGCATGCGCCGGAAGGTCCGTGAAGGTGCCTACACCCAGCTTCACGTTGGGCCGGACGTAGGTGTCGTACAGCTTCGCCAATGGCTCGACCGTGAAGGTGATTGCGCGATGGATTCCATAGTCCCCGAGCCGCGCCACGGTGCTTTGCAGGATGTGCTCGCCCCAGAACACGCCGTCTTGCGGCAGGCAGTTGTATTGGTTCATCTCGATCGGGCCTTTCAGATTGAGGCCCAGAAGATAGTGTCCGCGCCCTCTGCTCACAAGCCGTCAAACATCAAACGCAGCGTCCACGCCGGTGGACGATCGAGCCCTGCGCGCGCTACTGTCGATCGAATGCGGTGATGACGGGAATCTCCACGGACAGGAAGTCGACAAGCGATCGCACCGCGGGCAGCAGGCCTGTGCGAAAGGGAATCAGTGCGGATATGCGCGCATCGGCCGCCATCCAGTCGGGCAGGAGTTGCTGCAAGGCCCCGCTTTGCAGTTCCGACCTGCAGATGTAACCCGGCAGCGCGGCGATGCCCAGGTTGGCGCAGGCCGCTTCCTTGAGCGCGACCATGTTGTTGCTCTGGAATCGGGGCTCGATGGGCATCGAGATTTCCTCGCCGTCCGGCCCGCGCAACTGCCAGATCGGCGGCCCGTTGAGCACCATCGAAATGGCCATGTGCTGCGCGAGATCCTCGGGTCGTTCGGGCACGCCCATCTGCTCGAGGTACTTGGGGCCCGCGAAGAAATACCAGGGGACGTGGGAGATGGCCCGCTGCACCAGCGATGAATCCTGCAGCGGCGACGTGTGCCCGCGTATCGCGAGATCGAAACCTTCCCCGACGATGTCGACGTAACGGTCGGTTGCGATCTCGACGATCCGGACCTTCGGATGGCGATTGAGGAATATCGGCAGCAGATCCCTGAGGGCGAATTGCGCAATCTCCACAGCCGTCGTCAAGCGGATCACGCCGCTGGGCTCGGTCAGTCTCTGACGAACTGCCTCCTCGGCGATCTCCGCGCTGCGCAACGCCGCGACCGCGTACTCGTAGAACTCCTTGCCGATGTCGGTCATGCCGAACTGGCGTGAAGTCCTGTTCAGGAGACGAACGCCCAGCGAGGTCTCCAGTTCCTGAACGCGGTGGCTCAGTGTCGACTTGGGCAAGCGCAGGCTCGTGCCGGCGGCGGTGAACCCACCACGGTCGACCACCTGAACGAAATAGAAGACGTCCTTCAAGTCCAACATGCGAAGCCTGGAGAAAGGAGGCGCAACTCTGGCGGATGAGGTCGGATCAACCGATGCCCGGGCACGCATCGGTTCATCGACCCGGTCCTGCAAGCATACTGCCTGCGACCCGGATCACGCGACCCCTCGGGCCGCGTTACTGGCCTGCCCTTCTCACTCAGGAGACCGTGTCGGGAACGCGGATGCGCGGGCCAGCCAATGCGCGCGCAACCGACGCCACTCGCCGTCCCTGGAAGTTCGCCACGGCCAGGTGCTCGGCGTCGGGCATCACCGTATCCCGCTGCGACACATGGGTCGCACCGTACGGCGTGCCGGCGCTGAACATTGCCGCGTCGGCGTAACCCAGCGGAACGATGATCAAGCCGAGGTGCGCCATGGGCCCATAGATGGACAGGAGCGTGGATTCGTTGCCGCCGTGCCTGGACGAGGTCGATCCGAACACCGAGCCCACCTTGCCATTGAGCTTTCCCTGGAACCAGAGGCCACCGAGCCCGTCGATGTAGGCCTTCAGCTCGGCCGAGATCGAGCCGAACCGGGTTGGCGTTCCGAAGACGATGGCATCTGCCCATTCGGCGTCAGCTTCGGTCGGGGCTTCGTACTTCGCGTTCATTTCGGTGGCCCGCTCCGACCAGCCGGGTGACTGGCGCATGACCTCGGGTCCGACGAATTCGCGGGCTCGGCGAAGCCGCACTTCGGCGCCCTCGGACAGGGCGCCTTCGGCGATGGCCTTTGCGAGGAGCTCGGTCGAGCTGTTGCGGGAGTAGAAGGCGATGAGGATCTTGGGTTTGGACATGGTTTTTTTCCTTGGGGTTCAGACAGCGATCGGTTCCAGGCGCCCGAGCAGTTCGTTCTTGCGCTCGCGCAGCCACGGCGGGAGCTGGAACTCCGAGCCGAAGTGCCCCGGCGCCTCGTCGATGGCAAAGCCGATGTCCGTGGTGGCTGCCTCGAACATCACACCGCCGGGCATCTTGAAGTACATCGATCGGAAGTAGTTGCGGTTGACCGACTCGGAGGTGTCGATGTGGCCCATCGACATGAGCTTGTCCTTGATGAGCATCTGCTGCTCGACGTTGTCGACCGCGAAGGCGACGTGATGGATCGTGCCTTCGCCGTAGATCGACGACCCTTGCAGCCGGTCGGGTTCGTGAATGAACTCGACGACCGTGCCGGGCGCGCCGTCCGCGGTTTCGAAGCGGTGATAGGGACCGGACTGGCCTGCGTACCGGAAGTCCAGCGCCTCCTGCATGAAGATGATCGATTCGGCAACCTCGCGAAGCGACAGCGTGATGCTGTGAACACCGCGGATCGCGAACTGCTCCGGGATATCGCTCGCGGAGCAGGGTGGACGCGCGTCCCGGTCGGATTCGACGAGATCGAACTCGATGCCGCAAGGATGCTGGAAGCGCTGCCGTCTTTCATCGAATCGCTCGACGACGTCCTTGTCGAAGGCAACGCCCTTCGCGCTGAAGCGCTCGCGCCAGAATTCGAGCGAATCCCTCGGCACCGAGTAGTTGATCACCTTGATCTGGCCGGAGCCGCGTCGTCCCTTCACACCCTTCTGCTTGAAGGGAAACGACGTCACGAGCGTGCCAGCGTCACCTCGCGCATTGCCGTAGTAGAGGTGGTAGACCGGTTCTTCTCCGTCGAGAAGAACCGTCTTCTTGACGAGTGTCTGCCCGAGCAGCTTGACATAGAAGTCCACATCCTCCTGTGCGCCGCTGACACACGCGGTCAGATGATGAAAGCCCTTGATGATTGACATGAAAGTCTCCTGTGAATGACTCGAATGGTTGATGGATGGCGACTCGATGAATCTCCCGGCGGGGAGCTTGTCGCTGCTATGCGTCGATGAACGAGGTGAAGTCGTCGACCGCCACCTTGTGCAGGGCCATCCGGTTCTCGGGGAGCCTGTTGTCGGCCCAGCCCAGCGACATGCCGGCAATCACCATCTCGTTTTCGGGGATGCCGACCTCGGCGCGCAGCACCGGGTATTGCAGCGACCAGATCTGTTGAGGGCAGGTGTCGAGTCCGCGGCCCCTGGCGGCGAGCATCACGTTCTGCAGGAAGCACCCGTAGCAGATGAAGCTCGCCCGCTCCAGGCATCGATCCATCGTGAAGATGATGCCCACAGGCGCATCGAAGAACAGGAACTGGCGCTCGACGTCGCGCATGCGTCCCGTCTTGTCGCTGCGATCCACGCCTTGCGCATCGCCGAGCTGGCCGCGAAAAGTGTTGAACCGCGTCGAATACGGATCGGGCAGGGGCTGCGGGAAGAACGGGTACTCGGGTTCCAGTTTCTCCGGGCCAGCGCGGAATGCAGCGACGGCAGCGGTCGTCACGCGCTTGCGCGCTTCACCTGTCACGACATAGCAGCGCCAGGGTTGTGTATTGCTCGAACTGGGCGCGTACCTCGCGACCTCGAGGATGTCCCTGACCATGTCGAGCGCGACAGGGCGGTCGAGGAAGCCGCGCTTGGTGCGCCGATCCCGGATCAGGTCGTCAATGAAAGGGTTCGCACTCAACTCCATACTTTCCATCCGTGGGTTCGCTGACATGGTGGTTTCCTCTGTGTGTGACGCATTGATGAATGCAGGGAAATCGTAGGGACGGGACTTGCGGCTGAGAAGGCGTCGGTGCGTGTACGCACGGTCCCGGATTGCCGAACGATCGACCTCGCTGCAGCTCGGCAGCGGGGCGTCAGGCGCCTCTTGCCTTGGACATGTGCGGGCATGCCGCAGGCGGATCGCCGATGAAGGTGCGTGCCGACCAGAGCTCCGGAAACGGGATCTCATTCAGCGTGGGCATGAGCCACGCAACGCCTTCGGTGCCGAAGTAGGCCGGCCTGGTGCCGAAGGTCCTGCGCGTCGCCATGAGGTGGCGATGCTTCCATTCGGTGAATCCCTCGGCGATGTCGGCGAGCGTCTCGCCCAACTGCTGGAGCTCTGCGTTCTTGTCCGGATCCGCGTAGATGTCTCGCCAGATCTGCTCGACCTCCTTGCTGGGGCTGTAGGGTGCGCTCAGGTCGCGATCGAGCAATGAGGTGGGCACAGGCCGGCCGATCCGGCTGAAGTATGCGAGCACGTCGTCGTAGAGACTCGGCTCGGAAAGCACCTTTTCGAGTTGTGCCAGCCGTTCGGGTTGCGGCGCGAAGTGCTCCAGGTGCTGGGACTGCTTGATGCCGAGCAGGTAGACCATCTGCCGATACGTCCACCCTTGGAGTGCCGTGTCCTTGCCATATTTCGCAACCGCGCGGGAAAGCATGGCGAACAGGTCGGTGGGGGTCATCCAGTCGATCGAGCGCCAGATGGCCTGGAGAGGCGCGTGATGTGCGACGACGCGGCGCAGCGTTCGATGCGCCTCGCGCAGGTTGTCGGCGCGCAGAAACGCCTGCGCGGTCTGGATCTCCTTGATGATGAGCATCCAGTAGAGCTCGGACACTTGCACGTGGGTGATCCACGCATGCTCTCCGGGGTGGTCGCTCACCGTGCGCTGCAGGGAGTGAAGTGCATCCGTCTGCATCCATGCGCTGTAGGGCGTCTGCCCTGCTTCGTGGCTTGACGATGCCTGGATGTCCAGGCTTGAAGGGTTGTTGCTCACTGTCGTCTCCTTGGGTTGCGTTTGCGGGGTGGGGTTCATGGTTCTGGTCGAGGCGATGGGACGCGCGCTATCGACTCCAACTGCTGCGCAAGCCGCAGGAGAGCGCCGTCCTGTCCCGACCGCGCCACGATCTGCAGCGATGCGGGCAGCGCGCAGCCAGCGTGCGTCAGGGGAATGGAGATGGCGGGGAATCCCGCCAGGTTGAAAGGCGCGGTGTAGGTCATCAGCGCCTCGCGCACGGTGCCGGACCAGCCGCCGATCGAGGCCGATTGCGCGTCCCGCAGCGGCGCAGTGCACGGGCAGGTCGGCAGCACGAGATAGTCGACCGTCGACATGACCCGGTGCAGCCTGGCTGCGAAGAGCCGACGCATCTCCTGTGCATCGGCATAGGCACGCAACTCCATCTTCTTTGCCCGCTGCAACCGGTCGACGGTCTCTGCACCATAGTGCGTGGCGATGCGGTCCCAGTCGTTTCGCCTGAAATGCTCGATGGCGCCCTCGGTCAGCACGATGCTCGCGAAGGCGTCGTAGAGCTTGTCGAAGAGACCGGATGCGGATGCATCGATCTCCACGCACTCGACTGCTTCGCCGATGCTTTCGACGGCGTTCTCGAAGGCAGAAGCGATCTCCGGGCTGGGGGGCACTGGTTCGATCTCACGTATGACGCCCAGACGTGCGGAAGCCGAGGCATGGCGCGTGGGAACTTCGATCTGCAGGGCCTTCGCAAGAAGGACCACGTCATCGACTGTTGCTCCGAGAAGGCCTGGATGATCGAGCGTCGGCGCCAATGGGAATATGCCGCGCGTGGAGAGTGTCCCGAACGTCGGCTTGAAGCCCACTACGCCGCACAGCGCAGCGGGGATGCGGACGGAGCCACCGGTGTCCGTCCCCAATCCGGCGGCAATCGAACCAAAGGCAATCGCCGCAGCCGCGCCGCCGCTGGAGCCTCCGGCAATGCGTTGCGTGTCCAGTGGGTTCAACGTGTCACCGAAGACGCTGCTGGCCGTGGTGACGCCCCACGCGAACTCATGCGTGCTTGTCTTGCCGATGGGGATCGCGCCTTGCTCCACGAGGGCTCTCACGATGTCGGCATCGGCGGTGGGGATATGGCCGAGGTAGGCTGCGGAGCCATACCGGGTCTCCAGATCCTTCGTGTCGATCAGGTCCTTGACGCCGATCGGCAGGCCCTCCAGCGGTCGCTGCGTGCCTTCGGCATAGCGCAGATCACTGGCCGCCGCGGCAGCCATTGCGCGATTCCCGTCGACGACAGAGAAGGCGTTGACAGCTCGCTTGCAGGCCTGCGCGGATTCCAGCGACTGCTCGATCAGTTCGACAGTGGTGATGCGACCCGCAGCGAGCGCATCGCGCGCGGCTCGAAGGGCCGGGGCGCGCGACGTCGCGGTGAATGACTGATGGACGGGGCTCATGGCGTGGGGTCTCGATGCCTGTTCTCTGGAGCAAAAAGATATGCCAACAAGCGCCCGTCGTGTGCTGCTCTCTGCGGGACACAGCGTCCAGCGATATGGACGACGGCATGTGGTGAGATCGTTCGGCGTCCTCGAACCGTGCGTGCAAGAAAAGCAGGCTTCACCGCGGATGTGGATGTGCCTAGAGTCAGGCGCCGAGACGTGTGTCTCGAACTTCCACTGGAATCTTTGCCAGGGCCTGATGGAGTACTGCAGTGAATGCAACCAAGAGCGATGCAAGCAAGAGCGATTCGACGTCGAGTAACGAGTCGTTGATGAAGATGGCGGCCGCCGCCCGCGCGGCCATGGTGGATCGGGCTCGCTCGACCATCGTTGGCGATGTCGAGAACCCGCGCTTCGAGCTGTTCCATGCTGCGAGCTCGCTGTGCTCGCAGAAGGTGCGGGCGGTGCTGCACGAGAAGCGATCACCCTATCGATCGAACGACATGCTCATCCTGAGTTCGATGGGCGCCGACGGGCTTGTGCCGGCCGAGCACTACAGCCCTGCCTATGTCCGTCTGCGGCTGGTCGCCGGCCGCGAGTTGGGTCGGGAGTTCGTCAAGGGCTACAGCGGGCGGACGTCGGTGGAAACCGAAGGCTTCGACCCTTGCGTCGTTCCGTTGCTCGTCGATCACCAGGCGGGCCGCGTGATCGCGGATTCGCTGCGGATCTGCGCCTATCTCGACTCGACGGTCCGCGAGACGATCCAGCTTGTGCCGGATGACCCCGAAGCGGTTGCCGAAGTGATGCGCCAGGTGGGGATCGTCGACCGGATTCCAAATACTGCGTTGCTCTATGGCTTCCATCCGGATGCCGATATGCGGCCGGAGGCGCTCAAGGCGGTGATGGAGACGGTGTACGAGTACAAGATCCAGGTGCTGGAGGGATTGATCGCTGCCAATGCCGGGGAGTCCGAACTCGTCGCCGCCTACCGCGCGAAGATCACCAAGGAAAGCGGCGGCCTGCCAAGGCGACGGGACGCGGAATTCCAGCGCGCCGCCCGCCACCATGCGCGCAAGCTGCTCGAGGATCTCGACCGTGACCTGGATGGGCAGTCGCCGTACTTGATGGGGAACGCCTTTTCTCTCGGCGACGTGGTCTGGGGCGTCAATCTCGTTCGCCTGGCCTATCTTGGCCTGGCCTCCTTGTGGGGCGGACTCCCGAACGTCACCCGGTATTTCGATGCGCTGGTCCGCCGGCCTTCGCTGTACAAGGAGGCGATCGAAGCCTCGGTCCGGAGCCTGCCGCACTCAAAGCCCATGGATGCGCTCATGCATTGACCGCAGAAAAGGCGGGCCTTGGGCTCCAGCATTGATCTCGCTGTCGTTCGGCGCCTGCGCTGCGCACCGAGCAGGGCTTTGCGCACCACTTCCCTGGTGGGAAAATGGCGGCGCCCGATCAATGTTGGAGTCAACAGATGCTTCGCCTCTATGACAGTCGGCTGTCCGGGAATTCGTGGAAGGTGCGAATCCTGCTGAGCCAGCTCGGGCTGCCGTATGAGCGTGTCACGCTCGATCTCGCCAAGGGACAGACGCAGGAACCTGCGTTTCGCGAGCTCAGCCGTTTTGCACGCGTTCCCGTCCTCCAACTCGAGAATGCCCAGACGATCGTGGAGTCCGGTGCGATCCTGCTCTACCTTGCGCAAGGCACGCCCTACCTACCGGACGATCCGCTCGTTCGGGCGCAAGTGATGAGCTGGCTTTTCTTCGAGCAGGCCGACTTGCAAAAGTCGATTGCGATACCACGCGTATGGCATTTGCGCGGCCTCGCCAGCGGCAGGGAGCAGGAGATACGGCGATTTCACGCCGAGGGTTACCCAGCCCTCGAGATGCTGGAACAATGGCTGGTTGGGCGAACCTGGCTGGTCGAAGAGCGCTACACCGTCGCGGACACTGCTGTTTTCGCGTACGTCTCGCTGGCTTCCCAAGGTGGCTACGACATGGAGCGCTTTCCTTCGATTCGCGAATGGATCGCGCGAGTCAAGGGCCAGGCCGGATGGGTCGAGCTGATCCCGGAAGCCGGTTGAGTCATGCCCGGTCGAGTCATGCCAACGCTCATGCAACGCGAGCCCGGGCTCAGGGCATTGGAAGGCCAGCGGCGTGGCGCGCGGGAGGGGGACAGCAGACCTGGCGGCCGATCATTCGCGGCCCGGCGCCGCCTCGGGATGGCGCTCGCGCCATTCGCGGTCGCCGTTGCGGGAGACCTCAGGCCCGAGAGACTTCGATACTGTAGAGCCCCCACGGGCACAGCGCGAAGCGCTCCTTGAGCGGCTTGTCCTTGAAGGCAGGCAGCGTGTCGGCTTCGTAGATCGCCCATTGAGGCCCCAGCCCGCCGAGCATGAGCGGCGCCCCGTCCATCTCGGTCGCAACGATCATGCGATACGCGCGAGCTTCGGCCATCTTCAGGGGCACCACGTAGCCGTCCACGGCGCGCAGGCCGAGCATCGCGTCGACCGTGACACCCACCGCTTCGAGCACGCTGGTCAGCAGGGGGCCAGAAAGCGAATGAACTTTGGCGTCGTATTCCAGCGTCGGCTTGATTCTGACCGCGGGTAGGCGCTGCAGTGCTTCGGCATCGAGGACGAACGCCTTGTCGAAGCTGACCTTGTGCTTGACCAGCAGCTGGTCCAGCGCCGGGTCGACGGCACCCCGATTGGACTTGCCCACCAGCCCGCTGACGGTCAGCAGACCCGGGCCCTTGTGCTGCTGGGCCGCGGATTGCGCGGGCAGGGAAGGCAGCACGCCGCCCAGGGCCGCTGCACCGAGGAAGTGGCGCTTGTTCATCGGCTCATTGTGGAGCGGCGGATTCGGCGGCGTCCACGGGCTTGCTGTAACGGGGGGTGTGCAAAAGAACGTGCGCACTCTGGCAGCGTCAGCGAGCTGGTGCGCGGGAATTCGTCCAGGCAGAGCTCGAGCGGCGTGGCAACCCGCGTCGCCGCGACCCCACGGGCCGGCGCGCTGCCGCGCGGCCCGCTAGCACGATACAGCGCCCAGGAACTGGCGCACGCGCTCGCCAGCCTGCGCGCCGAAGAAGGCGTCGCGCGGCAGGTCGGTCTGCACCACGCCCTGCTCCATGAAGATCACGCGGTCGGCCACCTCGCGTGCGAAGCGCACCTCGTGCGTGACCACCACCATGGTCATGCCCTCGCTGGCCAGCGCGCGCATCACCCGCAGCACCTCGTCGCGCAGTTCGGGGTCCAGCGCCGAGGTCGGCTCGTCGAAGAGGATGACCTTGGGGCCGGTCGCCAGCGCGCGGGCGATGGCCACGCGCTGCTTCTGCCCGCCCGACAGCTGGCCCGGCAGCGAACGGGCCTTGTCGGCCAGCCCCACCTTGGCCAGCAGCTCCATGCCCCGCTCGCTCGCGGCCGGGCGCTTCCAGCCCTGCACGGACACCAGCCCCTCGATCACGTTGTCCAGCGCGCTCATGTGCGCAAAGAGGTTGAAGGACTGGAACACCATGGAGGTCTGCAGCCGGATCTGCCGGATCTGCCGGCGCATCGCCGCATCGGGCAGCGCGCCGCGCGGCGGCGACAGCTCGACGCCGCACACCCGCACCTGCCCCTGGTCGGGCATCTCCAGGAAGTTGAGGCAGCGGATGAAGGTGGTCTTGCCCGAGCCCGAAGGGCCCATCACGATCAGCACCTGGCCCTGCGGCACCTCCAGGTCGACGCCGCGCAGCACGGCGTTGCCGCCGAATCGCTTGTGCAGGCCCTGCACGCGGATGACCGGTTCCACGGCCCCGCTCATGGCAGCTGCCTCGACAGGCGCGACTCCAGCCAGGTCTGGCCGATGGTCAGCACCTGGTTGATGAGCCAGTAGATCGCGCCCACCAGCACGAACATCTCCAGGTAGCGGAAGGTGGTCGCGCCGATCTGCTCGGCCACGCGGGTCAGCTCCACCACCGTCACGGTGGAGGCCAGCGAGGTGTCCTTCATGAGCCCGACCAGGCGGCTGCCCATCGGCGGCAGGGCGATGCGCACGGCCTGCGGCAGCACCACGCGGTGCATCGTCTTCCAGTAGCCCATGCCCATCGACCACGCGGCCTCCCACTGCCCCTTGTCCACGCCGGAGATGCCCGAGCGGAAGTTCTCGCTGAGGTAGGCCGCGGCGAACAGCGTGAGCGCGAGCAGCGCCGAGGGGATCGGCTCCAGCACGATGCCGTAGTTCGGCAGGCCGAAGTAGATCAGCAGCAGCTGGATGAGCAGCGGCGTGCCACGGAACACAGAAACATAGGCAAAGCCGAACCAGCGCAGCGGCCGGTACGGCGAGATGCGCGCCAGCGCGATGAGCAGGCCCAGGGCGCAGCCCAGGACGAAGGCGCTCAGGCCCAGGCCGATGGTCACCAGCACGGCCTTCTGCAGCAGCGGCAGCGCACGCAGGAACAGCTCGATCATGGCGCCGTCGCTCCGGCATCGGCCGCGCGCCCGTAGGCGGCCAGGGCGCGTTCCAGGTCGGGGATCAGCGCCTCGGCGCCCTCCAGGCCGATGGACAGGCGCACGATCGGCTGGTCGGTGCGCGCGAAGGGCCGCGCGGCCTGCAGCGCGGCCGGGTAGTAGGCGGCGAGGCTGTGCACGCCGCCCCAGCTGGCACCGATGGCGAAGCGCTCCAGCGCGTCGAAGAAGGCGCGATGGGCGGATTCGGGCGCCGGCCGCAGCACCATGGAGAACAGGCACCCGCTGGTCTTGTAGTCCCGCTTCCACAGCGCATGCCCGCGGTCTGCGGGCAACGGCGGGTACAGCATCTCCTGCACCGCGGACTGCCTCTGCAGCCAGCGGGCGATGGACAGCGCCGCCGCGGACTGGGCCTCCTGCCGCAGGCGCATCGTCTCCAGGCCGCGCATCACGAGGAAGCAGTCCTCGGGGCTCACGTAGTGGCCCAGCACGCTCTGCGTCTCGCGCAGGCGCTCGTGGCGTACTGCGTCGTTGGTGGCGATGCTGCCCATCAGCAGGTCCGAGTGGCCGCCCATGTACTTGGTCGCGGCCTCGATGCTCAGGTCGATGCCATGCGCCAGCGGCCTGAAGCCCAACGGCCCGGCCCAGGTGTTGTCCATCATCGTCGTCACGCCGTGGCGGCGCGCCGCGCGGGCGATGGCGGTGGAGTCGTGCATCTCCATGGTGATCGAGCCAGGCGCCTCCAGGTAGATCATCTGGGTCTGCGGCCGGAACAGGTCCTCGATCTCCTCGCCGATGGCCGGGTCGAAGTACTCCACCGCGACGCCGAAGCTGGCGAGCCATCCGTCCGCAAAGGCCTTCAGCGCGCCATAGCAGGCGGCCGAGACCAGCAGGTGGTCGCCGCGCCGCACGAAGGTCAGCAGCGAGGCCACCAGCGCGGCCTGCCCCGAGGGCAGGACGATGCAGTGCCGCCCGTCCTCCAGCGCGGCGATGCGGCGCTCCAGCTCGCGCGTGGTGGGCGTGCCGGTCACGCCGTAGCTGAAGCCGTCGGGTTGCCGCGTGCGCCGCGCCACGAAGTCGTCGAGCGAGTCGAACACGATGGTGGAGGCACGCCACACGGGCGGCGAGAGGCTGTCGAAGGCCTTGCTGGGTTCGGTGTCGGTCGTCATGCGCGAGCGCGGCAAATGCTGTTCGTTTAAAGTGCCGGATTCTTCGACGCGCACGGGCCTACGCTCAACCGCTCCATCGTCTAGGTCCATAAGAGAAGCTAATAGCAAACCATGGAAGTGCGCGAGATCCAGGCCTTCCGCGCGGTCATGCAGACAGGCACGACCAGCAAGGCGGCCGCCCTCCTGGACGTGTCCCAGCCCGCCATCAGCCAGGCCATCCGCAAGCTCGAGACCGGCTCGGGCCTGCGCCTGTTCGAGCGCCTGCGCGGGCGCCTGGTGCCCACGCAGGAGGCGGTCATGCTCATGGCGGACGTCGAGCGCTACTTCACCGGCTTCGAGCTCATCGAGCACCGCATCCGCAGCCTGCGCAATGTCGGCACGGGGCGGCTGGCGGTCGCTTCCTTTCCGGCGCTGGGCGGGGGCTTCATGCCGCGCGCGATCCAGGCCTTCGACCTGCCCGCGCGCCGCATCCGCATGTCCTTCCAGGTCATGAGCTCGCGCGAGGTGTACCAGCAGGTCCACAGCGGGCAGGTGGACTTCGGCCTCATGGCCGACGAGCTGCCCACCGCCGGCCTGGAGCACTCGACCTTCCTCGAAGTGCCCGGCGTGGTCGTGATGAACGCGCGGCATCCGCTGGCAGAGCGCCGCGTCGTGACGGCCGCCGACATGGCCGCGCATCCCTTCATCGCGCTCAACCCCGAGGACAGCGGGCAGCGTCGGCTCGAGCAGGCCCTGGCGCTGGAAGGGCACCGGCTCGAGCCGGTGATCGAGACGCCCTACTCGCATTCGGTGTGCGAGTTCGCCCTGCGCGGCCTGGGCATCGGCATGGCCCACCCCATCACCGCGCTGGACCACGTGCAGCGCGGCCTGGTGATGAAGCCGATGGCGGTGGAGGTGAAGGCGCGCACGCTGATGGTGTTCCGCTCCGGCGCGCCGCTGTCGGACAACGCCAAGGCCCTGCTCAAGGTCATGCGCATCCAGCTGGACGCGGAACTGCGCCAGCTGGGCAAGCAGCTGGCGCACCGCGCCTGAGCACCACGCCTCATAAGCGGCGCTTCTCGACCTAGTTCGCCGGCGCCTTGCGAAGGCGCCGCGGGCTCGCAAAATCGCTGGCGCTTGAACATCTTCCCAACGCTGAACCGCCGCCTCCTGCTGGGCGCCCTCTCCTCCTGCCTCCTCGCGCCCGCCTTCGCGCAGGCGCCGCAGGACCTGCTCGCCCATGCGCGCGCCAAGGGTTTCATCCGCATCGCCAACACGCAGTCGAGCCCGCCCTGGACCTACGTGGGCGCCGACAACCAGCCGGCCGGCTACGACGTGGAGGTAGCGCGAGAGGTGGCGCGGCGCATCGGCATTGCGCGCATCGAATTCATCGCCGACGCCGGCAAGAATTTCGTGGAAGGCCTCAAGGCCGGCAAGTACGAGCTGGTGATGAACGACATGACGCCCACACCCGAGCGCGAGAAGCAGGTGGACTTCAGCGCGCCTTACGGCGTCGAGGACTTCCGCATCTTCGTGCGCGTGCCCAGCGAGTTGAAGGACACGGCCGACCTGCGCGGCAAGCGGGTGGGCGTCACGACCGGTTCAAGCAACGAGAGCTGGGCCCGCGCCAACCTGCCCGGGTCCACCATCGTCAGCTACGACAACGGCGCGCTGGTCTTCAACGACCTGGCGATCGGGCGCATCGACGCCACCATCAGCTCCTACTTCGGGGGCACCAAGTACGCCAAGGACAAGAACCTGCCGATCAAGGAAGTGGGGCCGATCCTGAGCTACCAGCTCTCGGCCGCCGCCATGCCCAAGCAGCAACCGGCCCTGCGCGCCGCCGTGAGCGCCGCGGTGGAGGCGATGATCGCCGACGGAACCATCGACCGGCTCTCCGAGCGCTGGGTCGGCGTCAGCTACCGCATGTCCGAGGAGATCCGCCGCGCCCAGGCCCGCTAGCCGGCGTTCACAGTAGCCGTTGTCATCCGCGAGCGAACTGCTTCTTCGCCTCCTTCCACAGGCGGATGAACTCGGCAGGATCATCCGGCGCCGTCTCGTAGCGCGCCACGCCATCGGCGAAGACGAACCACGGCAGCGCACTGCGAACGAACTGATGGGCGATGGGGGTGAATATCCCGGCATGCTCCAGCGTGCCCGGCCGCAGGATCGCCAGCGCTGGGCGGTTCGTAGGCTCCGACCACAGGCGGATCTGGCAGGCGGGGCAAACCCTGTTCCTGCGTTCCCTTCCGTCCTTCGCGATGGACGAAACCAGTTCGGGCGCCCCCTGCAGCACTTCCAGCGATGCTCGCTCCACCCACATCGACAGGAGCAGGGCACCGCCCGAGCGGCGCTGGCAATCCGTGCAATGACAGGCATAGAGCGTGAGCGGTTCGGCGTTCAGCCGGAACCTGACCTGTCCGCACAGGCAGCTGCCGGGATAGGGCGGCGCCATCACGAGGATCCCTTGCGCACCGGGGGCTCGCATCACCCGTCGTTGGGCGAACGGAGGGCGATGTCGCCGCAGAAAAGACTCTGGTTGCCATCGGCCGGAGCGCTTCTCACGACGATCGCGTGCGGCGTCGCCCGAAGCTCGGACAGCCGGACCGCCGCCGTGTTCGAGACTGTGTAGGGCGGGCCCATCTGGCCCGCCGCAGCACCCGAGCGGGCGAGCACCACGGCGGTGAGCGAATGCGAGGGCCGCGCCGCCAAGGAAGCGCAAACCCCGTCGTAGATGTAGGTGTAGAGATGGATCGGCCGGCTGACCTGCGGTGGAACGCCGGAGGCCATGACCGTTGCGTCGGTCTGATCCCCGCGCCCCACCAGCGTCGCCCAGCCGGTCTCGCCGGCGTTCAGGCGACTGGCCGTCAGGCGCATGTTGACCAGCCTGTCTGCACGCGGGTCTTCGGAAGGGTTCGACGAAGGGGCACTGGCGCAACCCGCAAGCGCGGCGGTCAAGGCAATGGCCGACAGTGGAATTGCTCGCATAGGTCCTCCAGAACGAAGGGGAACATCGAAGCTGCAGATCGCCGGCGCATCTCAAGAACGGCTCATTGAATCACCTCGTCCACGCGCTGCGCCAGCGCCGGCGGGATCGTCAGCCCAAGCGCCCTCGCAGTCCTGGCGTTGACGGCCAGCTTGAACCTGGTGGGTTGCTGCACCGGCAGTGTGCCCGGATCCGCGCCTTGGAGGATCCTGTCGATGTATTCCGTGGCGAGGTCCAGGAGCTGCCGCAGGTCGGGGCCGTAGGTCATCAGGCCGCCGGCGACGGCGAATGCCCTGTGCAGGTAGACAGAGGGCAGCGCATGCAAGCGCGCGAGTTCGGCAAGCCGCCCGGCGTCCCGGGTGAACACCACATCGCCGAAGATGACGAGCCCCTGCGCGTGCGCTTGGCTCATCGACGCAAACGCCGCGTCGTACTGGAGAGGTCCCGACGCCTGTGCCACCTGCAGCTGCACGCCCGGGGGCAGCGACGCCTGCACCATACGCAGGTATTCGGCGTGCTCCGTCCGGGCTGGATTGGCAAGGACGGCGACGCGGTTCAGCGCAGGCACCGCATAGCGGAGCATCTCGAGCGATTTCGGGGCCATGTCGCGCGCAACGGCGGTGACCCCGGTGACGTTGCCGCCCGGCCGACCCAGGCTGGCCACGAATCCGCTCTTCACAGGGTCTTCGCCACTGAACGCCATGACGATCGGGACGGTTGTCGTGGCGTCGCGGGCCGCGCGAATGGCCGTCGCCGATCCCGCAACGACGAGATCGACCTTGAGTGCCACGAGCTCCGTGGCAAGCCCTGGCAGCCGGTCGGCCTTTCCATCGGCGAACCTGTCCTCGATGTCGATGTTCTGGCCGACCACATAGCCACGCCGGGCAAGCCCTTGCGCCATCACCTCCGCCAGGGTGGTGCCTTCGAACGCGGCGAGGCTGAGAACGCCGATCCTGTGCGCCCTGCGGGCCTGTTGAGCACGTACGGCAAGCGGCCTGGCGATCGTCCAGACGCCAAGCGCGAGGGAATGCGCCAGCACCGACCTGCGCAGCACTTCAGCTCCTCGGGGCCTGCGCCCGTGACAGACCCGGAGATGCTACGCCACTCCCCGTGCGCATTCAAACGGTCGCGGCACTTCGCGTTGCCCGAAGTATCTGGATGCGCGGGCTGCCGAGCGAATCCCCTAGCGCATCGCCTCCAGCAGCAGCCGGGCCGCCCGCAGGTCATCCGTGCCGAAGCCCTCGGAGAAGCTTTCGTACACCGGCCGCAGCAGGCCGCGTGCATCCTCGGTGCGGCCCGCCTTCACCCACACGCGCGCCAGGCTGGTGGCGCAGCGAAGCCGCCACGCGAGCGCCTCGTGGCGCCGGGAAACCTGCACGGCTTCCATCAGAAGGGGCTCGGCCCCCTGGCTCGTCTCCGGCCTTCGGTCCATGAGCTCCGCCTGCGCGCGCAGCAGCTCCGACAGGGAGCATTGGTCCTTGAAGCGCCGTGCGCGCTCGATGCCTGCGCCAGCCAGCGCGATGCCTTCGGCTTCGCGGCCTAGCCGCCCCAGCGCCTCGCAGACCGTCGAGACGAAGCCGGTGTAGTGCAGCACGTAGAGCGCCTCGCCGATTTCGTCGAATGCCGGACGCAGGTCGCGCTCGTAGGCCGATGCGTCGCCACCGCCCAATGCGAGCAGGCCACTCCACATGCGTCCGCGGGCCTTCCAGGTGGAGATGCCGTGGCGGCGCGTCGCCGCCAATGCGGCCTCGGCCGGCTCGCCCAGCGCAGACGTGCCGCCGGTCAGGAGGCTGATCGCGCACAGGCCTTCGGTGAGGGCATAGCACAGCGAAGGCGCATGGTCCAGGGCGCGCGCGCCTGCCACCGCCTCTTGCGCCGCCCGCGCGGCCTGGTCCGCGAAGCCCTGCAGCCACAGGGTGTGGGCCAGCGAGCTGAGCGCGATCGTCTTCTGCTCGTAGATGAAGCGGGCCCGGTGCGAGCGGTACACCGGCGCGTCGTATTCCTCGGCCACGCGCTGCAGCCCGCCGCGGGCCTCCCCCAGGCGCCCCATGCAGAGCATCGACATGCCGGTCATGCGGATGCCGATCAGGCGGTCGGCCTTGTGCGGCCGCGCATCGGACAAGGAAGAGAAGCGCTGGGCAAAGCCCAGGGCGGTGGCGTAGCTGCCGTTGAGGTAGCTCACGCTCCAAATCCCCCAGATCGCCCGCAGCTGGTACTCGCCATCGCCCAGTCCCTGCGCGTAGTCCAGCGCACGCCTGAAGGCAGCGCCGGTCTCCGAGCCCACGCCCTGGTAGAGCAGGGCCGCGCCCTTGGCGGCATACAGCTTCATGCGCGCCCGGCTGTCCGGCAACTCCTCATCGTCCAGATGGGCCAGCGCCTGGTTCACGCGCGCCAGGCATTCCTCGAGCAGGCCGAGCTGCGTCCACAGCGGGATGGCACCTGTGACCAGCGCGACACCCAGCGGTGCATCGCCTTCTTCCTGAGGCGAAAAGCTCCAGGCAATGGCTGCACGCAGCCCTTCGAGATGGACGGCATAGCGGGCGACCCACTCGGGCGTGGGCAAGCTCTCCCATTCGACCTCGGCGCGCTCGACGATGTCGCGCTGGTGCTGCGCGTGGCGCAGCGAATATTCCCGCAGCACGCCGCGCGACTGCATCTTCTCGCGCGCATAGACCTGGGTGGTTTCCAGCAGCCGGTACTTCGCCCGCGCTGCGCCGTCCACGTTGATGAGCGACTTCTCCACCAGTTGCGAAATGCAGTCGACCACGGTGGACGACGCGATCTCCGCGCAGGACGCCACGGCGCACGCCGACGCCATGGAGAAGGCGCCGGAGAAGACACCCAGCCTGGCCAGCACCTCGCGCTCTTGCACCGACAGCAGTTCGTAGCTCCAGTCCAGGGCGGCACGCAGGGTCTTCTGCCGCGGCAGCGCGGTGCGGGCGCCGCCGGTGAGCAGGCTGAAGCGGTCGTCGATGCGCTCGGCCACGCCCTCCAGGCCGAAGACCCGCACACGCGCCGCGGCCAGCTCGATGGCCAGGGGGATGCCGTCCAGCCGCCTGCAGATGCGCGCCTTGAGTGCTGCCGCCACGTCCCTGCCGGGTGCTCCGTCACCACTGGTCGATACGGCTCGCGCGTCGAAGAGTTGCATGGCGCCGAAGGCCAGCATCTGGTCGATGTCGCTGAGCTCCTCGCCCGGCACGTCGAGCGATGCGACCCGGTAGACGTACTCGCCGTCCACCTTGAGGGCCTCGCGGCTGGTGGCGATGACGCTGGCGAAGGCGCCGGCACGCAGCAGCTTCTCGGTGATCCGGGCCGCGGCGTCGATCAGGTGTTCGCAGTTGTCCAGCACCAGGAGGATGCGCCGCTGGCTGATCGCCGAAGCGATGCGGTCCAGCGAAGGCGTGCCTGCGCCCGGCGGAAAGCCCAGCGCTTCGGCGACCGTGGCGGGCAGGAACTCGGCCGAAGCGACCGGCCCCAGCTCGGCGATGGACACGCCATCCGGAAAATCCGCGGCCAGGCTGCGCGCCGCCTCGATGGCCAGCCGCGTCTTGCCGACGCCGCCTGCGCCCACCAGGGTGATGAGGCGGTTGCTGGCGGCAAGCTCGACGATCTCCGCCAGCGTGGCATCGCGGCCGACCAGCGGCGTCATCGCCGCCGGCAGCTGGGGCACGGCCAGCGCGAGCGGCGCCTCCTGCGCCGGGGCGCCGGCCTGCGTCGACGCGGGCGCATCGGCCAGCTCGGCGACGAACTGGTAGCCGCGGCCGGCGACGGTACGGATCACCGTGCGGTCATCACCCAGCGCGCGGCGCAGCGCCGAGATCTGGGCCTCCAGCGTGTTCTCCTCGACGATGCGGCCCGGCCAGGCCTTGAGGATGAGTTCGTCCTTGGTGACCACCGCGCCGCGCCCGTCGACCAGCGTGAGCAGGATGTCGAAGGCCCGGCCCCCCAGGCTCACCGGAAGGCCATGCCGCAGCAGCTCGCGCCGCGGGATGGACACCTGGCAGTTGCCAAACGCGAAAGAGGGCACGGGGGAAGCAGCGGCGAGTTTCATCCTGAAAGAGACCTGCGCAACCGGGGAGGTCGGAGTGTAAGTGCCGACCTGCCCGAGGCCGAATGCGCCCAGGCGCCGCGAGGTCTTCAGTAGTTTTCAGCTTTTGCAAGCGCCGCTCCGGGACGGCCAGCTCTTGCGTCCGTACCGTTGCGCCATGGCTTCCTCCACTTCTGCAACGGATCGCGCGCAACCATGAGCCACCTCGCCGCCAGGGACGGAACGCGGATCTTCTACAAGGACTGGGGCACCGGCCGGCCGGTCGTCTTCTGCCACGGCTGGCCGCTGGACGCGGATGCGTGGGATGCGCAGATGCTCTTCCTGCTGCACAACGGCTACCGGGTGATCGCACACGACCGCCGCGGGCACGGACGCTCCGACCAGCCCGCGGCCGGCCACGACATGGACAGCTTCGCGGACGACCTCGCGGTCCTCGTCGACACCCTGGACCTGCGCTCCGCCGCCCTGGTGGGCCACTCGACCGGCGGGGGCGAGATCGCCCGCTACGTCGGGCGCCACGGCACGGGGCGGATCGACCGGATCGTGCTGATTGCCGCGGTACCACCGCTGATGCTGAAGACGGCCGACAACCCCCAGGGCTCGCCGGCCGAGGTGTTCGACGGCATGCGGGCCGGCCTGGCGGGCGGCCGCGCGCAGTTCTTCCTGGATCTGGCCCGGCCTTTCCACGGCGGCCGGCCCGGCGTGGAGCCTTCGAAAGCAGCGGCCGACCGGCTCTGCCTGCTCGGCCTGCGCGGCGGCATCCCGGCCCAGTACGGCGGCATCCGGGCCTTCTCGGAAACGGACTTCCGCGAGGACCTGCGCAGGTTCAACGTTCCCACCCTCTTCATCCATGGCGATGAGGACCGGATCGTGCCCCTGGCCGCTTCCGCCGCAGTCGCGGCCAGGTGCGTGCGCAATTCAACGCTCAAGGTGTACGCGGGCGGCTCGCACGGAATTTGCACGACGCATTCGGACCGGGTCAACGCCGACCTGCTGTCCTTTCTCGAAGACTGAAACCGAAAGGAGATCACCATGTTCGGATTGACAGCCCTGGGCACCCTGCACACCGCGATCAGCCTCGTCGCGCTGGCAGCGGGCGTGCTCGCACTCGCAAGGCACCTGGAGATATCGCCCGGCACCTCACTGGGGCGCATCTACGTGTGGGCCACGGTGCTGACCTGCCTCACCGGCTTCGGCATCTTCCAGCACGGCGGCTTCGGCAAGCCCCATGCGCTGGGCGTCCTCACGCTGCTGGTGCTGGGCGTGGCGGCGCTGGCGACCCGGCGGCGAGTGTTCGGCAAGGCCTCGCCTTACGTGGCGACAGTCAGCTACAGCGCCACGCTGTTCTTCCACATGATCCCGGGCCTGACCGAGACCTTCACGCGCCTACCGCTCGGTGCGCCGCTGTTCACCCGCCCCGAGGACCCGGCGCTGCAGAAGGCCGTCGGGGCCTGCTTCGTCGTGTTCGTCGTGGGCGCTGCTCTGCAGGTTCGGCGCCTGTGGGGGCAGCGTGCGCAGGGCGCCATGGCGCTCGGCCGCCAGGGAGCACGGCCGTGAACCGGCTCGGGCATGCTCTTGCAACCGCCCTGCTGCTGCTCGGCGTCGCCGGTGCGGTGCAGGCGGCCGATGCGGGTCCGGTCCGCGTCAAGGTGGAGCCCTTCATCACGCTTCCCGAGGATGTGCGCCACCCGGAAGGGCTGGCGACCAACCCGGCAAACGGCGAGATCTTCGTCGCCACCTTCGATGCCCGCATGCCCGAGTCGGCGCGCAACAACCAGGTGATGCGCTACACGTCCGACGGGCGCCTGCTCGCTCGCAGGAGCTTCGGGCCCACGCCACTGACCGGCATCGAGTATGCCGACGGCAAGCTCTACATCCTGAACTTCGGCGCCTCGAAGCTGCAGCGCATCGATGCGGCTTTCAACGCCTCCACCCGGGTGGAGGACCTGATCGAATTCAAGGCATTGACGCCGCCTGCGCCCACTGCGAGATCGGTCCAGAACCCCGATGGCAGCAAGGACCTCGTCACCTTCGGTTCCAGCGGCTTCGCGGCACCCAACGGCATGGTCTTCGACAAGGCACGCAATCTCTACGTCTCCGACTCGTTCCAGGGCGCGGTCTACCGCATCGAGCGGGCGACGAGTTGCGCGCCGTGCACGCTGCAGGTGCTGTCGCGCGATTCGCTGCTCGCCACCGCGGGCGCCCTGCCCTTCGGCGCCAACGGCCTGGCCTTCAATGCCGACGAGAGCGTGCTCTACCTCAACAACGCCGGCGACGGCCGGCTGCTGCGACTGACGCCCTCCACCGGCGCGGTCGAGATCGTCGCCGAGAGCGTGTTCGGCGCAGACGGCCTGCTGTTCCACAAGGGCCTGCTTTGGATCGCGTCCAACCAGGCGGACGTGGTCCTGGGCGTGAACGAGAAGGGCCGCACCGTGGTTCGTGCCGGCGAGTTCGAAGGCATCGGCAGCGACGGCGCCCCGCGTGGCCTGCTGTTCCCGGCAACGACGGCGGTGGTGGGCGACTGGATGGTCGTCACGAACCTGGCCCTGCCGCTGACCGCCGCCGAGGGCGACGAGTGGGAGGAACAGGTGAGCCGCTGGAACCTGGTGCGCTTCAGGATCCCGGACATCAATCGGTAACCACGCTGCGCCCGGAATCAAGTTTCAATCCCCCACTTCATTCGGTCGCCGATTCCGCGCCGGCGTCCGCCCAGGCTTTTGCGCGGCAACCCATTTTTCCGGACAGACACCATGAGCACCATCACCACCAAGGACGGCACCGAGATCTTCTACAAGGACTGGGGCAAGGGCCAGCCCATCGTCTTTTCCCACGGCTGGCCGCTGTCGGCCGACGACTGGGACAACCAGATGCTGTTCTTCCTGGCACAGGGCTTTCGAGTGATCGCGCACGACCGCCGCGGACACGGACGCTCCTCGCAGACCTGGACCGGCAACGAGATGGACACCTACGCCGACGACCTGGCCGCGCTCACCGCCGCGCTGGACCTGAAGGACGCGATCCACGTGGGGCACTCCACCGGCGGCGGCGAAGTGGCGCGCTACCTGGGGCGCCACGGCACGAAGCGCGTCGCCAAGGCCGTGCTGATCGGCGCGGTGCCGCCGCTGATGCTCAAGACGGCGGCCAACCCGGGCGGCCTGCCCATCGACGTGTTCGACGGCATCCGCGCGGGCGTGGCCGGCAACCGGGCGGAGTTCTACCGCGACATCACGCTGCCCTTCTACGGCTACAACCGCCCGGGCGCGAAGATCTCCGAGGGCATCCGCCAGCACTGGTGGCTGCAGGGCATGATGGGCGGCATCAAGGCCCACTACGACTGCGTCAAGGCCTTCTCGGAGACGGACTTCACCGAAGACCTGAAGAAGATCGACGTGCCCACCCTGGTGATGCACGGCGACGACGACCAGATCGTGCCCATCGACGCGTCGGCGCGCATGTCGGCCGAGCTGGTGAAGGGTGCGCAGCTCAAGGTCTATGCCGGCCTGCCGCATGGCATGTGCGCGACGCACCCGGACGTGATCAACGCGGACCTGCTCGCGTTCATCAAGGGCTGAAGTCCACGCACGCCCGACAGCCATCATGAACGCCCTCCAGCTTCCGGTGGCCGGGGCCACCGCCACCGCGCCCACGCTGCACATGGACATCGGCGGGCAGCGGATCGCCTATCGCGTCATCGGCAGCGGGGCCGGCGTGCCCCTGCTGCTGCTCAACCGCTTCCGCGGAACGATGGACCACTGGGATCCGGCGCTGATCGATCGCATCGCGGCCAGGCGCAAGGTCATCCTGTTCGACCAGCCCGGCTTCGCGCGATCGGGCGGCACGCCGGCCGATTCGCTCCAGGCCTTCGCCGCCATGGCCGCGCGGGTGGTGGGCGCACTCGATCACCCGCAGGTCGACGTGCTGGGCTTCTCGATGGGTGGCACGGTGGCCCTGCAATTCGTGCTCGACCATCCGCACCTCGCACGCCGGCTGGTGGTTGCGGGTTCAGGCCCGGGCTTCGTCGCGGACGCGCCGCCGTCGAGCCGGCCGGCGGATGCCTCGATATGGCAGGTCGCGACCAAGCCCGTGAACGACGACCAGGACTTCCTGTTCCTGTTTTTCGAGCCGAGCGCGACGAGCCGCGCTGCGGGCGAGGCCTATCTCTCGCGGCTGAATGCGCGCGAGGATGCATTCGCCAGGCAGGTGGAACCGGCGGCCTGGCAGAACCAGCTCAAGGCGGCCATGGCGGTGGGAACGGAAGGCACCTCGCTGCTGCCGCGGCTGGGCCAGGTGCAGCATCCGGTGCTGGTGGCCAACGGGCGCCACGACATCATGGTTCCGACCTATGCGTCCTACGCCATGGCGCAGGCGCTGCCGAATGCGAGGCTGCTCGTGTACCCGGACTCGGGCCACGGCTTCCTGTTCCAGTATCCGGAGGATTTCGCGGACGAGGTAGTGCGCTTCCTCGGATGAATCAGGCCTGCGGCCGCGTTCGCCTGGCTAGCGCCAGACGATCTGCTCGTCGTCGCACTTCCAGGCGCTCTTGCCATAGCCGCCTGGATGATGGCCCGGGTCCACCGAACTGACGTCCACGGGCTTGCAGTGGTGGGCGCTGCTATAGGCAGGCCAGTTGCCCTCGCCCGAGAACACGAGCGCGATGAGGCCCAGCATCACGACGATCAGCACGATCCCGATGTTGCCCCAGAGGTGATTCGAGTCGGACCACTGCTGGGTCCCGGTCAAGATGGTCATCGCATTGTTTCAGTTGCGGCGCGATCATCCTCGCCAGGGAGAGCGTGTAAAGAAAACCGGCCGATTGGGCCGCGGTTTCGTGACAAATTTCCGCGTCGCGGGACGCACCCGTCGCCGGTGGCATCGCGGGCAAGGCAACCCATCCCATGACGGACGATGACAGCGCCCTGGCGCGCTGTCATGGATCGTCATGAATGGCCCGTTTCCCGCAATGGTTGGCTCACACCTGGGGAAGACAGTGGAGGCGCCTCTTCAACACCACTGTCTTTTTCAAAGGAGCCTTCCGTGACCCAGCTGACCACCCCCGCCCGCAACGCCCTGCGCGCCACCCTCGCCGCCATCCTGGTGGCCGGCGCTGCCCTCTCGGCCAACGCCCAGCCCATGGGCAGCGGCCACGTCGAGGAAGCGCTGACCGTGATGCACCAGCGCTTCGAGAGCGCCGACAGCAACCATGACGGCCGCATCTCCCGCGAGGACGCCCGTGACCGCATGCCCTTCGTGTACCGCAACTTCGACGCCATCGACACGGCGCACAAGGGCTACGTGACCATGGCGCAGATCGAGGCCTATGCCGCGCGCCAGGGCATGTCGCGCCGCGGCGGGATGCGCTGAGCCGCCGCGCCACACCATCGGATCGAGCAGGAATGCGCATGTTCCACGATGCCGCGCCGAGCGCGCTCAACCCGGTCTATCCAAGGCCGGCTGGTCCTGCCGCCAGGGATCGTCCCGGGCTGCAACAGGACCGAAAGACCGACACCGACATGTGCGGGGCGCGATCGGCGCCCCTGCAAACGCTGTTCATCTCCGGCCCCAACGGCGAATACCGGCTGGGCGATCCGATGCTGATCCACGACCTGGCGCTGCTTCTGGGGACGATCGAGGCGCCAGTCATCAGTCGTGATCGATCGATCGTGCATCTCGGGCGCTTCTCCCCATCGCCCTCGGTTCCCGAAGGACAGCATCGTCAGTTCGCGCCGCTGTTGCTGGTGGAGGCCATCATGTTCGTCGCGCAGCGATTCCGCGACGTCGGGAGCGTCCACTTCACCCTGGAGCCACCGGTCGAGATTCGCGATGGCGAATTTGCAGGAGCTCTGTCGCGGCTGGCGCTGCTGGAGCGAAGCGGCGCGACCGACCTGCAGATGACCCCGGGCCGGGATCCAGTCCTGCTCGGCAGCTTCGTGGTTCAGGGCGCGTGGAATTACAGCGGCTTCAACCTGGCTGCACTGGCTGCAGAGCTGTTCGAGCAACGCGCGCTCTACGCCCGGATGCGCGATGCCCCTGCCACCAGGCAGACGGATCCTGCAGGCCGTTGGCTGGGACGGCAGTGGACCCGGCTGAAGCCCTGAGGATGCACCCAGGCTTAGTGACCGGCTTCTGCGCGAGCGCGGCCCTGCGAACTGGCACGCAGGCTGCGCTTCAGGGCCAGTCGGCGGATGTCCGCCGCCAGCGCCTTCACCGCCGGACCCGGATTGCGCTCGCGCCGCCACAGCAGGCCCGGCGTGCGCAGCGGCGTGGGACTCTCCAGCGGCACCACGCAGATGTCGCTGCGCGCCGGTAGCGCATGCTCCGACACGATGGCCGCCAGCCGCGTGTGCGCCACCAGCGCGATCATGGGCGAGACCGCATCCATCTCCGCCGCCACCACCGGCTCGGCGCCGCAGCTGCGAAAGCATTCGTCCAGCATGGCGCGCGTGGCGAACTTGGCCGGCAGCATCACCATGCGCTGCTTGTGCAGTTCCACCATGCGCACGCGCTTGCGGCTGGCCAGCGGATGCTCGGCCGACACCACCAGCACCATTTCCTCGCTGTGCAGGGGCTCGAACCAGAGCCTGTCGGCGTCCGCCGGCTGGTAGGACACGCCGATGTCCAGCGTGCCCGCCAGCAGCCCCCCGGCAATGGCCTCGGCCGAGAGCTCGTGCACCGACACCTTCACGTTGGGGCGCCTGGCCATGAAGCGACCCAGGCACTCGGGCAAGAAGTCCATGTTGAAGGTGGGCGTCGCGCCGATGCGCACCTCGCCCGCCAGCGCGTCGGAGGCGCGGCTGAGCTCGCTCAGGCCCTGGTCCACCTCGCGCAGCGCCTTGGCCGCATAGCCCAGGAAGGTCTCGCCCGCCTCGGTGAGCAGCACCTTGCGCCCGATGCGGTCGAACAGTGGGTGGCCCAGCTCGTCCTCGAGCTGGCGGATCTGGTGCGACAGGGTGGACTGGGTGACGTGAACCCGCTCGGCGGCACGCGTGAAGTTGAGACATTCCGCGAGCGCGGCGAAGTAGCGCAGGTGGCGAAGTTCCATGGATTGCCGGCAGCGGCCAGGGTAAATGCAGGTCCGGGCTTGCCCGGTTTGCCGGGAAACTATCGTCCGTATCGATCGAATGTATCGAAGAACATCATTTTTGTCACAGCCCATCTTTGGATATGGTCGCTGCACAAAGACAGGAGACATGCCCCGATGACCGCACACGAACCCACTGTCCAGAGCCTCACGAAAGAGGTGCTCGCCACCCTTGAAGGCTGCAAGGACGAGCGCTTCAGGTTCCTCATGAGCGAGCTGATCCAGCACCTGCACGACTACGTGCGCAAGGTGGATCTCAAGCCCGAGGAATGGATGGCGGCCCTGCAGTTCCTCACTGCCACCGGCCAGACCTGCGACGACAAGCGCCAGGAGTTCATCCTGCTGTCGGACACGCTGGGCGTGTCGATGATGGTGGTGGCGCTGGCGCAGGCCCGCGCCTCGGCCAGCGAGCGCGCCGCCACGCCCGCCACCGAGGCGACCGTGCAAGGCCCGTACTACTGGGAAGGCGCACCCGATCGCGACCTGGGCGAGGACATCGCCGTCGGCGTGCCCGGCGAGCCGGCCTTCTACGCCGGCCGCGTCACCGACACCGAGGGCCGCCCCATCGCCAACGCGGTGCTGGACGTGTGGTCCGGCGACGGCGAAGGCGTGTACGACATGCAGATCGAAGGCCCGGCCCAGATGCGCGCGCGCGGGCGCCTGCGCACCGACGCGCAGGGCCGCTACTGGTTCTGGTCGATCCGCCCGAGCTACTACCCCATTCCGATGGACGGCCCGGTGGGCAGCATGATCGAGCGCATGGGCCGCGACTGCAACCGGCCCGGCCACATCCACATGATCGTCTCGGCCGAGGGCCACGTGCCGGTGACCACCCACCTCTTCGTGGCCGACAGCCCCTACCTGCAGACCGACGTGGTGTTCGGCGTGCGCGACAGCCTGATCGTGCCCTTCGAGCAGCGCCCCGCCGGCACCGCGGACGATGGCCGCGAGATGCCGCGTCCCTACTGGACTGCGCACTACGATTTCCGCCTGGCACCGTCCGCCGGCTGAGCGCAAGACCCATGAGCGAACCCACGACCCGCCCCGTCCTCCACACCATCGTCTGCAGCACGCGCCCCGGCCGCATCGGCAGTACCGTGGGCACATGGGCCAATGAGCAGGCAGGCGCGCACGGCGGCTTCGACGCGCAGCTGATCGAGCTGGCCGACTTCGCGCTGCCGGTGTTCGACGAGCCCGAGCATCCGCGCTTCGGCCGCTACCAGCACGAGCACACCAGACGCTGGAGCGCCAGCGTGGCCGGCGCCGATGCCTTCGTGTTCGTGATGCCCGAGTACAACTACGCGCCCACCCCGGCCTGGCTCAATGCCATGACCTACCTGGTGCGCGAGTGGCACTACAAGCCCGCCGCCTTCGTGAGCTACGGCGCCGTCTCGGGCGGCATGCGCAGCGTGCAGATGGCCAAGCAGATCCTCACCACCTTCAAGATGGTGCCGATGCTCGAGGGCGTGGTGCTGCCCTGGGTGGCGCAGAAGGTGGAGGCGGGACGCCTCAACGTGCCGGCCGACACCGACGCCGCGGCCGGCGCGATGCTCGACGAGCTGCTGCGCTGGGCCCAGGTACTGCCCGCCCTGCGGCGCTGATGCCGGGCGCAGCGCACGTGCGGCGTCTATAGACTCGTCGCATGCGCCGACTCGCCACGCCCCAGGACATCGAAGCCGTCCACGCCATCTACTCGCACGAGCAGGTACTGCCCTTCCTCACCTACGAGCGCATGCCGCTCGAAGACTTCCGCCCCATCTACCAGCAGCTGCTGGACAGCCGCTGCTTCTACATCTGGGACGCAGCTGGCGAGGTGGCCGGCTTCTACAAGTGCACGCGCCTGCCGGGCCGCGTGAGCCATGTCGGGCAGCTGGGCACGCTGGCGGTGGACCCGCGCCGCCACGGCCAGGGCGTGGCGCAGGCCATGATCGGCGATGCCATCGAACGCCTGAGGGCCGAGGGCATCCGCCGCGTCGAGCTCTACGCCGAGGCCGACAACGAGCGTGGCCTGCGCTTCTACAGGAAGCTCGGCTTCGTCGAGGAAGGCCGGCTGCGCGACTTCTACAAGCGCGCCGACCAGCAGCACTACGTCGACGAGCTGGTGATGGGCCTGCTGCTGCGCTGACGCAGGAAGCTAGCGGGCGGCCCGGCCCTTTTCGGCCGCGGGCGCCTGCGTCGACGAGCGCACCACCAGCTCCGGGCGCAGCACCACGGTGGAAGCCGAGAGCGAGCGGCCCTCGATCTCGTCGAACAGCATCTCGGCCGCGCGCCAGCCCAGTTCGCGGTGCGGCAGGCGGATGGTGGTGAGCGGGGGCTCCACCATGTCGACCAGCGGCATGTCGTTGTGGCCGGTGACCGAGATGTCCTGCGGCACGCGCAGCCCCACGCTTCGCAACTCGTCGTAGGCGCCCAGGGCCACCAGGTCGTTGCAGCACACCAGCGCCTGCGGCCGCTTGCCCGGTGCCGCCAGCAGCGCGCGCATGGCGGCGCGGCCGGCCTCGCGGCTGTAGCTGTCGCACTCGATCACGCAGGCCGGCGCCAGGCCGTGGTCGCGCAGGACCTGCTCGAAGCCTTGCCGGCGGCCCACGCCGGTGGGCACGCTCTGCGGCCCCGCCAGGTGCGCGATGCGGCGATGGCCCAGGGCCAGCAGGTGCTCCACCGCCAGCTTCATGGCCAGCCGGTCGTCGCTCACCACGGCTGCGAGCTGCCCGCTCTCGTCCGCGCGATTGACCAGCACCGTGTGCATGCCCACGCGCGAGAGGTAGGCAAGCAGCGGGTCGTCGCGCAGGGCGATGGCGTTGACCAGGCCGTCGACCTGCTGGGCCAGCATGCGCTCCACGATGGGCGGCGCCAGGACCGGGTCGGCCACGTTGGCGACGAAGACGAAGTAGCCGCGCGCCGCGGCACTTGCCTCGATGCCCTGCAGGATGGGCGGGAACACCGGATTGGTGATGTCGGGCACCAGCACGCCGATGGTGTGGGTGCGGCCGGTGCGCAGCGCCGAGGCGGCGCGATTGGGCCGGTAGCCCAGCCGCTGCGCCGCGGCCTCCACGACTTGCAGAACCTCTTCGCTGATCAACCCGCGCTTGGTCGGGCTGAGTGCGCGCGACACGGTCGAGACATGCACCCCTGCCGCCTCGGCCACTTCGCGGATGGTCACTGCCGGAAGCGGAGGGTTGGCCATTTAATGCAAACGATTGAACAAATCAAGGCACCGAGTATAGCCAGGCTTGCTTGAAGGATTCTCGACTTCCCTATTGCGCTGATGCCAAGTCTTGCTGCACGATCTATGCAAACGTTTGCAGGAACCACCCCATGAACATCGTCACCACCCCCGAATCGGTACTCGGCATCGCGCTGGATGCCATGTCGCGCACGCCCGACGAGCGCCTTCGCACCGTCATGAGCGCGCTCACGCGGCATCTGCACAAATTCGTGCGGGAGGTGAGCCTGAGCGAAGAGGAATTCGAGCGCGCACTGCAGTTCATCGTGCAGATCGGCCAGGCCACCAACGCCAGCAAGAACGAGGTGGTGCTGGCGGCCGACCTGCTGGGTGTCTCCACCCTGGTGGCGCTGCTGAACAACCAGGACCCGCAAGGCGAATCGCCGGCCGCGCTGCTCGGCCCCTTCTGGCGCGCCAACGCGCCGCATTGCGACACTGGCGAATCGATTGCACGCTCGGACACCGAAGGCGCTGCGCTGTCGGTGCGCGGCGTGGTGCGCGATGCGCAAGGCCGCCCGCTGGCCGGCGCCACGGTCGACGCCTGGCAGGCCTCGCCGGTCGGCCTGTACGAGAACCAGGACCCGCAGCAATGCGACATGAACCTGCGCGGGCGCTTCCAGACCGACAGCGAGGGCCGCTTCCACTTCCGCACCGTCCGGCCGGCCGGCTACCCGGTGCCCACGGACGGCCCCTGCGGCGAGCTGCTGCACGCGCAGCTGCGCCACCCGAACCGGCCGGCGCACATCCATTTCATGGTGAGCAAGCCGGGGCACAAGGTGCTGGTCACGCAGGTGTTCGCGGACGACGACCAGAACCTCGAAAGCGACCCGGTCTTCGGCGTCACGCGCCGGCTCATCGGACGCTTCCAGCCCGGTGCTGACGGCGCCGAGGCGACGCTGGAGCACGACTTCGTGCTGGAGGCCGGCGAGATGAAGTTCCCGCACGCGCCCATCCCCTGATGAATGCCTCACCTCCTCCTTCGATCCTGAGAAAGCAACGAGCAAACCCATGAGCTTCGACCCTGTTTCCCGGCTGGACGGCAAGGTGGCCGTCATCACCGGTGGCCTGGGCGCCATCGGCTACGCCAGTGCCCAGCGGCTGGCCGCCCTGGGGGCGAGCTGCGTGCTGCTGCACCGCGGCAGCGCCGCCGACGCCGCCGCGCGCGCCGACGCCCTTCCCTCGGCCCACGGCCAGCGCCACGCCGAGCTGGTGGCCGACATCGTGGACACGCCCAGCCTGCAGCGCGCGGCCACGCAGGTGGCGCAGCAGTACGGACGCTGTGACATCCTGGTCAACAGCGCCGGCCACACGCGGCCGGTGGCCGCCGCGGACCTCGACGGGCTGACCGACGCGCTCATCGACGAGCTCCTGCAGGCCAACTTCCGCGGCGTGTTCGCCACCATCCGCGCCTTCGTGCCCCTGCTCAAGCAAGGCGGCGACGGCCTGGTGGTCAACGTCTCCTCCATCGCGGGCTTCACCGGCACGGGCAGCAACCTGGCCTACGTGGCCGCCAAGGCCGGGCTGGACGTGGTGGGCGACGCGCTGGCCAAGGCGCTGGCACCGGCGGTGCGCGTGGTGTCGGTCTCGCCCGGCGCGGTGGAATCGGCCTTCGTGCCCGGCCGCGGCGAAGACTTCAAGGCAAAGATGGCGCAGACCACGCCACTGGGCCGCATCGGTCTGCCGCAGGACGTGGCGGCCACGGTCGAGGCACTGGCCACCACGCTGCGCTTCGTCACCGGCACGCGCATCGTGGTCGACGGCGGGAGGCACCTGTGAGCCAGCAGAACAAGACCCTCATCACCTGCGCCGTCACCGGCAACCTGGTGAAACCCGAGCAGACGCCGCACCTCCCGATCACGCCCGAGCAGATCGCCAACGAATGCCTGGCCGCGGCCGAAGCCGGCGCGGGCCAGGTGCACATCCACGTGCGCGACCCCGAGACCGGCCGGCCCTCGATGCAGGTGGAGCTTTACCGCGAAGTGGTGGAGCGCATCCGCCGCGAGAACCGCGCGCTGGTCATCAACCTCACCACCGGGCCGGGCGGGCGCTTCATCCCCAGCGACGACGACCCCAAGGTCTACGCGCCGGGCACCAGCCTGCTGCCGCCGGAAAAGCGGGTGGAGCACATCGCGCTGATCAAGCCTGACGTGTGCTCGCTGGACCTCAACACCATGAACTCCGGTCCGGACGTGGTGATGAACACGCCGAAGAACGTGCGGCGCATGGCCAAGATCATCCGCGAGGCCGGCGTGAAGCCGGAGCTGGAGATCTTCGACTCCGGCGACATCCACATGGCGCTGGACCTGATCGCCGACGGCACGCTGCAGGGGCCGGGCATGTGGACCCTGGTGCTGGGCGTGAAGTACGGCTTCATGCCCACGCCCGAGACGCTGCTGTACGCACGCAACATGCTGCCGCCCGGCGCCTTCTGGAGCGCGTTCGGCATCGGGCGCATGGAGTTCCCGATCGTGGCGCAGGCCTGGCTCATGGGCGGGCATGTGCGCGTGGGCATGGAAGACAACATCTACCTGGACAAGGGCGTGCTGGCCACCAGCAACGCGCAGCTCGTGGCCAAGGCGCGCGACATCATCCGCAGCCTGGGCGGCGAAGTGGCCAGCGCGACCGAGGCCCGGCAGATGCTCGGCCTGCCGGGAGGGCATTGACATGAACGCACGGCCCGAACTCCAGGCCACGAATGCGCGCGCGCTGCGCGTGCAGTCGGCCGCCGCGAACCTCGATGCACTGAAGCTCGAACTGGCGCCGCAGGCCGAGCCCGCGGCAGGGCCCGGCTTCGCCGTGGTACGCGTGGGCGCCGCCGCGGTCAACCCGAGCGACGTGAAGGCCAGCCTGGGCCTGATGCCGCAGGCCGTGTGGCCGCGCACGCCCGGCCGCGACTTCGCCGGCACGGTGGTGGACGGCCCAGGCGACTGGCTGGGCCGCGAGGTGTACGGCTCCGGCGGCGACATCGGCATCACCCGCGACGGCTCGCATGCGCGCTTTCTCGTGTTGCCGGTGGCGGCCCTGCGCGAGCGGCCACAACGCATCAGCATGGACGAGGCGGGCGCGGTAGGCGTGCCCTTCGTCACCGCCTACGAGGGCTTTCGCCGCAGCGGCATGCCCCGGCCCGGGCATACGGTGCTGGTGCTGGGCGCCAACGGCAAGGTGGGCCAGGCGGCAGTGCAGCTCGCGGCGCAGGCCGGTGCGCGCGTGATCGCCGTGCAACGCCGGCCCGGCCCCTTCGAGGGCTTTGCCAGCGCACCCGTGGACGCGGTGGACGCCGGCAACGGCCAGGTCGCCGAGCAGGTGCGCGAACTGACGGGCGGGCGCGGCGCCGACCTCGTCTACAACACCGTGGGCAGCGCCTACTTCGAGGCGGGCAACAAGTCGATGGCCAAGGGCGGAACGCAGATCTTCATCGCCACGCACGACCGGGCGGTGCCATTCGACATCTTCGCCTTCTACCGCGGCATGCACACCTACGTGGGCATCGATTCGCTGGCACTGGACTGCGTGGCCGCCACCGCCCAGCTCGACGCCATGCGGGAGGGCTTCGAGCGCGGCAGCCTCAAGCCCTTTCCCATCGCACGGGCCTTCGAGATGGACGAAGCCCCCGAGGCCTACCGGCTGGTGCTCTCGGGCAGCACCGACCGCGTGGTGCTGCGGCCGTGAACAACCTGGAGGAGACGACACCATGCACGTGACCCGGCTGCACGAGGCGCCCGCCTACGAGGCGCCCAACCATTTCGACATGCGCTGCCTGCGGCTGCAGGGCAAGGAAGCCGGACCTTCGGTGCAGATGTGGATGGGCATGAGCCAGATCCTGCCCGGCGGCCGCACCGGCCTGGACGAATCGCCCATGGAGAAGCTCTACCTCGTGCTGGAGGGACAGCTGCACGTGGTCGGCGAACTCGATGGCGTGCGCGTCGAACACGTGCTGAACCCCTACGACTCCTGCCGCTTCGCACCCGGCGAAAAGCGCCAGCTGGTCAACAGGAGCAACCGCCCGGTGCTGGTGGCGCTGGTGATGCCCACCACGCCGCCTGCGCCCTGACTCTTTCGATCCCGCCAACAGCAACGACACGACAACGAACGGAGACATGACATGCAGCGCTTTCATCGCCGCCAACTTCTGATCACCGCCATGCTGGCCGCCACCTGCGCCGGCGCACAGGCGCAGGGAGACTGGCCACGGGCCCAGCCCATCCGGCTCATCGTGCCCTTCACGGCCGGCAGCGGCACCGACGTGGTCGCGCGCCTGGTGGCCGAGCGCCTGGGGCCGGCACTGGGCACCACCGTGGTCGTGGAGAACAAGCCCGGCGCCGGCGGCACCCTGGGCGCGGCGCAGGTCGCCAAGGCGGCGCCGGACGGCTACACCTTGCTCGTCCATTCGGCGGGGCACCTGGTCAACCCGGCCATCTATTCCAACCTGAGCTATGACACGCTGAAGGACTTCGCCGGCGTCACGCCGCTGGCCAGCCTGCCCAACATGCTGGTGGTGCCGCCGGGCCGATTTGCCGACGTGAAGGACCTCGTCGCGCAGGCCAAGGCCAAGCCCGGCGGCTTCAACTACGGCTCGGCCGGCAACGGCTCGGCCACGCACATGAACGCGGAAGTGTTTCGCCTCGCGGCGGGCATCCAGGCACAGCACGTGCCTTTCCGGGGCACGCCCGAAGCCATGACGGAGGTGATGGGCGGACGCGTCGACTGGTTCTTCGCGCCCATGGTGTCGGCCGCGCCGCTGGTGAAGGACGGCAAGCTGAAGGCGCTGGCCGTGGGCACGGCCAGGCGCTCCGGTGCATTCCCCGAACTGCCCACCACGGTGGAGGCCGGCGTACCCGATTCGTCCTACCTGTTCTGGGTCGGCCTGTTTGCCCCGGCGAAGATGCCCAAGCCGGCCGTGGAACGCCTGAACGAGGAGATCAGGAAGATCATGGCGGCACCAGACCTCCGCGAGCGCCTCGACAAGCTGGGCGCCGAGCCCTTCACCATGGCGCCTGCGCAGTTCGACCAGTTCATCGCAGGAGAAACCGCCAAGGCCCAGCAGGTGGTGAAGGCCGCGGGCATCAAGGTGGATTGAACCGGCGCATCATGGCGGCCGGCGCCGTCACGCCTTCGTCATGGCCTGGTCACCCCTCGCCCCCACAGTCGCGCCGCGGCACAGCGCGTGGCGCTGCAGCTCATCGCGCTGCCCGGCCACTGGCGCCGACCGGACAGCCCCGGGCCATTGCTGCAACAATGGCCGCCCGATGCCTTCCCTCACCCGACTCCAGCTGGCTTTGCTCATCCCCCTGACCCTGGTCTGGGGCCTCAACTGGCCGGTGATGAAGCTGGGCATCGCCGACTACCCGCCGCTCACCTTCCGCGCCATGTCCATCTGGCTTGGCGTGCCGGTGCTGGGACTGGCGCTGGTGGCGATGAAGGTGCCCTTCAGGGTGGCGCGCAAGGACTGGCTGCAGCTGCTGTGGCTGGCGGCCACCAACATGTTCGTCTGGCACGCCTGCATCATCCTGGCGGTCAAGCATCTGTCCAGCGGTCGTGCGGCCATCCTGGGCTACAGCATGCCGATCTTCTCCGCGCTGCTGGGCGCCTTGATCTTCAAGACCGCGCTCAGCAAGCGCGGCTGGGTCGGCGTGAGCGCGGCGGCGCTGGGCGTGGCGCTGCTGCTGTGGCACGAGTTCAGCACCCTGGCGGGGCGACCGGGTTTCGTCGCGCTCGCACTGATGGCGGCCTGCACCTGGGCGCTGGGCACACAACTGCTTCGGCGCACCACGCTCACCGTGCCCACGCTCACGATCTCGTTCTGGATGACCACGCTCACCGCCGCCGTGATGTCGCTGCTGGCCCTGCTGCTCGAGCGCGACCAGTGGGCTGCGCCGGGCCCGGCCACCTGGGGCGCGATCCTCTACAACGCGGTGCTGATCTTCGGCTTCGCGCACGCCGCCTGGTTCTTCCTGGCGCGCGGCCTGCCGCCGGTGGCCTCCACGCTCAGCGTGATGCTGATCCCGGTGATCGGCGTGTTCAGTGGCGCCCTGTGGCTGGGCGAAGTGGTGCACTGGCAAGACTGGACGGCGGTGGTGCTGATGGTGGTGGCGATCGCCTCGGTGTTGTGGCCCTCGCGCACGCCGGCCGGCACGCAGGCTGCCCCTTCGGGCGCGGCGGGCTCCGGGCGCGCGTGATGGCCCCAGCGGTGATGGATGCATTGCCGCAGGTGGTCGACGCCGCCTCGGCGCGCGAGCTGATCGCCGCGCTCAGCGCGCATCTGCGCGCCCTCGGAATCGAGCCCGGCGAAGGCTTTCGCAAGCCACCGCCCGAGCCCACGGGCTGCTGCGGCCGCGGCTGCAACGGCTGCGTGTGGGAGGGCTACTACGCCGCGCTGCAATGGTGGCGCGAGGACGCCATCGACCTGCTGGCCGCAGCACTCAGCGTCAAGTAAAGACGATCAAGTTTCACGCAAGCGTCGCACGACGCACTGAGCATCCCAGGTGCCGCTGCTGTTGGACAAGTGATCGCGACGTTGCGCAGGCACTTAGAGGGCCTGCGCATTCCGGATCACTTGGCCGGCGAAGGCGCAGGCACCGGCGTCACCGTCTCCCGGATGACGCCGCCGCCCATCACGCTGCCGCTGCTGGAGCTGCTGCCGGCCCCGCGCATTCGGGCTTCGCAATCCGCCTTGTCGGCGCCGGCCAGGCTCTGGCACCGTGCCATCGCATTGGCTTCCTGGCTACTGGGCGCGGGCGACGTGAGGCCGCCACGCGCGGCCTCCTGCTTCGCGGCACCGGCCTCGCGCTGGCAGGCTGCCTTGTCCTGCTGGACGCCGTCGCACTGGACGACCGCGGGGGGTGGTGTGGTCTGAGCACTGGCCTGGAGCGCCGGCCAGGCCAGCGTCGCGGCCACGGCGGCTGCAGCCAAGAAGAATGCGGGACGACTTTGCATGGCGGGGCTCCTCGAATCGACGCCAGCATGCCCTGCCGTCCGTGCGTGCCGCGTCGGACGGCGGCTTGAATCCGGGTAGTGGCAAGGAAGCGGTCCGCCGCGCAAACGAACAAGCGGATGCTTCAGAACAGCGCGCGCACGTAGTTGATCGGCGAATGGTCCGAAAGCGCCCGCACCGGCACGGCGGCAAGGTTGGCGGAAACCAGGTTCTTCCAGGTGAATTCGGCTTGCCCCCTGGCCTGGTCCTTGAGCATGAAGTCCGGCTCGGCGTCGAGGTGGGTGGCGCCGTCCTTGTCGATGTAGAGCAGTTGGCCCGCGTGGCGGTAGGCCGCCAGCGCGGGCGGCAGGGTCGCGACCACATCGCAGCAGTCGACGATGCGCGTGATGGGAATGCCCTGCAGTGCGGCGACGAAATCGGCGTTGCCCACGCGCGGCGAGCCGATGGTCACCACCTGCGCCGACTCGACCACCAAGGCAAACAGCGTCGCCAGCGCCGCGCCCAGGCTGTGGCCGCACAGCAGCAGCGCGTCGCCGCCTTCACGGTGCCGTGCCAGCCAGTCCTGCACGGGCCCTTCCAGCGCCTGTGCCGCCACCAGGAAGCCGGTGTGGACCCGCACGCCCCTCCATGGGGCGGGCTGGGCCTGCAAGTCGGTCATGAAGTCGCGCAGGTCATGCGGTTCGGTGCCGCGAAAGGCAACGAGCACCTGCCCCCCCGTCTTCTTCCGGCTGCAGTAGACGTAGCCGCCTGTGCGCACGTCGAACATGCTGCTGGCCGGGCCGAATCCCACCCGGTCCAGCGCATCGTCGAGCCGCGCGCGATCCGCCAGGCTGGTTTCGGCCTGCACATAGGCGAGCCGGGCAGCCTCGCTGGCCAGCGCCTGCAGCGATGGCTGGGCGCCGGCCGCCAACACGGTTGCGCGCGCACCTGGACAAATGAGTGCCTCCAGCGAAGCGTCGTACTCGATGTTCATCCAGATGCCTCCTTGTACTTCGATGGTGACCAGGCCGCCGGAAAGCAACCTGGCCAGCGATTCTTCTGCCATTCCAGCGACCCCGGAAGGCCCCTCATCACCACTTCTGTGGACGCAGGCCACTGGCGGAAAGACCGAGGACGCGGTAAGCGCGCAGGGGACTGGGCCAGCCCTTCACCGCCAGCGTCAGGCGTTCCGATACCTCGAAGGCTTCCAGCCGCGCGGCGATGACCTGCTCGGCAACCAGGATGCCGTTGCGCCCGGCCAGCCCCGACAGGCGCGATGCCAGGCTGGGTGCGCTGCCTACCAGGTCGAAGCGGCCACGTTCCAGGTCACCGCTCTCCACGTAGGTCAGGCCGGCGTAGATGCCCGAGTGCAGCGCCGCACCAGAGGCATCCGGCGCGTCCGGCGAGATCGCCCGGACCGCCCCGTGCAGGGCCAGTGCGCAGCGGATGGCGTGGTAGCCGTCATCGCCAGGGTGGCCCGCATGCCCGAACACGGCGAGCATGCCGTCGCCCTGCATGCGGGCGATGGTGCCGCCGTGGCAGGCCACCGTGGCCCTGAACAGTTCGCGCAGTTCGCGCATCAACTGGACGTAGGGCTGCCAGTCCATCTCCGCAGCCAGCCCGACGGAGCTGCTGAGGTCGGAGAACAGGATGGTCAGCTGGCGCTGCAGGTCCGAGGGCGCCGGCGCCGGCGCGGCGCCCGCGTATTCGCCGAAGGCCGAGCCGGCAGGCGCGAAGAGCGCGAAGTCGCCCGGGTCCGTGCCGTTCAGCGACAAGGGTGGGGCCAGGACGCTGGCGAGCACATTCGAAGCGGACAGTGATTGCGACATGGCCGGCTCCTCAGTTCATCGACATCGCCATGCCCCCGGCGTGCGAGAACGGCGGCTCGCTCTGCGCGGCCGCGCTGGCGCGGGTCAGGCTGCCATCGACCGGCATCATGGCGGGAAGGCAGCCCACGGCCCGAACCAGTTCCGTGATGTTGCGTGCGCCGGTCTTGGTCCGCACGCACCGCAACTGGGTGCGTACCGTCGACAGCGCCACGTCGTGGCAACGCGCGATCTCCTTGGGCGACAACCCTTCCGATAGCCGCCGCACCACTTCCGCCTCGGCAGGCGAAAGACCGCAGGCGCGCGCGAAGAAATGGATGGACAGTTGCTCCGACGGATCGCGCATGCCAAAAGTGACCAGCACCGGCGTATCCGCCGCGACCGGCGCGCCGCGCGCTGGCCGCAGGCCGAGGATCAGGCGCTCGGCGCCGCCGGCGATCTGCACGAAGGACCACACGCCGTCTCGCGCCGAGCGCAGCGCCCGCAGGAACTCGTTGCGCGACCGATCGTCCTGCAGTACCAGCGCACCGGCATCGACGCGCAGGCCGGGAAAGCGCCTGCAGTGGTTGAGCGCTGCGCGGTTGATGAACAGCAGCTGCGTGCCGCGTCCGAACAGGGCCACGCCCACGCTCAGGTGGTCGAGCACCGCCTGCGCCAGATCGACGTCGAAGAGGATGCGCTCCTGTATCACCGCCGAGACACCTGCACCGGGGCCCGCTGGCTCCTGACTGATCGGCGTGGGCGCGACGCGCGCCGCGAGGTGAGTGCTGTTGCTGCTGGTCGTGCCGCGATCGACTGCAAGGCTGCCCTGGTCCATATCGCTCTCCTCCAGCGGGTTGATTCCCGGGTGTGAGCACTGTCGATCCGAAGCAGCTTTCAGGTCTTTGGGCATCCCCTTAAAGATGGACGGGCGGACCCTGAAATCAGTTGTAGACCAAAAGTCTGCATGGCAGGATGACTGCCCCGCGATGGGAAACGGATGGAGGATCGACATGGCCCAAGACGTCGCTCAACATTGCAATGCCTTCAGCCTCGCGCTGACGCTGGCAGACCCCACCAAAGTTTCTCAGTTGCGTGCCTTGCTTGCGCTGCAGCGGGATGCCATCAACGCCGGGCTGTCGACCATCAGGAGCTTGCACTACGCTCGCTTCCTGCCGCTGGAGGCCCTGGGGCAGATCCTGTTTGTCGCCGAGTACGACGGCCCCTCAGACACCTTCGTCGAGGAACTAGCACGCGCGCTGAAGGCCCCCCTGAACATGCTGCTGCACGAAGTGAAGGCCGGGCCGCCTCTGCCGATCGAGTTGCATCCCGAGGATTTCAAGGCGTATGTGGAGAAGGCAAGGGGCCTCGACACGTCGCCGTTCGGCGCCTACGAGGAAAAGACCGTACAGCAGGTGCTGGATACCGAACCGCCGCCTTGCGCCGGGGATGCAGGGCGCGCCGCGTCCCGGGTCGGAGACGAAGCAACCGCCTCGCGCATCGCCGGCCCCTTCAGCCTGCTCATGCGGCTGGAAGACCCGCACAAGCTGCCCGAGTTGCTGTCCCGCCTTGCAGACCCCTATACGAAAGGCCGGATCGACGCGGCGCTGCGATCGCTCGACTACGTCCACTACGCCCGCTTCCTTCCGCTTATCGACCGCGGCGCGCTGATGATCATTACCGAGTTCGACGGGATCATGCGCGACTACGTGATGGACTTCGCAGCAGCCCTGGACCGTGAGTTCTCGCTGATCCTGGCCTACATGAAGGGCCGTCCGATGCTGCCGGTGAGCGAGTACCCTGCTGAATTTTGGGACTATGTCAGCGCGAACCTGGTCGAGGATACGGGACTGTATTCAGCCTACCCGGGCAAGACAGTGCTCGACATCGTAGGTGCCGACAAGCCCAAGAACGCCCCTGATCAGCCCAGAGGGCCTGCGCCCGCCGTTGATCAAACTGACGTGCAAGGCAATGTGCTCAGGGGCTTTCGACCCAGCAAGGCTTTCCACTATTACCTGACATTCCCCGACGCTAGCAAGGGCCGTGCGTTCGTGAGCAAGTTCCCGGTCACCAGCGGACAGGGCAAGCCCTCGAACGACAGCGTCTGCTTCAACATCGGCTTCACGCATGCCGGCCTCGCCAATCTCGGTGTGCCGCAGCCCATCCTTGGCGCTTTTCCCGAGGCCTTTCGCGCGGGCCCGGCGGCACGCGCCGAGCGCACGGGGGACGCAGGCGATGACGCCCTTGGCAACTGGTCCGTTGGGGGCCCTACAAGCCCAGCCGTGCATGCCGTGGTGTCAGTCCTGTGCCGGCCGGGCGCCGACGACGCCGCTGCCCGCCAGCAGGTCGAAGCCTTGATCGTCGCGTACGGAGTGCAGCCGCAGCTCTGCGCAAGCGGGCAGGTCTATGCGATCAAGGCGGAAACGCTCGCCGGAGCGGCTGACACCATTCATTTCGGGTATCGCGATGGCATCTCGCAGCCTCGGATCGAAGGCATCACCGACCTCACAGGACGCGACCAGAAAGCGAACGCCGTGGCGGGCGACTTCCTGTTGGGACATGATTACCTGAACTCCCGCGGCGGCCGCTACATCGGCAAGCTGTTCGAGCCCCTGGCCAGGAACGGAACCTACGCCGCCTTCAGGATCATCGAGCAGAAGGTTGCCGAGTTCGAGCACTGGCTCGAAGTCACTGCACAGGCCTCGGGCCTGACGACCGAAGTGCTTGCGGCCAAGCTCATGGGCCGATTCAGGGATGGGACGCCCATCGCCAAGTACGACACGCCGGCGAGCGACCCGACCGACGATTTCGACTATGCGGGCCCGGATGAGAAATCGACGGCCGGCGACCCCAATGGTCTTCGTTGCCCCATCGGGGCTCACATTCGGCGCTTCAATCCGCGCAGCGGCCTTGTGCTGGGTCTGCCCTGGGGCAGGCACCTCATTCGGCGCGGCCTTCCCTTCGGCCCGCGCTATGTCGGCAAAGACGAGGGCAGCGTCCAGCGCGGACTGGTCGGCATGTTCATATGCGGTGACCTCGAAGCGCAGTTCGAATTCCTTCTGAACGTGTGGGGCCGTAGGGACTTGTCTGCCTATGGCCTTCGCGGCACACAAGATCCATTCACGGCCCACGCGCCGACTCGCTTCCACCTCATGGACGGGGACAAGGGCTGCCGCTCAATCCCCGTCGATCGCCTGACGCGAACGCTGGGCAGCCTCTACCTGTTCATGCCCGGCATTAAGGGCCTCGCCTGGATCGGCTCGGGCATTTGGCTTCAAGGCGAGAACGCGGCGCTGGCCCAGCGCATGATGGCAGTGGCCACTCGTGCGCAGGAGCGAGGGCTCGATCCCACCTCGCCCGCGTTCCGCAACGACCCCTACCCGTCCTACGCCAATCGAAGGAAAGGCAGTCCGGTCGAGAAGATGGGTTTCGAACAGAACAGCTACTGGGTGTTCAGCCACGACCTTGTGACCAAGGTTTGCGACCCCGCAAACCAGAACGTCTTCCTCAAGCCTGGAAGAAACCGCCTCCACACACCCAGGCCCTTCGGCATCTCGGCGGAGACCGACGACGGCCTGTTCTTCATGGATCCGCCGCGCCACACTGTCGTCCGCCCTGCGATGGACGAAGTGTTCGCGACGGCTATCGGACCCGTGCTAAAGAGCGTGCAGGCCCAGGCCGATGCCTTGGTCGACAGCGTCGCGGGCCTGCCGAGACTCGAGATCGTGAAAGGCTATGCCGGCCGGATTGCCCCTTGGGCGTTCATGGAGGCCATGGGAATCCCGCCTGGCCCCGAAGGCGCTCCGCCCGACATGGAGCGATTCATGGTCGAAGCGTGGACAAGAGCCATGCTCAGCGGGCGCAGCCCCAGCCTGCCGGCCGAACTGCGCGTTGCGGGTGGTACCTCGGGCTTGGCATTGCACTCCTACCTGGCCGCACTGGCTCGAGAACAGGTGGGAACGGACAACACCTGCCCCATGGCATCGACCCATCTCATGTCCGGCCTGCGCAAGCTCTCGTGCTCGGAGATCGCGCCGCCGCTCAATGCCGACGAAGTCGTGAACACCGCATCGCACTTCGCGTTGGGCGGCTATCTCTCGACCGAATTCCTCATCATCACCGGCATCTACAACCTGCTGAAGCATGACCAATGGACGCGCTTGCATGACGAGCCCGCGTTGATCGGCAAGGCCGTATGGGAGATGTTGCGCTATGACGCTCCTTTCCAGATGGCAGATCGCTGGGTCGAGGCTGAGACGGAACTGGGAGGCGTCACGATCCCTCCGCGCAGCAAGGTGACGGTGGTCTACGGATCGGCCAACCGTGACCCCGCAATCTTCACCGACCCCGATCGATTCGACATCACGCGCGACTTCGACGCCAAGGCGATCTACGGATTCGGCCACGGTATCCATCGATGCATCGGCGAGCGCCTGGCACTGGTTGTCGCCAGTGCCGCAATCGGCGCGCTGGTTCGAAAATTCCCCAACGCCAGGTTGTCCTCCAAGGACCAGGGTGAATGGCTGCCCGACCCCTACTTCCGCTCGCTGACGAAACTCACCATCGACCTGACCTGACACTCCACTGCATCACATGCTCCCAGGCGCCCCCGACGAAGCCCCCCTCTACCGCTTCGGCCGAGCCGAGTTGGATGCGGCTGCCCAGGAGTTGACCATCGACGGCAAGCGTGCGCCCCTGGGCGCACGCGGCGTCGGCCTGCTGCGCATGCTCATCGAGCGGCGGCAGGCGGCCGTCTCCAAGCACGAATTGCTGGAGAAGGTGTGGAGCGGCGTGATCGTCGAGGAGAACAACCTGCAGGTGCAGATCTCCACGCTGCGCCGCCTGCTGGGTCCTCACGCCATCGCGACCATCCCGGGTCGGGGCTACCGCTTCATGCTGCCGCTGGAAGGCGAGCCCCCCGATCCATCGGAAGCGAACGGGACCCTGCGGGGCCCGGCGAACGGGGAGCCGATGCGGCGCGCAGCCAACGCGGGCAACCTGCCCGTACGCCTGCCCGAGCTCTACGGGCGGCATGACGAAAGCGCCGCCGTCCAGGCACTGGTGCAGGAACACAGCCTGGTCTCGATCGCCGGCGCCGCAGGCATCGGCAAGACGCGCCTGGCCATGGCGGTGGCCGCGGCGATGGCGCGCGAGTGTCCCGACGGGGCCTGGCTCATCGAACTGGCGGCGGTCAACGATCCGCGCCTGCTGGTGCAGAGCGTCGCCCAGGGCATGCGGCTCGCCCTGCCTGGCCTGCGAGAGCCCATCGACGAGCTGTGCGCCGCGCTTCACGCCCGGCGCGCGCTGCTTGTACTGGACAACTGCGAGCACCTGATCGAGGACATCAGCACGCTGATTGCACGGTTGCTCAACGACGGCGAGGCACTTCGCATCCTGGCCACGACGCAGGAGGCGCTGAAGCTGCCCGAGGAATGCGTCTACCGTCTCTCGCCGCTTTCAGTGCCGGCCAACGCACAGGTCGCGGATCCGCTCAGCTATGGCGCGGTGCGCCTGCTCTTCGAACGCGTGCGCGCGCTGCGCCCGCAGTTCAACATCGACAGCTCCAACGTGGAAGCGGTGGTGGATATCTGCCGCCGGCTGGACGGTCTGCCGCTGGCCATCGAGCTCGCGGCTGCGCGCGTGCCGATGCTGGGGGTGATGGGCGTGGAAGAACGCCTGGGCGAGCGCTTCCACGTGCTCACCGGCGGCTCGCGCGTGGCTCCCAAGCGCCACCAGACGCTGCGCGCCGCGCTCGACTGGAGCCATGCGCTTCTGGACGAGAACGAGCGCGCGGTCTACCGGCGCCTGGGCGCATTCGTCGGCAGCTTCTCTCTCGAAGGTGCACAGGAACTGGTGGCCTCGGAAGACATCGACGCCTGGTCCGCGCTCGAATACCTCAGCAGCCTGGTCGAGAAGTCCCTGGTCATCGCCGAAGGCGAGCCACGACCGCGCTACCGCATGCTCGAATCGACGCGGGAGCACGCCCTGGAGCAACTCGCCGGCGCGGGCGAGACCTACACCTGGCTGGCGCGCCATGCAGAGGTCACCTGGCACGCACTTCAGCACTACGTCAAGGGCCGGCGCACGGAGGCGATCCTGGCCGAGATGCCCAATGTGCGCAGCGCCTACGAGTGGGCACGAACGACGCCGCAGGCGCGCGTCGAGGCAGTGGCACTGGCCACCCTGCCCTCGATGATCGTCGCGGTCCGCGGCGCAGTGCAGGAAGCGCGCGAGCGCCTGCTCGAAGTGGAACCGCTGGTGGGAGACGACCTGCCCAAGCCGCTGGTCGCGCAGTACTGGCAATGGTATGCCCGCATTGGCCTGGGCGGCCGCCTTCCAGCCTCGCGCTGCGTCGATGCGCTGCAGCGGGCCGAACGCATGTTCAGCGAGCTGGGCCGCGAACGCCATGTGCACGCCTGCCGGCGTCATCTGGCCGAGGCCCTGCTCGATGCGGGCGACCTGGCAGGGTCCGCGCAGGCGCTTGAGCGCGCGAGGATGATGGAAATCGAAGGCTGGCCGCCGGTCGACACCATGCGCCGCATGCGCGTGCAAGGGCTGTGGCTCGCCAAGGCCGGGCGCACTGAAGAGGCCCTGCATTGCTCCGCCCTGGCGCTCGAGAAGGCGCAGGACACCAACATCGGCCGCTACCAACTGGTGCTGCTGGACGACATTGCGCGCTTCCACCTGGAGGCGGGCAACGCCCATGAAGCTGCCGAGCGCTACAGCGCCCTGGTCGACCGCTCGCGCCATGCGCAGGCAGGCCTGACCTTGTCCAACGCACTGTCGGGCCTGATCGCGGCGCTGACCGCGGAAAAGCAGCTGGACGAAGCAGAGGCGGTGGCGGCCGAGGCTGTGCCCGTCCTGTCCCGCAGCTCCATCCTGGTGGCACGCGCCGACATCCTGTCACTGCTGATGGCACAGCGTGGACGACACGAGGCCGCGGCGCGCCTGCTGGGCGCATCGGAGCACTTCCGAGCCAGCTGCGAGACGCCGCGCGACCCGGTCGAACGGCGCTGCCGCGCCGATGCAATGGCTTTTCTCGCAGGGGCAGTTGGCCAGACGCAGCTGCGCGAATGGATGACGGCCGGTGCCGGTGCGACCGAGGCCGAGTTGGTGGCACTGCTGCCGTCCAACGCGAAGGCCAGCCCGCGCTGATTCCCGTGGCTCAAGCCGCAGCGAGCGCCGCCCCGCCTGCCGCCATGAGTCCCAGCGCCCAAACCCTGTCCAGGTTCAGCCACGTGCGCTGAAGCATGCGCAGCCCCAGATAGCGATACACCAGCCACGCGATCCCCGCACCGGCGGTGATCATCACCAGCGTGTGCACCAGCGCCACCGTCAGCGCGGTGCCTAGGCTCGCCGCCATCAGCATGCGCATCGCAGAGGCTTCTGCCTGCGGGGCCGGACCACACAGCCCGATGAAGATCGGCAGCAGCATCAGTCCCGCGCCATGCACGCTCGCCATCACGAAGGACCACAGCGCCAGCTGCGTGGGCCGGATGCGCGCCATCCAGCGATGGCGGTGGAGCACGCGCGACCAGGGCGTGAGCAACACCACGCCGAAGAGCAATACCAGCAGGCCGGCGCCGATGCGGATCTCGCGGCTCCACTGCATCAGCCAGCTCAGCAGCGCAAAGGGCAGCAGCACGAGGGCCATGGCCAGCAGGTGCCCGGCGCCCAGCGGCAGCCACGCGCTCCACACTGCCCGGGCCCGCCGCCCGTCCAGGCCGCGCGCCACCGCAAGCGGCCAGCCCATGGCCGGATTCAGGCCGTGATAGACGCCCAGCAGCACAACGCCGGCCCACAGCCAGGCGCTGGCCACGAGGGTGCCCTGCTGCACGTTCACGCCGACGAGTAGCAGAAGGAATCGGTGGAGCAGTCGCCGCCCTGCAGCCGGACCTGGTGCGCCGCGTAGTCGTCGCCGAAGTCCACGCAGAAGTTCTTGTCCAGCTCGATGCCGCCGTCCTTGCCGACGTTGCACATCACCTGCCGGCCCGGGATGCCCTTGGCGTAGTGCGGATAGAACTGCGAATCCCAGCGGCTGTAGAGCGAGTTGGTGAAGTACACGCGCTTGCCGTCGCGGCTGATCTCGGTCATCTGCGGGCCGCCGCCGAAGGCGCTGCCGTTGGGATGCTTCGCGTTGTTCACGATGCCGCCGATGCGCACGCTGCCCACCAGCTTCGGGTTCATCGGGTCGCTCACCTCATACTGCCGCAGCTCGCCCGTGCCCCAGCAGGCCACGTACAGGAAGCGGTCGTCCATCGACAGGTCGATGTCGCTGATGAGCGGTGGCACCGCGCCGAAGCCCTGCAGCAGCGGCGGCAGCACCGAGGCGTCGGCCGGCTCGGGCGGGATCACCGCGGTCTTCTTCGCGTTGAACTTGCCGTCCTTGTCGCGCCACCAGGTCCAGATCGAGCCTTCGAGGTTGGTGGTGTCCACCACCACGCCGACGAAGCCCCATTCGCGCACCGGGTCGTGCGCCGGCCGCACCTCCAGCGCCATCTGGTGGTTGGCGCCCAGGTCGATGGTCTGCACGTGTCGGCGCCCGCGCAGGTCCCAGAAATGCAGCTGGTGGCCGTAGCGGTTGCCCAGCAGTTCCTCGGGCACCACGCCGTTCTCGAACTGCGGCGGCAGCCCCCATTCGCTGGACACCATGTAGTCGCGCGGCAGGTTCCACCAGAAGTCGTAGTGCAGCTTCTGCGGACCGCGCTCGATCTCCCACTTGCCCAGAATGTCGAAGGTCTGGCAGTCCATCAGGAACACGCCGGGTGGCCCTTCGGTGCCGTCGGCACCGCCACCGCCCAGCGTGCTGATGTACAGGCCCTCGGGCCCGCAGTGCACGGTGTGCGGGCGCGAGTAGCCGGTCTTCTTCAGCACTTCCTCGGGCTCGATGGTGCGCACCAGCCTGGGCTTGCGCGGGTCGGGCTCTGTGTCCACCACGTACACCCGCGAGGAGCGGATGCCCGGGATGATCAGGTAGCGGCGCTTGAGGAAGGCATGGCCCGACATGGGCCACAGCGCCGAGCTGCACGCGTTCCAGCCGAAGTGGTGGAACTCGTCGCCCTTGTTGGGCATGTCCAGCCGGTACAGCACTGTGCCGTAGGTCTTGGACGAAGGATCGACGTCCACCACCGCCAGCGCGTCCGGCCGCGAGGCATCGGGCGAGAGAAGCGCGGTGTAGGCGATGCGTTCCGGCTCCGCTTCCATCGCCAGGCGCGGCGTGGGATGGAAGCTCGGGTCGGTTCGGAGGGAATCGGGCATGGCGGCTCCTCGGCGGGCAAGGGACGATGGAAAGCACACGCGAAACGAAACAGGCGCAAAAGTATGCGCCAGGCTTCATCCCTCACCAAGGGCCGATACACACCTTACGGCGCGCTACAGCGCGCGCCGGAGACCTCAGGCGGCCGCCTGGTGGCCCTTCTTGCCGAAGAGCTTCTTGCCCAGTTCCACCGCGAACAGGACGATCGCGCCGGCGATCACGCCCACCACCAGGTTGGCCAGCATCGAGCCCAGCACCGACGCTGCACCGCCCCACTGCGCCAGCCAGGCTTCGATCGCATGGCCCAGCGCCGGCACGCCATGCACCAGGATGCCGCCGCCCACCAGGAACATCGCGGCGGTGCCCAGCACGGACAGCGTCTTCATCAGCCAGGGCGCCAGCCACAGCAGCCCGCGGCCGATGGCCTGCACCGCGCTGCTGGCACGCCGGCTCAGGTACAGGCCCAGGTCGTCCAGCTTCACGATGCCGGCCACCAGGCCGTACACGCCCACGGTCATGGCGATGGCGATGCCCACCAGCACCGCCAGCTGCGTGCCGAAGGGCTTGCCCGCCACCGTGCCCAGGGTGATGACGATGATCTCGGCCGACAGGATGAAGTCGGTGCGCACGGCGCCCTTGATCTTGTCCTTCTCCACCTGGCGCAGGTCCACCTTCTCCTCGACCAGCGCGGCTTCCAGCTCGGCCCGCTCGGCCTGCGCCTCTTCCTTGTGCAGGAACTTGTGGGCCAGCTTCTCCACGCCCTCGAAGCACAGGAAGGCGCCGCCGATCATCAGTAGCGGCGTCACGGCCCAGGGCAGGAAGGTGCCGATCAGCAGCGCCGCCGGCACCAGGATCGCCTTGTTGACGAAGGAGCCCTTGGCCACCGCCCACACCACCGGGATCTCGCGTTCGGCCCGCACGCCCGACACCTGCTGCGCGTTGAGTGCCAGGTCGTCGCCCAGCACGCCGGCCGTCTTCTTGGCGGCCACCTTGGTGAGGACGGAGACGTCGTCCAGCACGGTGGCGATGTCGTCGAGCAGCAGCAGCAGGCTGGAGGCCATAGATCGGGCGCAAAGAGGTTGAAAGCGCCGATGGTAAGGGCGGCGCAAGGCAAGCCCCAGTCCGCGAGGCTCGCCGGGCTGTCGGCCGATGGCGCGACCTGGGGCCGCGCCATCGGCGCAAGGGCTCAACCCTGCGCGATGGGGATGTAGATCTCGCCGCCCGCGCGTCGGAACTCGTCCGCCTTCTGCGCCATGCCCTGCGCCAGCGCGGCCTGCTCGCTCACGCCCTGGGCGGCGGCGAATTCGCGCACCTCCTGCGTGATCTTCATCGAGCAGAACTTGGGCCCGCACATGGAGCAGAAATGCGCTTCCTTGCTCGAGTCCTTGGGCAAAGTCTCGTCATGGAAGTCGCGCGCCGTCTCCGGGTCCAGGCTGAGGTTGAACTGGTCGTGCCAGCGGAACTCGAAGCGCGCCTTGCTCAGCGCGTCGTCGCGCGCACGCGCACCCGGGTGCCCCTTGGCCACGTCCGCGGCATGCGCCGCGATCTTGTAGGCGATGATGCCCGCCTTGACGTCCTCCCGGTCGGGCAGGCCCAGGTGCTCCTTGGGCGTGACGTAGCAAAGCATGGCAGTGCCGAACCAGCCGATCATGGCCGCCCCGATGGCACTGGCGATGTGGTCGTAGCCCGGCGCCACGTCGATGGTCAGCGGGCCCAGCGTGTAGAACGGTGCCTCGTGGCAGTGCTTGAGCTGCTCTTCCATGTTGGCCTGGATCATGTGCATGGGCACGTGGCCGGGGCCTTCGATCATGGTCTGCACGTCGTGCTTCCACGCGATCTTGGTGAGCTCCCCCAGGGTGCGCAGCTCGGCGAACTGGGCCTCGTCGTTGGCATCGGCCGCGCAGCCGGGGCGCAGGGCGTCGCCCAGCGAGAAGCTCACGTCGTACTGCTTCATGACCTCGCAGATCTCCTCGAAGTGCGTGTACAGGAAGCTCTCCTTGTGATGCGCGATGCACCACTTGGCCATGATCGAGCCGCCGCGCGAGACGATGCCGGTGCGCCGGTTGGCCGTGAGGTGGATGAAGGGCAGGCGCAGGCCCGCATGGATGGTGAAGTAGTCCACGCCCTGCTCCGCCTGCTCGATGAGCGTGTCGCGGTAGATCTCCCACGTGAGGTCCTCGGCCACGCCGCCCACCTTCTCCAGCGCCTGGTAGATGGGCACGGTGCCGATGGGCACAGGCGAGTTGCGCACGATCCAGTCGCGCGTGGTGTGGATGTTGCGGCCGGTGGAGAGGTCCATCACGTTGTCCGCGCCCCAGCGGATGGCCCACACCAGCTTTTCCACCTCTTCCTCGATGCTGGAGGTCACGGCCGAGTTGCCGATGTTGGCGTTGATCTTCACCAGGAAGTTGCGGCCGATGGCCATCGGCTCCACCTCGGGGTGGTTGATGTTGGCCGGGATGATGGCGCGCCCGCGCGCCACCTCGTCGCGCACGAACTCGGGCGTGACGATGCGCGGAATGCTCGCGCCCATGGGGTTGCCCGCCAGGCGCGCTTCGCGGCTGGCATCGGCCATGTACTCGGCCATCCATTCGCGCCGTCCGTTCTCGCGGATGGCCACGTACTCCATCTCCGGCGTGACAATGCCCTGCTTCGCATAGTGCATCTGCGTAACGTTGCCGCCGGGCTTCGCGCGGCGCGGCATGCGCTGCAGCCGGGCCGCCTCGCGGCGCAGCGAGGCCAGGCGCTCGCTGGCCTCGTCCTTGGCGCCGTCGTCCAGGGCCTGCGGGGCGCGGCCGTCGTAGTAGACCGTGTCGGCGCGCGCGTCGATCCAGTCCAGGCGCGGCTGCGGCAGGCCGGTGCGGATGTCGATGTCCACCGTCGGGTCCGTGTAGGGGCCGGAGGTGTCGTAGAGCGAGACCTGCTCGCCGTTGGTAAGCTTGACCTCGCGCATCGGCACGCGGATGGCCGGATGCAGCGCGCCGGGCACGTGCGTCTTGGTCGAAGCGGGAAACTGCTCGCGGGCGCGTGCGAGCAACTCGGTGAAGCTGGCGAGCCGGGGGTCGAGGGGGGCGTTCATCAGGGTCCTTTCCGTGGGTGGCAACTGCGACAAGTTGCTCCGGAAAGTGCCCTGGGGAGGTGCCACTGCGGCCGGCACATGCACCGCCTGGGCGGTTCACATGCCCATCGCGGGCGGTCTTCTCAGGATCAGCTCTTCTTCCGCCGGTATTAACCGGATCAAGTTCATCGGGTCCGGCCTTGGATCAGGCCGTCTCAGCACACTGTGCACCCCGGAGCGACCGCGATTGTAGTCCCGTCAGGCCACGTCGCGCTTGAGGCGAATCTCTTCGATGCGCGTGGCGCCGATGGCGGTGGTCTTGGCGGTCTTCATCTCGCGCTTGAAGCCGGCCAGCTCGATGAAGCGGATGGCGCGGTCGTTGCGCAGCGGCACCCAGATGGTGACGGTGGTGCAGCCTTCGTCGTCGAGGCCTTCGCGTGCGGCGTCCCACAGGGCCACGCCCACACCCTTGCCCCAGTGCTCGGGCTTGATGTGCAGGGCCCAGATCTCGCCGGCAGTGGCGGGCGTCTTGGGGTCGCGCGAGCGGTCGAAGCCGACGAAGCCGATGACGGCGCCGTCGATCTCGGCGACGTGGACCTGCGGCTCGCCGTACTCGATGGCATCGCGCCACTTGCCTTCACGCGAGGCAGGTGCGAGCAGGGCCAGCTGGTCTTCGGGCAGGATGTCCTTGTAGGCCGCCTGGGTGGCGGCGGCATGGACTTCGGCGACGGCTTTGGCGTCGCGCAAGGTGGCGGGGCGGACTTTGTAGTCAGGCATCGGAAAAACAATCAAACAGGGAAACCGGAAAGCCCCCTATTGTCGCTCTTGCGGCTGGGCAGGCGAATAAACTTGCCCGCTCTCCCATGAAGATCCGCATCGAACCCGCCGGCTTCGAATTCGAGGCCGCGCCCGGACGCACCCTCCTGCAGGCAGCCGAAGACGCCGGCCTGGAGATTCCCGCGTCCTGCCGCAACGGCACCTGCCGCACCTGCCTGTGCCGGGCCAGCGGCGGCGCAGCGGTGCGCTACCGCGTCGAATGGCCGGGCGTATCGCTGGACGAGAAGGACGAGGGCTGGATCCTCCCCTGCGTGGCCGAGCCGCTCGGGGACATGACGCTTCACATCCCCTACGCCCTGTCCCTGTTCGACTGAGCCGGCGAGCACGAGCGGGCTAACGCCGCGGCGGCTTGTCCATCTTGTCGTGGCGGACGGCTTCGTCCTCCATCAGCTCGAACCACATCGCGTTGAGCACGGCAAAGGCGGCCGCCAGCGGCAGGCCGAGAATCCAGGCGAAGTACCACATGTCGAATCCTCCCTATGGGTCAGTAGGCGTGGCCGCTGCCCTGCTCGATTTCGCGCGCGTCGACCTTGCCGCGCATCACCGAGTACACCCAGCTCGTGTAGGCCAGGATGATGGGCAGGAAGATGATCACGCACACCAGCATGATGAAGAGCGTGAGGTGGCTCGACGAGGAGTCCCACACCGTGAGGCTGGCGCGCGGGTCCACCGACGAAGGCAGGATGAAGGGGAACATCGACACCCCCACGCTCAGCACGATGCCGGCCACGCTCAGCCCGCTGGCCAGCAGCGCCAGCAACGCCTTGCGCGCCGCCATGGCCAGCCAGGCAAGCACCGCCCCGCCGATGCCCAGCAGCGGCACCAGGTACAGCAGCGGGTTGGCGAAGTAGTTGGTGAACCACGCGCCGGGTTGATGCGCCACCGTCTTGAGCAGCGGGTTGGAAGGACCGTCGGCCACGATCGCGCTGGTGATCTTGTAACCTTCCACGAACTTGTAGAGCAGAAGGCCCGCCAGCACGAAGAGCACCGCCGTGGCAATGGCCGCGATGCCGCCGAAGCGGCGCGCACGCTCGTGCACCTCGCCCTCGGTCTTGAGCTGCAGCCAACTGGCGCCGTGCATCACCAGCATCGCCACCGAGACGAGGCCCGTCAGCAGCGCAAAGGGATTGAGCAGGCCGAAGAAGGAGCCGGTGTAGTGGATCTGCATGTCCGGCTCCAGCCTGAAGGGCACGCCCTGCAGCACGTTGCCCATGGCCACGCCGCAGATCAGCGCCGGCACGAGGCCGCCGATGAACAGCGCCCAGTCCCAGGTAGTGCGCCAGCGCGCGCTCTCGTTCTTGCCGCGGAACTTGAAGGCCACCGGCCGCAGGATGAGCGCGGCAAGGATCGCGAACATCGCCAGGTAGAAGCCCGAGAAGGACACGGCATAGAGCTGCGGCCAGGCCGCGAAGATCGCGCCGCCGCCCAGGATCAGCCACACCTGGTTGCCTTCCCATACCGGCCCCACCGCGTTGATGACCACCCGCCGTTCCAGGTCGGTCTTGCCCACGAAGGGCAGCAGCATGCCGGTGCCCAGGTCGAAGCCGTCCATCACCGCGAAGCCGGTCAGCAGGATGCCCAGCAGCAGCCACCAGATGAGGCGCAGCATCTCGTACGAAATCAGTTCATGCAGGACCATGTCTTGCTCCTCGTCTTTCAGTTCCGGGCCGTGGCCAGCGTGGCATGGCCGCGCGCGCGGGCCTCCGCCAGCGTGTCGGGCTGCAGCTCCGGCCCCTTGCGGATGGCCTTGAAGAGCAGCTTCCACTCGACCACGATCAGCACCGTGTAGATGGCGATGAAGAGCAGCAGTGTCAGCAGCACCGAGCCCGCGCCGTGATTGGACACGGCCACCGCGGTGGGCAGCACGCCCTCGATCACCCAGGGCTGGCGGCCCAGCTCGGCCACGATCCAGCCGCATTCGGCCGCCAGGAAGGGCAAGGGGATGCTCCACACCGCCACCCACAGCAGCCAGCGCCAGCGGTCCAGCCTGCGCATGGCCGACAACACGAAGAAGGTGCCCGTGAGCAGGATGAAGAAGATGCCCAGGCCCACCATGATGCGGAAGCTCCAGAACAGCGGCGCCACCGGCGGCACCGTGTCCCAGGCGGCCTGCTTGATCTGCGCGTCGGTCGCATCGCGCGGGTCGTCCACGTAGCGCTTGAGCAGCAGCGCGTAGCCCATGTCGCCGCCGTGCTCCTCGAAGGTGGCCTTCGCGTCCGGCGGGATGTTGGCGGTGCTGCCGGCATCGCGGATGCGCTGCAGCGCCTCGTAGCCCAGCAGGCCGCTGCGCACGCGTTCCTCGGCGCGCTTCTCCAGCTCGTCGATGCCGGGAATCACGGTGTCCAGCGAGCGCGTGCCGATGAGGCCCATCGCCCATGGCACGTGCACGGCGAAGTGCGTCTCGCGCGAGGCCTGGTCGGGAAAGCCGAAGACGGTGAAGGCGGCCGGCGGCGGCTCGGTCTCCCACATGGCTTCGATGGCGGCCAGTTTCATCTTCTGGTGTTCCGTCGTCATGTAGCCGCTCTCGTCGCCCAGCACCACCACCGACAGCGCGGCGGCCAGGCCGAAGGAGGCGGCCACCGTCATCGAGCGCCGGGCCAGCTCCAGGTGCCGGCCCTTGAGCACGTACCAGGCCGACACGCCCAGCACGAAGATCGCGGCCGTCACGTAGCCGGCCGAGACCGTGTGCACGAACTTGGCCTGCGCCACCGGGTTGGTCAGCACCGCGGCGAAGTCGGTTACCTCCATGCGCATGGTCTGCGGGTTGAAGGCGGCGCCCACCGGGTTCTGCATCCAGCCGTTGGCGATCAGGATCCACAGCGCCGAGAAGTTGGAACCCAGCGCCACCGCCCAGGTGGTGATCAGGTGGCCCACCTTGGACATGCGGTCCCAGCCGAAGAAGAACAGGCCGACAAACGTGGCCTCGAGGAAGAAGGCCATCAGCCCCTCGATGGCCAGCGGCGCGCCGAATACGTCGCCCACGTAGTGGCTGTAGTAGGACCAGTTCATGCCGAACTGGAACTCCATCACGATGCCCGTGGCCACGCCCATGGCGAAGTTGATGCCGAAGAGCACGCCCCAGAACTTGGTCATGTCGCGCCAGATGCTGCGCCCGGTCATCACGTAGACCGTCTCCATGATGGCCAGGATGATCGACAGCCCCAGCGTGAGCGGAACGAACAGGAAGTGATAGAGCGCTGTCGTTGCAAACTGCAATCGTGACAACGCGACGATGTCGAGATCCATGGGGTTCCTTTCTTCTCCTGTGAGGGCTTGCGCCCGATCAGTGATTCGTCAGTCCGGTCTGAGCTCGCGCAGCGCCGCCTCGAAGCCGGGCGTGCCGCGCCGATGATCTGCAACCACGATTCCCCCTCGCATGCACAGCAGCCGGTCGGCCAGCGCCGCCTCGCGCCGCAGGTGGGTCGCGACGACGAGGCTGCGCCGCTGCCGCTGCGCCTCATGGCCAAGACGCTCGAGCACGTCTTGCGCGGTGCGAGTGTCCAATCCTTCGCTCGGTTCGTCCAGTAGCCACAAGGGGGTGTCTTTTCTCAGCAGCAGGCGCGCCAGGGCGAGCCGGCGCGCCTGCCCGCCCGACAGGCCGAGGCCGCCCTCGCCCAGACGGGTGCCCAGGCCCTGCGGCATGGCGTGCACGTCCTCTGCCAGTCCCGCGTCCTGCAGCGCCTGCCACAGGCGCGCATCGTCGGCGTTTTCATCGGCCAGCCGCAGGTTGCCGCGGACGTCGTCCTGGAAGAGTTCGCTGCGCTGCGTGAGCCAGCAGGCAGGCAGCGCCTTCAGCGTGCCGCCGCGCGGATGCAGCTCGCCGGCGATGGCCGCGAGCACGGTCGACTTGCCGGCACCGCTGGCACCGACGATCGCAACGCGCTCGCCCTTCTCCAGGCAAAGGTCGAAGCCGGCAACGGCCGGAAGCGCGCTGCCTGCATGCGCGAGCACCAGCCCTACGCATTGCGCTGCGATGCCGGCCTCCGGCGAAGCGGGCGTGGTCGCTTCGGCTTGCGGCAGTTTCAGGCGCGGCGCGATGCGGCGCACGGCGAGCAGGCTGCGACCCAGTTCGACGGCACCGCGCCGCAATGCAGCAAAGGGCTCCATCGCGGCCAGCGACAGCAGCACCAGCAAGGCGGCCACTGGGGCGCCGATGCGCCCGGCGTCCACCAGCCAGGCGGCGGCCATCAGTGAACCGGAGAGCAGCAACGCGCTGCCGGCGCCCCAAGCCCAACCCGCGCGGGCTTCCAGGCGATGCAGTTCAGTCTCGGCGCGCAGCAGGCGCGCATCGGCGCGGGCCACTGCCTCGCATTGCGCATCGATGCGCCCGGCCATCACGAGTTCCGTCTGGCCCGCCACCAGGTCCACCACGCGCTCACGCAGGCGCTCCAGCGCGAGGCCGCGCCGCATCGATGCGCGCCGCGCGCGCAACGCCGTCAGCACCGCGATGCCCGCGCCGCACAGCAGCAGCCACAGCACCACGGCCCCGCCCACCCATGCAGCGGCGAACACGCCGAAGGCCACTGCGGCCAGCAGGGCGGCGCCCAGCGCCGACAGGGCGGGCACCATGACGCGCAGGTAAAGCGACTCCAACGCATCGATGTCAGCGGTCAGGCGGAACAGCAGCCGCGCAGGACGTGCATGCAGCCGTCGCGCTGCCTCGGGCTGTGCCCAGCCCCTGAAGAGTTGTTCGCGCAGGCCCGCGGTGACCGACAGCGTCGCATCGTGCGTCAACAGCCGCTCGCCGTAGCGCGAGGCTGTACGGCCGATGGCCAGCAGCCGGATGCCGGCCGAAGGCATGAAGACGTCGAACACGATGGCAGTGGCCGCCTGCAGGCCGGCCAATGCGGTGGCGGCGATGAACCAGCCGGAGAGCCCAAGCAGCGCCATGCCCGCCAGCACCGTCAGCAGCGCGAGGCCGGCGCCGAGCGCGAGCGTGCGTGGCTGCGCCTGCAGGCAGGCGCGCAGTACCGTCCTCACTTCGCCGGCATGCAGTTCAGGCGAGCGCATCCGCGGCCTCCTTTCTCAGCGATTGCGCCGCGGCACCCAGGTGGATCACGCGGTCCATGCGCGCGGCCAGGACCGGGTCGTGCGTGGCGACGATGAGCGTCCTGCCTTGCGCAAGCGCAAGCAGCGATTCGCTCACGTGTCGCGCGGTCTCGCTGTCGAGGTGCGCGGTGGGCTCGTCGACCAGCAGCAGGTCGGCATGATCGGCGCGCACCGCCAGGCGGGCCAGCGCCAGGCGCAGGGCTTCACCGCCCGAAAGGCCCAGCCCACCCTCCCCCACCGCAGCCGCGGGATGGGCCTGATCCACCCGCTGCAGCCCTGCATCGCGCAGGGCCTGCTGCACGCGGGTGCGTGAGGCCTGGGGGTCGGCCAGCGCCACGTTGGCATGCACCGTGCCGGCGAACACATGCGGCCGCTGGCCCATCCAGGCCATGCGCTGGCGCAGTTGCGCGGCGCTGCCGTCGTCCAATCGGATGCCGCCGATCTCGATGCGGCCCGAGCGCGGCGGCATCAGCCCCGCGATCAGCGCGAGAAGGCTCGACTTGCCGCAGCCGCTGGGGCCGAAGAGCGCCACCTGCTCGCCCGGTGCAATGGCCATCGACATGGCGTCCAGCACATTCTCGGCTTCGCGATGCGCAAGCCGCACATCGTGCAGAACGACACCGGGCGGCGCGCCTTGCGCGACCGCTGCGGGCGAGGTCGCCAGCGCAGCGCCGGGCAAGGGCTCGGCGCCCTGGGTGCTGTGCCGGATTGCGGCCAGCGCAGCTTCGCCCGCGGCGCGGTCATGCCACACCGCCGACAGCTCGCGCAGGGGCTCGAAGAAGGCCGGGGCCAGCAGCAGGATGAACAGGCCCTCGCCCAGGTCCAGCTGGCCATGCCAGGTACCGAAGGGCAGTTGGCCCAGCAGGTGGAAGCCCACGTAGACCGCCACCATCGCCACGCCCAGCGCGGAGAACAGTTCCAGCACGGCGGAAGACAGGAAGGCGATGCGCAGCACCGCCATCGTGCGTTCCTGCAGCGCGCGGGCCGTTTCGCGCAGGCGCGTCGCGGTGGCATCGACCGCGCCCAAGGCGCGCAGGCTGGCCAGGCCGCGCAGACGGTCGAGCAAGAAGGCGTTCATGCCGCCCTGCTCCAGCATCTGCGCCTCGCTGGCGGCCTTGGCACGCCAGCCGACGATGGCCATGAACAACGGGATCAGCGGCGCCGCAAGCGCCAGCACCAGCGCGGCCGTCCACGAAAACCACAACACGCAGGCGAGGATCGCCAGGGGTACCAGCCTCATCTTCCATTGCGCCGGCTGGTAGCGGGTGAGAAAGGGCAGCAGCGCATCGGCCTGCTCGGCCACCAGGCTGGCTGCGGCGCCCGAGGCGGGCCGCGCCAGGTCCAGGGGCGAGCGCGCCGCGAGGGCGCGGGCCAGTTGCACGCGCAAGTCGCTCAGCAGGCTGCGCGCCTGGCCGAACACCAGGCGGGACCCCACCGCTTCGCAGGCCGCGCGCAGCAGGCCCAGCGCCAGCACGCCTGCGGCGGGGGGCCAGGCGGCGCCCAGGCCGCGCCCGTTCGCCATGCCCTGCACTGCCATTGCGATCAACGCGGCCTGCGCCGTCCACAGCAAGGCGGCAATCACCTGCAGGCCGGCACCGGACGGCAGGCGCCGCGTCCAGCGGCGAAGCGTTTGCACGGCAGGGAGGTCTTGCGAGGTAGCCAAGGTTTCTTGAACTTTCAGGTTTTTCTGAAATTACGCGAAATCATACATGGCGCGCCAATACCCCGGCGCAGCAACGGCATCGGTTCGGCGACCTGGCATGCGTCAGCGCAAGCCACCCCCGCAGCGGCCGGGCCATTGTGCGCACGGGCGCGCAGACCGTGTGACATGCACAGCGGTCCAGTCGGCTATTGGCTTGCGAAAGTCGGATTCGGGCCGAGAATGCGGCCCCCCGCGCTCAGGCAGCGACGAGGGCGCCGCTGGCCAGCAGCACGGCCAGCAGCGAGAAGGTCAGGCGCCCGGTTGCGGGGCGCGATTCCACCCACCGGTGCAGCAACGTCGCTGCGCCCATCGCCAGCGCGAGCGCCGCGCCCATGGCCAGCAGGTCGATCCAGGGCGAATGCGGCCCGGCGCGCGACACCAGCGCGTTGACCAGGAGGATCACCGGGAAATGGATGAGGAACAGCGAATAGGAGATCCGCCCCAACCACATCACGGGCCGCGTCACCAGCCAGGCCGGCGGATCGGCCAGCCAGCCGCGCCGCAGCGACAGGGCCAGCAGCAAGGCGGACACCAGGGCGATGGCGATGCGGATGCGCCATTCCCAGGCCAGCGCCTCGGCGCCGATGGCCGCCAGCAGCGCCAGGGCGGCGCCCCAGCGCCAGGGGTTGCGGATGCGGCCGACCCAGAAGGCCAGCATGCCCAGCCCATAGGAGCCGACGAAGTAGAAGGCCGTGGCGTCCAGCCCCGACTTGAGGTTGAAGGCAAACAGCGAGGCGCAGGCCAGCATCAGCACCAGCAGGGCCAGCAGCCAGGCCGCACGCACGGCCTCCAACTGCCAGCGCCGCTGCAGCCATTCGGCCAGCGACACCACCGCCAGGGCCAGCACGAAAAGCTGGAAGTCGATCGCCACGTACCAGACACCGGTGGACAGCGCCTCGTAGCCCAGCACGTCCTGCAGCAGCAGGCCATGGGCCAGCAGTTGCGAGAACACCGGCGCGGCGGGCACCACCTCGTTGTCGAACCAGGGCCGGATGGCCGCGGCCAACAGCACGGTCACGCTCAGTGCCGCCAGGTAGGGCATGGCCAGCCGGGCGTAGCGCTGCCACACGCGCTGCCAGTTGCCCGCGCTGGCGCGCATCACACCCTCGGGCGCAAGCGAACCCGCCGCCAGGAAGCCGGCAATGACCAGGAAAACCTGGACCGCGAGGCGGCCGTGTTCGGCCAGCCAGCCGATGAGCCGCGGCGCCAGCAGCGCAGCCGCTTCAGGCAGCGGGCCGTAGCGGCACAGGTGGTGGCCGACGATGAACAGGCACGCAACGCCCTTGGCCGCATCGAGAAGCGGCATGCGGCCGGCCCAGGCGGCCGGCGACGGCGCGGGTTGCGCGAGAACCGCGCTCAAAGGGCCAGGCGTTTGCGTGCCTCGAAGTATTCGCGCTTGAGCTTCTCGACGAAAGCCGCCGCGCTGGTCACTTCGGTGATGGCGCCGATGCCCTGGCCGGAACCCCAGATGTCCTTCCAGGCCTTCTTCGCGCTTTCACCGCCGCCGAAATTCATGGTCTTCAGGTCGCCTTCGGGCAGGTTCTCCGGATCCATGCCGGCGGCGCGGATCGAGGGTGCCAGGTAGTTGCCGTGCACGCCGGTGAAGAGGTTCGAGTAGACGATGTCATCGGAGTTGCCCTCGACGATCGCCTTCTTGTACTCGTCGCTGGCACGGGCCTCGTGCGTGGCGATGAAGGCCGTGCCGATGTAGCCGAAGTCCGCGCCCATGGCCTGCGCGGCGAGCACCGCACCGCCCGTGGCGATGGCGCCGCTCAGCGCGACCGGACCGTCGAACCACTGGCGGATCTCGTGGATGAGGGCAAAGGGGCTCTTCACGCCCGCATGGCCGCCGGCACCAGCCGCCACGGCGATGATGCCGTCGGCGCCCTTCTCGATCGCCTTCTTCGCGAAGGCGTTGTTGATCACGTCGTGCAGCGTCACGCCGCCGTAGCTGTGCACCGCCTCGTTGACGTCGGTACGCGCGCCCAGCGAGGTGATGACGATCGGCACCTTGTACTTCACGACCATCTCCATGTCGTGCTGCAGGCGGTCATTGCTCTTGTGCACGATCTGGTTGATGGCGAAAGGCGCGGCCGGCTTGTCCGGGTTGGCCTTGTTGTAGGCGGCCAGTTCTTCCGTGATCTCCGCGAGCCAGTCTTCCAGCTGCGATGCCGGGCGCGCGTTGAGCGCGGGCATGGACCCCACCACCCCGGCCTTGCACTGTGCAATGACGAGCTTGGGGTTGCTGATGATGAAGAGCGGCGAACCGATGATGGGCAGCGGCAGGTTCGCGAGCACGGGCGGCAGCTTGGACATGAAGTCTCCGAAAGGGGAAAAACTGGATGGAGGTTTATATGTTTCGAGACGGGCGGCACCAGTGCTTTTTGTGACAGGCGCCGCCGCCCTTTTCTGCGCCCGCGAGGGGCATGGCCTCAGAAGGCCTCGACCGGCAGCGCCGTGACGCTGGCCGCACCCTCGACGATGCTGTGCGCGGCGGCCGGCACGCCGTTGAGGATGTGCTCGGCGTAGAAGCGCGCCGTGACGGCCTTGGCCTTCATGAAGCTCACGTCCTGGCCATCGGCGGCCAGCTTCTGCGCGATGAGCAGCGAGCGGGCCAACTGCCAGCCGGCCACCAGCTTGCCGGCGGCCATCAGGTAGGGCACGCTGCCCGCGAACACCGCGTTGGGCGAGGCCTTGGTCTGGCCGGCCACGAACTCGACGATCTTCACGAAGGCTTCGCGTGCGGCGCTCAGTTGCTTGAGCACGGCCTTGGCGTCATCGCTGCCCTGCTCGGCCAGCTCGGCCTCGGTCTTCTTCACCTGCTCGGCGATGGCCTTGGCCACCTGGCCGCCGTCGCGCGCGGTCTTGCGGCCCACCAGGTCGTTGGCCTGGATGGCGGTGGTGCCTTCGTAGATGGTGAGGATCTTCGCGTCGCGCAGGTACTGCGCCGCGCCGGTCTCCTCGATGAAGCCCATGCCGCCGTGCACCTGCACGCCCAGCGAGGTCACGTCCAGGCTCATCTCGGTGCTGTAGCCCTTGACCAGCGGCACCATGAATTCGTAGAAGGCCTGGTTCTGCTTGCGCACCTCGCCGTCCGGATGATGGTGCGCCGCGTCGTAGGCGGCGGCGGCCACGGTGGCCATGGCGCGGCAGCCCTCGATGTGGGCGCGCATGGTCATCAGCATGCGCTTCACGTCGGGGTGATGGATGATGGCCGCGCTGGCGTTGATGGAGCCGTCCACCGGACGGCTCTGCACGCGATCCTTCGCGTAGGCCACCGCCTTCTGGTAGGCGCGCTCGGCCACCGCGATGCCCTGCATGCCCACCGCGTAGCGGGCCGAGTTCATCATGATGAACATGTACTCCAGGCCGCGGTTCTCCTCGCCCACCAGGTAGCCGATGGCGCCGCCGTGGTCGCCGTACTGCAGCACGGCGGTGGGCGAGGCCTTGATGCCCAGCTTGTGCTCGATGCTCACGCAGTGCACGTCGTTGCGCGCGCCCAGCGAGCCGTCCTTGTTCACCATGAACTTGGGCACCACGAACAGGCTGATGCCCTTCACGCCTTCGGGCGCGCCGGCCACGCGGGCCAGCACCAGGTGCACGATGTTCTCTGCCATGTCGTGCTCGCCGTACGTGATGAAGATCTTCGTGCCGAAGACCTTGTACGTGCCGTCCGGCAGCGGCTCGGCCCGGCTGCGTACCAGCGACAGGTCGCTGCCGGCCTGCGGCTCGGTCAGGTTCATGGTGCCGGTCCACTGGCCGGTGACCAGCTTCTCCAGGTACACGGCCTTGAGCTCGTCGGAGCCAGCCGTGAGCAGCGCCTCGGTGGCACCGTCGGACAGCAGCGGGCACAGGGCAAAGCTCAGGTTGGCCGAGTTGAGCATCTCCAGGCAGGCCGCGCCGATGGTCTTGGGCAGGCCCTGGCCGCCGAAGTCGACCGGATGCTGCAGGCCCTGCCAGCCGCCGGCGGCGTACTGTGCAAAGGCTTCCTTGAAGCCGGGGGTGGTGGTGACCACGCCGTCCTTGAGCGAGGACGGGTTGCGGTCGCCCTCGACGTTCAGCGGGGCAACCACGCCCTCGTTGAACTTGGCGCATTCCTCGAGCACGGCTTGCGCGGTCTCCAGTCCGGAATCCTCGAAAACGGGCATCTGGGCGATCTGGTCGATGCGGGCGAGGTGCTCGATGTCGAACAGCATGTCCTTGAGCGGGGCGGTGTAACTCATGATGTGTCTCCTCCTGGGTGCAGATACGAAAAAGGCATCGCGAACGATGCCTCTTGTGGCTTCAGCGTGTGAACGCCTCTTCTTTACAGTGCCTTGACCAGTTCCGGCACGGCCGTGAACAGGTCGGCTTCCAGGCCGTAGTCGGCCACCGAGAAGATCGGCGCTTCGGGGTCCTTGTTGATCGCCACGATCACCTTGGAGTCCTTCATGCCCGCCAGATGCTGGATGGCGCCCGAGATGCCGGCAGCGATGTACAGCTGCGGCGCCACGATCTTGCCCGTCTGGCCCACTTGCCAGTCGTTGGGGGCGTAGCCCGCGTCCACGGCCGCGCGGCTGGCGCCCAGGCCCGCGTTGAGCTTGTCCGCCAGCGGTGCCATCACCTCCTGGAACTTCTCGGCGCTGCCCAGCGCCCGGCCACCCGAGACGATGATCTTGGCGGCCGTCAGCTCGGGGCGTTCGCTCTTCGTGACTTCACGGCCCACGAAGGCGCTCTTGCCACTGTCGGCCACGCCCGCGGCATTCTCGACCGAGGCGCTGCCGCCTTCCTTGGCTGCCGCGTCGAAGCCCGTGGTGCGCACGGTGATCACCTTGGTGGCGTCGCTGCTCTGCACCGTGGCAATCGCGTTGCCCGCGTAGATGGGGCGCTCGAAGGTGTCGGCGGCGATCACCTTGGTGATGTCGCTGATCTGGGCCACGTCCAGCTTGGCCGCCACGCGAGGCGCCACGTTCTTGCCGTTGGCGGTGGCCGGGAACAGGATGTGGCTGTAGTTGCCGGCGATGGCCACAACTTGCGCGGCCACGTTCTCGGCCAGGTTCTCGGCCAGGCTGGCGCTGTCGGCGGCGATCACCTTGGAAACGCCGGCGATCTTGGCCGCTTGCGCTGCGGCTTCGGCAGCGTTGGCGCCAGCCACCAGCACGTGCACATCACCACTCTGGCAGGCGATGCCCGCCGTCACGGTGTTCAGGGTCGCCGGCTTGACGGTGGCGTGGTCGTGTTCGGCAATGACGAGTACGGTCATGTCTTTATCTCCCTCTTCCTCAGATCACTTTGGCTTCGTTCTTGAGCTTGTCCACCAGGGTGGCCACGTCGGGCACCTTGATGCCCGCGCCGCGCTTGGGGGGCTCGGCGACCTTGAGCGTCTTCAGGCGAGGCGCCACGTCCACGCCCAGGTCGGCGGGGCTGAAGGTGTCCAGCTGCTTCTTCTTGGCCTTCATGATGTTGGGCAGCGTCACGTAGCGCGGCTCATTGAGGCGCAGGTCGGTGGTGATGACCGCGGGCAGGCTGAGAGAGATGGTCTCCAGGCCGCCATCGACTTCACGCGTGACGTTGACCTTGTCACCAGCGACTTCGACCTTGGAGGCGAAGGTGGCTTGGGGCAGGTCCGCCAGGGCGGCGAGCATCTGGCCGGTCTGGTTGTTGTCGTCGTCGATGGCCTGCTTGCCCAGGATGATCAGCGAGGGCTGTTCCTTCTCGACAAGGGCCTTCAGCAGCTTGGCCACGGCCAGGGGCTGCAGTTCCTCGGTGCTCTCCACCAGGATGCCGCGGTCGGCGCCGATGGCCATGGCGGTGCGCAGCGTTTCCTGGCACTTGGCCTCGCCACACGAGACGGCAATGATCTCGGTGACCACGCCCTTTTCCTTCAGGCGCACCGCCTCTTCGACGGCGATCTCGTCGAAGGGGTTCATGCTCATCTTGACGTTGGCGATGTCGACGCCGGAGCCATCAGACTTGACGCGGACCTTGACGTTGTAATCGACGACCCGCTTGACGGGGACCAATACCTTCATGGGTTGACTCCATTGAATTGCAAAACCGGGGGATGCGCGACGGGCAGCCCGCCATTTTAGGGCGGTGCCCGAGGGGCATCTGTTCATTTCAATCACCCAGCACGTGCCGTCGTCAAAAAGCGAACGGTCGTGCTTTTTTCTTGTAATTATAGGGGAGCTTCGCTGCGCTGCAACATGGCATCGGGTAAGGATTCGATACGCACGGCGCGGCGTGGGCCGGCGATCTCGATGCCCGCCGCACGCAGGCCTTCGAGGACGGCGATGTTGATGTCCGAGCGGACGTTCGCCTGCCCTTTTTCCGGATCCTTCACCCAGAAGTTGAGGCTGAATTCCAGGCCGTCCGGCGCAAAGTTGATCAGGAAGGCGACCGGCGCCGGGTCGGCCATGACCCGAGCATGGGCACGCGCTGCGCCCGTCAGGATGCCCTGCACCTGCGCCACCTCGCTGCCGTAGCCCACCACGATGTTGGTCGTGATGTTGAATTTCAGGTCGGCCTGCGTCAGGTTCTCGACGCGGCTGGTGATGAGCGATTCGTTGGGAACGATGGCCTCGCGCCCGTTGCCCGCACGGATGAGCGTGTAGCGGGTCTTGATGTCGGTGATGCGCCCCTCGAAGGTGTCGACCCGCACGTTGTCGCCGATGCGGATGGAGCGCTCCAACAGGATCACGAAGCCGCTGACGTAGTTGGCCGCCAGCTTCTGCAGGCCGAAGCCCAGGCCCACGCCGAGCGCGCCGCCGAGCACCGACAGCGCCGTCAGGTCCACCCCCACCGCCGACAGCGCGAACAGAAGGCCGATGAGCAGCAGGAAGGCCCGCATCGCGTTGGATGCCACCTTGCGCATCGACAGGTCGTGCACCGCCTGCGCCAGCACGCGCTTCTCGATGGTGGCCGAGATCCACAGCGCGACGATGAGCACCAGGCCGGCCGAGGCCACGCCTTCGAGAATGGTGCGCAGGCTCACCGGCGACTTGCCGAAGGCCAGGTGGATGGAGTCCAGCTCTTCCAGCACCGTAGGCAGCAGCCCGACGATCCAGAGGATGGCGCCGATCCATGCCACCCACGACACCGTGCGCTCGATCAGCCGCATCACCGACGAGGCCGGGAACACCGCCGCCAGCACCCGTGCCACGAAGCGGATGGCCACCAGCGCCACCAGCCCGGACACCGCGATGCGCAGGATCAGCACCGTCTGCACTTCCAGCAGGGCGCGGCGCCCCAGGTCGGTGAAGATCAGCGCCAGCAGCGGAAACAGCAGGCCGTCGAATATGTTGCGGCCGAACCAGATGGAATCCTTGGGCTGGTCGCGGCCGAACCAGCGGCACACGCTCCAGGCCAGCAGCACGCACAGGGCGAGCACGCCCGCCTCGATCCAGAGCGTGCGCGGATCGACCTGGGACAGGCGCTCCAGGAACTCGTCCAGGCGCAGCATCAGACCTCCGCCAGCACGCGCAGGTGCGCCTCCACGCTGCCGGCCAGCGCGTCGAGGTTGTAGCCGCCTTCCAGCATCGAGACGATGCGCCCTTGCGAGAAGCGGCGTGCCACGTCGTGGATGCGGCTGGTGATCCAGTAGTAGTCGTTCTCGTTGAGCCCCAGCTGCGCCAGGTCGTCGTCGCGGTGCGCGTCGAAGCCGGCACTCACGAAGATCATCTGTGGCTTGAACTCCTCCAGGCGCGGCATCCACATCGCCTCGACCAGCTCGCGCACGTCCATGCCGCGGGTGTAGGCCGGCACCGGCACGTTGCACATGTTGGGCGCCGGATGGTCGGCGCCGCTGAAGGGGTAGAAGGGGTGCTGGAAGATGCCCACCATGAGCACCCGCGGGTCGTTGGACAGGATGTCTTCCGTCCCGTTGCCGTGGTGCACGTCGAAGTCGACGATGGCCACGCGCTTGAGGCCGTGCTTCTCCAGCGCATGCCGCGCCGCGATGGCCACGTTGTTGAAGAAGCAGAAGCCCATGGCCTTGTCGTGGCAGGCATGGTGGCCCGGCGGGCGCACGGCGCAGAAGGCGTTCTCCAGCTCGCCCGCGATCACCGCGTCGGTGGCGGCGATGCCGGCGCCGGCGGCGCGCCGGGCGGCAAGCATGGTGAAGCCGTTCATGCTGGTGTCGGGGTCGATCTGGGCGTGGTCGGGGCCGCCGGCCGGGGCGTCGGCCACCAGGCGCTGGGCCAGGGACTGCAGGTGCTCGACATGCTCGGGCGTGTGGGCCAGCATCAGCTGCTCCAGGGTGGCCAGGGGCACCTCGCCGCGCTCCAGCGCATCGCCCACACCGCTTGAAAGAAGCCGGTCCTCGATGGCGTCCAGCCGCTCTGGGCATTCCGGATGGCCCCGTCCCATCTCGTGCTTCCAGAAGTCTCGGTGTGTGAAGTAGCCGGTTTTGCCCATGTTCGGTGGCAGGTCGGAACGAAGGGACTTGCCGACCTACGGTATGGTTTGCATATGGATACAAAAATGGACGTCGCTGCGAAGCTCGCCAGTCTGCTGGGTCAGCTTAACACGGTGATCGTGGGCAAAGAGGCGCAGGTGCGCGAGTGCGTGGCCTGCCTGCTGGCCGGCGGACACCTGCTGATCGAGGACGTGCCGGGCGTCGGCAAGACCACCCTGGCGCACGCGCTGTCGCACACCTTCGGCCTGCAGTTCTCGCGCGTGCAGTTCACCGCCGACCTGATGCCGGGCGACCTGTCGGGCGTGGCCATCTACGACCGCGGGCAGCAGGGCTTCGTGTTCCACCCGGGCCCCATCTTTGCCCAGGTGCTGCTGGCCGACGAGATCAACCGCGCCAGCCCCAAGACCCAGAGCGCCCTGCTCGAGGCCATGGAGGAGAAGCAGGTGACCATCGAGGGCGAGACCCGCGCCCTGCCCACGCCCTTCTTCGTCATCGCCACGCAGAATCCCTTCGACCAGCTGGGCACCTTCGCCCTGCCCGAGTCGCAGCTGGACCGCTTCCTGATGCGCATCTCGCTGGGCTACCCCGACCGCGCCGCCGAGCGCGAGCTGCTGGCCGGCGCGGACCGGCGCGAGATGCTGGCCGGGCTGCCGGCGCTGCTCACCCCGGGCGAGCTGCAGGCGCTGCAGCAGCGCGTGCAGCAGGTGCACGCGGCCGAGCCGCTGCTGAACTATGTGCAGGACCTGATCGCCGCAACCCGCTCGGGCCGATGGTTCCTGCAGGGGCTGTCGCCGCGCGCGGGCATCGCGCTGCTGCGCGCCGCCAAGGCCCAGGCTCTGCTGGCCAACCGCGACTACGTGGCGCCCGACGACGTGCAGGCCGTGCTGCCGCAGACCATCGCCCACCGCCTGACGCCCGTGGGCGACGCCGGCCGCGGCGCGGTCGAGCAGGTGCGCGCCATGATGGCCGCCGTGCCCCTGCCCTGAGCGCCGCATGATCGCCGCCCTGCGCCATCGCATCGACGGCTGGTTCCTCTCGCGCCGGCCGCCTTCCGACCGCCTGGAGCTCACGCAGCGCAACGTCTACATCCTGCCCACCAAGGCGGGATGGCTGCTGGGCCTGACCTTGCTGGTGCTGCTGATCGCCTCGATCAACTACCAGCTCAACCTGGGCTACCTGCTCACCTTCCTGCTGGCCGGCAGCGTGGCGGTGGGCATGCACGTGTGCCACGGCACGCTGCGCGGGCTGGCCATGCACCTGCTGCCGCCCGAGCCGCAGTTCGCCGGCGCCGCCGCCGTGCTGCGCGTGGTGCTGGACAACGCGCGGCGCAGTGCCCGCTACGGCATCGGCATGGCGGTGCGCGGCAGCGGCGCATGGGCCTGGTGCGACGTGCCGGCGCAAGGCAGCAGCACGCTGGACATCGCCTTCAAGCCCGAGCACCGCGGCCTGCACCCGGTGCCGCCCTTCACCGCCGAGACGCGCTTTCCGCTTGGCACTTTCCGCGTCTGGACAGTGTGGCGGCCGGCCGCGCGGGTGCTGGTCTACCCTGCTCCCGAAGCGCATCCGCCGCCGCTGCCGCCGGGCGAGCCGCGCAGCGATGCCGGCCAGGTCGGCGGCGCGCGCGCGCAGCATGCCGGCGAGTACGACGGCATCCGCGCCTATCGCCGCGGCGATCCGCTCAAGATGGTGGCGTGGAAGAAGGTGGCCCGCGCCGAGGCCACAGGCTCGGACGACCTCTTCAGCCGCGACACGCAGCAGGCGCAGCGCCAGGAGCTGTGGCTGGACGCCCAGCACTGCGGGCTGCCTGAACACGAGGCGCGCTTGTCGCGCCTGTGCGCCTGGGTGCTGATGGCCGACAAGCTGGGCCTGGACTACGGCCTGCGTGTGGCTGGCCGCCAGGTCGCCCCCTCGCAGGGGGAGGCGCACAAGCGTCAATGCCTGGAGCTGCTGGCCACATGCTGAGTTCCACTCTCACGCCCGGCACGAAGACCGCGCGGCTGTCCACCCTGCCGCGCGAATCGCGCGACACGCTCTTCCTGCTGGGCGTGATCGCGGTCGTCGTGCTGCCGCAGGCCGGCAACCTGCCCTGGTGGTGCACGGCGCTCACCGCGGTCATCCTGTTCTGGCGCGGGACGCTGGCGTTCAATTCGCAGCCGCTGCCCAGTCGCTGGTGGCTCGTTGGCCTGCTGGCGATCGCCTTGGGCGCCACCGCCCTCACCCACCGAACGCTGCTGGGCCGCGATGCCGGCGTCACGCTGGTGGTGCTGCTGCTGGCGCTCAAGACCCTGGAACTGCGTGCGCGGCGCGACGCCTTCGTGGTGTTCTTCCTGGGCTTCTTCGCGATGCTCACGAACTTCTTCTACTCGCAGTCACTGCTGACGGCGATGGCGATGCTGGTGGCACTGCTGGGCCTGCTGACCGCACTGGTCAATGCGCACATGCCGGTGGGCCGGCCCCCGCTGTGGCAATCGGCGCGCATGGCCGCGCGCATGGCCCTGCTGGGCGCGCCGGTCATGCTGGCGCTGTTCGTGCTGTTCCCGCGCATGGCGCCGCTGTGGGGCACGCCCAGCGATGCGATGAGCGGGCGCACCGGCCTGTCCAACAACATGCGGGTGGGCGCTGTCGCCGAGCTCGCGCTCGACGACAGCATCGCTGCCCGCGTCGAATTCGACGGCGATCGAGTCCCTGCGCAGCGGGACATGTATTTCCGGGGCCCGGTGCTTGCGCAGTTCGACGGCCGCGAATGGAATGCCCTGCCCGCCTGGCAATTGGGGCGCCTGCCACCCGACCTGCGCGTGCAGGGCGACCCGGTGCGCTACCAGATCACCCTGGAGCCCAGCCAGCGCCCCTGGCTGCTGACCCTGGACGTCGCGCCCAACCCGCCGCAGGTCACCGGGATGGCGCCGCCTCGCCAGACGCCCGACCTGCAATGGATCGCCGAGCGCCCGACGCGCGACATGCTGCGCTACCGTGCCGAGAGCTACCCGCAGTTCCGCAGCGGCCCGCTGGAGCGCGTGCCGGGCCTGGCCGCCTACACGCAACTGCCGCCGGACAACAACCCCCGCACCGCGGAACTCGCCCAGCAGCTGCGCACCGCCCAGGGCGCCGACACGCGCGCGCTCGTGCGCACCGTGCTCGAGCGCCTGCGCACCGGCGGCTACAGCTACACGCTGGAGCCGGGCGAGTACGGCGAGCACACCGCCGACGAATTCTGGTTCGACCGCAAGGCGGGCTTCTGCGAGCACATCGCCTCGGCCTTCGTGGTGCTGATGCGCGCGGCCGACGTGCCTGCGCGCATCGTCACCGGCTTCCAGGGCGGCGATCGCAATTCGGTGGACGGCGTCTGGACCCTGCGCAACAGAGATGCCCATGCCTGGGCCGAAGTCTGGGTGTCAGGCGAAGGCTGGGTGCGCGTGGACCCCACCGGCGCCATCTCGCCCGACCGCGTCGGCGCCTTCCGGCGCCTGGCGGTGCCGCAGGGGGTGCTGGCCGGCGCCATCGGCGCGATGAATCCCACGCTGCTGCAGAACGTCCGCGCGACCTGGGAGGCGATCAACAACGGCTGGAACCAGTGGGTGCTCAACTACACGCAGGGGCGCCAGCTGGACCTGCTCAAGGACATCGGCTTCAGCGCGCCCAGTCCGCAGGACCTGGTGACGCTGCTGCTGGGCCTGCTGGTCACGGCCAGCCTGGCCGGCGCGCTCTGGACCTTGTGGGAGCGCCAGCGGCAGGACCCGTGGCTGCGCCTCTTGTCCAACGCCCGCGCCCGGCTGCAGCGGGCCGGGCTGACGCTGCCCGACTCCGCGCCGCCGCGCGAGATCGCGCGCCAGGTGCGCGAGCGCTTCGGTGCCGCGCAGGCCGAGGCCGTGCGCGAGATCGACGAATGGCTGCTGCGCCTGGAGCGCCAGCGCTACAGCCCGCAGCCCGCGCAGGGCCTGGCGGCCTTGCGTGCGGAATTCGCACGCTTGCGCTGGCCTCGGTGAAACGGCGTGTGAAGTCGGACGGGGGCGTTGTGGACGGACGGCACAATCGGCCGATGCGCCGCCGCCCCATCCGCACGACCCTCGCCCTCGCCTCATTGCTGGTGCTCGCCGTCATCGGCGGCCCCAGTGCCACCGCCGCCGAGCCCAAGCGCAAGAACGCGTCGCCTCCTGCTGCCAAGAAGCCGCCCACGCGGCCTTCCGTCGCGGCCACTGGCGCGCTCTACGCCACGCGCGACGACGCGATGCGCTTCGCCGACGAGATCGCGCAGCGCCGCAACCTGGACCGCGAATGGGTGCGCAGCACCATCGGCGCCGCCCGCTACCTGCCCAACGTGCCGCGCCTCATGCTGCCGGCCCAGGGCGGCGCGCCCAAGAACTGGCGCGTGTACCGCGGCCGCTTCATCGACCCGGTGCGCATCGCTGCCGGCGTGCGCTTCTGGCGCGCCAACGCACCGGCGCTGGAGCGTGCCGAGCGCGAGTTCGGCGTGCCGGCCGAGATCATTGTGGGCATCATCGGCGTGGAGACCATCTACGGCCGCAACATGGGCAGCTTCCGCGTCATCGACGCGCTGGCCACCCTTTCCTTCGATTTCCCCGACGGGCACCCGCGCGCCGCCGAGCGCGTGGCCTTCTTCCGCGGCGAGCTGGAAAGCTTCCTGAGCACCGAGAGCCGCACTGCCGAAGATCCGCTCGCGCCACTGGGCAGCTACGCGGGCGCCATGGGCATGCCCCAGTTCATGCCCAGCAGCATCGCGAAGTACGCCATCGACTACGACGGCAACGGCCGCATCGACCTGGTGGGCAGCCCCACCGATGTGATCGGCTCCGTGGCCAACTACTTCAAGGCCTTCGGCTGGCAGCCCGGCCAGCCGGCAATCTTCCCCGTGAGCTTCGACGAGAGCCGACTGAAGAAGCCGGTGCTGCTCGCGCCCGACATCCTGCCCACCTTCAGTGCCGACAGCTTCGTCGCCGCCGGCGCGGTGCTCCCGGCCAACGCGCAGAACTACCCCGGCCTGCTCGCACTGATCGAGCTGCAGAACGGCTACGACACGCCCACCTACGTGGCCGGCACGAAGAACTTCTACGTCATCACCCGCTACAACTGGAGCGCCTACTACGCCATGTCGGTGCTGGAGCTGGGCGAGGAAGTGAAGGCGGCGCTCGGTTCCGGGCTCTGACACAAGACACCGCCGCCATGCACCTTCTTCTACTGAGCAACTCCCGCAGCCCCGAGGGCCACTACCTGCAGCACGCACTCGAGGCCGTCGCGGAGATCGCCGGCTCGCGCAAGCGCGCGGTGTTCGTGCCCTTCGCCGGCGTGACCATCGAGTGGGACGCCTACACCGAGCGCGTGCAGGAGGCCCTGGCCTCCCTGCCCCTGGAAATCGAAGGCATCCACCGCGCTGCCAATGCGCATGCGGCGCTCGATGCGGCCGAGCTCATCCTCGTGGGCGGGGGCAACACTTTCGCGCTGCTCAAGGAATGCCGCGAGCGCGGCCTGCTGCCGCGCATCGCGGCGCGGGTGCGCGAGCAGCAGGTGCCCTATATCGGCTGGAGCGCCGGCTCCAACCTGGCCTGCCCTTCGATCCGCACCACCAACGACATGCCGGTCGTCGAGCCGGGCGGCTTCGACGCGCTGGGGCTGGTGCCCTTCCAGCTCAATCCCCACTACACCAACGAGCTGCCCGCCGGCCACCAGGGCGAGACGCGCGACCAGCGCCTGGCCGAATTCCTCGTGGCCAATCCGGCGGCCAAGGTGCTGGGCCTGCCCGAGGGCGACTGGCTGCGCGTGAGTCCCCAGGGCGTGCAGTTGCACGGGCCCAAGCCTGCGCGCCTGTTCCGTGCCGGCCAGCCGGTGCAGGACTTCGACGCGGCGGCCTTCCTGCCGCTCTGAAGCCCGGACCTCAGCCTGCCTGGACGCCTGGCTCGCCCGAGCCGGCAATGGCCCGCGCATCGCGAAGTTCCGCCCGCACCACCACCAGCACGCCGGCCACCACCAGTACCAGGCCTGCAAAGGCCATGGCCCCGGGCCGCTCGCCCAGCACCAGCGTGGCGAGCGTGAAGGCCACCACCGGCTCGAACAGCGCCAGGGTGACGCCCGTGGCGGCCGAGATGTGGCGCAGCGCATGACTGAACAGCAGGTAGGCCACGCCGGCAGTGACCACGCCCACATAAAGCGCGGCCCACAAGTCCGCCGCCACGGGCGTGGGCGTGCCGCCCTCGATCCAGGCGGCGGGCAGGGCCACCACCGCGGCCACGGTGAAGGCGCTCAGGGTGGCCCTTGCCGCGCCCACCTCGCGCACCAGCGACTTGTTGATCAGCGTGTAGACCGCATAGGACAGGCCCGCGACAAGGCACAGCCCGATGCCCGCCGTGCTCAGCGCATGGCCGGCACTGCCGCTGGACAGCGTCATCAGCGCGCCACCGCCCACGGCAGCGACCGTGCCGATCCACCAGCGCAGCGAAGGCAGCTGGCGCGACACCAGCGCCTGCAGCATGCCGGCCCAGAGCGGGCCGCTGCCCAGGGCGATGGCGGTGCCCAGGCCGACGCCGGTCAGCCGCACGCCCGCGAAGAAGGCCAGGTTGTAGACCGCCATGCACAGGCCCGCGCCCAGCACGCCCGGCCAGGGCAAGGGTGCGCCGGCGTGCGCGAGGCCGCTCGGCCCGCGCCGCGTGCTCCAGGCATAGAGGCCGAAGAAGGCCGAGGCCACCGCCAGCCGCAGCGCGCCGAACCAGCCGGCACTCAGCTGGCCCTCGGCCAGGCTCTGGGAGGTGCCGGTGGTTCCCCACAGGGCGGCGGCGGCCAGCACCATGGCCACGCCGAGTCCGGGACGGATCTGCATGCCCCATCGTGCGCCCTGGCGGCCCGCCAAATGTCGAGAAACTCTCGTCCTGCGGCGACGGGCGAGCGCCTCAGGCGCGCAGGCCGCGGGCACCCGTGCCGCGCTCGCGCCGCAGCGCGAAGGCCAGCGCACTGGCGCTGGCGTAGCCCACCTGCAGCGCTGCCGACTCCAGCGAGAGGCCGGCTCGCAGCAGGCGCTGCGCCTCGTCCAGCCGGCGACGCCGCACGAAGGCGGCCGGCGCCATGCCGCTGAGCTCGACGAAGCGCGCATGAAAGCGCTGCGGACTCAGCTGGCACAGCGCCGCGAGCCGCGCGGTGCTCCAGTCGCCGTGCAATTCACCGTCCACGCGCTCCTGCAGCAGGGCCAGGTCGATGGGCCGGCGCTGCAGCAGGGTGTCGGCGCCGGCCAGTTCGTCCACCGCGGCGGCCACGTCCAGCGCGGCGCCCTGGCCTTTCCAGTGCGTCGGTGGTGCAAACCTTCGGATGCGGCCCAGGCCGGCGCGCATCGGGCTTTCGATGACCAGCACGCTGGCCGGTGCCTCCGCCAGGTAGCCATGCGCCACGCCGGCCGGCACGATCAGGCCGCAGGCGGCGTCGACGTAGGCGGCGCGGCCATCGAGTTCCAGTTCCAGCCGGCCGCTCAGGCCGACCAGCACCTGCGCATGCTCATGCTCGTGCGCGCCGTATCCGCCGGTGTAGCGGCGCAGCGAGGCTTCGGCGTGGTCGAGCGTGGCGTGGGTCATGGGCAGGCCTGCACTCTAGGGGACGGTGGCCACCCCGCGCAACCGCGCGGCACATCGGCGGCCCCACCCGCAGCTTCGCCTCAGCTGAAGCTGCTTCGCCCCAGCACCTTGCCGGACGCATCCACCAGCAGCCCCTCGCCCATCGAGGTCGCCTCACCAGCGAAGGCACTGATGTTGACCTGGTGCGTCACCCACACCTCGAAGCGGCCGGCGCCGATGCGCGACAGCCGCTCGAGCAGCAACAGCCGCGCCTCGTCGCGCGCCTCGCCGCGGCCGAAGCTGGAATCGAGCGGCGCCCACGGCTCTTGGCGTCCGAAGGCAAGCTGGGCGGTGTCGATGCAGCGGCACCAGGCGCTGCTGAGCACGGCCGAGGGTTGCAGCCCGCGCTCGCGGAACCAGGCGCCGGTGGCGCGCGACTGCGCCCTGCCCGCCTCGCTCAGGTTTCGCTGCGTGGCGCACTGCCCCATGACGAATCCCGGCGGGTCGCCCACGCCGGGATCGGTCTGTCCGTGTCGCATCAGGATCGCGCAGCGGCCGCTGCGAAGGCGCGCCGCCAGGTCCTGCACCGGCTGGGCCGTGGCCGCGAGGGGCCAGGCCGCGATCGATAGAAGAAGGGTTCGCCGCTGTTGAAACATGGTGCGCCACTATGCGTGGCGCACCGACCCCGATGCAAGCAGGGGCGTCGTCAGACGCCTTCCACCGCGGTCGCTGGCGGAGCGCCTTCGACTTCTGTCATCTTCTTCTTGCCGCGGTTGCGCAGGAAGCTCACCAGTTGCCACACGGCGATCGCGGTGATCACGCCCAGCAGCGTGGCGCTGATCGGCCGCGTGACGAAGGGCGCGAAGCTGCCGCGGCTGATGAGCATGGCGCGGCGGAAGTTCTCTTCCAGCATCGGCCCCAGGATGAAGCCCAGCAGCAATGGCGCCGGCTCCATGCCCAAGCGCAGGAACAGGTAGCCCACGCCGCCGAACACCGCGGTGGTGTAGAGGTCGTCCAGGTTGTTGTTGATGCTGAAGGTGCCCACGCAGCAGAAGAACAGGATGCAGGGGAACAGCACGGTGTAGGGGATCTTGAACACCGACAGCCAGTAGCGCACCAGCGGCACGTTCAGCACCACCAGGAACACGTTGCCCACCCACATGCTGGCCACCAGGCCCCAGAACAGGTCGGCGTGGGTCGAGATCATGTTCGGGCCAGGTTGAACGCCCTTGATGATGAAGGCCGCCAGCATCAGCGCCATGACCGGGTTCTCGGGAATGCCGATGGCCATGAGCGGGATGAAGCTGGTGCGAGCCGCTGCCTCGTCGGCCGCCGCCTGGCCTGCCACGCCTTCGATGGCACCGGTGCCGATCTCGTCGCGGTGCTTGGAGAAGCGCTTGTCCGCCGCATAGGCCGCGAACTGGGCAATGGTCGGGCCGCCGCCGGGCAGGATGCCCAGCACCGAGCCGATCACGCTGCCGCGCAGCGCGCTCGGGATGATGCGCTTGAACTCCGGCCAGGTGGGCATCAGCTTGATCTTGCCGTTGAAAGGCGTGTGCGTGCTCTTGTTGTCCAGGTTCTTCACCACCTCGGCGATGCCGAAGCAGCCCAGCGCGATGCTGATGAGGCCGATGCCGTCCGTGAGGAAGGTGAAGCCCATGGTGAAGCGCTCGACGCCGCTGTTGACGTCGGTGCCCACCACGCCCAGCAGCACGCCGATCATGGCCATGGCCAGGCCGTTGAGCATGTTGCCGCCCGAGACGAAACTCACGCAGAAGAAGCCCAGCAGCATCAGCGCGCAATAGTCGGCGGGGCCGAACAGCAGGCCCACTTCGCCAAGCGCCGGGGCAAGCGTGGACAGCACCACGATGGCGACGGTGCCGCCGATGAAGCTCGATATGCCGGCAGTGAAGAGCGCCAGGCCCGTCTTGCCCTTGAGCGTCATCGCGTAGCCGTCGATGCAGGCCACGATGCTGCTCGCGTGCGGGATCTTCATCGTGATCGCGCTCACGCTGTCGCCATACTGCGCGCCGTAGTAGATGCCGGCCAGCATGATCAGGGCGCCGCCGGTGGGGATGGAATAGGTCAGCGGCAGCAGCAAGCTGATGGTGGACAGCGGGCCCAGGCCGGGCAACAGGCCGATGAGCGTGCCCACCACGCAGCCGATGGCGCAGTACAGCAGGTTCTGCAGGGTCAGCGCGTGCTCGAAGCCGAACGCCAGGTTGTGAAAGAGTTCCATGGCGTCGATCTCAATACAGGGGCAGGTTCAGACCCAGAAGGTCGCGGAAGCCAAAGGCGACGATCACCAGGCCGATCGCGATCTTCAGATTGCGCTTGAGCGAGTAGGAGGTGCCGGCCAGGGTGCTGAAGAAGGCCAGGAACACGATCGCCGCGAGCATGTTGATGAACTGCGAGATCAGCGCGAAGCCGACGAAGCTCAGCAAGATGATCGAGATGTTCCTGACGTTGTAGTCCAGCGTCTCGAAGGGCATGACGCGCGTGGTCAGCACCGTGATGGCGCCGATGAGGAACAGGATGCTGCTGATGATCAGCGGGAACAGGCCGGCGCCGGCGCGGCTGAGGTCGCCCAGCTGGTAGCGGAACGAATTCAGTCCGAACAGCAGCGCGATGCCCATGAGGACCAGGCCTCGGACCAGGACACGGTTCATGAAGGGGTCTCCTCGCGATGCGAAGAGCGCAGCGATGTACAGGGGCTCACGTTGTTGTCTCCAGGTGATGTGTTCTCGCTCGGTGGGCCGCCTTGGACCATGGGCGAGGCTGCGGCGAAGCTTAGAAAGCGAGGCTTCCAAACGGCTTTCGTTTCACCTTGGGGAGTGCGAAATACGTGTTATCACTAACAGTGGGGAGGCCCCTCGTGGCACCCCTGTCACGCAGTGGACAGCGGTACTTCCGGGCCTGCGGCAATCGCTTCAGCACGAGCGCGCGGCGCGCGCGGTTCGCACTCAGTTCACGCTGGCAGGCGCGCCCTCAGCCAGCGGCAATTGCAGGATCGCGCGCAGCCCTTTGCCGCCGTGGCCTTGTGCGTCGGCGAGCACGATGTCGCCGCCGTTGCGCCTGGCATAGGCGCGTGCAATGGCCAGCCCCAGCCCGGTGCTGGAGCCACGCGAGCCCTTGCCCTCGCCGCCCTGGCGGAAGCGCCCGAACACCTCGTCGCGCCGCTCCGGTGCGATGCCGGGCCCGTCGTCGCTCACCTCGGCCTGCGCCTGGCCGTTCGCGATGCTCACCCGCACGGTGATGTGGCCCCCTTCGGGCGTGTGGGCGATGGCGTTGTGGACCAGGTTGGCCAGTACCTCGTGCAGTTCGGGTGCGCTGGCGCGAACGGGGACGGCAGGCGGCGTGGCGACCGGCGGCTCGTCAGATGCGGCGGCCTCTTCCTCCTCGAGGGCAGCATCGGCTTCCTCGTCGTCCTCGCCGTCCACGGGCATGCGTTCATCGCCCGGCGGATCGCGCACATCGATCCAGCCCAGGTCCTGCTCCTTCTCGTGCGCCAGCTGCAGGTGCTGCAGCACCACGTCGCGGGCGATCGCGTTGAGGTCCGCCACCGGGTGCGATCCGGCGGCAGGCGCCACTTCGCTGGCGTGCGCCAGGGAGAGAAGCTGCTCCGACAGGCGCCGGCTGCGCTCGAGCTGGGTCACCATCGCGCGCAGGGTGGTCCGCATCTGCGCCGGCTCCTTCTCGCGCAGCGCCACGCTGGCCTGGGTGAGCATGATGGCCAGCGGCGTGCGCAGCTGGTGCGAGGCATCGGCGAGGAACTGCGACTGCGCATCCAGCAGCTCGCGGTAGCTGGCGACCTGCTCGTTGATGGCATCCACCAGCGGCGCCACTTCGCGTGGCACGCCCGCCAGGGTCAGCGGCTGGGGCGCCTGCCCGCGGCGCGCGCGCACCTCGCGGCGCAGCCGGCGCAAAGGCCGCAGCGACCAGGTCACGCCCAGCGCCACCAGCACCACGACCAGCACCACCATGCGCGCATCGCGCACCAGCGCCTGGCGCAGGGCGGCGCTTTCGGCCACGGCGCGCGGCTTGGTGCCTTCGGCTGCCTGCACCGTCACGGTCCAGGGTCGGCCCTGGCCGTCGCGCAGTTCGCTGCGCAGCGCCAGCATGCGCACCTCGTTGCCCCGGTAGACGCTGTCGTACCACTGCGGATCGGCTCCGCCACCTCCGGCTCCGGGCGGCGGCAGGTCGGCATCGCCCATCAGCAATTGCGCAGGGGCGCTGCGGTCCAGCGGCGCGATGTCCACATGCAGGTGCTTGTGTTCGGCGCTGCCGGACTCGAACAAGGCGAGCACCTGCGCCGCGCTGCTGTCCAGGCGCAGCGTGCCGTCCGGCCCAGCCACCACGCTGCGCTGCAGGGCGCGCCCCGTGTCCAGCATGGCCTGGTCATAGCCGGCCTGCACCTGCGTGCGCAGCGCGCCCAGGTCGTTCCAGCTGTCGAAGGCCAGCAGGGCCAGGATGCAGGGAATCAGCAGCGTGAGCAGCCGCGCGCGGATGCCGAAACGCGCGCCCCGCTGCTCAGGCGTCGCCGTGGCCATGCTTCACGCTCTCCAGCATGTAGCCCAGGCCGCGCACGGTGACGATACGCACATCCGCGCCGGCCAGCTTGCGCCGCAGCCGGTGCAGCACCAGCTCGATGGCGTCGGGGCCGGCATTGCTGGCGGTGGGAAAGACCTTGTGCGAGAGCTGCGCCTTCTCCACCGGCGTGCCGGCGCGCGTCAGCAGCACCGACAGCGCAGCGCTTTCGCGCGGGGTGAGCGAGAGCAGCTCGCCGTCCAGGGTAAATGCCTTGCTGCCATGCGCGCGGACCAGGGAGCCGCATTGCAGCGCCGGCTGCGCAGCGCTGCCGCGGCTGCGCCGCACCAGGGCCTCCAGCCGGGCTTCCAGTTCCTCGACGGCGAAGGGCTTGGTGAGGAAATCGTCGGCGCCGGTGTTCAGGCCCTTGATGCGATCCTGCAGCGAACCCTGGGCCGTGAGCACCAGCACCGGCGTGCGGTTGCCGGCGTTGCGCATCTCGGCCAGGATGGACAGCCCGTGCTTGTCGGGCAGGCGCAGGTCCAGCACCACCGCGTCGTATTCGCCCACGGCCAGCAGCGATTCGGCGCTGGCGGCATCGGGGGCATGGTCGCAGACATAGCCGGTCTGCTTGAAGGCGCGCATCAACCAGGCGGCCATCTCGGCTTCGTCTTCGACCAACAGGAGGCGCATGGGCTAGCAGAGTGTTCGGGAATCGGCCCGGAGTTCAGCGGCCCCGGGCCGGGGCCGTGGGGCCCGATTCTGGCAGCAGTTGCGCGGCACCGCCCCGCGCCGCGCAACCGCTCAGCCAGCGCCGGTCAGCGAACCCGGCCTTCCTTCCAGGCCGTCAGCAGCTTGTTGTAGTCGATGGTCTCGCCCTTGGGCTTCTCGTTGGCCAGCTTCTTCCACGGTGCATGCTGGTCGCTCAGCCACTTGCCCGGATCGCTCTTGGGATTGAGCTTGGGCGCGCACTTGGCCATGCCGGCGCGCTCCAGGCGGGACATCACCTGGTCCATCTCCTCGGCCAGGTTGTCCATGGCCTTCTGCGGCGTCTTCTCGCCAGTGACCGCCTCGGCCACGTTCTTCCACCACAGCTGCGCCAGCTTGGGGTAGTCAGGCACGTTGGTGCCGGTGGGCGTCCAGGCCACGCGGGCGGGGCTGCGGTAGAACTCCACCAGGCCGCCCAGCTTGGGCGCCATGTCGGTCATGGCCTTGCTCTGGATGTCGGACTCGCGGATCGGGGTCAGGCCCACGATGGTCTTCTTCAGCGAGGTGGTCTTGGCGGTGATGAACTGCGCGTACAGCCAGGCCGCGGCCGTCTTGTTGGCGTCGTGGCCGGAGAAGAAGGTCCAGCTGCCCACGTCCTGGTAGCCGTTCTGCATGCCCTGCTTCCAGTACGGGCCGTTGGGGCCGGGCGCCATGCGCCACTTGGGCGTGCCGTCCGAGTTCACCACCGGCAGGCCGGCCTTGGTCATGTCCGCGGTGAAGGCGGTGTACCAGAAGATCTGCTGCGCGATCTGGCCCTGCGCGGGCACCGGGCCGGCCTCGCCGAAGGTCATGCCGGTGGCTTCCTTGGGCGCGTACTTCTTCATCCAGTCCACGTACTTGGTCAGCGCATACACCGCGGCCGGCGAGTTGGTGGCGCCGCCGCGCGAGACCGAGGCACCCACCGGCGTGCACTTGTCGTCCGCCACGCGGATGCCCCACTCGTCCACCGGCATGCCATTGGGGATGCCCTTGTCGGCGGTGCCGGCCATGGACAGCCAGGCATCGGTAAAGCGCCAGCCCAGCGACGGGTCCTTCTTGCCGTAGTCCATGTGGCCGTAGATGGGCTTGCCGTCCAGGTTCTTCACGTCGACGGAGAAGAACTCGGCGATGTCCTCGTAGGCGCTCCAGTTCAGCGGCACGCCCAGGTCGTAGCCGTACTTGGCCTTGAACTTGTCCTTCAGGTCCTGGCGCGCGAACAGGTCGGCGCGGAACCAGTAGAGGTTGGCGAACTGCTGGTCGGGCAGCTGGTAGAGCTTGCCATCGGGCGCGGTGGTGAAGCTGGTGCCGATGAAGTCCTTGATGTCCAGCCCCGGGTTGGTGAACTCCTTGCCCGCACCGGCCATGTAGTCGGTCAGGTTCATGATCTTGCCGTAGCGGTAGTGCGTGCCGATCAGGTCGGAGTCGCTGATCCAGCCGTCGTAGATCGACTTGCCCGACTGCATGGAGGTCTGCAGCTTCTCGACCACGTCGCCTTCCTGGATCAGGTCGTGCTTCACGGTGATGCCGGTGATCTCGGCGAAGGCCTTGGCCAGCGTCTTCGATTCGTACTCGTGCGTGGTGATGGTCTCGGACACCACCGAGATCTCGTTGATGCCCTTGGCCTTGAGCTTGGCCGCGGCGTCGATGAACCACTTCATCTCCGCAGCCTGCTGGTCCTTGCTGAGCGTGGAGGGCTGGAACTCGCTGTCGATCCACTTCTTGGCCTCGGCCTCGCCGGCCCAGGCGGCCTGTCCGGCGCACAGGGCTGCAGCGGCCAATGCCAGTGCGGTGTGGCGCATCTTCATAGCAATGTCTCCTCGTTGGTGCTGCCCCTTGCCTTGGTATTCAAATCGGCTCCGGGGCAGCTTGGAGCCGGATCCGAATGACGAGTGCTCTCAGCCCTTGCGCATGACCAGCAGCAGCACGGCCATCGACAGCGCGAAGCCCCACCAGATGGACGGCTCGGCCTCCAGGGCCAGCCACTCCTGCAGCTTGCCGGCCAGGCCCACGAAGGCCAGGTTGACGTAGGCGGCGGCCAGCAGGCCGATGAAGAGCCGGTCGCCGCGCGTGGTCTCCATGGGCAGCCAGCCGCGCCGCAGGGTGGTGGGCGACCGGATCTCCCAGATCGTCATGCCCACCAGCGCCAGCGCGATGCAGGAAAAGAAAATGGCCACGGGCGTGGTCCAGACCATCCAGTCGAGCATGTCAGACCCTCCCCATCGCGAAACCCTTCGCGATGTAGTGCCGAACGAACCAGATCACGATCGCGCCCGGCACGATGGTGAGCACGCCGGCCGCCGCCAGCGTGGCCCAGTCCATGCCCGAGGCGCTCACCGTGCGCGTCATGGTCGCCACGATGGGCTTGGCGTTCACGCTGGTGAGCGTGCGCGCCAGCAGCAGCTCCACCCAGCTGAACATGAAGCAGAAGAAGGCCGCCACGCCCACGCCCGCCTTGATAAGCGGCAGGAAGATGGTGAGGAAGAAGCGCGGGAAGGAGTAGCCGTCGATGTAGGCCGTCTCGTCGATCTCGCGCGGGATGCCGCTCATGAAGCCTTCCAGGATCCACACCGCCAGCGGCACGTTGAACAGCAGGTGCGCCAGCGCCACGCCCAGGTGCGTGTCCATGAGGCCCACCGTGGTGTAGAGCTGGAAGAAGGGCAGCAGGAACACAGCCGGCGGCGTCATCCGGTTGGTGAGCAGCCAGAAGAACACGTGCTTGTCGCCCAGGAAGGAGTAGCGCGAGAAGGCATAGGCCGCCGGCAGCGCCACCGTGAGCGAGATCACCGTGTTGATGCACACGTAGATCAGGCTGTTGATGTAGCCCGAGTACCAGGACGCGTCGGTGAAGATGCGCCTGTAGTTGGCCCAGGTGAACTCGACCGGGAAGAAGGAGAAGCTGGACAGGATCTCCTCGTTGGTCTTGAAGCTCATGTTGATCATCCAGTAGATGGGCAACAGGGCGAAGACGATGTAGAGCACCAGGAAGATGCTGCGAAGGCGAAAGCGGTTCTCGTTCATGGCGATGCCTCCGTCCTCATTCCTGCGGCCGCGTGTCCTGCGTGCCCACGCGCTGCATCCAGTTGTAGAGCACGAAGCACAGCAGCAGGATGATGAGGAAGTAGATCAGCGAGAAGGCCGCCGCCGGCCCCAGGTCGAACTGGCCGACCGCCTTCTGCGTGAGGTACTGGCTCAGGAAGGTGGTGGCATTGCCCGGGCCGCCGCCGGTGAGCACGAAGGGCTCGGTGTAGATCATGAAGCTGTCCATGAAGCGCAGCAGCACCGCGATCATGAGCACGCCGCGCATCTTGGGCAGCTGGATGTAGCGGAACACGGCGAACTTGCTGGCCCCGTCGATGCGCGCGGCCTGGTAGTAGGCGTCGGGAATGGCGCGCAGGCCGGCGAAGCACAGCAGCGCCACCAGCGGCGTCCAGTGCCACACGTCCATCACCAGCACGGTGAGCCATGCGTGCGTGGCATTGCCGGTGTAGTTGTAGTCGATGCCCATGCGCTGCAGCATGTGGCCCAGGAGGCCGATGTCGGCGCGGCCGTAGATCTGCCAGATGGTGCCCACCACGTTCCACGGCACCAGCAGTGACAGCGCCACCACCACGAGCAGCGCCGAGGCCTTCCAGCCGGTGGCCGGCATCGACAAGGCCAGCGCGATGCCCAGCGGAATCTCCACCACCAGCACCGCCAGCGAGAAACCCAGCTGGCGCAGGAGCGCCGAATGCAGCTCGTCGTCGCGCATCACCGCGGCGAACCATTCGGTGCCCACGAAGACGCGGCGCTCGGGCGAGATGATGTCCTGCACCGAGTAGTTCACCACCGTCATCAGCGGCAGGATGGCCGAGAAGGCCACGCAGATGAACACCGGCAGCACCAGCAGCCAGGCCTTCTGGTTGAGCGGCTTGGTCGTCGGGTTCATGTGACGAGCTCCTCGTTGCGATAAAAGCAGGTGTGCAGGTCCAGCACGCGCAGCCAGACGGCCTCGCCCACCGCCGGGACCTCGTCGCCGTCGGACAGGCGCGCGCGCAGCGTCACGCCGTCGGCCTGGGCGGTCAGCAGCGTGTAGGTACCGACGTCCTGCACCCGCGTGACGGTGGCGGGCACCGCGCCGTGGCCGTGCATGGGCGCCAGGCGCAGGTACTCGGGACGGATGCCGACCTTGAGCGCGCCCTCGGGCAGCGGCCGGGTCAGGTCGAGCCTGGCGCCCGCCAGGCGCAGTTGCCCGCCGCTGTTCTCGGCCGCGATGAAGTTCATGCCGGGCGAGCCGATGAAGTGACCCACGAAGGTATGGGCGGGCCGCTCGAACAGCGCCTCCGCATTGCCCACCTGCACGGCCTTGCCGCGGGTCATCACCACCACCTCGTCGGCGAAGGTGAGCGCCTCCACCTGGTCGTGCGTGACGTAGATCAGCGTGAGCTTGAGCTCGTGGTGGATCTGCTTGAGCTTGCGCCGCAGCTGCCACTTCAGGTGCGGGTCGATCACCGTCAGCGGCTCGTCGAAGAGCACCGCCGACACGTCCTCGCGCACCAGGCCGCGGCCCAGCGAGATCTTCTGCTTGGCATCGGCCGCCAGGCCCGCCGCGCGCTGGTTGAGCTGGCCCGACAGCTCCAGCATCTCGGCGATGCGGCCCACGCGCTGGCGGATGCGGTCTTCGGGCACCTTGCGGTTTCGCAGCGGAAAGGCCAGGTTCTGCGCCACCGTCATGGTGTCGTAGATCACCGGGAACTGGAACACCTGGGCGATGTTGCGCTCCTGCGGCGTGGCGCGGGTCACGTCCTTGTCGTCGAACCTGACCGTGCCCTGCGAGGGCGTGAGCAGGCCCGAGATGATGTTGAGCATCGTCGTCTTGCCGCAGCCCGAGGGGCCCAGCAATGCATAGGCGCCGCCGTCGCGGAAGCTCATCTTCAGCGGCAGCAGCGCATAGTCGCTGTCCTGCTTCGGGTCGGGCCCGTAGGCATGGGCCAGGTCGAGGTCGATGCGCGCCATGGTGTCAGCTTTCCTTGCGCCACTGGGGCGCCAGCACGAGCTGGCCGGCGCCGTCGAACACATAGACGCTGTCCAGCCCGAAGCTGAGCAGCACCGACTCGCCCAGCCCGAAGCGGTGCACGCCGGTGAGCTGTGCCACCAGGTCGCCGGCCGCGCATTGCAGGTGCACGTAGGTGTCGGAGCCGGAGATCTCCGCCAGCTCCACCCGGGCCGGCAGGCTCACGTGGCCGTCGCCACCGCGCACCGCGAGGGCGCTGGCGCGCAGGCCCACGGTGACGGCGCCTTCCAGACCGTGCGGCAGCGCCATGGGCAGCAGCACGCCGCCGTCCAGCTGCACGCCGCCGGCGCTGGAGCGCCCGGCCAGCAGGTTCATCGGCGGGTCGCTGAAGGCGCGCGCCACGCGCAGCGACTTCGGCTCGTGGAAGACCTCGACGGTGGGCCCGTACTGCAGCAGCTCGCCCGCATCCATCACCGCGGTGTAGCCGCCCAGCAGCAAGGCCTCGCCCGGCTCCGTCGTCGCGTAGATCACGGTGGAATCGCCGCTGGCGAAGAGCAGGCTCAGCTCCTCGCGCAATTCCTCGCGCAGCTTGTAGTCGAGGTTCACCAGGGGCTCGTCCAGCAGCATCAGCGGCGCGCTCTTGGCCAGGGCCCGCGCCAGCGCCACGCGCTGCTGCTGGCCGCCCGACAGCTCGGCGGGGTAGCGCTCCAAAAAGGCGCCGATGTGCAGCTTCTCGGCCAGCTCGGCCACGCGCTCGCCCACACGCGCCTCGCCCCGCAGCTTGAGCGGCGAGGCAATGTTCTCGGCCACCGTCAGGGAGGGGTAGTTGATGAACTGCTGGTACACCATGGCCACGTTGCGCTGGCGCACCGGCACGCCGGTGACGTCCTCCTTGTTGACCCACACCTTGCCGGTGGTTGGCGCGTCCAGCCCGGCCATCAGCCGCATGAGGCTGGTCTTGCCGGCCTGGGTCGCGCCCAGCAGCACGGTGACCGCACCGCTTTCCGGCGCGATGCTCTGCTCGTACAACCAGGTCTGGGCGCCCACCTTCTTGGTGACGCGCTCAAGGCTGAGCTGCAAGAGGTGCCTCCTTCCGTTGCTGCGCCGCCGGGGCGGCATGGGTGCGCATCCATTCGTCGACCTGCGCGCGGGCCTGCGGCGTGAGGTGCAGGCCCAGCTTGGAACGGCGCCAGAGCACGTCCTGGCCGCTGGTCGCCCATTCCTCGCGCTGCAGGTAGCGCAGTTCGCTTTCGTACAGGCCGGGCGCCACCTGCTCGCCCAGGTCGGCCATGGACCTGGCGTCACCGATGATCTTTTCCACCCGCGTGCCGTAGGCCCGCGCCAGGCGCCGGCCCAGCGCGCCGCCCAGCCAGGGGTAGCGGGCGTGCAGCGCGTCGACGAAGCGCTCGAAATCGGCATCGGGCCGGCTGGCTGCGCCGATCCATGGCGAGAGGTCGCCGCCGGCGAGGAAGGCGCCTTCGGTCCAGGCCGGCCGCGCTTCGCCCAGCATGCGGGCCACCTCGTCGGCCGCGTCCTCGGCCAGCTTGCGGAAGGTGGTGATCTTGCCGCCCCACACCGACAGCAGGGGCGCGGCGCCGGTGTTGGATTCGAGCAGGTAGTCGCGCGTGACGGCCGACGGATCACCCGAGGCATCGTCCAGCAGCGGCCGCACGCCGGAATAAGTCCACACCACGTCGGCCTTGGTGATCGGCTTGGCGAAGTAGCGGCTGGCCTGCACGCACAGGTAGTCGATCTCGTCCTGGCTGATCTTCGCGGCGCCGGGGTCGTCGCCCTCGATCTCGATGTCGGTCGTGCCGATCAGCGTGAAGCTGTCCTGGTAGGGAATGGCGAAGATGATCCGCTTGTCGGGGTTCTGGAAGATGTAGGCATGGGCGTGCGTGAAGATGCGCGGCACCACGATGTGGCTGCCCTTGACCAGCCGCAGGCTCTTGGTGGCCAGCGCCTCGCCGGCGGCCGGCCGCGCCACGCCGCGCAGGAAGGACTCGGCCCAGGGCCCGGCCGCGTTGACCACCGCACGCGCCCGCAGCTCGCGTCGGCCTTCGGGGCCTTCGAGCGTGACGTTCCAGCCGCCGGCCTCGCGCAGGGCGCTGGTGCAGCGGGTGCGGGTGAGCACCTGCGCGCCGCGCTCGCGCGCATCGATGGCGTTGAGCACCACCAGGCGTGCGTCGTCCACCCAGCCGTCGGAGTAGACGAAGCCGCGCTTGAATTCCTTCTTGAGCGCTGCGCCGGCCACATGCTCGCGCAGGTCGATGCCGCGCGAGGGCGGCAGCACCTCGCGCCTGGCCAGGTGGTCGTACATGAACAGGCCGATGCGGATCATCCAGGCCGGCCGCTGGGCCGGGTCGTGCGGCATCACGAAGCGCAGCGGCCACATGATGTGCGGCGCGCTCTTGAGCAGCACCTCCCGCTCCTGCAGCGCCTTGCGCACCAGCGAGAACTCGTAGTACTCCAGGTAGCGCAGTCCGCCGTGGATGAGCTTGGTGGACGAGGAGGAGGTGTGCGCGGCCAGGTCGTCCTTCTCGCACAGCACCACCTTGAAGCCGCGGCCGGCCAGGTCGCGCGCGATGCCGCAGCCGTTGATGCCGCCGCCGACGATCAGCACGTCGCAGCGTTCACGGTCTTCAGGTTGCGAAGAAGAAGGAACTGAACTCACCGAAGGCTCCCCATTCCTTTGTGTGCTTTTGCCAGCAGTGGCTGGCGTATGCGGTTCGTATTTTTTCATTTTGATTCTCCGGAACGCTATTTTCCCTGGGGTTTACCCAAACTCAGATTCGTTTTGTTTCGTTTTAAAGTCCAGCGAACCGCGGCTGCGGCAGCCGCGCCTGTTCGAATGGCCCTGCAAAACTCCAATCCGCGCCAGATCAACCTGCTGGACACCGTACGTTCGCGCGGTTCCGTGACAGTGGAGCAACTGGCCGACATGCTGGGCGTCACCCTGCAGACGGTGCGCCGCGACGTGCAGCGCCTGGCCGACGCCGGCCTGCTCACCCGCTTCCACGGCGGGGTGCGCGTGCCCAGCTCCACCATCGAGAACATCGGCTACCAGCAGCGCGAGACCCTGCATGCCGAGGGCAAGTCGCGCATCGCACGGGCCGTGGCCGCCAAGGTCCCCAACGGCTGCTCGCTGATCCTGAACATCGGCACCACCACCGAGGCGGTGGCCAAGGCATTGATGCGCCACAGCGGCCTGCGCGTCATCACCAACAACCTGCACGTGGCGAACATTCTTTCGGGCAACCCGGACTGCGAGGTGATCGTGGCGGGCGGCTCGGTGCGCCCGCGCGACCGCGCCATCGTGGGCGAGGCCACGGTGGACTTCATCCGCCAGTTCAGGGTGGACATCGCACTCATCGGCATCTCCAGCATCGAGTCGGACGGGAGCCTGCGCGACTTCGACCTGCGCGAGGTGAAGGTGGCGCAGACCATCATCTCGCAGGCGCGCGAGGTGTGGCTGGCGGCCGACCACAGCAAGTTCAACCGGCCGGCGATGGTGCAACTGGCAGACCTGTCGCAGATCGACTGCCTGTTCACCGACGCCGATCCGCCACCGCCCTTCCCCGAACTGCTGGAGCGCGCCCAGGTCCGCCTGGAGATCGCCAAAGCCTGATCCAATCATCGCCATGACCTACCTGCTCGCACTCGACCAAGGCACTTCCAGCTCGCGCAGCATCGTGTTCGACGAGACGGGCCACATCGTGGCCATGGCGCAGCGCGAGCTGACGCAGATCTACCCGCAGCCCGGCCGGGTCGAGCACGACCCGATGGAGATCTGGACCAGCCAGATCGAGACCGCGCGCGAGGCGCTGGCCAAGGCGAAGCTGCAGGCCAGGGACATCCGCGCCATCGGCATCACCAACCAGCGCGAGACCACCGTGCTGTGGAACCGCAAGACCGGCCGCCCGGTGCACCACGCCATCGTCTGGCAGGACCGCCGCGCCGAGCCCCTGTGCGCGCAGCTGCGGGAGGAGGGCCTGGAAGGTACCATCCGCGAGAAGACCGGCCTGGTGATCGACGCCTACTTCTCCGCCACCAAGCTGCGCTGGCTGCTGGACAACGTGCCCGGCGTGCGCGCGCAGGCCGAGGCCGGCGAGCTGGCCTTCGGCACCGTCGACAGCTGGCTCATCTGGCAGCTCACCGGCGGCAAGGTGCACGTCACCGACGTCAGCAACGCCTCGCGCACCATGCTCTTCAACGTGCACCACAACACGTGGGACGAAGAACTGCTGCGCGCCCTCAAGATTCCCGCTTCGCTGATGCCGCAGGTCAAGCCCTCCAGCGCGCACTTCGCCGACACCGACGCGGCCCTGCTCGGCGGCTCGCTGCCGGTGGGCGGCGTGGCCGGCGACCAGCAGAGCGCCCTCTTCGGCCAGGCCTGCTTCCAGGCCGGCATGGCCAAGAACACCTACGGCACCGGCTGCTTCCTGCTGATGCACACGGGCAAGGAATTCCAGCCTTCGCACAACGGCCTGCTCGTCACCAGCGCGGCGCAGATCGATGCGACCCCGCAGTACGCCATGGAAGGCAGCGTGTTCGTCGGCGGCGCCGTGGTGCAGTGGCTGCGCGACGGGCTCAAGGCCATCCCGGGCAGCGCGCAGGTGCAGTCGCTGGCCGAGAGCGTGCCCGATGCCGGCGGCGTGATGATGGTGCCGGCCTTCACCGGCCTGGGCGCGCCCTACTGGGACGCGGATGCGCGCGGCATCATCACCGGACTCACGCGCGGCACCACGCTGGGCCACATCGCCCGCGCGGCGCTGGAGAGCATCGCCTACCAGAGCGCCGCATTGCTGCAGGCCATGAGCCGCGATGCGGTGGCCGCCGGCGGCGCCCCGGTGGCCGAGCTGCGGGTGGATGGCGGCGCCAGCGTCAACGACCTGCTGATGCAGTTCCAGGCCGACCTGCTGGGGATCCCGGTGGTGCGGCCCGAGGTGACCGAGACCACGGCCCAGGGCGCCGCCTACCTCGCCGGGCTGTCCTGTGGCGTGTATGGCGACGTGTCGCAGTTGTCGAGGCAGTGGAAGGTGGAGCGGCGCTTCATGCCCACCTGGAGCCGCGAGCGTTCCGAGGCGGCCATGGGGCGCTGGGAGCGCGCGGTGCGGCAGGCGACTGCGAACTGAGCGCTGCCTATGAAAGCGCCCTACAGTACAGAAATCTGTATTGGGGAGCTTTCGAACCGTGAAAACAACACTCGATCTGAACGACGCGCTGCTGGCCGATGCCAAGGCGTTGGCCGCCCGGCAGCAGACCAGCCTCACAAGGCTGATCGAAGAGGGCCTGCAGCTTCGGCTCCGTGCCCAAAAGGCACCTGCCAAAGCGCCGCGCCTGCCCGTCTATCGCGGCCGCGGCGGCCTGGTGCCCGGACTGGATGGCCGCAGCAACAAGGCCATGCTGGACGCGGCAGACCAGGAATGACGCCGGACGTCAGCGTGCTGGTGGCCGCCTCTCGCAGCGACCATCCCCAGCACGGTGCCGCACGACGCTGGCTGCAGCAAGCCTAGGCGGACGCCGGCAGAGGCAAAGTGCTCATGCTTCAGCCCATGGCGGCCCATGCCACGGCGCGCAGCCTTTGCGCGCCCTGCCCGCGCTCGCCGCAAGCTGCCCCATCGAGCATTCACGCCCGCCCTGTCACGCGCGGCGTGTTCCCTCGCATGGCCCCGCACGACCCTGTGCGTGCGGCCGCCACCGCCTGATCGCGCTTCGCTGAGCAGGCACGCGAGTCCGGGCGCGCGGTCCCGGCATCCGAGTTCAGGAGCAGACAAGGGCTGAAAGCAACGGCCCCGGCAGCGCATTTCCGTTCGCTCTCTTCGAGCGACGAACACACACATACAAAGAGATTGAGGGAGTCAACAATGAAGGCAACATGCCTCCTGCCCGTGGCGATGGCCGCCATGGGCACCTGCGCCATGGCGCAGAATTCGACGGTCTTCGGCCGCGTGGACCTGGGCCTGCAGTCCATCGACATGGACGGTGCCAAGCGCACCGGCGTCGACAGCGGCAACTACACCAGCTCGCGGCTGGGCTTTCGCGGCACCGAGGACCTGGGCGGTGGCCTCAGCGCCCTGTACCACCTGGAGATGGGCATCGCCGCCGACAGCGGCACCGCCGGCAACGGCAACAGGCTGTTCAACCGCGGCAGCTACATGGGCCTCGCGGACAAGTCACTGGGCACGCTCACGCTGGGCCGGCAGTACACGCCCATGTTCTATCCCTTCCTGAACGCCGACGAGACCGGGCGGCTGCGGCTGGGCAACTACAGCACCGTGAACTCGATCCAGCGCACCAACCTGCTGCGCGTGGCGCAGGCCGCGCTGACGGTGCCGGTAGCCAACGGCGCGCTGGCCAGCGGCGCGAAGGGCACCTACAGCGCGGGCACCGGCTCCAGCTGGGAAGACAACCAGCTGCTCTACAAGACGCCCACCTTCGCGGGCTTCACCGCCTCGGTGTCGGCGAGTCCCTCGGAGAACTACACGGACTCGACCAAGCTGTACGGCGGCAACATCGAATACCGCAACGGCGCCTTCTACGCAGGGGGCGGCATCAACCGCAAGTACGGCAAGGTGACAGCCACCGGCGCGTTGCAGCGCTCGGACGAGGCGGTGCTGGGCGCGCTGTACGCCATCACCAGCAGCTTCAAGATCTGGGGCAACGTGCACGGCTGGGAAGTCGATCCGGGCGCCGGCGCGAGCGCGACCATCCAGGGTCGCGACGCCATGCTGGGCGCGTCCTACTGGACCAGCTCGGGCGAACTGTGGACCAACTATGCGCGCAAGACCGTCAGTTCATGCAGCGACTGCGGCTCCGACGGCCTGGGCATCGGCTACAACCACTTCCTGTCGAATCGCACGGAGCTGTACGTGGCCTACGGCCGCGTGGGCAACCAGCGCAATTCGGCCAACACCTTCATGAGCTACGCGCCGACCCAGTTCGGCGGCACGGTTCAAGGTTTGGCGGCCGGCATCGCGCACGTCTTCTGACGCCCTGAGCCCTCTGCGCCCGCGGCCTGCCGCGGGTGCAGGAGGGCCTTCACCAGCCCCACACCAGCCGTTTCGCAACCCAGCCGGTGCGGCCGCTCGCCGTGCGCACCTGCACCCAGTCGCCACGCTCTGCCAGCGTGCGCAGCACATCGCCATATTCAAGCCGTGCCACCACCGGGCTGCGCGTGCTCGCAGTGCGCCGCAGTTGGGCGACCTTGGCCTTCACCACGTGGTGCGGCGTGGCGGTGGTCATGGGGCGGTAGACCCAGGCCTTGTCGTTCTCGAAGTCGCTCACCTGCAGCCACTGGCCGCGCTGGGCCAGCACCTTGAGCGGGAAGCCCTTGCTCACGGTCCATTGCGCTGCGTGGCGCGTGCCGGGTCCGCTGCGCAGGCTCAGTTCATCCGTCTTCGCGCTGACCATCCTGGGCGACGCCGCCATCGCGGGCAGCATCGCGCCCCACCACAACAACAGGGCGCCCAGCAGCAGGGCTGGCCATCGGCCGATTCGGAACAACATGGACTGCGATTTCCTTTCTGGTTCGATCAAGAAAAATGCCTGCCGACATGGCAGGCACTTCGTCCGGGTCGCCTGAGAGGATTAAGTTCCGCGCGCGCTCAGCGGATCAGCATGCGCCACACCAGCTCGACCCCCGCGGCCCACAGGTCGCCGGTGAGCGCCAGGTTGTCGATGCGCTCCTTCTGTTCCTCGCGCTGCGCCTGCGAACGGCTGCGCTCGATGGCGACCAGCGCGTCGGCCAGGTCGGTCCTGCGCTCGGCCGCCGCAGCCGGCTTCGCGGCCTGTGCGTGGCGGTTCAGCGCCTGCTCCACCGCCTGCGGGTCCAGCAGCGAGAAAGGCGCGCGGCAGTGCGGGCAGGCATGGTCGCGGCGGATGTCGACCGGTGCGCCGCAGCCGGTGCAGAAGATCGCATCCACGCGCCGCGCCAGGTCCTCGATCTCGGGGGGCGTCAGCTGGCGCACGAATCCCTTCTCCACCATGAAGGAGGAGAAGGTGGCGAAGCGCCCATGGCCCTGCGTGCAGCGGTAGGTGACGTAGCGCCCGCTGCGCACGACATCGAAGCCATGCGCGAGGCCGCTTCGGCAGCGCGGGCAGCGCAGCGGATCGGCCAGCGAATGGCGGGCGTCGTCGCGGTGCGCGTGAAGAAGCTTGAAAAGGTCCAGCACCGCCGAGGGCGCCAGCTGCGTGTTCTCGCGCGGATCGAACCACAGGCCCTGGCAGGCAAAACAGATGTCGAGTTCGACGTGGCTGCCGATTCGCGTGGCGAAGCGGTGGGCCTCCATGGGCTGGAGGCAGGACGGACAGTTGGATGGCACGGGGCGAGTATCTCACCCGCCCCGCGGCCTTCAGCTCGCCTGGGTCAGTGCCAGGGCACCAGGAAGTCCTGGCTGATGCGCCCGCCCAGGTCGTTCACGCGGTCGAGGAACTGCGTGAGGTAGGCGTGCAGGCCGGTGGCCAGGATCTCCTCGACCTGGCCGTACTGCAGGTCGGCCAGCAGCTTGCCCGCGCGGCGCTGGGTCTGGGCGCTCTGCTGGTTGCGCACCTTGTCCAGGTTGAGCACCACCTCATGCAGGCAGGCATGCAGCGAGCGCGGCATGTCGGCGCGCAGGATGAGCAGCTCGGCCACGCGCTCGGGACGGATCACGTCGCGGTACACCTTGCGGTAGACCTCGAAGGCGGAGACGCTGCGCAGGATCGCGCTCCAGTGATAGAAGTCGTATTCCTGGTCTTCTTCCGTGGCGGTGCCGAAAAACTCGCTGTTGAGCGCATGGAACTTCACGTCCACCAGGCGGGCCGTGTTGTCGGCGCGCTCCAGGAAGGTGCCCAGGCGCGAGAAGTAGAAGGCATCGTCCTGCAGCATGGTGCCCAGCGTGACGCCGCGCGAGAGGTGCGAGCGGAACTTCACCCACTCGAAGAAGGCACCCGGATCGCGCTCGAACTCGCCGTTGCGCAGCATGCGGTTCACTTCGAGCCAGGTGGTGTTCTGCGTCTCCCATGCTTCGGTGGTGAGCGCGCCGCGCACGGCGCGGGCGTTCTCGCGCGCCGCGCGCAGGCACGAGACGATGGACGATGGGTTGCTCTCGTCCTTGACCATGAATTCCATGGTCGCCTCTGGCGTGATCTGCGCATGCTTCTCGTTGAAGGCCGGCAGCAGCTCGCTGATGGACAGCAGGCCCTGCCAGCCGTACTTGGCCACTTCGGCCGACTGCGGCAGCAGCGAGGTCTGGTAGTTCACGTCCAGCAGGCGCGCGGTGTTCTCGGCGCGCTCGGTGTAGCGCGACATCCAGTAGAGGTGGTCGGCGGTTCGCGACAGCATTGTTCTTGTCTCCCTCTTCTTCAGTTGCTCGACTGCGTCTGCGACTGGGACTGGCCCTGCGACTGCGACTGCGACTGGCCGGAGCGCCCGTTGCGCTCGCCTTCCATGATCCAGGTGTCCTTGGTCCCGCCGCCCTGCGAGGAGTTGACCACCAGCGAACCTTCCTTGAGCGCCACGCGGGTCAGGCCGCCGGGCACCATCTGCACCTCCTTGGCCGAGAGCACAAAGGGCCGCAGGTCGATGTGCCTCGGCGCGATGCCGGCGTCCACGAAGGTGGGCGAGGTCGACAGGCTCAGCGTGGGCTGCGCGATGTAGCCGTCGGGCTTGGCCAGCAGCGCGGCGCGGAATTCCTCGATCTCGGCATGCGTGGCGGCCGGGCCGATCAGCATGCCGTAGCCACCGGCGCCGTGCACTTCCTTGACCACCAGGTCCTTGAGGTGGGCCAGGGTGTAGTCCAGGTCCTCCTTGTTGCGGCACATGTAGGTGGGCACGTTCTTCAGGATCGGCTTCTCGCCCAGGTAGAACTCGATCATCTTGGGCACGTAGGGGTAGATGGACTTGTCGTCCGCCACGCCGGTGCCCACGCCGTTGCAGATCACGACGTTGCCGGCGCGGTAGGCGCGCATCAGGCCGGCGCAGCCCAGCGAGGAATCGGGGCGGAACACCTCGGGGTCGAGGAAGTCGTCGTCGACGCGGCGGTAGATGACGTCGATGCGCATCGGCCCCTGGGTGGTGCGCATGTAGACGAAGTCGTCCTTGACGAACAGGTCCTGGCCCTCGACCAGCTCCACGCCCATCTGCTGGGCGAGGAAGGCGTGCTCGAAGTAGGCGCTGTTGTACATGCCGGGCGTGAGCACCACCACCGTGGGCTCGGCCGTGGCCGGCGGCGCGCTGGCGCGCAGCGTTTCGAGCAGCAGGTCGGGGTAGTGGGCCACCGGCGCGATGCGGTTCTGGCTGAACAGCTCGGGGAAGAGCCGCATCATCATCTTGCGGTTTTCCAGCATGTAGCTGACGCCGCTGGGCACGCGCAGGTTGTCCTCCAGCACGTAGTACTCGCCGGCCCCGTCCGAGTCGGGCGCACGCACGATGTCGATGCCCGCGATGTTGGAGTACACGTCGTTGGGCACGTTCACGCCCATCATCTGGGGACGGAACTGCGCGTTGTTGGTGATCTGCTCGGCCGGGATGATGCCGGCCTTGAGGATTTCCTGGTCGTGGTAGACGTCGTGGATGAAGCGGTTGAGCGCCGTGACGCGCTGCGCCAGCCCCTTTTCCATGGACGACCACTCGTGCGCCGGGATGATGCGCGGCAAGAGGTCGAAGGGGATCAGCCGCTCTGTGCCGGCCCCGTCCTCGTCCTTGGCGCCGTACACGGCGAAGGTGATGCCCACCCGCCGGAAGATCATCTCGGCTTCTTCGCGCCGCCTTCGCATCAGCTCGCCCGGCTGCTTGGCGAGCCACTGGTCGTAGCGTTGGTAGTGCTTGCGAACCGCCGCGCCCGCATAGGGCAGCTGCTCGTACATCTCGTCGAATCTGTGCATGGTTACGACCCGTCTCTCCTGCGTACTTGCTTAGCAATTTCGAGGCCAGCAGCCTGTGCCTCGTCCCTGATTCACCGTATCCGGTGCTCCCAGTAGCGTTGCCACACCTCCCTTTCGCAGCGCCAGCCGGCTGGCTCGCTGCTGCGCCATCGTACTGCCCCGCAAGCGGCCGTGTCAGCCACCGGCACCCCTAGTGCCGCATAACGCGCCAGCACCTCGGGTGCCGGATGGCCGAAGCGGTTGCGGTAGCCGGCCTGCACCACCGCCAGGCGCGGCGCCACCGCATCGAGGAAGACGGCGGACGAGGAGGTCTTGCTGCCATGGTGCGGCGCGAGAAGGAAATCGGCGTGCGGAACGCCGGCCGCCGCAAGCGCGGCTTCCTGGTCGCGCTCGATGTCGCCGGCCAGGAGGGCGCTGCCATGCGCGCCCACGATGCGCAGAACGCAGGACAGGGCGTTGGGCTTGATGCCGGGCCGCGCCTCGTCGCCCGGCGACGGATGCAGCAGCTCGAAGCGCACGCCGTCCCATTCCCAGTGCTGGCCGGCCAGGCAGCGCCGGGCGGGGCGCAGCTTCTGCAGTGGATGACCGGCCTCGATCGAGCTCAGCAGGCCGGCCTGCGGCTGCATGGCCAGCACGGCTGCCGCTCCGCCCGTGTGGTCGCTGTCGCGATGGCTCAGCACCACCTCGTCCAGCCGCTCGCCCAGGGCGCGCAGCAGCGGCACCAGCACGCGCTGGCCGGCGTCGCTGTCCACGCCGTAGCGCGGGCCGGCGTCGTAGAGCAGGCTGTGGTGGGCCGTGCGCACCAGCACGGCGGCGCCCTGCCCCACGTCGGCCGCCAGCAGTTCGAACTCGCCGGTCGGCGGCCGGGGCGGCAGCCAGAGCAAGGCGGGCAGCAGCAGCGGCAACCCAAGCACGCGCATCTGCCAGGGCAGGCGCATCGCCAGAAGCAGTCCGCCGGCCACGCCGGCCGCTGCGGCCCACAAGGGCGGCGCGGGCCAGGACAGGGTGGCCCAGGGCCATGCCGCCACTGCATGCAGCAGCCACATCAGCGCCTGCACAGCCCACGCGGCCGCGGTCCACAGGGGAGGAACGAAGGTCCCGAGCAAGGCCAGCGGCAGCACGCCCAGCGTCACCCAGGGAATGGCGACGAGGTTGGCCAGCAGGCCGACCACCGACACCTGCTGGAACAGCAGCAGGCCCAGCGGCGTGAGCGCCAGCGTGACGACTGCCTGCTCCCGCAGCATGCGCACGCCCGCGCCGCGCAGCCCGCCCGGGTGCACCGGGGCACCGGCATCGGATGCGAAGAGCACGCCCACCGCCACGAAGCTGAGCCAGAAGCCCGCCTGCGTCAGCGCCCACGGGTCCAGCGCCACCACCGCCGCGCAGGCGCACAGCCACACCATGGGCCAGGGCCAGCGCAGCCCGGCGATGCGCAGCAGCGCCACCACGGCCAGCATGCACACGGTGCGCTGCGAAGGCACGCCCCAGCCGCTGAAAAGCGCGTACGCGCCGGCCAGCAGCACGCCGCCCGCCAGCGCGGCATGCGGGGCGGGCCAGCGCAGCATCAGGCGCGCGCTGCGCCGCCACAGCGCGCCCACGGCCCAGCCGGCCAGCCAGGCGAACAGGGTCACGTGGAGGCCGGAGATGCTCATCAGGTGCGCCACGCCCGTGGCGCGGAACACGTCCCAGTCGGCGCGCTCGATGGCCGACTGGTCGCCCGTCACCAGCGCCGCAATGACGCCCGCCACCTTCCTGTCGTCGACCCGCGCCTCGATGGCATCGCGCACCGCCTCGCGCGCCCGCTCCACCGGATGCGCCCAGCCTTGCGACAGGCGCACCGGTGCCGAATCGCCCGGCCCCAGCCGCACGTAGCCCGTGGCCTGTACGCCCTGCTCCCAGGCCCACAGCTCGTAGTCGAAACCATGCGGATTGCGGCTGCCATGCGGCGCCTTCAACCGCACGGTGAAGCGCCAGCGCTCGCCGGCGCGCGGCCTTGAGGCGCCCGCGTCGGCCTCGGCGTACCAGCCCAGCGATATGCCGGGCGGCAAGCGCGCATCGGGCGGCGATCCGTCGACATCGAAGCGGAAGCGGATGCCACCCTCGAAGCGCTGCGGCATCTGCGCCACCGTGCCGGTGACCACCAGCTCGCGCCCTTCGTCCGCCGGGTCGATGGCCTGGGTGGCGAAGGCACAGGCCCGAAGGCCGGTCACGCCCGCGCCCAGGCAGGCGCCGCCCACCAAGGCGGCAAGGAGCACAAAGCGCGTCCAGCGTGTGCGCCACCAGACGATGGCGGCAACGGCCAGCAGCCCGAGAACGGCCAGGGCCGCATAGCCGGGCCACGCCCAAAGCGCCGGCTGCCGCAACTGCAACGCATCGCCCAGCACCCATCCGCCCAGCGCCGCAAAGGGCCAGGCGGCCCGTGCGGCCTCCCTGAACTCCGACAACTCCACTCCCTGCCAGCGCCTGATTGGCGCATTACTTGCATTCTTGTCCGCTAGTATGCGCCGGACCATTTATCGGCCATGCTGGCGGCGCACGCCGTAAGTCCAGTCAGGAGAACCATGTCCATCCACGCCGCGCTTCATCACGTCACCCACTACAAGTACGACCGGCCGGTGCAGTTGGGGCCGCAGGTCGTGCGCCTGCGCCCGGCACCGCACTGCCGCAGCAACGTGATCTCGTATTCGCTTCGCATCGAGCCGGCGGAACACTTCATCAACTGGCAGCAGGACCCCTTCGCCAACTACCTGGCGCGGCTGGTCTTTCCGGAGAAGACCACCGAGTTCAAGGTCACGGTCGACCTGGTGGTGGAGATGGCGGTCTACAACCCCTTCGACTTCTTCCTGGAGCCGCAGGCCGAGAACTTCCCCTTCGGCTACACCGAGGCGCAGGCGCAGGAACTCGCCCCCTACCTGGCGGTGGAGCCGCCCACGCCGCTGGTGGCCGCCTACCTGGAAAAGGTCGACCGCAGCGAGCAGCGCACCATCGACTTCCTGGTCAAGATCAACCAGCAGGTGCAGCAGGACGTTCGCTACCTGATCCGCATGGAGCCCGGCGTGCAGTCGCCCGAGCAGACGCTGGAATGCGGCAGCGGCTCCTGCCGCGACTCGGGCTGGCTGCTGGTGCAGCTGCTGCGCCACATGGGCCTGGCGGCACGCTTCGTCTCGGGCTACCTGATCCAGCTCACGCCCGACGTGAAGGCGCTGGACGGCCCCAGCGGCACCGAGCACGACTTCACCGACCTGCATGCCTGGTGCGAGGTCTTCCTGCCCGGCGCCGGCTGGATCGGGCTGGACGCCACCTCCGGCCTGCTGGCCGGCGAAGGCCACATCCCGCTGGCCTGCACGCCAACGCCCTCAAGCGCGGCGCCCATCGAGGGCGCGGTCGACGAGGCCGAGGTGGAGTTCGGTCACGAGATGAAGGTCACGCGCATCTACGAGGCCCCGCGCGTCACCAAGCCCTACACCGCCGAGCAGTGGGAAGCCGTGCTGGCCCTGGGCGATGCGGTCGACAAGAAGCTGGTGGCCGGCGACGTACGCCTGACCATGGGCGGCGAGCCCACCTACGTGGCCACCGCCGACCGCGACGCGCCCGAATGGAACACCGAGGCCCTGGGCCCCACCAAGCGGGGCTACGCCACCGAGCTGGTGCAGCGGCTGCGCGCCGAGTATGGCGACGGCGGCTTCCTGCATTTCGGCCAGGGCAAGTGGTATCCCGGCGAGCAGCTGCCGCGATGGGCGCTGTCGATCTGCTGGCGTGCCGACGGGCAGCCCGTGTGGCGCAACCCCGAGCTCTTCGCCGACGAGCGCCATCCCACCCACTACACGGTCGGCGACGCCAAGCGCTTCATCGACGGGCTGACGCGCAAGCTCGGCCTGACCACCGGCTACATCCTGCCCGGCTATGAGGACGTCTACTACTTCCTCTGGCGCGAACGCCGCCTGCCGGTGAACGTCGACCCCTTCGACTCCAAGCTCGACGACGAGATGGAGCGTGCCCGCCTGCAGCGCGTGTTCACGCAGAAGCTCGACGCGGTGATCGGCTACATGCTGCCCATCGAGCCGGCCAACGCCAATCAGGGCGCACCGGCGCTGGCCGGCCCCGGCTGGAAGACCGGCCCCTGGTTCCTGCGCGACGACCGGCTCTACCTCATTCCCGGCGACTCGCCCATGGGCCTGCGCCTGCCGCTGGATTCGCAGCCCTGGACGCGCAAGACCGACTACCCCTACCTGATCGACCGCGACCCGAACGCACCGCAGGGCGCGCTGCCCGGCGCCGACCAGCTGCGCGGCCGCTACGGCCAGGGCAGCGCGGGCGCCGGTGGCGGCACGGGCGAAGGCCAGCCCGGGCGCGGCGACCGGGGCGCCGTGCCCTATGCCTTCGGCACGCCCGCCACCCCGCCGGCGGCCCTTCGCTTCCAGGACAGCGCGAGCGACCGCCAGGCCGCGGCCGCCCTGGCCGCACCCAGGCGCGGCGAATCGGCCCACGGCATCACCCGCACCGCCCTGTGCGTGGAAGTGCGCGACCCGCGCCGCGCCAACGGCCCGGCGGCCGAGAAGGTGGGCAGCGCCTCGGGCGTGCTCTACGTCTTCATGCCGCCGCTGGCGCGCCTGGAAGACTACCTGGACCTGCTCACGGCCGTGGAAGCCACCGCCGAGGACCTGGGCATGAAGATCGTGCTGGAGGGCTACCCGCCGCCGCGCGACGCGCGCCTGAAGCTGCTGCAGGTCACGCCCGACCCGGGCGTGATCGAGGTCAACATCCACCCGGCCCACGACTGGCGAGAACTGGTGCAGCACACCGAGTTTTTGTACGACGCGGCCTTCCAGACGCGCCTGTCCGCCGAGAAGTTCATGACCGACGGCCGCCACACCGGCACGGGCGGCGGCAACCACTTCGTGATGGGCGGCGCCACGCCGGCCGACAGTCCCTTCCTGCGCCGGCCCGAGCTGCTGGCCAGCCTGCTGCTGTACTGGCACAACCACCCCTCGCTGAGCTACCTGTTCTCGGGCATGTTCATCGGCCCGACCAGCCAGGCGCCGCGCGTGGACGAGGCCCGCAACGACCAGCTCTACGAGCTGGAGATCGCACTGGCGCAGATCGTTCGCAACCGCGAGAAGTACGGCCAGGACATGCCGCCCTGGCTGGTGGACCGCACGCTGCGCAACATCCTGATCGACGTCACCGGCAACACGCACCGCAGCGAGTTCTGCATCGACAAGCTCTACTCGCCCGACTCCAGCACCGGCCGCCTGGGCCTGCTGGAGTTGCGCGCCTTCGAGATGCCGCCGCACGCCCGAATGAGCGTGGCCCAGCAGCTGCTGCTGCGCGCGCTGGTGGCGCGCTTCTGGGACCGCGCCTACACCGCGCCGGCCACCCGCTGGGGCACCGAGCTGCACGACCGCTTCCTGCTGCCCACCTTCGTGAAGATGGACTTCGAGGACGTGATCGCCGAGATGAACACGGCCGGCTTCGCCTTCGACGCCGACTGGTTCGCTCCGCACCTGGAGTTCCGCTTCCCGCTGGTGGGCCAAGTGCGCTCCATGGGCGTGGAACTCACGCTGCGCAACGCGCTGGAGCCCTGGCACGTGATGGGCGAGGAAGGCGCGCCCGGCGGCACCGTGCGCTACGTCGACTCCTCGCTGGAGCGCATCGAGGTGCGCGTGACGGGCCTCAACGAAAGCCGCCATGTCGTCACCGTCAACGGCCGCGTGCTGCCTCTGCAGCCCACCGGCACCGTGGGCGAATTCGTGGCCGGCGTTCGCTACAAGGCGTGGAACCCGCCCTCGTCGCTGCACCCGGCCATCGGCGCCCACGCGCCGCTGACCTTCGACATCGTCGACACCTGGATGAAGCGCTCGCTGGGCGGCTGCCAGTATTTCGTGGCCCACCCGGGCGGGCGCAACTACGACACCTTCCCGGTCAACGCCTACGAGGCCGAGAGCCGCCGCCACGCGCGCTTCTCCCGCATGGGCCACACGCCCGGGATGCTGCGCACGCCGCCGGCCACCATCGAAATCGCCGGGAGTCGTGAATTTCCGTTCACGCTGGACCTGCGCCGCTGAAGAAGCAGACCGGTCGGGCGCCCCCGCACATGACGGCGATGTGACAATCGACCGCCTGTGGACCCGATCAACCCTTCTCTCTTCGACGCCGCCTCGCCCCAGGGCATGGCGGCCCTGGCCGCCAGCCTGGCGCCGCCGGCCGCGCCCGGGCATTTCGACGAACTGCGCGGCCGGGCCACGCGCCTGCCCCCGCCGCGCGGCAATGGCGCCCCCGCAAGCGCGCCTGCGACGCTGCTGCGCGACGTGGCCTCGCCCGAGCCTGCAGCCGAAACGGGCACGGCCGACGAACGCGCGGACCTTGACGACGACGCGATCGCCCCCGCCTGGTCGCATTTCTTCGAGGAGCTGGGCCCGGGCGGCTTCGCCGACCTGCCGCGCCGCGCCGTCAGCCTGGCCCGCCAGATCCGCGACAACGGCGTCACCTACAACGTCTATGCCGACCGCGACGGGCCGCAGCGGCCCTGGTCGCTGGACCTCTTCCCGCTGATCGTCTCGCCCGAGAGCTGGGCCGGCATCGAGGCCGGCGTGCTGCAGCGCATGCGCGTGCTCGACCGCGTGCTGGCCGACGTCTACGGCGAGCAGCAGATGCTGGCCGAGGGCCTGCTGCCGCCCGCCCTGGTGCAGGGCCACCCCGGCTACCTGCGCGCCATGCAGGGCGTGAAGCCGCCGGGCGACACCTGGCTGCACATCGCCGCCTTCGACCTGGCCCGCGGCCCGGACGGCAACTGGTGGGTGCTGTCGCAACGCACGCAGGCGCCCTCAGGCCTGGGCTACCTGCTGGAAAACCGCATCGCGATCTCGCGCCAGTTCCCGCAGGCCTTCGAATCGCTGCACGTGCAGCGGCTGGCGGCCACCTACAGCGCACTCATGGAAGCGCTGCAGCGCCTGTGCCCGGCCGGCGCGCCGCCGCACATCGCGCTGCTCACGCCCGGCCCCTACAACGAGACCTACTTCGAGCACGCCTACCTGGCGCGCTACCTGGGCATCACGCTGGTGGAGGGCAACGATCTCACGGTGCGCGACCAGCGCCTGTACCTGAAGACGCTGCAGGGCCTGCGCCCGGTGCACGGCCTCATCAAGCGCCTGGACGACGAGTTTCTCGACCCGCTTGAATTGCGCCCCGATTCCACCCTGGGCGTGCCGGGCCTGCTGCAGGCCATCCGCGCGGGCAACGTGCTGGTGGCCAACGCGCCGGGCTCGGCCTTCCTGGAATCGCCCGCGCTGCTGGGCTTCCTGCCGGCGCTGTCGCGGCGCCTGCTCGGCGAGCCGCTGGAGCTGCCCTCGCTGCCCACCTGGTGGTGCGGCGAGCGCGCCGCCATGGAAGCGGCGCTGCCGCAACTGACGGAGTGCGCCATCAAGGCCACGTACCCGGACGACGAGCGCAACTTCAGCGCCGTGCTGGGCAGCCAGCTCAACCGCCGCGAGCTGGACGAATGGGCCGGCCGCATCGCGCTGCAGGGCGAGGCGCACACGGTGCAGGGCTACCAGCCGCTGTCGCAGATGCCGACCTGGTCGCGCGAAGGCCAGATCGCCCCGCGCGCGGCATTGCTGCGCGTGTTCGCGGTGAGCGACGGCGCGCAAAGCTGGCGCGTGCTGCCCGGCGGCCTGGCGCGCCTGGCGGGCCAGGACCTGCAGATCGCCTCCATGCAGCGCGGCGGCAGCAGCGCCGACGTGTGGGTGCAGACCCACCAGCCCATCGACCGCACCAGCCTGCTGCCGGTGCATGCCACGCCGGCCTCGCTCGCGCGGCACCGCGCGCCGGTCACCAGCCGCGCGGCCGAGAACATGTTCTGGCTGGGCCGCTACACCGAGCGGGCCGAGAACGCGGTGCGCCTGGCGCGGCTTGCGCTGAGCCTGCTGTCCAGCGAAGACCAGTCCTCGCACGCGCTGCTCGAATGGCTGCACCAGATGGCGCGCCACAACGCCCTGGTGCCGCGCGACGTGCCCAGCGCGCCGCGCTCGCGCCGCGTGTTCGAGCGCTCGCTCATCGCCGAGCTGGGCAACCCCGACGGCGGCAGCGTGGGCTATTCGCTGCGCTGCATCCGCGACGCCGCCGGCGCGGTGCGCGAGCGCATGTCGCAGGACGTGTGGAACCAGATCGTGCGTGGCGAGGCGGAGTTCTCGCGCCAGGCCAGCGAGCAGGCGGCGGAGGTCGCCATGGGCGGCCTGGTCACCAGCGCGGTGCTGCGCAACCTGGAGGCGGCCAGCCAGTCGCTGGCCGCACTCACCGGCGTGCAGACCGACCGCATGACGCGCGACGACGCCTGGCGGCTGCTGTCCATCGGCCGGCACATCGAGCGCCTGTCCTTCCTCTCGGACGCCCTGGGCGTGGGCTTCGACATCGGCGCCGTGCACGAGCTGTCCGGCTTCGAGGCCATGGTGGCGCTGTTCGACAGCACCATCACCTTCCATGCCCGCTACCAGCAGCGCCGCGACGTAGCCACGCTGGTGGACCTGCTGGTGCTGGACGGCGACAACCCGCGCTCGCTGGCCTGGGTGACGCAGACATTGCGCGGGCGCATCGCGCGGTTGGCCGGCAGCGCGCCGGGCAAGCTCACCGCGCTGTCCTACGAGTTGCCAGATCCGGCCAACTGGACGCTGGAACACCTGTGCGCGCCGGGCGAAGGCGCGCACTACCCGGCGCTGGTCGAGCTGTTCGAGCAATGCGAGACGGCCGCCTACCACGTGTCCGATGCGATCGGCACGCGCTACTTCACGCTGACCTCCGAGTCGCTTCGTTCGGTCGGAGTCTGAGATGCTGCTCGAAGTCACGCACGAAACCCGCTACGCCTACACGCCGCCGGTCGAGACCGCGCAGCACCTGGCGCACCTCAGGCCGCTGGTCACCGCCTCGCAGGAACTGCTGGAGCACCGGCTGGAGATCACGCCCGAGCCGGCGCAGCGCAGCGAATCGGCCGACGGCTACGGCAACGCGCGCGCCTTCTTCGCGCTCGAATCCACGCACGAATCGCTCAGCGTGGTGGCGCGCAGCCTGGTGCGCACCTCGGCGCCCGTGCTGCCCGAGGCTGCGGCGCTTGCCCTGCCCTGGGAGCAGGTGCGCGAGCGCTTCCGCTACCGAAAGGGCGCGCCCTACGACGCCGCGGCGGAGTTCGTGTTTCCTTCGCGCTACGTGCCGCGCCACGACGACTTCGCGGCCTACGCCCGCCCCAGCTTCGCCGCGGGCCGCCCGCTGTTCGAGGCGGCGGAGGACCTGACGCTGCGCATGTTCACCGACTTCATCTACGACGGCGACAGCACCGAGATCAGCACGCCCGCGGTGCAGGCGCTGGCCCAGCGCCGCGGCGTGTGCCAGGACTTCGCGCACATCATGATCGCCTGCCTGCGCACCCTTGGCCTGCCGGCGCGCTACGTGAGCGGCTACCTGCTCACGCAGCCGCCCCCGGGCGAGGAGCGGCTGGTCGGCGCCGATGCCTCGCATGCCTGGGTGTCGGTCTACCTGCCGGGCGGCGAGGAAGCGGGCAGCTGGGTCGATTTCGACCCCACCAACGGCCGCCAGCCCGGGGAGGACTACGTCAGCCTGGCCGTCGGCCGCGACTTCGCCGACGTCTCGCCCATGCGCGGCGTGCTGCATGGCGGCGCGCGCCACACGCTCAAGGTCGGCGTGACGGTGCAGCCCGTCGACGCGCCGGCCGAAGACGAAGATGCGCAGGCACCGGCCGCCTGAAGACTGCCTTTCGAATGCGGCCGCGGGCCGAGCGAGAATGCGCGTCTTTGCCGCGAACCAGGAGATACCGCCATGAGCGTCTACGACAAGCTTTCCCAACTGGGCATCGCCCTGCCCCCGGTGGCCGTGCCGGCCGCAGCCTACGTGCCTTTCATGCGCACCGGTAACCTGGTCTTCCTCTCCGGCCACATCGCCAAGAAGGACGGCAAGCCCTGGGTCGGCCAGCTCGGCTCGGGCGCCAGCACCGAGGAAGGCCAGCAGGCCGCACGCGCCGTGGCCATCGACCTGATGGGCACCCTGCATGCCGCGGTGGGCGACCTGAACAAGGTCACGCGCATCGTCAAGCTGATGAGCCTGGTGAACTCCTCCTCCACCTTCACCGAGCACCACCTGGTGACCAACGGCGCCAGCAACCTCTTCGCCGAAGTCTTCGGCGACAAGGGTGCGCATGCGCGCAGCGCCTTCGGCGTGGCGCAGCTGCCCTTCGGCGTGCTGGTCGAGATCGAGCTGATCGCCGAAGTGGCCTGAGCGGCCACTCTCTTCGGGCAGACCCGGCCCCGGGAAAACACCCTTCGGCGCCGGGCCGGGGCTCCTTAAAGTCCCTTGCCCCCAACGACGGGGGCGAGGACGAGGAGAGAGGGCCCGCATGGAATTCGACTACATCGTCGTCGGCGGCGGCTCGGGCGGCGCCACCCTGGCCTCGCGCCTGAGCGAGGATCCGCGCGTCACCGTCTGCCTGATCGAGGCCGGCGGCGACGGCCGCGGCGTGCTGGTGCGCGCGCCGGCCGGCGTGGTGGCCCTGCTGCCGGGCCGGCCCTTCAGGATCAACAACTACGCCTACGAGACCGTGCCGCAGCCCGGCCTGGGCGGGCGCCGCGGCTACCAGCCGCGCGGGCGCTGCCTGGGCGGCTCCAGCGCCATCAACGCCATGCTCTACGTGCGTGGCCATCCCACCGACTACGAAGACTGGGCGCGCAACGGCTGCCCCGGCTGGCGCTACCAGGACGTGCTGCCCTACTTCCGGCGCGCCGAAGGCAACGAGCGCGGCGAGAGCACCTTGCACGGCGGCCACGGCCCGCTGAAGGTCTCGGAGCAGCGCAGCCCGCGCGGCATCACGCCGGCCTTCATCCATGCCGCGATGCAATGCGGCTTCCAGCGCAACGACGACTTCAACGGCCTCGACCAGGAAGGCGTGGGCTACTACCAGGTCACGCAGTTCCATGGCGGCGAGCGCAACGGCGAGCGCTGCTCGGCCGCCGCGGCCTACCTGCATCCGGTGATGGCGCACCGGGCCAACCTGCACGTGCGCACCGACACCCAGGCGCTGCGCGTGGTGATGGCCGGCCGGCGCGCGGTGGGCGTGGAGGTGCGGCGGGCCGGCGTGAAGGAAATCATCCGCGCGCGGCGCGAGGTGGCGCTGTGCGGCGGCGCCTTCAACTCGCCGCAGCTGCTGATGCTCTCGGGCATCGGCGATGCAGCGCACCTGGCCAGCCACGGCATCGAGGTGGCGCACGCGTTGCCGGGCGTGGGGCAGAACCTGCAGGACCACGCCGACTTCATCCTCTCGTGGCGCTCGAAGGTCACCGACCTGTTCGGCATCGGTGCCGCCGGCAGCTGGAACCTCCTCAAGGCCATCCGCCAGTGGCGCCGCGACGGCACGGGCCTGATCGCCACGCCCTTTGCCGAGGCGGGCGCCTTCCTCAGGACCTCGCCCGATCTGGAGCGGCCCGACGTGCAGTTGCACTTCGTGATCTCGGTGGTGGACGACCATGCGCGCAAGCTGCACGCGGGCTACGGCTTCTCGCTGCACACCTGCGTGCTGCGCCCCCAGGGCCGCGGCGAGGTGACGCTGGCCAGCCCGAACGCCGATGCACCGCCGCGCATCGACCCGAAGTTCCTGGAGCATGCGCAGGACATGGAGGTGCTGCTCAAGGGCACGCGCATGGCGCGGCGAATCCTCGATGCGCCGGCCATGGCGGGCTTCCGTCACCAGGAGGTCTACCTGAGCGGCAAGGAGAGCGACGAGGAACTGGAGCGGCACATCCGCTCGCGTGCCGACACCATCTACCACCCCGTGGGCACCTGCAGGATGGGCAGCGACCCGATGGCGGTGGTCGACCCGCAGCTGCGCGTGCACGGTGTCGAGGGCCTGCGCGTGGTGGATGCCTCGGTGATGCCCACGCTGATCGGCGGCAACACCAACGCGACGACCATCATGATCGCCGAGCGGGCGGCCGAATGGATGCGCGCGGCGCGCCAGCAGCGCATGGCGGCGGAAGCGGAAGCGATTGCTCCGCACGTGACGGTCGAGCAGACCTCGACCATCAGCGCCTATTGAGAACGTGCCGGGCGCGCCGGACTACGACGCGAGTTCGGGCTGCAGCACCAGCCGATCGGCGCCCGCGTAGCAGACGAAGCGCCGGTTGGTCGCGCGCCCGATGGCGCACAGGCCCACGCGCTGCGCCACGTCGTAGCCCATCTGCGTCATGCCGCTGCGCGAGACCACGATGGGCACGCCCATCTGGGCGGACTTGATGACCATCTCGCTGGTCAGCCGGCCCGTGGTGTAGAACACCCGCGCCGGGCCCAGGGCGCCCTCGCCTTCCTGCGGCCGCATGGCCATCCAGCCGGCGATGGTGTCGATGGCATTGTGGCGGCCCACGTCCTCCACGAAGATCTGCATCTCGGCGTCGGCGCCGCCTTCATCGCCCAGCGTGAACAGCGCGCAGCCATGCACCGACCCGGCCGACTTGTAGGTGCTCTCCTGGAGGCGGATGGCGTTGACCAGCGTGTACAGCTGCGCCTGCGTCATGCGCGTGGGTGGCAGCGCGATGCGGTCGACGTCGGCCATCAGCTCGCCGAACACGCTGCCCTGGCCGCAGCCGGTGGTCACCACCTTCTTGGCGGTGCGCTCCTCGATGCGGTCGACGCCGGCATGTGTCTTCACCGCCGCTGCGCCCACTTCCCAGTCGACCGTGATCGACTCGATGTCGAAGGCGCTCTTGACCAGCCGCTGGTTGAGCAGGTAGCCCAGCACCAGCAGTTCGGGCTGCGCGCCCAGCGTCATCAGGGTGACCAGTTCGCGCCGGTCGACGTAGATCGTGAGGTCGCGCTCGGCCGGGATCGACACGCGCTCGCGCGCGCCGTGCTCGTCGACCACCTCGACCTCGCGCGTGAGCGGTGCACGCGCGGCGGTCAGGCGAGGAAGCGGTGGGGTCGCTGTGCTGCCGCCTTGCCGCGTCACTGCTGCTTGGGCGCCGCTGCCCCGGGCTGCGCCGAGTTGGGTGGCGAAGTCGCGGGCGTCGCGGGCGAATGGGCGCCTGCGGCCTCCAGCGGCTTGGCAGCCTCCGGTGGCACGTAGGCAAAGACGCCGGGGTCGGTACACGGCGGGGTGGAAACGGCGGCAGGCACCGTCTTGCCGGCAGCGGTCGCGCTGGCGCGGTAGGCCGCGGCCGCCTTGTCCTGCGCCAGGCAGAGCTTGTAGGCATCGACCTTGCCGGTCCACGCCGTCTTCGCCGCGGCCTCGGCGGCCTTGGCCTTCGCTTCGGGCGTCGGCGCGGGCGGCGGCGGCAGCTTGGCCAGCGCCACCGGCGCGGCGGCCGCGATTGCCAGCATCAGTGCCAGGCCAGCGGGTGAGTTCTTCATGTGGAGCTTCCTTCCGTCGCCATGGGACGAGCAGCGCTGGCCGACCCCGGCGGGCCGCTGCGCTGTGCAGGGATCTTGCCGTCGACGATGTCGCGGTACCAGTAGGCATGGTGCTCGCGCGCCCAGGTCTCGTCCACGTAGCCTTCGCGCATGGCCTTGTAGGCGCCGGTCATGCCCAGCGTGCCGATGTAGATGTGGCCCAGGATCAGGCAGATCATCAGCAGCGTGGCCACTGCGTGGATCATGTGCGCGATCTGCATCTCGCCGCGGGTGTAGACGAAGCCGGGCAGCAGCTTGTCCAGGAACAGGCCCGAGACGGCGACGATCAGCCCCAGGAACATCACGCCGCCCCAGAACACCGCCTTCTCGCCGGCATTGAAGCGGTTCGACGGCGGCTCGCTCTTGCCGCCGAACAGGCCGCCGGCCTTGAGCAGCCAGTGCAGGTCGCCCTTCTGCGGCAGGTTGTCGCGGATGAAGGTCACGATCATGAAGACCGTGGTGATGACGAACAGCGGACCGACGAAGTTGTGGATGTTCTTGAGCGCGTACGTGAGGTAGCCGAAGAGCGACGCGCCCATCACCGGCAACAGGAAGAACTTGCCGAAGGCCATCACGATGCCGCTGATGGCCAGCGTGACGAAGGCGATGGCGTTGGACCAGTGCGTGGCGCGCTCGAAGGGCGTGAAGCGCTCGATCTTGCGGCCGGTCTCGTGGCTGTGCAGCTGGATGGGGCCGCGCGAGAAATAGTAGATGGCCAGGGCCAGCAGCGTGACGAAGATCAGCGCCGCGCCGTAGGGAATGATCCAGTTGTTGCGCACCTGGCGCCAGGCTTCGCCGGCATTGGTGCGCAGGGCACCCGGGTAGTCGACGATCGGCTGGATCAGGTTGCCGGCCTCGGGCGCCTCGGACCTGGGCAGGCTCGAGTAGCCGGTGAGGCCCTGCCCCACCTGCCGCCACATGGGCGCATTGTTGCCAGGCTGCACCTTGGCGCGCTCGCCGTTGCTCTGCTGCAGATAGCCAGGCTGCTCGCTGGCCTCGGGCTTCACGTCGAAGATGTTCTGGCTCTGGATGCCGCCGGGGGCGGCGGCCGGAGCAGCGGGCGTGGCAGCGGGTGCCGGGGCGACGGTGCCCTGGGCCGTCGGTGCCTGGGACTGCTGCGCCTGCACGCCGCCTGCGAAGGCGGCGCCCAGGGCCGCGGCCGCGAGGACCAGGGCGCTCAGCGTTCTGTTCATGCCGGGGCTCCCTTCGTCATTGGGTGCGCGTGTACTCGTTCTGCCCGTTCTGGGCGCGGGTCTTGAGCTCTTCCTGCCAGGAGGCCTTGTCGCCCACCTTCCAGCCCGGCGCGGTGAAGGCGGTGCCGCCGCCTTCCTTCTGCGTGCCGTTGGCGGTGCCGCTCCACGGCGCCGCATCGAGCTTCACGCCCTCGGCGTTGGTCTGCGGCTTCTCGCCGCAGGCGACGAGAAGCGACGCAGCACCGAGCGCTGCGATCACTGCGGCGGCGCGCTTCATTGCTTCACCCCGTTGGTGGGCTTGCCGGCCTGCTGCGAGCCGTAGGCCGTGCCCCAGCCCCACACCTCGGCGCCCTTGCCGCGATGCAGCACGCGGGTGCGGAAGATGTCGGCCACCACGTCGCCGTCGCCGGCCAGCAGGGCCTTGGTCGAGCACATCTCGGCGCAGGCTGGCAGCTTGCCTTCGGCCAGGCGGTTGCGGCCGTACTTCTCGAACTCGGCCTGCGAGCCGTTGGCCTCGGGGCCGCCGGCGCAGAAGGTGCACTTGTCCATCTTGCCGCGGGCGCCGAAGGTGCCCTGGGCCGGGAACTGCGGTGCGCCGAAGGGACAGGCATAGGAGCAGTAGCCGCAGCCGATGCACACGTCCTTGTCATGCAGCACCACGCCTTCTTCGGTGCGGTAGAAGCATTGCACCGGGCACACCGCCATGCAGGGCGCATCGGAGCAGTGCATGCAGGCCACCGAGATCGACTTCTCGCCCGGCACCCCGTCGTTGAGCGTGACCACGCGGCGGCGGTTCACGCCCCAGGGCACCTCGTTCTCGTTCTTGCAGGCGGTGACGCAGCCGTTGCACTCGATGCAACGTTCAGAGTCGCAGACAAATTTCATTCGTGCCATTGGACTTCCTTAGGCCTTCTCGACGTTGCAGATGGTCGACTTCGTTTCCTGCATCATGGTCACGCTGTCGTAGCCGTAGGTGGTGCCGGTGTTGACCGCCTCGCCGCGCACCACCGGGTGCGCGCCGGCGGGGTAGTAGGGCAGCATGTCGGCGCCCTGCCAGCGACCCGAGAAGTGGAAAGGCATGAACACGGTGTCGGGCGCCACGCGCTCGGTCACCAGGGCCTGCACGTTGAGCCTCGCGCCGGTGGGCGTGTGCACCCAGGCGCGCTCGCCGTTGCGGATGTTCTTCTCTGCCGCCACCTTGGGATTGATCTCGACGAACATCTCCTGCTGCAGCTCGGCCAGCCAGGGGTTGGAGCGCGTCTCCTCGCCACCGCCTTCGTACTCGGTGAGGCGGCCGGAGGTGAGGATGAACGGGAATTTCTCCGCCACCTTGTCCGCCACGTTCTTGTCCTGCACGCTCTTGTAGAGCGTGGGCAGGCGCCAGAAGGTGGCGATGTCCTTGTGCGTCGGGTACTTGGCCACCAGGTCGGCCCGGTTGCCGTACAGCGGCTCGCGGTGCACCGGCACCGGGTCCGGAAAGTTCCACACCAGCGCGCGCGCCTTGGCGTTGCCGAAGGGATGGCAGCCATGGTTCTTCATGAACACCCGGATCATCCCGCCCGAGGAGTCGGTCTTCCAGTTCTTGCCCTCGGCCTTGGGCTTTTCTTCCGGCGTGAGCTCGTCCCACCAGCCCAGCTTCTTGAGCAGCACGTGGTCGAGCTCGGGGTAGCCGGTGGCGATGTCCGCACCCTTGGAGCAGGAGCCGTCCTCGGCCAGCAGGTTCTGCCCGTCGCGCTCCACGCCGAAGTTCGCGCGGAAGTTGCCGCCGCCGTCCATCACGTGCCTGGAGGTGTCGTACAGGTTGGGGCTGCCCGGGTGCTTGAGTTCGGGCGTGCCGTAGCAGGGCCACGGCAGGCCGAAGTAGTCGCCCGCGATGTCGTAGCCGTTGACCTTGTCCTTCACCGAGCCCTTGGCGCGCAGCGTGGTGACGTCGAAGGCGCCCATGTTGCGCATGTGCGCCTGCAGGCGCTCGGGGCTCTGGCCCGTGTAGCCGATGGTCCAGTTGGTGCGGTTGATCTCGCGCAGGATGTCCTCGGGCACCGGCTCGTCCATGCCCTTGACCTTCTGCATCTTGTAGTTCTTGGACAGCTCCTTGCCGAAGCCCAGGCGGTCCGCGAATTGCTGCATGATCATGTGGTCGCTGCGGCTTTCCCACAGCGGCTCGATGACCTTCTCGCGCCACTGCAGCGAGCGGTTCGATGCGGTCACCGATCCGCTGGTCTCGAACTGCGTGCATGCGGGCAGCAGATAGACGGCGCGGTTGGGGTTCTGGTCTTCCGGCCGGCCCGGCATGGCCGCCATCGCGGCGGTGGCCGACGGGTACGGGTCCACCACCACCAGCAGGTCCAGCTTGTCCATGGCCCGCTTCATTTCCAGGCCGCGGGTCTGCGAGTTGGGCGCATGGCCCCAGAAGAACACGCCGCGCAGGTTGGAATCCTGGTCGATCAGCTCGTTCTTCTCCAGCACGCCGTCGATCCAGCGCGAGACCGTCATGCCGGGCTTGAACATCATGGCCGGCGAGGCGTACTGCGCCTTGATCCACTCGTAGTCCACGCCCCATCCGGCAGCGAAGTGCTTCCACGAGCCTTCCACCAGGCCGTAGTAGCCCGGCAGCGAGTCGGGGTTGGGGCCCACGTCGGTGGCGCCCTGCACGTTGTCGTGGCCGCGGAAGATGTTGGTGCCGCCACCCGACACGCCCACGTTGCCCAGCGCCAGCTGCAGGATGCACGAGGCGCGCACGATGGCGTTGCCGATGGTGTGCTGGGTCTGGCCCATGCACCACACGATCGTGCTCGGCTTGTTCTGCGACATCCACGTGGCGACCTTCAGCACCTGCGCCTCGGGCACGCCGCAGACTTCCTCGACCTTGTCGGGCGTCCACTTGGTCATCACCTCTTCGCGCACCTTGTCCATGCCGAAGACGCGGTCGTTGATGTACTTCTTGTCTTCCCAGCCGTTCTTGAAGATGTGGTGCAGCATCCCGAACAGGAAGGCGATGTCCGAGCCCGAGCGGATGCGCACGTACTCGTCGGCCTTGGCCGCCGTGCGGGTGAAGCGCGGGTCGACCACGATCACCTTGCAGCCGTTCTCCTTGGCATGCAGCAGGTGCAGCATGCTCACCGGATGCGCCTCGGCCGCATTGGAGCCGATGTACATCGCCACCTTGGCGTTGCGCATGTCGTTGTAGGAGTTGGTCATGGCACCGTAGCCCCAGGTGTTCGCAACGCCCGCCACCGTGGTGGAGTGGCAGATGCGCGCCTGGTGGTCGCAGTTGTTGGTGCCCCAGAAGCTGACCCACTTGCGCAGCAGGTAGGCCTGCTCGTTGCTGTGCTTGGACGAGCCGATGAAGTAGACCGAATCGGGCCCGCTGGCCTTCTTCAGCTCCTGCATGCGCGCCACGATCTCGGTCAGGGCCGTGTCCCAGCTGATGCGCTCGTACTTGCCGTTGACCAGCTTCATCGGGTAGCGCAGGCGGTATTCGCCATGGCCGTGCTCACGCAGCGCGGCGCCCTTGGCGCAGTGCGCGCCCAGGTTGATGGGCGAGTCGAAGACCGGCTCCTGGCGCACCCACACGCCGTTCTCCACCACCGCATCGGAGGCGCAGCCCACCGAGCAGTGCGAACAGACGGTGCGCCGCACCTCGACCTTGCCGGCGCCGATCGCCGGGGCGCTGCCCGGCGCCGCCTGCGCCTTGCGCATCAGGGTGAGCTGGCCGGCCGCGAGGCCGACGCCGACGCCCAGGCCGGAACGGCGCAGGAAGGAGCGCCGGTCCATCGTCGGCATGGCATGGGCCAGGCCGCGCCGCAGGCTGTGGACGAAGAGTGAGTTGCTGGAGGTGTCGGGGTTTTGGTTTGAAGCGATGGCGGAGGCGCCATTCGGCTTGCGGGTCAGCAGCATCGTGGGTGGTCCTCAGGCGGAAGTGGTCCGGTAGTAGCGCTTCACGTGTTCGGAAAGCTGGTAGCCCCCACCCTTCTCGGGCGCCGGCTTGGCGCTTGGCTCTTCTGCGAGGCCCGAGGCATCGACCCGGGGCAGCACCGCGACGGCGGCGGCGGCTGCACCCACTCCTGCGGCACCGGCGAAGAATCGCCGGCGCGAGCTTTTTTCTTTTTCGTTCATGTGGCTGTCCTGCATGTGTTCACTCCAGGATTGGCTTCATCGATCGGGAGATATGAACCCAATTACATAGGTTTGCATAGTAGACAAGACCCTTACAGCGCGGGCAACAAAGCCCCCGAACTTTGGTCAGGCCATCAGGCCGGTGAAATCGATCAATTCAGCAGGTCGAAAGCCTGCGCTTCGACCAGGGCAAAACCCTGCGTAAAGCGCGCCAGCACTGCGTAGAAGCCCGCGCGCGGGTGCACCGCGACAGCCTCGCACATGTCGCCCAGCCAGGGCTGGATGTGCGAAGAAAAGAAGGCTTGCTGCTGTGTCAGGTTTGCCACGCTCACGTCCTCGCCGGCGATGAGATAGCGCATCACTTCGAAGAGACAGGCGACGTGGTCCTCGGTCTCGCCGATGGTCTCGTCGCGCGCCAGGCCCAGGCGGGCCAGGTCGCCGCGCAGCTTGGCGAGCGGCTTGTCGTTGAGGAAGCCGCTCATGTAGTGAGAACCAAAGAGGTAGATCTCCGGCTTGCCCATGCCACCGAAGAGCGCGTCGTACTCGGCACGAAGTTCGTCCTCGCTGCGCTCGCGCGCGGCGCCGACCAGCTGGCGCCACGGTTCCTCCAGCAGTGCACCTTCCACCGGCGCCTGCGTGGCGGCGACCGAGAAGGCCTCGAGCAGCTGCGCATCGGGCGCCGCATACCAGAGGCGCGCCAGCAGCCCGTAGAGCTCGGCGCGGGCAATCTCCTCGTCGAGGGCGGACGAAACGGTGGGCGCGTTCATAGCTCGGTGATCTTCACTTCGTTGGTGGCGGCATAGAGGTCGATGACGCGGCAGTCGCCGCACATCTTCAGGCGCTCCAGCGCCTCGCCCTGGAACATGGCGTGGCCGGCCAGCTTGCCCAGCATGGCCTCGATGGCCTTCTGGGTGCCGAATGGCTTGCTGCAGCGGATGCAGGTCCACGGCCTGGCCTCGTTGAGCACCACGGGCTGCGCGCGCTCGGGCGTGGGCAGCAGGCGCGGCACCAGCGCGATGGCGTCTTCCGGGCAGGTGGTGGCGCACAGGCCGCACTGCACGCAGTTCTTCTCGATGAAGCGAAGCTGCGGGGCGTTGGGGTTGTCCTGCAGCGCGCTGGCGGGGCAGGCGCTGACGCAGGCCAGGCACAGGGTGCACTTGTCCTTGTCGACTTCGATGGCGCCCAGGGGCGCGCCGGCCGGCAGCGGGATGGCCGCGGGCTGCGGCGTCTTCAGCGCCGGGGCGGCGTCCATGAGGTGGTCCAGCGCCATTTCGAGCGTGGCGCGCTTCTCCGCGCCGACCGCGAAGCGCGCGACGTTCAGCGGCACCTGCTGCCGCGCGCCACGCAGTGCGACCAGTGCGGCATCCAGTTGCGCCGGCCCGATCGCGTCGATCGCCACGAAGTGCGTGCCCGTGTAGCCCAGGCCCCTCAAGAGGGCCTGCGCGATCTCCATCTGATGGGCGATGGCCGCCCGGTACTGCGGCGCTTCCTCGCCGGTGAAGAGCACGGCCACTTGCGCGCCGCCGAAGGCGATCGCCGACAGCCACAGGTCGATGCCGGTGCTGGCGCTGTGGAACAGGCCGACCGGGATGACGTTCGCCGGCACGCCCTGCGCCTTGCCCAGCTGCGCCTGCCGGCCGAGCTGCTCGACCAGCGCGCGGCCGCCCTCCTCGCTGTGCAGCAGCAGCGCCGGCTCGCGCCCGCCCGCCTGCAGGTAGGTGGTCAGCAGCGTGCGCAGCTTCAGGCCCTGGTCCGGCGCGCGCGGGTAGCTGTAGGCCAGCGCGCCCGTCGGGCAGACGGTGGTGCAGGCGCCGCAGCCCACGCAGAGGTTGGGGTTGACGACGATGCGCTGGCGTTCCTTCTCGCTGCGGATGGCATGCGCCGAGCAGACCTCTACGCAGGCGTTGCAGCCCACCTGTTCGTTGCGGCTGTGGGCGCACAGCTTCTGCTTGTAGTCGAAGAACTTGGGCTTCTCGAACTCGCCCACCATCTCGCGCAGCCGAAGCACGGTCTGCAGCGCATCGGGCCGTCCGGCCAGGCCGCCGGCGACGTGGAAATAGCCTTGCGGCGGCGCGTGCCAGTCGATGCGCGCGGTGGCGCCCAGGTCCAGCACCAGGTCGAACTCGGCGCCGTGCAGCTGCGGCTCGCGTTGCAGATCGATGGCGCCGGCCACGCCGCAGGCCTTCACGCAGTCGGCGTGCGAGGTGCAGCGGGAGGCGTCGATCTGGTAGTCGAAGCCGATGGCCTGTTCGGGGCAGGCCGCGATGCAGGCATTGCAGCGGGTGCACAGGTCCAGGTCGATGGGGTTGTCCTGCGTCCAGCCCAGCTTGAAGGCGCCGAGCCAGCCGGCCAGCGATTCGATGCGGCCGGCCATGACCGGGAAGCGCCGCTCCTGCGCCCCGCCCTGCGCGCCGGGGCCGGTGGAGAAAATGCTGACCTGCAGCGAGTCGGCCAGCAGCGACGCGGCCTGCTCGGCCTGGTCGAGGGGACCGATGACCAGCAGGCGGCCCTGGCTCTTGTAGGACACCGTGGCCACCGGCTCCGGATCGGGCAGGCCGGCGGCAGCCAGCAGCGCGGCGATCTTGGGCATGGCCGTGCGCGCATCGCGGCTCCAGCCGCCGGTCTCGCGGATGTTGACGAAGCGGATGGGCGAGGTGGCCCCAGGCGTCTGCTCGGCCAGCTCGGTGAACAGGCGCTGCTCCTGGGTGCAGGCCACCACCACCTCGTCGCCACCGCTGCCGGTGATGGCGCGCTGGAAGGCCGGGGCCTCGCGCCGGCACAGGGTGGTGTGGAGGGGAAGCTCTCTCTTGTCAGGCAGTGCCGCGCCGAGGGTCTTCGGCTCCAGCGGCATCGTCTTGTTGCAGTCGCAGATCAGCGTGGTCGTCATCGGTCTCTTGGCTGGCCGTGCGCGCACCCTGGTCGGGTGCTGCGCCTGGCGGGCTGGGAACTTCCTTCAGGGAATGCTCCGACTGTGCCACGTCCTGGACCGACGTCAGGGCAGGGGTTTCTTGGACCGGCCCCTTCTTCCCTTCCTCGTCGTCGTCCACGAGCTTCAGGAAGGCCGCGCTGGCCATCTTGCGCAGGGTGGCCGCCGGCAGCGGCGCGGGGTTGGAATAGTCGTCGATGTAGACGTCCATCCGGTCCATCACATTGAAGTGCGGATCGGCGAACAGCTTCTTCATCGCGGCGTTGCGCACCTCGGGCGCCACGTCGCGGGCCATGAAGGGCTTGAAGTCGGACTCGGGCGTCAGGGCTTGCGTGTCTTCCAGCGTCGGCGGCGGCGCCTCGGCTTGCTGCGATGCCGCGTCGGGGCTCGCGCCTTCGGCAGGCGGCGACTCGGGCGGCCGCGATTGCGTTGCCGGCACAGCTTTCGGGGCCTCGGCCTTGGGCGGGCGGGGCTCCTCGGGCGGAGCGGTTTCGCCCTGCGTCTTGCGGCGCGACCAACGCTGCAGGAAGCCTTCTTCAGACATCGCCCGCCCCCCGCTTCTTGCTGGTGCTCACGCTGGCGACATTGCCGAAGCGGTCCGTCAGCGGCCTGAAGCTCTGCGGCCGCTGGCGGCGCTTGGGCTCGGCCTTGTAGTGCTCCTCGACGAAGCCGCGCAGAAACTGCACCACCTCGGGCTGGGCCGGCACCTGCTCGACCATCTCCTGCGCATCGAGCCAGCGGCCGGCGTCGTGGTAGCTGAGCGTGACGATGACCGGGCGCGCGATGGGCTCGCTTGCCACGGTCGCCGTTTCCTCCAGACGCCACAGCACGAACCAGCAGGGCGACTCGGTGCTGGCGTTGAGGTAGTAGCCCTCGGCATCGTCGGCGAACAGTTCCACCACGAAGCCGGGGTGCAGCCAGCGCTGCTCGCCCTCCTCGCTCTCGTGCACCAGGCGCGGCTCGGTGCCGGCGCCCGGCTCGTCGGGCAGCACGCTGTCGAAGACCCAGCGCCATTCCTGCCAGCGCGCGGCCGGCCCCCGGACGCGCTCGCGGCGCATCAGCACCGCGACGTCCAGGTAGGGCCGCTTGGGGGTCGTCGGGTCTTGGTCGTTGCGCGCCGCGTCTTCCGGCATGGTTCCTCAGGAGGTGATGTCTTGCACCTCGCGAGAATAGCCTGCCACCGGCGCCGGCGTGCCGCCGCGGGTCAATCGCACCGCGCAGTACTTGAACTCCGGAATCTTGCCGAAGGGGTCCAGCGCCGCGTGGGTCATCAGGTTGGCCGCCGCCTCGTAGTAGGCGAAGGGCACGAACACCGCGCCCTGCGGCGTGCCGTCGTCGCGCCGCACGTGGATGGCCACCTCGCCGCGCCGCGACTGGATGGTGATCACGTCGCCCGGCGACAGGCCCAGCCTGCTCAGGTCGGCCTGGGTCATCGAGGCGGTGGCGATGGGCTCCAGCGCGTCCAGCACGGTGGCGCGGCGCGTCATGCTGCCGGTGTGCCAGTGCTCCAGCTGCCGGCCGGTGATGAGCACGAAGGGATATTCCGCATCGGGCCGCTCGGCCGCCGGGATGATGTCGGCCGGCACCAGTTTTACCCGGCCGTCGCTGGTCGGGAAGTCCTGCACGAACACGATGGGCTGGCCCGGATCGTCGGCGCTCAGGCAGGGGTAGGTCACGCTGGATTCGCGCTGCAGCCGGTCCCAGGTGATGCCGCTGATGGCCGCGTGCATGGCCTGGCGCATCTCGTCGTAGATCTCGGCCACGCCGCATTCCTCGCCCTGGTAGTTCCAGCCCAGGCCGATGCGCTTCGCAAGCTGCTGGATGATCCACAGGTCGGGCTTCGCATCGCCCGGCGGGTTGAGCGCGCGCTTGCCCAGCTGCACCATGCGGTCGGTGTTGCTCACCGTGCCTGTCTTCTCCGGCCAGGCGCTGGCGGGCAGCACCACGTCGGCCAGCCAGGCGGTCTCGGTCATGAAGATGTCCTGCACCACGAGGTGCTCCAACGCGCCGAGCGCGTGGCGGGCATGGTTCAGGTCCGGGTCGCTCATGGCGGGGTTCTCGCCCATGACGTACATGCCGCGGATCTTGTGCGGATCGCTGTCCTCGGCCAGGGCCTTGTGCATGATCTCGACCACGGTGTAGCCGGGCGTCCTGTCCAGCGGCTGGCCCCAGAACTTCTCGAACCACTCGTACGCAGCCGGGCTGTCCACGCGCTGGTAATTGGGGAACATCATCGGGATCAGGCCCGCGTCGCTGGCGCCCTGCACGTTGTTCTGGCCGCGCAGCGGATGCAGGCCCGAGCCCGGCTTGCCGATCTGGCCGGTGACGGAGACCAGCGCGATCAGGCAGCGCGAGTTGTCGGTGCCGTGCACGTGCTGGCTCACGCCCATGCCCCACAGGATCATCGCGCCCTTGGCGGTGGCGAAGGCCCGCGCGACTTCGCGCAGCGTTTCTGCTGGAATGCCGCAGATCGGCGCCATGGCCTCGGGGCTGTAGCCCTTCACGTTCTCCTTGAGCGCCTCGAAGTTGCTGGCCCGCTCGCGGATGAAGCTCTCGTCGACCAGGCCCTCGTCGATCACCGCGTGGATCAGCGCGTTGAGCATCGCCACGTCGGTGTCGGCCTTGAACTGCAGCGTGCGCCAGGCGTGTTTGCTGATGTCGGTGCGGCGCGGGTCGGCCAGCACGATCTTGGCGCCGCGCTTGGCGGCGTTCTTCATCCAGGTGGCGGCCACCGGGTGGTTGGCGGTGGGGTTGGAGCCGATGATGAAGATCATCTCGGCGTTCTCCACGTCGTTCACCTGGTTGCTCACCGCGCCCGAGCCCACGCCCTCCAGCAGCGCGGCCACGCTCGATGCATGGCACAGGCGGGTGCAGTGGTCCACGTTGTTGCTGCCGAAGCCGGTGCGCACCAGCTTCTGGAACAGGTAGGCCTCCTCGTTGCTGCCCTTGGCCGAGCCGAAGCCGGCCAGGCTCTTGGGGCCGCAGGTGTCGCGCAGCTGCGCCAGCTTGCCGCCGGCCAGCTCGAGCGCCTCTTCCCAGCTGGCCTCGCGGAACACGTCGCTCCAATTGAGCGGCTGGCCGTCGTCGATGCTCTTGGGAATGCCGGGCTTGCGGATCAGCGGCTTGGTCAGGCGCTGCGGGTGGTGCGCATAGTCGAAGCCGAAGCGGCCCTTGACGCACAGGCGCCCGTGGTTGGCCGGGCCGTCGCGCCCGTCCACGCTGACGATCTTCTCGTCCTTCACGTTGTAGGTGATGAGGCAGCCCACGCCGCAGAAGGGGCAGACCGAGTCGACCTTGCGGTCCACCACCTGCGAGCCGACCTGCGTCTTGGGCATGAGCGCGCCGGTGGGGCAGGCCTGCACGCATTCGCCGCAGGCCACGCAGGTGCTGTCGCCCATGGGGTCGTCCAGGTCGAACACGATCTTGGAGTCGCCGCCGCGCATGGCGTAGCCGATCACGTCGTTGACCTGCTCCTCGCGGCAGGCGCGCACGCAGCGGTTGCACTGGATGCAGGCGTCGAGGTTGACAGCCATGGCCGGGTGCGACACGTCCGCCTTGGGCTGCTCGCGGCGCAGCGCCTTCAGTTCGGGGCGCACCTCGATGTCCAGGCGCTCGGCCCATTCGCTCAGCTCACCGTGCTGCCCGGCGCCGCCTTCCGCATCGTTCCACTTGTAGCCCTGGTCCGGCATGTCCGAGAGCAGCATCTCGACCACCATCTTCTGGCTCTTGACGGCGCGCTCGCTGCAGGCCTGCACTTCAATGCCGGGGGTGGCGGCGCGGCAGCAGCTGGGGGCCAGCACGCGCTCGCCCTTGATCTCGACCACGCAGGCGCGGCAGTTGCCGTCGGGGCGCAGGCCTTCCTTGTAGCAAAGGTGGGGGATGTCGACGCCGGCGCGCTTGGCGGCCTGCAGGATGGTCTCGCCTTCGTAGGCCTCGACCGCCTTGCCGTCGAGCTGGAACTCGAGGGTCTGCGGCATCAGGTTCTGGAGGTTGATGGGAGCGTTCATGTTCTTGTTCTCCTCGCTCAGGCGATTTCCTCGGGGAAGTACTTCTGGATGCAGCGGATCGGGTTGGGCGCGGCCTGCCCCAGGCCGCAGATGGAGGCATCGCCCATCACCTGCGCCAAGTCTTCCAGCGTGGTGTTGTCCCACTGCTTCTCTTCCATCAGCGCGGCGGCCTTGCCGGTGCCGACGCGGCAGGGCGTGCACTGGCCGCAGCTTTCATGCTCGAAGAAGCGCATCACGTTCAGGGCGGCGTCGCGCGCCTTGTCGTGCTGGCTCAGCACCATCACGGCGGCCGAGCCGATGAAGCAGCCGTAGGGCTGCAGGGTGTCGAAGTCCAGCGGGATGTCGCCCAGGCTCGCCGGCAGGATGCCGCCCGAGGCACCGCCGGGCAGGTAGGCGTACAGCTCGTGGCCGTCCAGCATGCCGCCGCAGTACTCGTCGATGAGTTCCTTCACCGTGATGCCGGCGGGCGCCAGCTTCACGCCCGGGTGCTTCACCCGGCCGCTGACGCTGAAGCTGCGCAGGCCCTTGCGGCCGTGGCGGCCGAAGCCGGCGAACCACTCGGGGCCTTTCTCGACGATGTCGCGCACCCAGTAGAGGGTCTCGAAGTTGTGCTCCAGCGTGGGCCGGTTGAACAGGCCCACCTGCGCGATGTAGGGCGGGCGCATGCGCGGCTCGCCACGCTTGCCCTCGATGCTCTCGATCATCGCGGACTCCTCGCCGCAGATGTAGGCGCCGGCGCCGCGGCGCAGCTCGATGTGGGGCAGCAGGTAAGGCGGGTCGTCCTGCAGCTTCGCCAGCTCTTCTTCCAGCAGCGCGCGGCAGTCGTGGTATTCGTCGCGCAGGTAGATGTAGCAGGCGTCGATGCCCACGCAGTGCGCGGCCACCAGCAGGCCTTCGAGAAAACGGTGCGGATCGCGCTCGAGGTAGGTGCGGTCCTTGAAGGTGCCGGGCTCGCCTTCGTCGATGTTCACGGCCATCAGCTTGGGCGCCGGCTGGTCGCGCACGATGCGCCACTTGCGCCCCGACGGGAAGCCCGCGCCGCCCAGGCCGCGCAGGCCGGAGTCTTCCATCGCCTTGATGACGTGCTCGACCTCGCGGATGAGCTCGCCCTCGTCCACCTGGCCGGTCGCCACCGCCTTGGCCAGGCGGTAGCCGCCGTGCGCGCGGTAGGTGTCGTAGTCGGTGAAGGCAGGCAGCGTGCGCACCTGCGCCAGTTCGGGCGAGACGCTGCGCTCGGCCAGTTCCGCCGGATTGAACACGACGAGCTCCCGCGGCGACTCGCCGGTGGGTGGCTCCGGCTGCAGCGCCTGCAGCACACGCTCGGGCGTGGCCAGGGGCACCGCCTGCTGGTTGATCGCGACCGCGGGCGCCTGCTCGCAGCGGCCGATGCAGGGCGCGGCGATGACGCGCACGTCGTCGCGGCCGGCCAGGCCCAGGATCTGCGGCAGGCGCGCCAGCAGGTCGCCGGCGCCGGCGAGCGAGCACGACAGGCTGTCGCACACGCGGATGGTCACGGCGGGCAGCGCCTCGCCGCCGCGCAGGATCTCGAAGTGATGGTAGAAGGTCGCGACCTCGTACACCTCCGCCATCGGGATGTTCGTGAGGGCCGACAGGGCCACCAGGTGCTGGTCGTGCAGGCCGTTGTGCGCGTCGTTGACCTTGTGCAGGAACTCGATCAGCAGGTCGCGCCGGTAGCCGCCCTGCGGCTTGTGGCCGATGAGGGCGCGCACCTCCTCCATCGCGTTGCCGTCGGGCTGGCGGCCCTTGAGCTTGCTCTTCTTGCGGATGCGCTCGCGCATGTCGTCGACCGTGCCAAGCGGGATCGCCTGGACGCTGCTGTTGCTGCGGCTGCCTGCCGTGCCGGGGTGTTGCTGCATCTGCCTGGGCCTTCGGCACCGGTCCGTGGGGCGGCCGGCGCTTGTCTCGATTTCTGGATCATCCTCTTTGCAAAGGCCCTTGTCCCTGAGGAGAAAAGGGACCTATGCAAATCAATTCCAGTGTCTTCGCAGGCGTGGCAAAGCGTCAAATTCAATCGGCGAACCGATCGATTAGCAAATTGAATGAACTGGAGCCTCCCGGCTTTTCACTTCGCTTCGCTGCGTGTAATTCGCCACCTCCCGAGGAGGGGACCCCACCTGCGGCCTGGCAAAGCCAGTTCCGCGGTGCGGGGCTTGACCCGCAGCACGGTCAAGCAACTTACGTGTTTTTGCTGACCGTGATGGTGGGGAACTTGGCGGAGAAGTCCTTGGCCTTCTCGGCGATGCCGACGGCCACCTTGCGCGCGACTGCCTTGTAGATGGACGCCACTTCGCCGTCGGGGTCGGCCACCACGGTGGGCTTGCCGCTGTCGGCCTGCAGGCGGATGTTGATGTCCAGCGGCAGCGCGCCCAGGTAGGCCATGTCGTTCTGCTCGGCCATCTTCCTGCCGCCATCGGCGCCGAAGATGTGCTCCACGTGGCCGCAGTTGGAGCACACGTGCACCGCCATGTTCTCCACGATGCCCAGGATGGGCACGCCCACCTTCTCGAACATCTTGATGCCCTTGCGAGCGTCCAGCAGGGCGATGTCCTGCGGCGTGGTGACGATGACGGCGCCGGTCATGGGGACGCGCTGGCTCAGGGTGAGCTGGATGTCGCCGGTGCCCGGCGGCATGTCGACGATGAGGTAGTCCAGGTCCTTCCAGTTGGTCTGGCGCAACAGTTGCTCCAGCGCCTGGGTGGCCATGGGGCCGCGCCAGATCATGGCTTCGTCCTGGTCGACCAGGAAGCCGATGGACATGACCTGCACGCCGTGGTTCTCCAGCGGCTCCATGGTCTTGCCGTCTTCGCTTTCGGGACGGCGGTTGATGCCCAGCATCATGGGCTGGCTGGGGCCGTAGATGTCGGCGTCCAGCAAGCCCACGGCTGCACCCTCGGCCGCCAGTGCCAGCGCCAGGTTGGCCGCGGTGGTGCTTTTGCCCACGCCGCCCTTGCCCGAGGCCACGGCGATGATGTTCTTCACGTTGGGCATCAGCTGCACGCCGCGCTGCACCGCATGCGAGATCACCTTGGTCGTGATGTTGACCGAGACGTTCTCCACGCCCGGCACGGTCTTGGCGGCTGCGACCAGCGCCTTGCGCAGTGCCGGCACCTGGCTTTTTGCCGGGTAGCCCAGCTCGATGTCGAAGGACACGTCGCCTTCGGCGATCTGCACGTTCTTCAAGGCGCGGGAGCCGACGAAGTCCTTGCCGGTGTTGGGGTCGAGGACGGATTTGAGCGCCTGCGAGAGTGCTTCCTGGGTAACGGCCATGGTGGGGTTCTTCTGGTGGATCTGCTGCGATTCGATGGCGGCTAGTCTAGGGCCTGGGCGAAAACTTCTGGCCGGACGCGCGGCGGTGCCGCATGGGCGCCAGGGTTTTCGATCTCGCACCTTGGGGTAGGCTGGCGGCCTTCCCTGCCGACGAACTTCATGACGACGATCTCTTTTGCCGCCTCATCGGCGCGCTACAGCGCCTGGCGCCGGCGCGCCCATTGGCTGACCTTTGCGCTGGTGGTGCTGGCCTACCTCAGCATCGAGTCGCGCAGCTTCCTCGAGCGCGGCTCGGCGGCGCGCATGGCGGTGGTGCAGCTGCACTACTGGCTGGGCATCGCGGTGCTGCTCATCACGCTGCCGCGCGTGCTGCTGCGCACGCGCGAAGGCACGCCACCTGTCACTCCGCCGCCCGGCGCCGCCGCGCGCCTGGCCGCCTGGACCATGCACCTGGCGCTGTTCATCTTCCTGGTGGTGCAACCGGTGCTCGGCATCGCCACCCGCCTGGTGTCGGGCCGCGGCATCGGCGTGCCCTTCACCGGCTGGGCGATCCCCTCGGTGATGGCCGACCGCGCGCTGGCCAAGGCCATCGAGGGCGTGCACGAGCAGCTGGGCACGGTGTTCTACGCCGTCATCGGCCTGCACATCGCCGCCGCGCTCTGGCACTGGTTCAAGGGCCGCGACAACGTCATGCAGCGCATGCTCTGAGGCCGGCCTTGGACGCGCGTGCCCGCCCCGCCACCGGCCTGGTGCTGACAGGCGGCGGCGCCCGTGCCGCCTACCAGGTGGGCGTGCTGGAAGCCATTGGCGAACTGCGCCGCGCGCACGCGCCCGGGCACCTGGGCGGCAGCCCTTTCGACATCATCACCGGCACCTCCGCCGGCGCCATCAACGCGGCCGCGCTGGCCTGCGGGGCGGACGACTTCCACACCACCGTCAAGCGACTGGTCGAAACCTGGCGCAACTTCCACGCCGAGCAGGTCTACCGGGTCGATTCGCTGGCCATGCTGGACGCGGCGGCGCGCTGGCGGCTGCTGCTGGGGATGGGGCAGCTGCTGGCCCGGATGCTGCGCATCAAGCCGCGCTCGCTGCTGGACAACACGCCGCTGTCCGAACTCTTGCAGCGCACCGTGCCGCTGGAGCGCTTGCCGGGCCTGATGCGCGACGGCCACCTGCAGGCGCTGGCGGTGACGGCCTCCAGCTACAGCTCCAGCGAGCATGTGTGCTTCTACGACAGCGCCGGGCAGGTGCAGCCCTGGGTGCGCAGCCAGCGCCTGTCGTCGCACGGGCGCATCGGGCATGCGCACCTGCTGGCCTCCTCGGCCATTCCTTTCATCTTTCCGGCGGTGGCGCTGCAGCTGCGCGGGCGCACCGAATACTTCGGCGACGGCTCCATGCGGCAATCCGCGCCGCTGGCGCCGGCCATCCACCTGGGCGCGCAGCGCATCCTGGCCATCGGCGCCGGACGCATGAACGAGCCGCACGACGAGTCGCAGCTGCCGCCCAACACGCTCACCGGCCATCCGTCGATGGCGCAGATCGCCGGCCACGTGATGTCCAGCATCTTCCTGGACTCGCTGGCGGTGGACGTGGAGCGGCTGCGCCGCATCAACCACACGCTGACGCTGATTCCGCCCGATGCGCGCGCGGCCAGCGGCCTGCGCCCGCTGGAACTGCTGCTGATCTCGCCTTCGAAGCGCATCGACGCCATCGCCGCCCGCCACGTGAACGCGCTGCCGCGCCCGGTGCAGCGCCTCTTCGTGGGCCTGCAGCCCAACAGCGTGACCCAGCTCAAGGCCGCGGCCTTCGCCAGCTACCTGCTCTTCGAGACGCCCTTCACCGAGGAACTGATCGCCCTGGGCCGCGCCGACACCCTGGCGCAGCGCGCGGCGGTGTGCGCCTTCTTCGGCTGGAATGCAGGCGGGGATCAGGCGGCGTCGGCCGACACCGACAGCGGCTTGACCATGCGCACCGCGTCCTCCACGCCTTCGTAGTAGCCCACCGAGACGCCGGTCTCGCCGAAGCCGTGCCGCCGGTAGAAGGCCATGGCGCCGGGATTGGTGATGCGCACCTCCAGGTGGATGGCGGTGCAGCCCGCCACCCGCGCGGTGGCCTCCAGCCAGGTCAGCAGGGCCGAGGCCAGGCCCTGGCGGCGATGGCCCGGATGCACCGCCAGCAGGGAGACATGCGCTTCTTGCTCGCCGTACTGCATGATCGCGAAGGCCGGCACGCCGGTGCCGCCGCGGCGCATCACCACCACGTTGGTGTCGGCGTCGTGGATGCAGCGCATCACCCGGCGCACGGTCCAGCGCCAGGTCAGCCCGTACTCGATGGCATCGCGAGAAAGCTCGGCGATGGCCAGCGCGTCGGTGGTTCTTGCGAGGGTGATGTCGTGTTCGGAAGTCACGAGTGGGCCCGGATGCCCGATGACTATAGCCCGCCAACTAAAATACCGCTCCCCCCTTGCCGGGTGCCGGGCCCGCCAGGCCCCGGCTGGCTGGCACCCACTTCCGTTTCTCCCACTACCACCCAAGAAAAGCGCACGCTCGATGACCCAGCGCAAACTCTTCGTCACCACCGCCCTGCCCTACGCGAACGGCAAGTTCCACATCGGCCACATCATGGAATACATCCAGGCCGACATCTGGGTGCGGTACCAGCGAATGCAGGGCGCCGAGGTGAACTTCGTCTGCGCCGACGACGCCCACGGCGCGGCCATCACCATCGCCGCCGACAAGGCGGGCGTGACGCCGCAGCAGTTCGTGGCCGAGATCGCCGCGGGCCGCAAGCCCTACCTGGACGGCTTCCACATCGCCTTCGACAACTGGCATTCCACGGACGCGCCGGAGAACCACGAGCTGGCCCGCCAGATCTACCTCGACCTGCAGAAGGCCGGGCTGATCGACACGCGCTCGGTCGAGCAGTTCTACGACCCCGAGAAGGGGATGTTCCTGGCCGACCGCTTCATCAAGGGCGAGTGCCCCAACTGCCACGCCAAGGACCAGTACGGCGACAACTGCGAGGTGTGCGGCGCGGTGTACGCACCCACCGAGCTGATCAACCCCTACTCGGCCCTGTCGGGCGCCAAGCCCGAGCTGCGCAGCTCCGACCACTTCTTCTTCAAGCTCTCCGACCCGCGCTGCGAGGCCTACCTGAAGGAATGGACCACCGCGCCCGGCCACGTGCAGCCGGAAGTGCAGAACAAGATCCGCGAGTGGCTGGTCAAGAAGGAGGACGGCACCGGCGGCCTGGGCGACTGGGACATCAGCCGCGACGCGCCCTACTTCGGCATCGAGATTCCCGATGCCCCGGGCAAGTACTTCTACGTCTGGCTGGACGCCCCGGTGGGCTACCTGGCCTCGCTGAAGAACCTGCTGGACAAGACCTGCGTGGAAGCCGCCGGCCAGGGCATCTCCTACTCCGAGTACATGGCGCAGCCCGACCTGGAGCAGGTGCACTTCATCGGCAAGGACATCATCACCTTCCACACCCTGTTCTGGCCGGCGATGCTGCATTTCTCGGGCCGCAAGGCGCCCGATGCCATCTACGTGCACGGCCACCTCACGGTGAACAACGAGAAGATGAGCAAGAGCCGCGGCACCGGCATCGACCCGCTCAAGTACCTCAGCCTGGGCCTGAACCCCGAGCAGCTGCGCTACTACCTGGCGGCCAAGCTCAACGGCCGCAACGAGGACATCGACTTCAACCCCGAGGACTTCATCGCCCGGGTGAACAGCGACCTGGTGGGCAAGTTCATCAACATCGCCAGCCGCTCGGCCGGCTTCATCGCCAAGCGCTTCGACGGCAAGCTGGGCACGCCCAGCGCCGACGGCGCTGCGCTGCTGGCAACCCTGCAGGCCGAGGCGGCTGGCATCGCCCAGCTCTACGACAGCCGCGACTTCGCCCGCGCCCTGCGCGACGTGATGCAGCTGGCCGACAAGGTCAACGAGTACGTCGACCAGAACAAGCCCTGGGAACTGGCAAAGAAGCCCGACCAGGCCGAGCGCCTGCAGGACGTGTGCACCACCTGCATCGAGGCCTTCCGCCTGCTCACGCTCTACCTCAAGCCCGTGCTGCCCTCGCTGGCCAGGCAGGTCGAGGCCTTCCTGGGCTGCGACGCGCTGGAATGGCAGGATGCCGGCCGCCTGCTGGGCGCCGGCCACGCGATTGCCGACTACAAGCACCTGATGCAGCGGGTGGACCCCAAGCTGCTGGACCAACTCCTCGAAGCTCCGGCGCCCGTGGTCGAGGAGCAGGCGGCGCCCTCCCCCGGCGGCGAGCCGCTGGCCGAGACCATCGGCATCGACGATTTCGCGAAGATCGACCTGCGCATCGTCAAGATCCTGGCCTGCGAAAAGGTCGAGGGTTCGACCAAGCTGCTTCGCCTGACGCTGGACGCGGGCGAAGGCAAGACGCGCAACGTGTTTTCCGGGATTGCCAGTGCCTACCAGCCCGAGCAGCTGGTGGGCAAGCTCGCGGTGCTGGTGGCCAACCTGGCGCCACGCAAGATGAAGTTCGGCGTGTCCGAAGGCATGGTGCTGGCCGCCAGCCACGCCGACGAGAAGGCGCAGCCGGGCATCCACGTGCTGGAGCCCTGGCCGGGCGCCACGCCGGGGATGCGGGTACGCTGAGCGGCATGAAGGCTTCTTCCTCGTTGCATCGCGCGGGCCTGCTGGCAGCGGCGCTCGGCCTGTCGGGCGCGGCCCTCACCGGCTGCGCCGTGGTCAGCGTGGCCAGCGCCACGGTGAGCGTCGCCAGCACCGCCGTGAGCGTGGGTGCGGGTGCGGTCGGCCTGGCCGCAGACGCAGCGATCGGCACTGCGCGCATCACCGGCAAGGCCGTGGGTGCGGCGGCCGATGCGGTGCTGCCTTCGTCCTCCGAACCCGCGGCGGCGCCCTGATGAGCGAGCTCGAGGACCGCATCACCGAGCTGGAGATCAAGGCCAGCTATGCCGAGGACCTGCTCGAGCAGCTGAACATGACGATCTACCGCCAGCAGCAGCAGATCGACAGCCTGAGCCTGCAGCTCACGCAGTTGCGCGACCAGGTGCAAAGCTCGAGGCAGGAGCCGTCGATGCGCGACCCGCGCGACGAACTTCCCCCGCACTATTGACGGCCTCCCGGCTTCTCACTTCGCTTCGCTGCGTGTAGTTCGCCACCTCCCGAGGAGGGGACCTCACCTGCGGTCTGGCGGAGCCAGTCCCGCGGTGTGGGGCTGGCATCTGGAGCTCCCTTGCTGCCGGCTGGTGCACGTGGCGGGCTCGGGCGCATACTCCGGCCATGGCCCCGCAGCCCGCCCCTCACCTGTCGCGCCGCCGGCGCTTCATCATGCGGCTGCGCCATTGCGGGCCGCCGCCGGAATCGAACTGAACCACACCCTGTCGTTCATTCGTTTTCCGGAGGCATCTTGTCATTTCAATTCCAGTTCCGGCCCAGGCTGCTGGACGCCCTGCGCGGCTATGACCGCGCCCGCTTCTTCAAGGACCTGGGTGCAGGCGCCACGGTGGGCATCGTCGCCCTGCCGCTGGCCATGGCCTTTGCCATCGCCTCGGGGCTCAAGCCCGAGGCGGGCATCTGGACGGCCATCATCGCCGGCTTCCTGATCGCCCTGCTGGGCGGCTCGGCGGTGCAGATCGGCGGGCCGGCCGGCGCCTTCATCGTCATCGTCTACGGCATCGTGGAGCGCTACGGCGTGGCCAACCTGCTGATCGCCACCGCCTGCGCAGGCGTGCTGCTCTTCCTGCTGGGCCTGTTCCGGCTGGGCACGCTGGTGCGCTTCGTGCCGGTGTCCATCGTGGTGGGCTTCACCAACGGCATCGCGGTGCTGATCCTGCTCTCGCAGCTGCGCGACCTGGCTGGGCTGTCCGTCGGGAAGATGCCCGCCGACATGTTCTCGCAGATGGCCACGCTGTGGCGGAACCTGGACAGCTTCAACCCCTGGGCCTTCGCGCTGGGCAGCGCCTGCATCGCCGGCTTGTTCGTGTGGCCGCTGCTGCTGCGCGACCGTTCACGCTTCGGCTACGCCGTGCATCCCTTCTTCGGGCGGATGACCGAACTGAAGGCGGTGCAGGTGGCATCTCGGGTGCCGGGACCCATCGTCGCGCTCGCCAGCCTCACTGCCCTGGCCTGGGGCTTCGAGCTGCCGGTGGAGACCGTCGGCAGCCGCTTCGGCGGCATTCCCCAGGGCCTGCCGGCCTTCGCCCTGCCTGCCTTCAGCTGGGAAACCGTCAAGCAGCTGGTGACGCCCACGCTCACCATCGCCTTGCTGGGGGCCATCGAGTCGCTGCTGTGCGCACGGGTGGCCGACCAGGTCGGCGGCCTGAGCCGGCACGATCCCAACCAGGAGCTGATGGCGCAGGGGGCGGCCAACCTGGTCACGCCCTTCTTCGGCGGCATGCCGGCCACCGGCACCATCGCCCGCACGGTGACCAACATCCGGGCCGGCGCCACCTCGCCGGTCGCTGGCATCGTGCACGCGCTGGTGCTGCTGGCGATCGTGCTGCTGGCGGCGCCGCTGGCGCGGATGGTGCCGCTGTCGGTGCTGGCGGGCATCCTGGTCTTCGTGGCCTGGAACATGGGCGAGTGGCGCGAGTTCGCGCCCTACATGCTGCGCCGCTTCAGCAACCACTACCGGCTGCTGATGCTGGGCACCTTCTTCCTGACGGTGGTGTTCGACCTCACGGTGGCAGTGCAGGCCGGCGTCGTGCTGGCCTGCGTGCTCTTCATCCGGCGCATGAACACGCTCTTCCGGGTGGAACTGGTGTCGCTGGAGCCGCCGGTGCTCACCTACCGCCTGTACGGCGCCTTCTTCTTCGGCGCGGCCAACAAGCTGGATGCCGCCATCCACGCGGTGGAGCGGGCGCCGCGCGGCATGACGGTGGTGCTGGATGCCATGCACATGATCCAGCTGGACACCACCGGCCTGGACGCCCTGCGCCAGCTGAACCGGACGGTGGCGGCGCGCGGCGGCGTGCTGCGGCTGGAGTCGCTGCAACCACAACCGCAGGACCTGATCGAGCGCTCCGGTTTCGCCGCTGAGCTGGCCGGTGTCGGCGCGGCGCCCGGGCACCGGTAAAATCGGGGCCAGTCCAAAGGTCCCCACCCCATGCTTACCCTCTTCCGCCGCGCCGACTACAACTCCGAGATCACCAACTTCATCGAGGAAATGCGGCAAAAGAAGCCCACCCTCGAGGCGGAGCAGCGCGCCGGCCGCGCCCTGCTGTGGGACAAGCACCTGGACCGCGAGACCCAGGGCGAATTCGCCGAAGCCCGCGTGCCACAGCAGCCCTACGTCTACCAGACGCGAACCAAGTAAGCCGCGCCCCGGTCGATGACCCCCCCGGTCTTCAGCCCGCAGGACGAGGACGGCACGCCGCTGGTCGCTGCCATGCCCGAAGTCGTCGACCAGGTCGCGCTCGCCCGCCTTTATGGCGAGCCGCTGTTCTCGCTGCCCAACGACCTGTACATCCCGCCGGAGGCGCTGCAGGTCTTCCTGGAGGCCTTCGAAGGGCCGCTGGACCTGCTTCTGTACCTGATCCGCAAGCAGAACTTCAACATCCTCGACATCCCCATGGCGGGGCTGACGCGCCAGTACCTGGCCTACGTCGACGAGATCCGGCAGACCAACCTGGAGCTGGCCGCCGAGTACCTGCTGATGGCGGCGATGCTCATCGAGATCAAGTCGCGCATGCTGCTGCCGCCCAAGAAGACGGCGGAAGGCGAGGAAGCGGAAGACCCGCGCGCCGAGCTGGTGCGCCGGCTCATGGAGTACGAGCAGACCAAGATGCAGGCCGCCGCCATCGGTGCCATGCCGACCTTCGGGCGCGACTTCTGGCGGGCGCACGTACACATCGAGCAGTCGATCAAGCCGCGCTTCCCCGACGTGAACGTGGTCGACCTGCGCGACGCCTGGGCCGACATTCTCAAGCGGGCCAAGCTGGTCCAGCACCACAAGATCTCGCGCGAGGAACTCAGCGTGCGCGAGCACATGAGCATCGTGCTGCGCCACCTGCAGGGCCGGCGCTTCGTGGAGTTCGAGAACCTCTTCGACGTGAGCCGCGGCCAGCCGGTGATGGTGGTCACCTTCATCGCGATGCTGGAGCTGGCCAAGGAATGCCTGATCGAGATCACGCAGGCCGAGGCCTTCGCGCCCATCTACGTGCGCCTGGCCTACTCCCCAGCATAGAGAACGCACCGCGCTCGGGCGCCGGCTTTCGCCAGCCCCGCACCGCGGAACCGGCTTTGCCGGGCCGCAGGTGGGGTCACCCCCTCGGGGGGTGGCGAATTACACGCAGCGAAGCGGAGTGAAAAGCCGGGGGCTTCAGTCCCGCAGCGAAGCGAAGTGAAAAGCCGGGGGGCCTCAGTTCGTGGCGAAGCAGTACATCAACCCAGCGCTGCCGCTCATCTTCAGCTGGTCGACGCTGCAGCCGCGGGTGCCGTGCGAGGCGTTCCAGGAGGCGTTGGCGACCGGGTCGGGGTTGGTGCCTTTCTTGTCGTGGTGGCCGACGATGGCCGAGCCGTCGGCGCTGCGGGTCCAGTTGCCGCAGGTGGTGTCCTTGCCGGGCTCGGGCACGGCCACGGTGCCGTCGGGGCGCGAGCCGGTGAGGATGTCGTGGCGGTTCACGGGGTCGCCGAAGCCGCTCACCACGTCGCCCTTCTCGGTCAGCGAAGTCTCCTTGCCCAGGTTGGCGCTGGCGCTGTGCAGGTCGGCCACGTTGTTGGCGACGAGCACGCCTTTGGCGTTGTACCAGGGGCCGCTGCCGATGCGGTCGCGTGCGTTCACCGCCGGGGTTGCGCCGGTGGCCGTGGTGCTGAGGTAGGCGCGCCAGGTCCGGCTGCCCTGGCCTGCCGAGGCCGCCATCGCCTGGCACCAGGCATCTGCGCCCACCAGGCCGCCCAGGTCGCCGCCCTTGCCGGGATTGGTGCTGCTGATGAAGAAGCCCATGGGCTTGGAACCACCCATGCCGGTGGCGCAGGCGGCCACCAGCGCAGCGGCGCCCACCAGTGCGGCAGCAAGACGGATCGATCGGGTGTGATGGGTCATGAACGGCTCCCAGGGGTTGTTGAAGGAGCCGCCACGCTATCGCAAGGCCTTGACCGCTTCAAGGCGGGAACCACTGCCCAGGGGCCCACCCTGGGCGGCGGACCAATCAGCCCAACTCGGCGGTCGGTCCGCGGCCCATGAGCGCAGCCACCACGTCCTCAGGGCGCGCGCCGCCGTCCAGCAAGGCCACCACGCCGCTGGCGATGGGCATCTCCACGCCGAGCCGCGAAGCGCGCTGCAGCACCGTGCGGGCGCAATAGACGCCCTCGGCCACATGGCCCAGCGACTGCACCGCCTCGGCCAGGGTGTGCCCCTGCGCCAGCAGCAGGCCCACCTTGCGGTTGCGCGAGAGGTCGCCGGTGGCGGTGAGCACCAGATCGCCCAGTCCGGACAGGCCCATGAACGTATCGGCCCGGGCGCCCAGCGCCATGCCAAGCCGGGTCATTTCCGCCAGGCCGCGCGTGATGAGCGCAGCACGGGCATTGAGTCCGAGGGCCAGCCCGTCGGCCAGGCCGGTGGCGATGGCCAGCACGTTCTTGACCGCACCGCCCACCTCCACGCCGACGATGTCGTCATTGGCATAGACCCGCAGCGAGGGCCCATGGAAGGCTTCGACCAAAGCCTGCCGCACTGCGGCATGGCCGCTCGCCGCCACCAGGGCGGTGGGTTGGCCGCGAGCCACTTCCTGGGCGAAGCTGGGGCCGCTGAGCACGCCAGCCGGCAGGCCGGGCGCCACCTGGGCCTGGATTTCGTGGGCCAGCAGGCCGATGCCCTCGCCGCCCTGCGCCGGCTCCACGCCCTTGCACAGCCAGGCGGTGGGCACGCGCAGCTCGCGCAGCGCCAGAAGCTGCTCGCGCAGCGCCGCCATCGGCGTGGCGATGATGACCAGGTCGGCCGCGGCTGCGGCATCGACGGCACTGCCGCCGAGCAGCCCCAGGCCGGCAGGGAAAGGGGTGTCGGGAAGGTAGCGGCGGTTCTCGCGCCCGGCCCGCATGTCGGCCAGCTGGGCGCCATCGCGCGCCCAGAGGCTCACCTCATGCCGCCCGGCGGCATTGATGGCCAGCGCCGTTCCCCAGGCGCCGGCGCCGAGCACGCAGATCTTCATCATGGCGCCGCCCCGCCGCGCAAGTCGCGCGGCATCAACCGGTTATTGCGTGGTGACCGCGGTGGCGGCCTGCGCCTGCTGCTGCTCGAACATGGCCTGGAAGTTGATCTCGGCCAGGTGCACCGGCGGGAAGCCGGCGCGCTGCACCACGTCGGCCACGTTGCCGCGCAGGTAGGGGTAGACGATCTGCGGGCAGGCGATGCCCAGGATGGGCGACATCTGGTCCTGCGGCAGGTTGCGGATCTCGAAGATTCCGGCCTGCTTGGCCTCGACCAGGAACACGGTCTTGTCCTTGATCTTGGTCTGCACGGTGGCAGACACGGTGACCTCGAAGATGCCTTCGTTCACCGGCTGGGCATCCACGCCCAGCTGGATGTCGACGGTGGGAGCTTCCTGTTCGAGCAGGATGGCCGGCGAATTGGGCTGCTCCAGCGACAGGTCCTTCAGGTAGACGCGCTGGATCTGGAAGACGGGTTCTTGGTTGTCGGCCATGCTGATTCTTTCGGGTATCAAGACAAGGCCCGCAGGAGCGCATCTCCGTCGCGGGCCAGAAGGTGAGTCGATGATTATGACCGCTGGGCGTGACACGCCCGGCGGCGGGGCAGGCTCAGGCCGCCTTCAGCAGGGGCTCGAGGCCGCCGCGGCTGTCCAGGTCCATCAGGTCGTCGCAACCGCCCACGTGGGTGTCGCCGATGAAGATCTGCGGCACCGTGCGGCGCTGGGTGACCTGCATCATGGTGGCGCGGGCGTCCGCATCGGTGTCGATGCGGATCTCCTCGATCTGGTCCACACCTTTGGACTTGAGGAACTGCTTGGCGCGGATGCAGTAGGGGCAGACCGCGGTGGTGTACATCTTGACGGGTTGCATGGCTCTCACTTGGCGCCGTTTTCAGGCCTTTTCAAGCGGCAGGTTGGCCGCCTGCCAGGATTTCAGGCCGCCCGAGAGGGCCTGGGCCTGCTCGTAACCCAGTTTACGTGCCACGGCCACGGCGCGCTGGGCGCGGGCGCCGCTGGCGCACACGATGAGCAGGGGCAGCGACTTGTTCTTGACCGTGCTGGCCAATTTGGCTTCCAGCTGGTCCAGCGGCACGTTGCGCGCGCCGGTCACGTGGCCGGTGGCAAATTCCTCGGGGGCGCGGATATCCACCACCACCGCCCGCTGGCGATTGATGAGCTGCACGGCGCCCTCGGCGCTGAGCGCGCCCTGGCCAGCCTTCTGGAGCATGGGCACCAGCAGCATGGCGCCCGCGCTGAGCGCGATGAGCCACAGCATCCAGTTGGCAATGACGAAGTCGAAGAAGAATTTCACGGGAGTCCTTGGATGTCGAACCCCGGATTTTAGAATGTCAGGTTTTGCAGACCTGCCAACCCAGTCAATATCCAGTCGAAAAAGGGCCCTCACACATGTACAAGCTGGTGCTGATTCGCCACGGCGAATCGACCTGGAACCTCGAGAACCGCTTCACCGGTTGGACCGACGTCGACCTGACGCCCACGGGCGTGGAGCAGGCCAAGCAGGCCGGCCGCCTTCTCAAGGCCGAAGGCTACGACTTCGACATTGCCTATACCAGCGTTCTCAAGCGCGCCACCCGGACCCTTTGGCACACCCTGGACGAGCTCGACCGCACCTGGCTGCCGGTGGTGCATTCCTGGCGCCTGAACGAACGTCACTACGGCGCCCTCCAGGGCCTGAACAAGGCCGACATCGCCAAGCAGTACGGCGACGAGCAGGTGCTGGTCTGGCGCCGCAGCTACGACATCCCGCCCCCGCCGCTGGAGCCGAACGATCCGCGCAGCGAGCGTGCCGACGTCCGCTACGCCAAGCTGTCGCCCGAGCAGGTCCCGCTGACCGAATGCCTGAAGGACACCGTGGCCCGCGTGCTGCCCTTCTGGAACGAATCCATGGCGCCGGCCATCCGCGCCGGCCGCCGGCTGGTCGTGGCGGCCCATGGCAATTCCATCCGGGCGCTGGTCAAGTACCTGGACGGCATTTCCGACGCCGACATCGTCGGCCTGAACATTCCCAACGGCATCCCGCTGGTGTATGAACTGGACAGCGACCTCAAGCCGCTGCGCCATTACTACCTGGGCGATGCCGAGGCCGCCGCCAAGGCCGCCGCGGCCGTCGCCAACCAGGGAAAGGCCTAGCGGCATGCACAGGCTTGGAACTGTTGCTAAAAGTTCGCTTCCAAGCTGTGTATATTGATCCGGTTCGTTGATAGGACACCCACATGGGCCAGAAACTGAAAATTACAGGCTGGGTCGCCGCTGGCGCCTTCGCCGGCGCGCTGACCACCGTCTCGCTGCAAACCGTCGCACGAGGCTCCCTGGCCCCGCTACCGCTTGAAGAGCTGCAGCAGCTCGCGGCGGTGTTCGGCATGGTCAAGAGCGACTATGTCGAGCCGGTGGACGAGAAGAAGCTCATCTCCGACGCCATCTCCGGCATGGTGGCCGGGCTCGATCCGCATTCCCAGTACTTCGACAAGAAGTCCTTCAAGGAATTCAAGGAGGGCACCTCCGGCCGCTTCGTGGGGGTGGGCATCGAGATCTCGCAGGAAGACGGCCTGGTCAAGGTGGTCTCGCCCATCGAGGGCTCGCCCGCCTTCCGTGCCGGCCTCAAGCCCAATGACCTGATCACCAAGATCGACGACACGGCGGTGCGCGGCCTGACGCTCAACGAGGCGGTCAAGCGCATGCGCGGCGAGGCCAACACCAAGGTGCAGCTGACCATCTTCCGCAAGGACGAGAACCGCACCTTCCCGGTGACCATCACCCGCGAAGAGATCCGCACCCAGTCCGTACGCGGCAAGATGATCGAGCCGGGCTACGGCTGGATCCGCCTGTCGCAGTTCCAGGAACGCACCGTCGACGACTTCGTCAAGAAGGTCGAGGAGCTGTACAAGGCCGATCCGAACCTCAAGGGCATGGTGCTCGACCTGCGCAACGACCCGGGCGGCCTGCTCGACGCGGCGGTGGCCATCTCGGCCGCCTTCCTGCCCGAGAACGTGACGGTGGTGACCACCGACGGCCAGCTGCCGGAGAGCAAGTCCATCTACAAGGCCTCGCCCGAGTACTACCAGCGCCGATCCGGCAGCGACCCGCTGCGCGGCCTCCCCGCCGGCCTCAAGTCGGTGCCGTTGGTGGTGCTGGTCAACGAAGGCTCGGCCTCGGCCAGCGAGATCGTGGCCGGCGCCCTGCAGGACCACAAGCGGGCCACCGTCATGGGAAGCCAGACCTTCGGCAAGGGCTCGGTGCAGACCGTGCGTCCGCTGGGCCCCGACACCGGCCTGAAGATCACCACGGCCCGCTACTACACGCCCAGCGGCACTTCCATCCAGGCGCGCGGCATCGTGCCCAACGTGATGGTCGACGACAGCGCCGAGGGCAGTCCCTACGCCATCCTGCGCATGCGCGAGGCCGACCTGGACAAGCACCTGGCCAGCGGCCAGGGCCCGGAAGACAAGAATCCCGAGCGCGAGAAGGCCCGCGAGGAAGCCCGCAAGCGCCTGGAGGCCGAGGCCCTCAAGCCGGCGCAGGACCGCAAGGTGCCTGAATTCGGCACCGACAAGGACTTCCCCCTTCTGCAGGCCCTGGCGCAACTCAAGGGCCAGCCGGTGCTGGTGAGCAAGACGCAGGTCGAGCGCAAGGAAGAGAAGAAGGAAAACTAAGGCGAACCGCCGGCTCCCGCGTCCGGGAGCCGCCGCGTTTGCCAATCGCCAAGCGCATGGACGACGACGATCTGCTGCGCTATTCGCGCCACATCCTCCTGGAGGAATTCGGCATCGAGGGCCAAGTCCGCGTGTCCGCGAGCCATGCGCTCGTCATCGGCGCCGGCGGATTGGGCTCCCCGGTGGCGCTCTACCTGGCCGGCGCGGGCGTGGGCCGCATCACGCTGGTCGACGACGACGAGGTCGACCTCACCAACCTGCAACGCCAGATCGCGCACACGGCATCGCGCGTGGGCCAGGCCAAGGTGCAATCCGCCGCCGTGGCCATGGGCGAGATCAATCCGACCATCCTGGTCAGGACGCATGTGCGCCGCGCCGATGCGGCCTTGCTGGAAGAGCTTGTGCCGCACGCCGACGTGGTCATCGACTGCTGCGACAACTTCGCCACCCGGCAGCTGGTGAACCAGGCCTGCGTTCGCCACGGCAAGCCCCTGGTGGCCGGCGCGGCGATCCGCTTCGACGGACAGCTGAGCGTGTACGACACGCGCGACACGGCCTCGCCCTGCTATGCGTGCCTGTTTCCGCCGGACGCGCATTTCGAAGAGACGCGCTGCGCCGTGCTGGGCGTGTTTGCCCCGGTGGTCGGCACCATCGGCGTGTTGCAGGCGGGCGAGGCGCTGAAGCTGCTCGCGGGCATCGGCGAGCCGCTGGCCGGACGTCTGCTGATGTTCGATGGCCGCTCGGCGAGCTTCGACACCCTGCGCGTCTCGCGCGACCCGGCCTGCCCTGTCTGCGGGCAGCGCCACACGACCCATGATGCGACACCGGGCTGAGCCCCGTTTTCTTCGTCGTGCCAACATCGTGTCGGCACAGTCCTACAGCGCTACCCCCTGCCAACTTGCACGACGCGAGGGCCTACATCGATACGATGGCAGCCCTGGGCCATCACTGCTGATGACCTGGCACCAAGGGAAATGTCTTTCGACATGACAAGGACGCTCAAGACATACATCGTCGAAGACAACGCAACGATCCGGGAGAACCTGGTCGGTACGCTGGAAGAATTGACCCGCGTCTCGGCCATCGGCCATTCCGAAACCGAAGCCGAGGCACGCCGCTGGCTCATCGAACACGCCGACGAGTGGGACCTGACCATCGTCGATCTCTTTCTCAAGCAGGGCAGCGGTCTGGGCGTGCTGCAGGAATGCATGCAGCGCCGCAGCACCCAGAAGGTGGTGGTGCTCAGCAACTACGCCACGCCGGACATCCGCAAGCGCTGCGCACAACTGGGCGCGGATGCCGTGTTCGACAAGTCCAATGAAATCGATGCACTGGTGGACTTCTGTGCCTGGCTGTCCAGCGACGCCGGTGCATCGACTGCACCCGCTGCACCGCGGTAGGCACGGCGCCGCATCGATGGCGGCCGCCAATCCAGTGCACCGGCCATATCCATGTGCAACTGCGCCGCGGCATCCTGGCGCCCACAAGCCACGCGGCGGCCGCGCCCCCTCGAGGAGGCCGCAGCCCGCCGACCTCGCCTCAGTCGATCAGCTTGTTCTTCAGCGCGTAGTAGGTCAGGTCGCTGTTGGAGGAAAGATTCATCTTCTCCATCAGGCGGGTGCGGTAAGTGCTCACCGTCTTCACCGACAGCGACAGGGCCTTGGCGATGTCGCCGGCCGTCTCGCCCTTGGCGAGCTTGAGGAAAACCTGGAACTCGCGCTCCGACAGCTGCTCGTGCGGTGCGCTGTCGGTCTTGCGGTCGAGCTGGCGCGCCAGCAGGTCGGCCACGGCCGGCGTGATGTGGCGTCGGCCCAGAGCGATGGTGCGGATCGCATTCACGATCTCCGCAGGTTCGCACTCCTTGTTGAGGTAGCCGCTGGCGCCCTGCCGGATGAGGTTGAGCGCGTAGTGCTCTTCCGGGTAGGCGCTGAGAATGAGGATGCCCACATCCGGCGCCTTGGCGCGAATCATCGCCAAGGCGTCGATGCCGCTCTGGCCCGGCATGGACAAGTCCATGACGAGCACGTCCATCTCCGTGTTGCGAACCAGGTCGATGGCTTCGCGGCCGCTGGCTGCTTCGCCCACCACGCGGAGGTCGACATGCTCCGAGAAAAACTGGCGCAAGCCGGACCGCACAATGGCATGGTCGTCGACAATTCCGATCCTGATCATCTGTTCCCTTTGTCTTTGTCGCTTGTTCGCATTCTGATGCGCGCTTACGGTTCCGTCCCTGGTTAAAGATGATTATTCACAATTTGTCGCCGCGTTTTGTCGGACAGCGCCTTCAGCGTTGGTTGGCTTTTCGCCCATTAACGCTCGGCCTGGGCTTGGCTATCCTGGCCGCGCTGGTGCTGGTGACGATCAACGAAACCGGTTACCGGCGGTCGACGCGGGCGCTGCAGGAGATCGGCGAGGCCCAGGGCGAGCGCCTGGTCCTGAACTCGCTGGTGCAGAACATCGTGGACGCGGAGACCGGTCAGCGCGGCTACCTGCTGACCGGCGAAGCCCGCTACCGGGAACCGTACGATGCAGCGGCCAAGCAGATCTCCAACCAGTTGGCCGCGCTGCGCAAGCTCTATGAGGGCAAGCCGACGGAAAGCGCACGCCTTGTCACGCTCACCGACCACGTGATGCGAAAGCTGGCCGAGATCGAGATGACGGTGCGCCTTCGCGAGTCTGGCAATGACGACGCCTGGAAATTCGTGATCACCACCGACGTGGGCCGCGAGGAGATGGCCGCCATCCGCGCCGAGGCCGCGAACCTGATGGCCCTGAGCAATCAGTCGCTGATGGCCGGCCAGGCGCAGATCGCGCGCTCGCTGGCGACGGCCCGTCTGGGCATCGGATTGGCCGCGCTCGCCGGTCTGTTCGCCTTCTACCTCTACCTGCGCCAGACGCACCGCCTGCGCGATGCGGGCGCGCGCACGCAGCAGGCGCTCGAGCGCGAGCGCAACGCCCTGGAGGACGAAGTCCGCGAGCGGACCGCCAACCTGGCCGAACTGGCCACTCACCTGCAGGAAGTGCGCGAGAACGAGCGCGGCTTTCTCGCGCGCGAGCTGCACGACGAGCTGGGCGCCCTGCTCACCGCTGCCAAGCTCGACGCCGCGCGCCTCAAGTCGCGCCTTGCCGCCTCGCCCGACGCCATCGAGCGGCTGCAGCACCTCACCGAGTTGCTCAACAACGGCATCGCGCTGAAGCGCCGCATCATCGAGGACCTGCGCCCTTCCTCGTTGGCCAACCTGGGACTGGTGGCGTCGCTGGAGATCCTCGGCCGCGAGTTCGGGGAGCGCTCGGGCATACAGGTGGAAATGGCGCTGGAGCCGGTCAACCTCGACGAGGGCCGGCAGCTCACGGTCTACCGGATGGTGCAGGAAAGCCTCACCAATATCGGCAAATACGCCAAGGCGAGCGAGGCCACCATCGTGCTGAAGAACTACGGCACCCACGTACACGTGGAGGTGGCCGACAACGGGCAGGGTTTCGAGGCGCAGAAGATGAAGCCGGCCACCCATGGCCTCGCCGGGATGCGCCATCGGGTGGAGGCAGCGCATGGCAGGCTCAGCATCAGTTCGACGCCTGGCAACGGAACGCTGCTGCGCGCGGTACTGCCCGTCTCGGCATCGTCGTCGCCCAGTCGCCCGCCTCCTACGATTCCCGCGCCCGGCGGCTGACACTGCGCGCAACCGGGAAATCCTATGGTCATGGCATGCCGCCGCTGGCAGTGGCGGCACGGAGCCTGCCCATGACCATCGAGAGGCCACGCCTCAGGAGTTCACCATGTTGCACTACGCAGTCGTCTTCCTCATCATTGCCCTGATCGCCGCCGTCTTCGGCTTCGGCGGGATCGCGGCCAGCGCCGTCGGCATTGCCAAGGTGCTGTTCGTCATCTTTGCGGTGCTGGCCATTGCGGGCTTCATCGCGAGCTTGATGCGACGCGGCTAGCGCAGCTACGATGAACGGCCCAGGGTTCCAATCGTCCTCATCCAAACCTCATCCATAGAAGGGAAGAAGCAATGAACGCAACTACCAAGTCCGCAGCCGAACTGGCCGACGAATACCGCCAGGCCGCACGCGACACGGTCGAGTCGACCCGCGCCTATGCGCAGAACGCCGTGGATGCCGCAGGCGAGAAGGTGCGCGATTTCCGCCGGGACGCAGAACCGACCATGGAACAGATCGCGGCCCGCGTGCAGCAGGCGGTGCAGAGGGGCCTGGAGTCGGCGTCCAAGACCAGCGCGCGCGCTCAGCGGCGCATGGAGGAAGCCGCCGAGGTGACGGGCCGCTACATCGCGGACCAGCCGGTGCGCTCGGTGCTGCTGGCCGCTGCGGCGGGCGCGGCCATCACGGCGCTGATCGTGCTGGCCACGCGCCGCGAAGAAGACTGACGGCAAATCAAGGGGCGACCGGGTCGCCCCTTTGCATTCCGGCGCTCGCCTTGCAGCGGCCAGTCTCGAACACATCCCTTGCCTTCCGGGCACAGCCCGCAACCACATGCTGCATCCCATCTACACCACGGTCCTCCGGCACCCGGAACTGGTCGCCGACCATCTCGCCAACTACATGGCACTGGTGCGCGAAGAGGCCGGGGAAGCCACCCGCCAGATGGTGGCGCGGATCATCGCCGGGGTGTTGGCGGCCATCAGCGCCATCATGGCGCTCGGCCTGATCGGCATCGCCGTCATGATGGGCGTGCTGCACGGCAGCTTCCACTGGGTGCTGGTGGCAGTTCCCGGCGTGGCGGTGCTGGTAGCGGCAGTGGCCGGCTACTATGCATCGCGGCCCTCGCACTTCGACGGCTTCGAGGACATCCGTGCACAGCTGGACGCCGACGTGCGCGCCCTGCACCTGGCGGGAGATCAACATGCCCGCTGAACAACCCAAGCTCAGCGCGCAGGAGCGCCTCGCCATCTCGCGCCATGCGCTCGTGAGCCAGCTCCACGGCAGCAACGCGCCTGCGGCCGCGGCCGCTCCCCGGCCTGCCCACAAGTCGCTGCTCGGCGGCCTCGAATGGGCGCCGCTGGCACGCGGCGTGGCGCGCCACTGGTGGCAACGCCATCCCGTCCACGCGGCGGGCCAGCTGGTACGACCGGTGCTGGAGCGCTATGCGCACGACGAGCCGCTCAAGCTGGTGGCCGTGGCGGCGGCGGTGGGCGCGGCGGCAGTACTCGTCAGGCCGTGGCGCCTGCTCAGCACCTCCGTGCTGCTGGCAGCCGTGTTCAAGACATCCGACGTTGCCGGCGTGGTCAACGCCTTGATGCAGCGCAAATCTTCCCCACGAAAGGAATCCCAATGACACAACAGACCTCCAACACGGACCCGTCGTCCAGGAAGCACCTGCAGCTGGACGAAGCCGCCATCAAGGCCGCCGGCCAGAACCTGGATGAAGGGGCGGTCACGCCCGGCTTCGGCCCCTGGCGCGACGACATCGTGAAACTGCTGAACGACGCCCTGGCCACCGAGCTGGTGTGCATCCTTCGCTACAAGCGCCACTACTTCACCGCCAGCGGCGTGCAGTCCCCGGCCATCGCCGACGAGTTCCTGGTGCATGCCAACGAGGAAACCGCGCACGCCGACAAGATTGCCGAGCGCATCGTGCAACTGGGCGGCGAGCCGGACTTCTCGCCGACCCACTTGCTGGACCGCAGCCACGCCGGCTACGACGAGTCGATGGACCTGCAGGCCATGGTGCGCGCCAACCTGGTTGCCGAGCGCATTGCGGTGGAGAGCTACCGCCAGATGATCAACCTGATCGGCGACAAGGACCCGACCACGCGACGCATGCTCGAGGAGATCCTCACCGACGAGGAAGAGCACGCCGACGAACTGAAGGACTGGCTCGCGCACTGAGCCGCGCCCCACGCCAACGAAAAAGCCCTGCAATGCAGGGCTTTTCTTATGGGGCGATCGGACTCACATCGTCTTGACTTCGAGCTGGTTGTCCACCGAGCTCACGCCCTTCACGTCCTTGGCGATCTGCTCGGCGCGCTCCTTGGCCATCGGCGTGGGCGCCGGGCCGCGCAGCGTGACCTTGCCCGCGCTGGTGTCGACGTCGATCTTCACGGCACTCAGGTCCGGGTCCTTGGCCAGGCCGGCATTCACGGCGGCGGTGATGCTCGCATCGTCCGCCGCATTCGAGATGGCCCGGCCCGCATCCTTGGCCGCTTCCGACACGCGCGCGCCGGCATCGGACGAGTTCATCTTCTCGCGCGCGTCCTTGGCCATCTGCTCGGTCTTGGCGGCTGCCTGGTCGGCGGCGCGCTCGGTCTTGGCAATGGCGGCGTCCACCTTTTCACCGGTGGTGCGGTTGTCGTTCCTGTCGCATCCTGCGAGCGTCAACGCGCCGGCACCGACCAGCGCGAGCAGCCAGCCCGTTCGAAGGTTCAGGTTCCGCATGGCTTTGCTTCCGATCATGACAAATCTCCTTGGAATTCTGATGCCTGCAATCTAGCCAGCCCAAACGCGCCGGATTGTCTTCGGAGCCCGCGAATGGGTGTAGGACAAGCATGCGCCTCACGCGCTGACAATCCACCCTTCCAGCGGATCGGTGCCTTCAGGCAGACCGAAGCGCGGCGCGCCCTCGCGGGCGGCCCAGGCCGCTTGGACGAGGCACAAGAGAGCGTCCAGGGCGTCGCCGGTGGCGTCGTCGATCAGCAAGGTCTCGTGGGCCGGTGCCAGGTCGACCGAGAGGCCGAGCCGCGAGTTGCCGCGCCCCAGGCGGGCCAATAGTTCAGCACGCGCGGCTCGGCGCGCTTCGTTCTGCCGCGCCCTGTCGTCGCTCTTGTAGCTCGCGCGGCCGACCAGCTCGCGCGCCAGCAGCCCCGGGTAGGCTTCCAGCGCCACGCGCTCGCTTGCCGGCCCCATGTGCAGGCCGGGAAAGCACGCGCCGGCTGCCATCAGGCGCGGCACGCCCGCATGCAGCATGTAGGCGACCGGTGGGTTCACCCACTTCATCGAGGGGCTGGCGCCGGCCGGGCCGTCCGAGCCCCGGTGTGCGAACTTGCCGCCCACGGGCCGCGCAGCGCAGAAGGCGGCAAAGAGGCGACGGATCTCGGAGCGTTCGAGCGCCGCGTAATGGGCGATGAGCTCGGGCCAGTCGGTGGGCCAGCCCAGGTGCTCGACCAATTCGCGCGGCAAGCTGAAAGGAAAGTCGAAGCCGCCGATCCACGCGGGCTGCGCCGCCAGCCACTCGCTCCACGCGTCCAGCGTGGCAAAGCGATGCAGCTCGTGCAGGCGGACGGACTTGGAATCCGGTGCAAGCGCACCAGTGGCCACCACGATGGTCTTGCGCCGCGTGGGCGCGCTGGAGAAATCGCAGCCGATCAGCAGCACTGCGAGCGCCGCGCCTGCGCCGCCAGGCTCAGGGACGGCAGACGATGGATGCGGTGGCCATCAGCTCTTCGAGCAGGGCCAGCGAGACCTTGCCGGAGACCGCGTACGGGTCCAGCTCCGGACGCTCGGAGTAGCGCAGCAGGATCGAGGAGTGCACCTTGGTGAGGCTCACCAGCCCCATGGTCCAGCCGCCGAAGCGTCGCTCGTTGATTTCCTCGAAGTGCAGCAGCACCACGTCCTTGTGGCGCGGGTCCTTCTGGATGTGGCCGAAGAGATCGCTCACCGCTTCGCGGCCGCCCTCGATGGCCTGCAGGAACACGCCGGCGCCATGGCAGAGGATGCCCGTGATGCCGCTGGAAGTGTTGTGCGCGCGCGCCTGGGCCAGGATGGCCTCGATGGTCTGCGGGTTGGTGTCCACCGCGCGGCTGGCATAGAGAAGACGAACGAGCATCTGGCTTCAACCTTTGCGCGGCAGCAGGGACAGGAATTCGCGGCGCAGCGAGGAGTCCTTCAGGAAGGCGCCGCGCATGACGGAGTTGATCATCTTGCTGTCCATCTCCTTGACGCCGCGCCACTGCATGCAGAAGTGCTCGGCCTCCACCACCAGGGCCAGGCCGTCGGGGCTGGTCTTTTCCTGGATCAGGTCGGCCAGTTGAACGACGGCCTCTTCCTGGATCTGCGGGCGTCCCATGACCCACTCGGCCAGGCGCGCGTACTTTGACAGCCCGATCACGTTGGTGTGCTCGTTGGGCATCACGCCGATCCACAGCTTGCCGATGATCGGACAGAAGTGGTGCGAGCAGGCGCTGCGGATGGTGATCGGGCCGACGATCATCAGCTCGTTCAGGCGCTCGGCATTGGGAAACTCGGTGAGCGAAGGCGCATGCACGTAGCGGCCGCGAAACACCTCGTTGAGGTACATCTTGGCCACGCGGCGCGCGGTGTTGCCGGTGTTGTGGTCGCCCTCGATGTCGATCACCAGGCTTTCCAGCACGCCCTTCATCTTGTCCTCGACCTCGTCGAGCAGGCCTTCGAGCTCGCCCGGCTGGATGAACTCGGCGATGTTGTCGTTGGCGTAGAAGCGCTTGCGTGCGGCCTGGAGGCGCTCGCGAATCTTCACGGAGACGGGCGTGCCCTCGTCCTCCGCTTCCGGCGTGGCAGCCTGCGCTTCGACGGGGCGCAGCTTGGCGTCGATCTTGGTCAGCATTGGCGCATCCTATCAGTGAATGGATTCCCGGCCCTCCCGGCCCGGAATGCACATGGCTACTGGCTGGCTTGCTATGAATCTTGTAGCGAAAAGTCGGTCACCAGGGGCAGGTGGTCCGACATGCGCGCCCACACCGCCCCGCGGGGCACGGAGCTTTCCACCGGCTTGAGGTGGCGCGCATAGATGAAGTCCAACTGCGTGAGCGGCAGCCGGGAGGGATAGGTGAGCGTGCGCGGCCCGCGCAGGTCGCTGGAATCGCGCAGGCCCATGGCGTTCATGGCGTAGCGCATCCGTGCGCCCCAGTCGTTGAAGTCGCCAGCCACCACCAGGCGCTCGCCCGCCGGAATCTCCCGATGAATGAAATCGTGCAGCGCCGCAACCTGCCGCACCCGGCTGGCCTTGATCAGGCCCAGGTGCACGACGATGGCATGCAGGGGCGCGCCGTTGACGTCGATCACCGCATGCAGCAGGCCGCGCTGCTCGAAGCGGTGGTCGGAGATGTCGCGATGGGTGGTGCGCACCACCGGCCAGCGCGTGAGCAGTGCATTGCCGTGCTCGCCGTGGCGCGTGTAGGCATTGGTCTCGTAGACGGCGGTGTAGCCCTCGGGCGCCAGGAACTCGGCCTGCGACTGCTCGGGCCAGCGCGCGAACTTCAGGGCCGCCTTGCGGTTGAGCTTGCGCACCTCCTGCAGGCAGACGATGTCGGCATCGAGCTGCTCGACCGCGTGGCCCAGGTTGTGGATCTCCAGCCGGCTGGTCGGGCCGAGCCCCTGAACACCCTTGTGGATGTTGTAGGTGGCGATGCGCAGCTTGTCGGCGTCGGAACTCATGTGAGAAATTTTGGCATCAACAGGATGGCCTCGGCATTCGATGGCGAAAAACAGGCATCGGCGGCCTGCCGGAAGGGCAGCCATTGCCAGGCGTCGTGCTCTCGCGGCTCCAGCACCGGCTCGATCCGCTCCGGCACGCAAAGAGCGAACACGTGCTCGGTATTGCGCAGCACGCCCGGCGCATAGCGCCAGCGCCACTGGGGATAGATCGAATACACGTTGGAGAGTTTCAAGTCCCGCAGCCGATCGGCCAGCGGACTGCCGGGCCGGCAGTCGATGCCGGTCTCCTCCATCACCTCGCGGGCGGCCGTCTCGGCCAGCGGCTCCTCGGCCGTGTCCTTGCTGCCGGTGACCGACTGCCAGAAGTCCGGCGCGTCGGCACGGCGGATCAGCAGCACGTCCAGCGCCGGCGTGTGGATCACGACCAGCACCGACTCGGGGATCTTGTAGGGCTTTTGCAGGGCTTCCATGGCGGCGCGGCCCCCACCCCGGCAAGGGGATGGGGGCCGCGTCGAAGGATACGCGAAGCGCCCGGGCGTCAGGCCGGCGCGGCGGTGTTGCGCAGGCGGATGTGCAGTTCGCGCAGCTGCTTCTCGTCGACAGGGCTCGGGGCCTGGGTCAGCAGGTCCTGCGCGCGCTGGGTCTTGGGGAAGGCGATCACGTCGCGGATGGACTCGGCGCCGGTCATCAGCATGACCAGGCGGTCCAGGCCGATGGCGATGCCGCCGTGCGGGGGCGCGCCGTACTGCAGCGCGTCCAGCAGGAAGCCGAACTTGGCCTGCGCATCTTCCGCGTTGATCTTGAGGGCGCGGAAGACCTTGCTCTGCACTTCCTCGCGGTGGATACGCACCGAGCCGCCGCCCATCTCGATGCCGTTGAGCACCATGTCGTAGGCCTTGGCGATGCACTGCTCGGGCGCGGTGTCCATCAGGTCCTCGTGGCCGTCCTTGGGGGCGGTGAAGGGATGGTGCACGGCCGACCAGCGCTGGCCGTCCTCGTCGTACTCGAACATCGGGAAGTCGACCACCCACAGCGGTGCCCAGCGTTCCTCGAACAGGCCGTTCTTGCGGCCGAAGGCGCTGTGGCCGATCTTCACGCGCAGCGCGCCGATGGCGTCGTTCACCACCTTGGCCTTGTCGGCGCCGAAGAAGACGATGTCGCCATTGGCCGCGCCGGTGCGGGCGATGATTTCGGCCAGCGCCTTGTCGTCGAGGTTCTTCACGATCGGGCTCTGGAGGCCCTCGCGGCCGGCGGCCGCGTCGTTGACCTTGATGTAGGCCAGGCCCTTGGCGCCGTAGATCTTCACGAACTCCTGGTAGGCGTCGATGTCGCCGCGCGACAGGCCGCCCTCGGCGCCGCCGCCGGGCACGCGCAGGGCCACCACGCGGCCGCCCTGCATGGTGGCGGCACTGGCGAAGACCTTGAAATCGACGTTCTTCATCACGTCGGTCAGCTCGGTGAACTCGAGCTTGACGCGCAGGTCGGGCTTGTCCGAGCCGTACTTGAACATGGCGTCGCCATAGGTCATGGTCGGGAACACCGGCAGGTCGATGTCGGCGGCCGCCAGGAAGACCTTGCGGATCATGCCTTCGAACATGTCGCGAATCTCTTCTTCAGCCAGGAAGGAGGTCTCGATGTCGATCTGCGTGAACTCGGGCTGGCGGTCGGCGCGCAGGTCCTCGTCGCGGAAGCACTTGACGATCTGGTAGTAGCGGTCGAAGCCCGAGACCATCAGCAGCTGCTTGAACAGCTGGGGCGACTGCGGCAGCGCGAAGAAGCTGCCGTCATGCACGCGGCTGGGCACCAGATAGTCGCGCGCGCCTTCAGGGGTGGACTTGCCCAGCATGGGCGTCTCGATGTCGACGAAGCCGTTGGCGTCGAGGAACTTGCGCACCTCCATCGTCACCTTGTAGCGCGTCATCAGGTTCTTCTGCATGACGGGGCGGCGCAGGTCCAGCACGCGGTGCGTGAGGCGCGTGGTCTCGCTCAGGTTGTCGTCGTCCAGCAGGAAGGGCGGCGTGACGGAGGGGTTGAGCACCTTCAGCTCGTGCGCCAGCACCTCGATCTTGCCGCTCTTGAGCTGGTCGTTGACGGTGCCCTCGGGGCGGGCACGCACGATGCCCTTGACCTGCACGCAGAACTCGTTGCGCAGGCCTTCGGCGGTGGCGAAGGTCTCGGCGCGGTCGGGGTCGCACACGACCTGCACGTAACCTTCGCGGTCGCGCAGGTCCACGAAGATCACGCCGCCATGGTCGCGGCGGCGATTGACCCAGCCGCACAGGGTGACGGTTTCGCCCATCAGGGCTTCGGTCACGAGACCGCAGTAGTGTGAACGCATGGCCATGGTGGTTGCCGGCGCCTTCGCGAGGCGCCTACTCCTCTTGTCTGAATGTCTTGTCGGTTAAGCGGTGGCGATCGATGCGGGGGCGCCAGGAACGACCACCCCCATCGACACGATGTACTTGAGCGCCTCGTCCACGCTCATCTTGAGTTCGATGCAGTCGCTGCGCTTGAGCATCACGAAGTAGCCGCCGGTGGGGTTCGGCGTGGTGGGCACGTAGACGCCCAGGTAGTCGTCCTGCAGGTAGTTGAGCACGTCGCCACCGGGCGTTCCGGTGACGAAGGCGATGGTCCAGGCGCCCTGGCGCGGCCATTCGATGAGCACCGCCGTGCGGAAGGCGTTGCCGCTCTCGGAGAAGAGCGTGTCGGAGACCTGCTTGACGCTGGAATAGATGGATCGCACCACCGGGATGCGACGCACCACGGCATCGCCCCAGCCCAACAGGCGCTTGCCCACGAAGTTGCTGGCGATGGCGCCCACCCCCAGCAGGATCGCGAGGGTGAAGATCACGCCCAGCCCGCGCACGCGGTGCTGGCCCACCCACAGCTGCCATTCTTCGGGCAGCAGCCACAGCGTCTGGTCCAGCGTGCCGATGATCCAGTTCAGCACCCACAGCGTGATTGCCAGGGGAACGATGACCAGCAGCCCGGAGAACAGCCATTTGCGCAACGCGAGCATGGTGCCGTGTATTTCCTGGTTCAGCTGGCGCTGGAGGGCGCGGGGCTCGCGGCCGGAGCGGCGGCCGGCGCGGGTGCCGCGGCCGGAGCTGCCGCTGCGGGGGCCGGGGCGGCGGCGGGCGCGTCGGTGGCAGCCGGGGCCTTGCTGCCCTCGCCGTCGGACTTGGCGGACTTGCCGCCGTCGCGGAAGTCGGTCACGTACCAGCCCGAGCCCTTCAGCTGGAAGCCGGCGGCCGTCACCTGCTTGCTGAATGCGGCGGCGCCGCAGGCCGGGCAATCGGTCAGCGGCGCGTCGGACATTTTCTGCAGCACGTCCTTGGCATGGCCGCAGGCGCTGCACTTGTAGGCGTAGATAGGCATCGAAATGGGGGGAGAGATGGCGCTGGCACGAAAGCGCCAGCAAAGCCTTCAATTATAAGGGCGACCCTCCCCTTCCAGCGGCCGCCGCGAGGAGCCCCTTCCCCCGCGGCCCAGCCTCAGCTGGCGGCGATCGGGCGGTGCGGCGTACGCACGTTGGACAGCCGCTGGGGCGCCAGCGAGCCTGCCACCATGCCGAACATGGAGGCCAGCAGCCCCGCCAGCTGCGCCGGGAAGACCTGGCCCCAGGGCATCGCCAGGCCGGCGACCCACACGCCGATGCCCAGCCCGATCGCCAGGATGGCGCCCTGGGTGGTGGCACGCTGCCAGTACAGCCCGAAGACCAGCGGGACGAAGGCGCCCACCAGCGGCACCTGGTAGGCACCCGAGACCAGTTCGTAGATCGGCGTGCCCTGCATGCGGATCGCGTAGGCCAGCACGGCGGCGCTGAACACCAGCACGGTGATCCGCATGGTCCGCAGGTTGGCCTTGTCCGAGCCGGACGGGCGGAACTGGCGCCAGATGTTCTCGGTGAAGGTGACGCTGGGCGCCAGCAGCGTGGCCGAGGCGGTGGACTTGATGGCCGAGAGCAGCGCGCCGAAGAACAGCACCTGCATCACGAAGGGCATCTTCTCCAGCACCAGGGTGGGCAGCACGCGCTGGGGGTCTTCCTTGAGCAAGGTGGCGGTGGCGTCCGGCATGATCAGCAGCGCGCTGGCCACCAGGAACATGGGCACGAAGGCGAACAGGATGTAGGCCACGCCGCCGATGACGGGGCCGCGGGTGGAGGACTTCACGCTGTCGGCCGACATCACGCGCTGGAACACGTCCTGCTGCGGAATGGAGCCCAGCATCATGGTCAGTGCCGCGGCCAGGAAGAAGACCATGTCCTTGAAGCTGGGTTCGGGCCAGAAGCGGAACAGGTCCTTGCTGGCGGCGAACTCGATCACCTTGCCGGCGCCGCCGGCCATGTTGCCCGCGAACATCGCGATGATGGCCAGCCCCACCACCAGGATGATCATCTGGATGAAGTCGGTCACCGCGACCGACCACATGCCGCCGAACAGCGTGTAGGCCAGGATGGACACCACGCCGATGGTCATGCCCACCGGAATGCTGAGCGCGCCGCCCGAGAGCACGTTGAAGACCAGGCCCAGCGCCGTGACCTGCGCCGAAACCCAGCCCAGGTAGCTCAGCATGATGATCAGCGAGCAGGCCACCTCCACCGTGCGTCCGTAGCGCTCGCGGTAGTAGTCGCTGATGGTCAGCAGCGTCATGCGGTAGAGCTTGCCGGCGAAGAACAGGCCCACCAGGATCAGGCAGGTGCCGGCGCCGAAGGGGTCTTCCACCACCGCGCCCAGCCCGCCTTCGATGAACTTGGCCGGGATGCCCAGCACCGTTTCCGACCCGAACCAGGTGGCGAAGGTGGTGGTCACGATCATGTACAGCGGCAGGTGCCGGCCGGCGATGGCGAAGTCGGTCGTGTTCTTCACCCGCCGGGCAGCCCACAGGCCGATGGCGATGGTGATCAGCAGGTAGACGATGACCAGGGTCAGCAGCACGAAATTCTCCTCAGTCCTCTTTTTCGATGTCTCTTGTCGATGTCTCTTGTCGTGGCGGGCGCTCAGAACAGCTTCACGCGAACCAGCACCTGCATGGCGATCAGACCCAATACAAATCCCATGCCACCGTAGATGATGGCCTGCAGCAGCTTGTTGGTGCGCTTCTGCGCCGCCAGCAGCTCCAGCAGCTCGCGCCGGTGGTCGACCGGCTCGCGCTCCAGGTAGTCGTGCATGAGGCGCGGCAGCTGGGGCAGCAGCTTGGCCAGGCGCGGCGCCTCGGCGCGCAACTGCTGCAGCAGCTTCTTCGGGCCCAGCTGGTCGATCATCCACTTCTCGAGGAAGGGCTTGGCGGTGGCCCACAGGTCCAGGTCGGGGTCGAGCTGGCGGCCCAGGCCCTCGATGTTGAGCAGGGTCTTCTGCAGCAGCACCAGCTGCGGCTGGATCTCGACGTGGAAGCGCCGCGAGGTCTGGAACAGGCGCATCAGCACCATGCCCAGCGAGATCTCCTTGAGCGGCCGGTCGAAGTACGGCTCGCACACGGTGCGGATGGCGGCTTCCAGCTCGTCGACCCGCGTGCCGGGCGGCACCCAGCCGCTTTCCAGGTGCAGTTCGGCCACGCGCTTGTAGTCGCGCCTGAAGAAGGCGGCGAAGTTCTGCGCCAGGTATTCCTTGTCGACCTCGGTGAGCGTGCCCACGATGCCGAAGTCCAGCGAGATGTAGCGTCCGAAAGTGGCAGGCGCCAGGCTCACCTGGATGTTGCCGGGGTGCATGTCGGCATGGAAGAAGCCGTCGCGGAACACCTGGGTGAAGAAGATGGTGACGCCGTCGCGCGCCAGCTTGGGCACGTCCACGCCGGCCGCGCGCAGGCGGTCGAGCTGGGCGATGGGCACGCCGTTCATGCGCTCCATCACGATCACTTCCGGGTGGCAGAAGTCCCAGAACATCTCCGGGATCAGCACCAGGTCGAGCTGGCTCATGTTGCGGCGCAGCTGGGCCGCATTGGCGGCTTCGCGCACCAGGTCCAGCTCGTCGTGCAGGTATTTGTCGAACTCGCCCACCACCTCGCGGGGCTTGAGGCGCTTGCCGTCGGGCGAGAGCTTCTCGACCCAGCCGGCCATCATGGCCATGAGCGCCAGGTCCTTCTCGATCACGCCGCGCATGCCTGGGCGCAGCACCTTCACCGCCACGTCGCGCATGCTGCCGTCGCTCTTGCGCAGCCGGGCGAAGTGCACCTGCGCGATCGAGGCCGAGGCGATGGGCACCTCGTCGAACTGCTCGAAGATCTCGTTCACCGGCCGGTGGAAGGCTCGCTCGATGGTGGCGATGGCCACGCGGGAGTCGAAGGGCGGCACGCGGTCCTGCAGCCAGGCCAGTTCGTCGGCAATGTCGGCCGGCAGCAGGTCGCGCCGGGTGGACAGCACCTGGCCGAACTTCACGAAGATGGGGCCCAGGCGCTCCAGCGCCTCGCGCAGGCGCTGCCCGCGCGGTGCGTCCAGCTTGCGCCCGACGGACACGATGCGCGCGAGCGCATGCAGCCAGGGTTTCTGGAAGCTGGTGAGGATGAGCTCGTCCAGGCCGTAGCGCAGCGCGACCAGGACGATGAACGCGCCGCGATAGAAACGGCTCATTCGGTATCGGGCTTTTCAGCTGGGCCGGAGCGGGCCGCCTTGTCGATGAACTGCCGCAGCGCGGCCACCACCTTGCGCGCCGTGTTGCCGATGGCATGGGCCGGCACGTCGCCGATCACGCGGGCCAGGTCGTCTTCCACGTCCCAGCGCACGTGGTCGACCAGCCAGTTGATCTCGGCGGCCAACTGCACGTCGCCCACGATGCGCACCATGGGCTTGTCACCCAGCAGCGCGGACTGCGCCAGTGCGAAGGGGTTCTCCTGGGTGACGCTCAGCGTGAGGTCGGGCGTGGCGCCTTCGGGCGCCAGGTCGACCAGCCCGGCGGGTGTGGCCACCAGCCGCATGAGGACGTTGCGCCACCGCACCTCCACCACCCGGCCCTCCTGGCGCTTCACGCGCGCCTGGGCCTCGGGCTCCTGCTGGAGCACGTGGTTGAGGAAGAGCACCGCCCGATGCTGGATCTCGTGGATGGCCCAGGCCGGAGGCTGGAGCCGCGCCGAGGCCTTGTCGAAAAGCTCGGACAGAAAAGCAAATGGGGACGATGGTGTGGCCATGTCCCCATTATCCAGCCTGCGCGAGGCCCTTCGGCCCCGCATGTGGCGTCCCGTCTACGACTACTGCAGCGCCTGAACGCCGGCCACCAGCCAGCCGCTGGCGCCGTTGACCGGCTTGGTCATGTTCCAGACTTCCCGGAAGGGGCTCGGGCCGGCCGAGACATCCTCGCGGATCATGCCGGAGAACTCCACGCTGGCCATGTAGACGTCGGGCAGCTCCTCGATGCCCAGCAGCTTCGCGTCGAGCATGACCACCTCGGTCTTGTTGGGCGCGCCGCCCATGTGCGACTCGCGCTCGGCCAGTTGCGTGCGGATCTCGTTGACCATGCTGTCGGTCATCATCGAGCGCAGGCTGCTGATGTCGCTCTTGTCCCACGCGTCCTGCAGGGTGACGAAGTTGCGCTTGGCCGCAGCCAGGAAACCGTCGACATCGAAGCCGGCGGGGATGCCCCAGCTCTGCGAGCCCGAGAGCGCCGAACCGATCATGGTGCCGCCGGACAGGGCCGCCGAGCCGTGCTGCGCCGGCGTGCTGGCCTCGAAGGCCGCACCCTGGCGTTCCCACGGACGGGCCGAGGCGTCGTTGCCGACGTTGTTGGGGCTGTACTGCGCCGGCGCGGTGGCCGAGGCAGGGCCGCCCGCGCCCTGGAAGGCGTAGCCGCCCTGGCGGGTGGCCGGGCCCTTGTTGCGGGAGGCGGCGAACATGCGCCAGGCGACCAGCGCGGCCACACCCACCAGCAGGATCAGCAGGAAGTTGCCAAAGGCCGCGCCAAAGCCCAGCGAGTTGGCCAGCCAGGCGAGGCCCAGGCCCGCGGCCAGGCCGCCGAGCATGGCGCCCCATGGGCGCTTGGGGGCGGCAGCAGCGGGCGCTGCACCGGCGGGCTTCGCCGCCGACGGGTTGGCCGACTGGGCGGGGGCCGCATTGTTGGCGGGTGCGGACGGCGCGGCTTCACGCTGCGTCACGTTGTTCGACTGGCGGCCCATGGACTTGCCGCCGCCCATGCGCGCGGCGTCCGCCTGCATGCTCACGAGGGCAATGACACAGGCAAAAAGGACTGGCAAAAATTTCTTCATCACGTCTCCTCTACGCAAGACTTCTGGGATTCAACACTTGATTCCAACATGCAGGGCGACCACCCCTCCGGTCATGTTGTGATAGTCCACATGTCCAAAACCGCCCTCTTTCATGAGGGTCTTGAGTTGTTCTTGGGCGGGGTGCATGCGGATGGATTCGGCGAGATAACGGTAGCTGGCGTCGTCGCCGGCCACCAGCCTGCCCAGGCGCGGGAGCACCTGGAACGAGTACCAGTCGTAGACCTTCTCCAGCGGCTTGGCCACCTTGGAGAATTCCAGCACCAGCAGCTTGCCGCCGGGCTTGAGCACGCGGTTCATCTCCTGGATGGCCACGTCCTTGTGGGTCATGTTGCGCAGGCCGAAGGCCACGCTGACGACGTCGAAATGGTTGTCGGGAAAGGGCAGCTTCTCGGCGTCGCACACCAGGGTGGGCAGGGCCACGCCGGCGTCGAGCAGGCGGTCGCGGCCGGTGCGCAGCATGGCCTCGTTGATGTCGGTGTGCACCACCTGGCCCGACTCGCCCACCTTGCGGGCGAAGGCCATGGACAGGTCACCGGTGCCGCCGGCGATGTCGAGCACGCGCGAGCCTTCGCGCAGGTTGGCGACCATGACGGTGTAGGCCTTCCATGCGCGATGCATGCCGCCCGACATCAGGTCGTTCATCAGGTCGTAGCGCGGGGCCACGGAATCGAAGACGCCGCGCACGCGGCTGGCCTTGTCCTGCTCTTGAACCTGTTCGAAACCGAAATGCGTGCTGCTCATCCTGTGCATGTTAGGACGGAAGCCCTCATTCCAAGCCGACGACCCCGCAAGGTCGCCGGGCATTTGTCGCATTTCAGTGGCTTGCGCAGGCGTGTCCGCCGCCGCCGCCCTTGGCGGCCATCGGCGTGTCGCGGGCTACGCCGGCATCGGCCAGGCGCTGCTCGTACTGCGCCCACAGCGCCTTCTCGTTGGCGCCCAGCTCGTAGAGCAGGTCCCATGAGTAGATACCCGAATCGTGGCCGTCGCTGAAGGTGGGCTGCACCGCGTAGTTGCCCACCGGCTGCAGGTCGACCACCAGCACATCGCGCTTGCCGGTCTGCAGGATCTCCTGCCCCGGCCCGTGGCCCTGCACCTCGGCCGATGGCGAATAGATGCGCATCAGCTCGAAGGGAATGCGGAAGGTGGCACCGTCAGAAAAGCCCACCTCCAGCACGCGCGATTTCTCGTGCAGCGTGATCGACTGGGGCGTCGGCGCCCCGGATTGCAGACCGGCCATGACTTCAGATGCTCCTCAAACGCTCGATGATGCGCGTTTCCAGCGCAGGCAGCTTCGCAGCCACCTCGGCCTCGCGAGCCTGCGCCCGCTCGCGCTGTGCCCCGGCCCACACCGGGCCCGGAAAATGGCTGTCCCAGTCGTAGCGGGCAATCACGTGCCAATGCAGGTGCGGCACCACGTTGCCCAGCGTCGCCAGGTTGATCTTGCTGGGCGCGAGCAGCTCGCGCATGCCCTGCTCGACGGCCGTGACGGCCTCCATGCACAGCATGCGGTCTTCCTTGTCCAGGTCGGAGAACTCGCGCACATGCTCACGCCAGACGAGGCGGTAGAAGGCGGGAAAGCCCGCCTCGGCAGCGCAGATGACGCGGAACTTCGGCGCCTCGTGCACCAATCGGCCACCGCTGCCTTCGCAAAGAGGACAGCCAGCCACACGCGTCACAGCCAGCGCGTTCACACCAGCACCCGCTCGATCCCGCCTTCGTTGGCGGCCGCCACGTACTGCGGCATCCAGTCCTCGCCCAGGATCTGGCGTGCCATCTCCACCACGATGTAGTCGGCGTCGAGCAGTCCGTTGTTCAGGTCGTTGCCGTAGCGCGAGAGGCCCTGCAGGCAGCTCGGGCAGCTGGTGAGGATCTTCACGTTGTCATTGGCACCGACCTGGCCGGCCTGGCGCAGCGCGGCCTCGCCCTTCTTCAGCTCTTCTTCCTTGCGGAAGCGGATCTGCGTGGAGATGTCGGGCCGGCTCACGCCCAGCGTGCCCGACTCGCCGCAGCAGCGGTCGCTCTTGAGCACGTTGTCGCCCACCAGCGCCCTCACGGTCTTCATCGGGTCCTGCTGCTTCATCGGGCTGTGGCAGGGGTCGTGGTACAGGTAGCCGCCGCCGGCCGCATCGCCCAGGGTGATGCCCTTTTCCAGCAGGTACTCGTGGATGTCCACGATGCGGCAGCCCGGGAAGATCTTGTCGAACTGGTAGCCCTGCAGCTGGTCGTAGCAGGTGCCGCAGCTCACCACCACCGTCTTGATGTCCAGGTAGTTCAGCGTGTTGGCCACGCGGTGGAAGAGCACGCGGTTGTCCGTGATCATCTTCTCGGCCTTGTCGAACTGGCCGCTGCCGCGCTGCGGATAGCCGCAGCACAGGTAGCCCGGCGGCAGCACGGTCTGCACGCCCGCATGCCAGAGCATGGCCTGCGTCGCCAGGCCCACCTGCGAGAACAGGCGCTCGGAGCCGCAACCCGGGAAGTAGAACACCGCCTCGGTCTCCGAGGTGGTGGCGCGCGGGTCGCGGATGATCGGGACGTAGTCGGCGTCCTCGATGTCCAGCAGGGCCCGGGCCGTCTTCTTGGGCAGGTTGCCGGGCATCTTCTTGTTGATGAAGTGGATGACCTGTTCCTTCACCGGCGCCGGGCCCAGCGTGGCCGGCGGGTGCGCGGTCTGCTTCTTCGTCGCCACGCGCAGCAGGTCGTTGGCGAAGCGTTGCGCCTTGAAGCCCACCTCGACCATGCCGGTACGCACCGCCTTGATGGTGGTGGGGTTGGTGGCGTTGAGGAAGAACATGGCGGCCGCATTGCCGGGCCGGAAGCTCTTCTGGCCCATCTTGCGCAGCAGGTTGCGCATGTTCATCGACACGTCGCCGAAGTCGATCTTCACCGGGCAGGGCGTCAGGCACTTGTGGCACACCGTGCAGTGGTCGGCCACGTCCTCGAACTCTTCCCAGTGCTTGATGCTGATGCCGCGGCGGGTCTGCTCTTCGTACAGGAAGGCCTCGACCAGCAGCGAGGTCGCCAGGATCTTGTTGCGCGGGCTGTAGAGCAGGTTGGCGCGCGGCACGTGGGTGGCGCACACCGGCTTGCACTTGCCGCAACGCAGGCAGTCCTTGACCGAATCGGCGATGGCGCCGATGTCGCTCTGCTGCATGATCAGCGACTCATGCCCCATCAGGCCGAAACTGGGCGTGTAGGCGTTGGTCAGGTCGGCATGCAGCACCTGGACGGCGCCCTGCCCCTGTCCTTGGACATTCTGGCGGATCAGCTTGCCCTTGTTGAAGCGGCCCTCGGGGTCCACCCGGCGCTTGTAGTCGGTGAAGGGCGCGAGCTCCTCGTCCGTGAGGAACTCCAGCTTGGTGATGCCGATGCCGTGCTCGCCAGAGATCACGCCGTCCAGGCTGCGCGCGAGCACCATGATGCGGGCCACCGCGGCATGCGCGGTCTGCAGCATCTCGTAGTTGTCGCTGTTGACCGGGATGTTGGTGTGCACGTTGCCGTCGCCGGCGTGCATGTGCAGCGCCACCCACACGCGGCCCTTGAGCACGCGCTGGTGGATCGCGCTGCACTCGGCCAGGATGGGCGCGAAGGAGGCGCCGGCGAAGATCTGCTCCAGCGGCGCGCGGATCTGCGTCTTCCAGCTGGCGCGCAGGCTGTGGTCCTGCAGGTGCGGGAACAGCGCATCCACGTCGCGCAGCCAGCCGGCCCAGCGCTCGCGCACCTCCTGCACCAGCGTCACGGCCTGGGCCACGCGGTCTTCCAGCAGCTCGGCCGTGGGGATGTCGTTGGCGTCGTCGCTCTTGCCCAGCGGCAGGTTGCCGCGGGTGAGGAAGGCCTCCAGCGCGTCGCACAGCGCCAGCTTGTTCTTCAGGCTCAACTCGATGTTGATGCGCTCGATGCCGTCCGAATACTCGGCCATGCGCGGCAGCGGGATCACCACGTCCTCGTTGATCTTGAAGGCGTTGGTGTGGCGGCTGATGGCCGCGGTGCGCTTGCGGTCCAGCCAGAACTTCTTGCGCGCCTCGGGGCTGATGGCGATGAAGCCCTCGCCGCTGCGCGAATTGGCGATGCGCACCACCTCGGAGGTCGCCCGCGCCACCGCGTCGGCGTCGTCGCCGGCGATGTCGCCGACCAGCACCATCTTGGGCAGGCCGCCGCCGTGCTTCTTGGACTTGGTGGCGTAGCCCACCGCCTTCAGGTAGCGGTCGTCCAGGTGCTCCAGGCCGGCCAGCATGACGCCCGAGCGCAATTGCTCGGCGAACATGAAGTCCTTGATCTCGACGATGCTGGGCACCGCGTCCTTGGCGTTGCCGAAGAACTCCAGGCACACCGTGCGGGTGTGCTCCGGCATGCGGTGCACCACCCAGCGGCAGCTGGTGATGAGGCCGTCGCAGCCTTCCTTCTGGATGCCCGGCAGGCCCGAGAGGAACTTGTCGGTGACGTCCTTGCCCAGCCCTTCCTTGCGGAAGCTGCGGCCCGGAATTTCCAGGCGCTCGGTGCGCAGCAGGCTCTTGCCGTCGGCGGCGTAGTAGGTCAGGTCGAAGACGGCCAGCTCGGCGTCGTGGATCTTGCCCAGGTTGTGGCCCACGCGGGTCACTTCCAGCCATTCGGCCTGCGGCGTCACCATGCGCCACGAGGCCAGGTTGTCCAGCGCCGTGCCCCACAGAACGGCCTTCTTGCCGCCCGCGTTCATGGCCACGTTGCCGCCCACGCAGGAAGCCTCGGCCGAGGTCGGGTCGACCGCGAACACGAAGCCGGCGCGCTCGGCCGCATCGGCCACGCGCTGGGTGACCACGCCGGCCTCGGTGTAGATGGTCGGGACGGGCGATTCGAGGCCCGGCAGAGAGACCATCTCGACCTCGGTCATGGCCTCCAGCTTCTCGGTGTTGATGACCGCGCTGTTCCAGGTAAGAGGAATGGCGCCGCCGGTGTAGCCGGTGCCACCCCCGCGGGGGATGATGGTCAGGCCCAGCTCGATGCAGGTCCGCACCAGCTCGGCCATTTCCGCCTCGGTGTCGGGGGTGAGCACGACGAAGGGATACTCCACCCGCCAGTCGGTGGCGTCTGTGACGTGCGAGACGCGCGACAGGCCGTCGAACTTGATGTTGTCCTTGGCCGTGACCCGGCGCAGCGCCCGGGTGGCCTTGCGGCGCAGCGCCGCCACGTCGCGGAACATGGCGTCGAAGGCGTCGATGGCCTGCGAGACCATGCCGGTGAGCTCGCCCACCAGGGCGTCGCGCTGCGAGTCGGCCTCGGGGGTGCGGCGCTTCTGCACCTCGGCCATGCGGTGGTGAAGCGCTTCCACCAGCTGGCTGCGGCGGCGCGGGTTGTCCAGCAGGTCGTCGACCAGGTAGGGGTTGCGCTGCACGACCCAGATGTCGCCGAGCACCTCGTAGAGCATGCGGGCCGATCGGCCGGTGCGGCGCTCGTCGCGCAAGACTTGCAACAGGGACCAGCCGCGTTCGCCCAGCAGGCGGATCACGATCTCGCGGTCGGAGAAGCTGGTGTAGTTGTACGGGATCTCGCGAAGTCGCACGGGCTCTGCGGCCTGCGACAACAACGCGGTCAACGCGGTCGGAGCATTCATCGGGATGGGGTCTCGGCCGGGCGCTGCGCGCCTCATGAACCGGGGCCCCTGATTTTAAGGCAGGGCCCGGCACCCTGCCCGCGGGCTCAGAAGAGCACCCGGCTTCGGATGGTTCCGGGCACCTGCGCGAGCTTTTCCAGGGCCAGGTCGGAGTAGGCGGCGTCGATGTCCGTCACCACGTAGCCCACCTTGTCATTGGTCTGCAGGTACTGGGACGCGATGTTGATGCCGTTCTCGGCGAACACCCGGTTGATCTCGGACAGCACGCCCGGCACGTTGCGGTGGATGTGCAGCAGCCGGTGCTTGCCCGGATGCGCCGGCAGCGCCACCTCGGGGAAGTTCACCGAGGAGGTGGTGGTGCCGTTGTCGCTGTACTTCACCAGCTTCTCGGCCACCTCCAGGCCGATGTTGGCCTGCGCCTCCATGGTGGAGCCGCCGATGTGCGGCGTCAGGATCACGTTGTCCAGCCCGCGCAGGGGCGACTGGAACTCGTCCTTGTTGCTCTTGGGCTCGACCGGGAAGACGTCGATGGCGGCGCCCAGCAGCTTCTTCTCCTTCAGCGCCGCGGCCAGGGCCTCGATCTTGACCACCGTGCCGCGCGAGGCGTTGATGAGGATGCTGCCCGGCTTCATCGCCGCGATTTCCTCCTCGCCGATCATCCATTGCGTGGCGGCCGTCTCGGGCACGTGCAGGCTGACGATGTCGCTCTGGCCCAGGAGCTCGTGCAGGTTGCGCACCTGGCGGGCGTTGCCCAGGGGCAGCTTGGTCACCACGTCGTAGAACGCCACCTGCATGCCCAGCGCCTCGGCCAGCACCGACAACTGCGCGCCGATGGACCCGTAGCCCACGATGCCCAGCGTCTTGCCCCGGATCTCGAAGGCGTTGTCGGCCGACTTGAGCCATCCGCCGCGGTGCGCCACCGCGCTTTTCTCGGGCACGCCGCGCAGAAGCAGGATGGCCTCGGCCAGCACCAGCTCGGCCACCGAGCGGGTGTTGGAGAAGGGCGCGTTGAACACCGCCACGCCGTGCTCGCGCGCCGCATCCAAGTCGATCTGGTTGGTGCCGATGCAGAAGGCGCCCACCGCCACCAGCTTGGGGGCGGCCTCGAACACGGCGCGGGTGAGCTGCGTGCGCGAGCGGATGCCCAGGAAGTGCACGTCGGCCAGGCGCGACTTCAGCTCCTCCTCGCCCAGCGCGCCGGTCAGTTGCTCGATCTGCGTGTAGCCCTGCTCGTGCAGCGATTGCACGGCCGAGGGATGGATGCCCTCGAGCAGCAGGAAGTGGATCTTGTCCTTGGGCAGGGAAGTGCGCGCGCTGGTCATGAAAGCCTTCTAGGGGAGAGGTGACAATCGGAAAGGGTTTCCACGGTGACATGCGCGTCGCAAAACATGTGACAAACGCTGACTCCGCTGTGTAACAACTGACACATACCCTACACGGTTCCGTATTCCCCAAGCAGGAGTGTTCCCTTATGCAATTCAAGAGCGTCGCGGCTGCCGCCGCATTGGCGGCCGTGTTCAGCGCCCCCGTCCACGCACAGACCGAGATCCAGTGGTGGCATTCGATGAGCGGCCCGCTCGGCGAGTGGGTCAATGACCTGGCCAAGCAGTACAACGCGAGCCAGAAGGACTACAAGATCCTCCCCACCTACAAGGGCCAGTACGACGAGTCCATGACCGCGGCCATCGCGGCCTTCCGTGCCGGCAACGCGCCGGACATCCTGCAGGTGTTCGAAGTGGGCACCGCCACCATGATGGCCTCCAAGGGCGCCATCAAGCCGGTGGGCGAGGTGATGAGTTCGGGCGGCGCCAAGTTCGACCCCAGCGTGTACGTGCCCGCCGTGGCCGGCTACTACACCGCGCCCAACGGCCAGATGCTGAGCTTCCCCTTCAACAGCTCGACGACCATCTTCTACTACAACAAGGACGCCTTCAAGGCGGCCGGCCTCGACCCCGAGAAGGCGCCCACCACCTGGCCCGAGGTGATCGCGGCCGCGGACAAGCTCAAGGCCAGCGGCCACAAGTGCCCCTTCACCACCAGTTGGATGAGCTGGACCCAGCTCGAGAGCTTCTCTGCCTGGCACAACACGCTGTATGCGACGCAGAACAACGGCTTCGGCGGCACCTCGGCGCGCCTGGCCTTCAACTCGCCGCTGCACGTCAAGCACTTCGAGAACCTGGCCAAGATGGCCAAGGACGGCACCTTCGTCTACAAGGGCCGCAACAACACGCCCGACGCCGCCTTCCCCTCGGGCGAGTGCGCCATGATGACCGGCTCCTCGGGCCTGTACGCACGCGTGGCCAAGGACGCCAAGTTCAAGTACGGCATTTCCACCCTGCCCGTCTATTCCGACGTGAAGGGCGCGCCGCAGAACACCGTGATCGGCGGCGCCAGCCTGTGGGTGATGTCGGGCAAGCCGGCCGAGCACTACAAGGGCGTGGCCAGCTTCTTCACCTTCCTGTCGGATACCAAGGTGCAGTCCGAAAGCCACAAGCGTACCGGCTACCTGCCCATCACGACGGCCGCCTTCAAGCTGACCGACGCCTCGGGCTTCTACAAGGACAACCCGGGCACCGACGTGGCCGTGACGCAGATGATCCGCAAGACCACCGACAAGTCGCGTGGCGTGCGCCTGGGCAACTTCGTGCAGATCCGCACCATCATCGACGAGGAAACCGAGCAGATCTGGAGCGGCAAGAAGACGGCCAAGGAAGCACTGGACACCGCGGTCAAGCGGGGGGACGAGCAGCTCGAGCGCTTCCAGAAAGCGAACAAGGGCTGAAAGCCCTTGCTCGCTTTCAGCGTGTAGTGGCACCCCTCCCTGCCCTCCCCGCCAAGCGGGGAGGGTGCCTGCCGGTGAGGTGACGCCGCAGTAGACTCGCACGCCCGCCCTGAATTGATGTCGGGGCGGGCGTTTCGTTTTTTGAGGGGTTGAGGTATGGAGAAACGCGTTCTTTTCAGGTCGGGCTGGCTGCCCTGGCTGCTGATCGCGCCGCAGATGGTGGTGATCCTGGTGTTCTTTTTCTGGCCGGCCAGCCAGGCCATCCTGCAGTCGATGCAATCCGAGGACGCCTTCGGCACGTCGGTGTCCTTCGTGGGGCTGGAGAACTTCAAGACGCTGTTCGCCGACCCGGCCTACATCGAGTCCTTCAAGGTCACGGCGATCTTCTCGGTGCTGGTGGCCGGCATCGGCATCGCGCTGTCGCTGGTGCTGGCGATCTTCGCGGACCGCATCCTGCGCGGCGGGCTGGCCTACAAGACCTTCCTCATCATTCCCTATGCGGTCGCACCGGCCATCGCCGGCATCCTGTGGGTGTTCATGTTCTCGCCGAGCATCGGCATCGTGACCTACTGGCTGCGCAAGGTGGGCATCGACTGGAACCACCTGCTCAATTCCAACCAGGCGCTCTCGCTGATCGTGGCGGCAGCGGTGTGGAAGCAGATCTCCTACAACTTCCTGTTCTTCCTGGCGGGGCTGCAATCCATCCCGAAGGCGCTGATCGAGGCCGCCTCCATCGACGGGGCCGGACCGCTGCGCCGCTTCCGGGACATCCAGTTCCCGCTGCTCTCGCCCACCACCTTCTTCCTGCTGGTGATCAACATCGTGTATGCCTTCTTCGACACCTTCGCCATCGTGCACGCCACGACCGAGGGCGGCCCGGGACGCGACACCGCGATCCTGGTCTACAAGGTCTGGCACGACGGCTTCAAGGCGCTGGACCTGGGCGGCTCGGCCGCGCAGTCGGTGGTGCTGATGGCGATCGTCGTCGCGCTCACGGTGATCCAGTTCCGCTACGTCGAAAAGAAGGTCCAGTACTGATGGCCCCCCCTATCAAACCCAGCACCCGGAGGCCCTGCCATGGTTGAACGCCGCCCCGGCCTCACGATCCTCTCGCACGTGGTGCTGCTCCTGGGCATCGCCGTCGTCGCCTTCCCGATCTACCTGGCCTTCGTCGCCTCCACCCACACGCGCGACGAGATCCTGAACGTGCCCATGCCCATCTGGCCCGGCACGCACATGATCGAGAACTACACCTCGGCCCTGATGGGCGCCGACACGCAGGGCGCCCGCGTGGTGGTGGGCCGCATGATGTGGATCAGCCTGGTGACGGCGCTGACCATCGCCATCGGCAAGATCGCCATCTCGCTGCTATCGGCCTTCGCCATCGTCTATTTCCGCTTCCCGTTCAAGAAGACCGTGTTCTGGCTGATCTTCGTGACGCTGATGCTGCCGGTGGAGGTGCGCATCCTGCCCACCTACAAGGTGCTGGCGGACCTGAACATGCTCAACACCTACGCCGGCCTGACGGTGCCGCTCATTGCGTCGGCCACCGCCACCTTCCTGTTCCGGCAGTTCTTCCTCAGCGTGCCCGACGAGCTGGTGGAGGCGGCGCGCATCGACGGCGCGGGGCCCATGCGCTTCTTCAAGGACATCCTGGTGCCGCTGTCGCAGACCTCGATCGCGGCGCTGTTCGTGATCCAGTTCATCTACGGCTGGAACCAGTACCTGTGGCCCCTGCTGGCCACCACCAGCGAGGACATGTACCCGGTGGTGATCGGCATCAAGCGGATGATCGCCTCGGGCGACGCCGCGGTGGACTGGAACCTGGTCATGGCCACCGCCATCCTGGCCCTCATCCCGCCCGCCATCGTCGTCATCCTCATGCAGCGCTGGTTCGTCAAGGGCCTCGTCGACACTGAAAAATAAAGAACAAGATGTCTGCCATCTCCTTTCGCAACGTCATCAAGCGCTACGGCAAGGGCCCCAAGGCCAACCAGGTGATCCACGGCGTCTCGGCCGAGGTCGAGGCCGGCGAATTCATCGTGATCGTCGGGCCGTCGGGCTGCGGCAAGTCCACCCTTCTTCGCATGGTCGCGGGCCTGGAGGAAATCAGCGCCGGCGACATCGCCATCGGCGACAAGGTGGTCAACAACGTCGAGCCGGCGCAACGCGACATCGCCATGGTGTTCCAGAACTACGCGCTGTATCCGCACATGCGCGTGTTCGACAACATGGCCTACGGCCTGCGCATCGCGGGCGTCGGCAAGGACGAGATCAAGACGCGGGTGGACAAGGCCGCGAAGATCCTGGAACTGGGCCACCTGCTCGAGCGCAAGCCGCGCGAGCTGTCCGGCGGCCAGCGCCAGCGCGTGGCCATGGGCCGCGCCATCGTGCGCCAGCCGCAGGTCTTCCTCTTCGACGAGCCGCTGTCCAACCTCGACGCCAAGCTGCGCGCGCAGACGCGCCTGGAAATCCAGAAGCTGCACCGCGAGCTGGGCATCACCTCGCTCTTCGTCACGCACGACCAGGTAGAAGCCATGACGCTGGCCCAGCGCATCATGGTGATGAACGGCGGCGTGATGGACCAGTTCGGCACGCCCGAAGAGGTCTACAACCGCCCTGCCACCACCTTCGTCGCCAGCTTCATGGGCTCGCCGCCGATGAACCTGCTGCGCCATGCCCCGGGCGTGAAGCCGGGCACGGTGCTGGGCATCCGTCCCGAGCACCTGGTGTTCGGCAACGACGGCTGGATCGTGCAGGTGGAGCAGGTCGAGATGCTGGGCGCCGAGCGCCTGATCTACGCCCGCATCGGCGACGAGCAGCTGGTCATGCGCGTGGACGAAGGCCTGCCCGTGCCGGCCATCGGCACGCCGGCGCGCATCGCCGCGCGGCCCGAGAAGCTGCACTGGTTCGACGCCGGCTCCGGAAAGCGGCTGTCCGACGCATGAGCAGCGCCGCCCTGCCCGCCTGGCCCTACCCGCGCTGGATCGCCCACCGTGGCGCCGGCAAGCTCGCGCCCGAGAACACGTTGGCGGCATTCCGCCTGGGCGCACACCACGGCTTTCGCATGTTCGAGTGCGACGCCAAGCTCAGCGCCGACGGCGTGGTCTTCCTGATGCACGACGCCGCGCTGGAGCGCACCACCAGCGGCCGCGGCACCGGCGGCAAGCTGCCCTGGTCGCAGCTCGCACAGCTGGACGCCGGCAGCTGGCATTCGCGCGAGTACGCCGGCGAGCCGCTGCCCACGCTGGCCAACCTGGCGCGCTGGTGCCTGGCCAGCGGCCACCTGCTGGACATCGAGATCAAGCCCACGCCCGGCACCGAGCGTCAGACCGGCGAGGCCGTGGCGCGCGAGGCCGCGGCCCTGTGGGCCGGGGCGCCGGTGCCCCCCTTCCTGACCTCTTTCCAGCCCGAGTCCCTCCAGGCCGCGCTCGAAGTGGCGCCCCAGCTGCCGCGCGGCCTGCTGCTGGACCGCATGCGCAGCGGCTGGCTGGACGAGGCCCGTGCGCTGCAGTGCGCCGCCGTGGTCTGCCAGTACAACCTGTGGGACACCGAATCCGTGGCCCAGGTGCACGGCGCCGGCATGCGCGCCCTGAGCTACACCGTCAACGATCCCAGCGTGGCCCAGTGGCTCTGGCAACTTGGCACCGACGGCATCGTGACCGACCGCGTCGATCTCTTCCCGCCGACCTGAAGCTGGACCGAACCGGTCCGGGCTTTTCTATGATGCGCCGATGACCTGGATCACTCGTTGCGTTCTCCTGCTGGCGGCCCTGCTTCTGGCCTGCAGCGGCGCGGTGGCGCAGCCGGCAGCCCCGTCCTCCGTCCCGCCGGCCCAGCCCGAGATCACGCTGGACAGCCTGCGCGCCAAGATGGAGCAGGTGCCCGACAGCGCCGAGGCGGACGATGACGTGCAGCGGCTCATCACGCTCACCGACGAGCTCGTCGCCCAGTCCGACCGCTTCGTGGCCGCGCGCACCACGCAGCTCAATGACCTGAACGCCCGCCTGGGCGAGCTGGGCCCGGCGCCGGCGGCCGGCGGCAGCGCGGAGGCGGCCGACATCACGCGCCAGCGCGCCACCCTCACGAAGCAGCGCAATGTGGTGGATGCGGACATCCGCCTGGCACGGTTGCTCAGCGTCAACGCACAGCAGCACCGCACCGAGCTGCTGGCGCAGCGCCGCGCGGTGTTCGAGGCCAAGCTGTTCGAGCGTTCGCTCTCGCCGCTGACGGCCCAGTTCTGGGAACAGATGTCGGAGGAATGGAAAGGCGACAAGGAAGACCTGTCCGGCCTGTCGCGCGAGTTCCGCATGGGCATGAGCAGCGCGCTGGCCAGCAGCGGCTGGGGCTCGATCGTGCTGTGGACCCTGCTGGGCATCGGCGTGCTGGTGCTGGCGATCTGGGGCGTGGAGGTGGGACTGGCCTGGCTGGCGGCACGCAAGTTTCCGATCGGGCGGCTGCGCCGCTCGCTGCTGGCCCTGCTGACGGTGCTGGCCTATGTGCTGCTCGCCGGGCTGGCCGCCTCGGCCGCCTGGGGCCTGCTGGACGAACTGGGCAACTGGGGCACGCGCAGCAGCCGCCTGGCCATCCAGATGGTGCGCATGGTCATGTTCCTGGCCTTCGTGGTCGGCCTGGGCCGGGCGATGCTGTCCAACGGCCGCCCCTCGTGGCGGCTGCCGCCCATTCCCGACCCCATGGCCCGGCGCCTGCGTCCGCTGCCCTGGCTGGTGGCGGTGTGCGCCCTGATCGCCGGCGCGCCGGTGCAGATCAACCAGGTCATCGACGACCCGCTCAACAGCGTGCTGACCAACCTGGTGCCGGTGGCGGCCTTCGTCATCACTGCGCTGCTGACCCTGTACCTGGTCCGCCATGCACGCGGCGACGCGCTGGAGGGCGACCCGGACGACGGCGCGGCCGCGGCGCGCCCGGCCTGGGTGAGCCTGCTGCGTGGCCTGGTGGGCCTGATGCTGCTGGCGCTGGTGGTGGTGATCGCCTTCGGCTACCTCGCCTTCGCCCGCGTGCTGGCGGGACAGGTGCTGTGGGCCGGCATCGTGATCAGCCTTGGCTACCTGCTGCTGAAGTTCGCCGACGACCTGTGGATGTCGCTGCTGTCCGCGCGCAGCACCTCGGGCCAGCGGCTGCAGAAGAGCATGAACCTGCGCCCGCAGACGCTGGACCAGGCGGCAGTGCTGATGTCGGCGCTCAGCCGCATCCTGGTCTTCTTCTACATGGTGATCGCCTTCATCGCGCCGCTGGGCAGCACGCCCGGCGAGCTGGTGCAGCGCAGCGGACGCATCGGCACCAGGCTGAAGGTGGGCGAGTTCGAGCTGGACTCGGGCGCCATGATGGGCTCGCTGCTGGTGCTGGTGGTCGGCTTCGTGGTGCTGCGCCTGTTCAAGCGCTGGCTGGAGAACAGTTACCTGCCCAACACCCAGCTCGAATCGGGCATGCGCAGCTCCATCAGTACGCTGCTGAACTACGTGGGCGCGGTGGTGGTGGTGGCGCTGGCGCTGTCGGCGCTGGGCATCGGCGTCAACCGCATCGCCTGGGTGGCCAGCGCGCTGTCGGTGGGCATCGGCTTCGGCCTGCAGGCCATCGTGCAGAACTTCATCTCGGGCCTGATCCTGCTGGCCGAGCGGCCGGTGAAAGTGGGCGACTGGGTGGTGCTGGGCACGGCCGAGGGCGACGTGCGGCGCATCAACGTGCGGGCCACCGAGATCCAGCTGGGCGACCGGTCCACGCTGATCGTGCCCAACTCGGAGTTCATCACCAAGACCGTGCGCAACATGACGCTGGCCAATGCCGAGGGCCGGGTGCTCATCCGCCTGCCCATGCCGCTGACCACCGACGCGCAGAAGGTGCGCGAGGTGATGCTCAAGGCCTGCCACGAGCACACCGGCGTGCTGCCTTCGCCCGAGCCCGGCGTGACGCTGGATGGGGTCGAGAACGGGCTGCTGGTTTTCCAGGCCATTGCCTTCGTGCCCAACCCCCGCATGGCGGGCGGGGTTCGCAGCGACTTGCTCTTCGCGATTCTCGATGGGCTTCGCGAGGCCCAGCTGTCCATGGCGGCGACCACGGCAGCCCCCGTGGCCGGAACCCTGGGCGCATCGCTCGCCCCTGGCGTTCCGCCGCCGGCGCCCTCGCCGCCATCGCCCCTGGCCGGGAGCTGATGCGGGGTCAGCGGCGCAGGCCGCCGCCCAGCAGCCACTGCAGCGTGCCGCAGACCAGCACCAGGGCGACATAGGTGGCCATCATCCCGTCGCGGCCGAAGTAGACCATGCCTCCCGCGAGCACCGCCACGCCGGTGGCGAAGTTGATCGCCATTTGCGCCAGCAGGCCGAGGGCCGCGCCCTTGCCCAGGATCAACCGTCCGCCCAGGCCCAGCACCAGCGCCAGGAAGAGGGCGGGCGCGGCGAAGTTGGCCACGTGGTTGGCGAGGGCGAAAGGCGTCATTCCAGGGGGATAAGAAATAGAGTCTCAAGGCTATTGATGCATCGCAAAAAGCCCGGGGATCGGTAAATTTTATAATCGTGAACATGGCAGTCTGGGCCCTGGGCTTGAATCACACGACCGCGCCGCTCGATCTGCGCGGTCGTTTTGCGTTCGCCCTCGACCAGCTGACTCCCACGCTGCACAGCCTGCGGGGGTCCTTCGCCCCCAGCCGCCACCCCGACGTGGAGGCGGCCATCATCTCCACCTGCAACCGCACCGAGATCTACTGCGCCGCCGACCATGCCGCGCTGGACCACACGGTGGGGTGGCTGGCGGAAAGCGGCGGCGTCTCGCCCTCGCTGCTGCGCTCGCATGCCTACACGCTGGAGGGCGACCACGCCGCGCGCCATGCCTTCCGGGTGGCCAGCGGGCTGGATTCCATGGTGCTGGGCGAGGCCCAGATCCTGGGCCAGATGAAGGACGCGGTCCGCGCCGCGGAAAACGCCGGCGCGCTGGGCAGCACGCTCAACCAGCTGTTCCAGCGCTCCTTCGCGGTGGCCAAGGAAGTGCGCACCGCCACCGAGATCGGGGCGCATTCCATCAGCATGGCCGCCGCCTCGGTGCGCCTGGCCAGCCAACTTTTCGAGGACCTGAAGCAGACCCGCGTGCTCTTCGTAGGCGCCGGCGAGATGATCGACCTGGCGGCCACCCACTTCGCGGCGCGCAGCCCCAAGTCCATCGTGATCGCCAACCGCACCCTGGAGCGCGGCGAGAAGCTGGCATCGCGCTTCGGCGGCGAGGCCATGCGGCTGGCGGACCTGCCGGCCCGGCTGGCCGAGTTCGACATCGTCGTCAGCTGCACGGCCAGCACCCTGCCGCTGATCGGCCTGGGCGCGGTGGAGCGCGCGCTCAAGCAGCGCCGCCACCGCCCGATGTTCATGGTCGACCTGGCGGTGCCGCGCGACATCGAGCCCGAGGTGAAGGCGCTGTCGGACGTGTACCTCTACACCGTGGACGACCTGGCCCAGGTGGTCCAGCAGGGCCAGGCCCAGCGGCAGGCCGCCGTGGCGCAGGCCGAGGTCATCATCGACGCCGGCGTGCAGAGCTTCATGCACTGGCTGGGCCAGCGCGGAACGGTGCCGCTGATCCAGCAGCTCAACGCCCAGACCGATGCCTGGCGCGCCGCCGAGCTGGCCCGCGCGAAGAAGCTGCTGGCCCGGGGCGAGGACCTCGATGCGGTGCTGGACGCGCTGTCGCGCGGCCTTACCCAGAAGATGCTGCACGGCGCCATGGCCGAGCTGCATGCCGGCGATGCCGCCGCGCGCGAGCAGACGGCGCAGACCATTGCGCGCCTTTTCCTGCGCAAAGAGCGTTAGCGACGCTCCCCGACAGCCGGGCCCGCCGCGGGCCCGACGGTTTCGCAACCGTTTCCTGCGGGGCCACCAACGCCCTTCCCTCGCCTCTTCGCCGCTCGGCCGCCCAACGTGAAAAGTTTCCTGCGCAATCAACTCGAACGCTACCTGCAACGCCTGGAGGAGCTGGACTTCCTGCTCTCGCGCGAGGACATCATGGGCGACATGTCGCAGTACCGCGTGCTGTCGCGCGAGCATGCGCAGGTGACGCAGGTGGCCGGCCGCTACCAGCGCTTCAAGCAGGTGGAATCGGACCTGGCAGGTGCCCGCGAGATGCTGGAAGACCCCGACATGGCCGAGATGGCGCGCGAGGAGATCGAGGGCGCCGAGGTGGAGCTGCTCAAGCTGGAAGACGAGCTGCAGCGCCTGCTGCTGCCCAAGGACCCGGACGACGCGCGCAACGCCTTCCTGGAAATCCGCGCCGGCACCGGCGGCGACGAGTCGGCCCTGTTCGCGGGCGACCTGCTGCGCATGTACACCCGCCACGCCGAGCGCGCCGGCTGGCGCTGCGAGATCGTGAGCGAGAGCGAGAGCGAACTGGGCGGCTACAAGGAAGTGGTGGTGCGCGTGGTGGGCGACGAGGTCTTCGGCGCCCTGCGCTTCGAGTCGGGCGGCCACCGTGTGCAGCGCGTGCCCGCCACCGAGACGCAGGGCCGCATCCACACGAGCGCCTGCACCGTCGCCGTGCTGGCCGAGCCGGACGAAGCCCAGGCGGTGCAGATCAACCCTGCCGACCTGCGCATCGACACCTACCGCGCCAGCGGCGCCGGCGGCCAGCACATCAACAAGACCGACTCGGCGGTGCGCATCACGCACCTTCCGACCGGCATCGTGGCCGAGTGCCAGGACGACCGCAGCCAGCACCGCAACAAGGCCAAGGCGCTGCAGGTGCTGTCGGCGCGCATCCAGGAGAAGGAGCGCAGCGAGCGCGCTGCCAAGGACGCGGCGATGCGCAAGGGCCTGATCGGCAGCGGCGACCGCTCGGACCGGATCCGCACCTACAACTTCCCGCAGGGGCGGCTGACCGACCACCGGATCAACCTCACGCTATACAAGCTGCAGTTCATCATGGAAGGCGACCTGGACGAGGTGCTGGCTGCCCTCAAGGCCGCGCACGAGGCCGAGCAGCTGGCGGAGCTGGAAGCGGCGGGACTGGCGGCATGAGCGCGCGCCGGGTCGCCACAAGCCAGGCTCGCACCGCGATGCGAAGCACGGAGGTACTTTCAATGAGCACAGCGCCCGGTCGTCTCGAGCAAGCGCGCACTGCAGTGCGAGGCACGAAGGTACTCCCATGAGCGATCCGGCCGCCGCCACCACCGTCGCGCAGGCCCTCTCGAGCGCCGCGACCCTGGGCGTGGAGCGGCTGGACGCCCAGTTGCTGCTGCTGCACGCCCTCGGCCGCGCCGGCGACGAGCGCGCCTGGCTTCTGGCCCACGACACCGATCTCCTGCCCGAGGACGTGGCTGCGCGCTACCGGGACCTGCTAGCGCGCCGCCTGGCCGGCGAGCCGGTGGCCTACCTGGTGGGCGAGAAGGAATTCCACGGCCTCCTGCTCCAGGTCGACCCGCGCGTGCTGGTGCCCCGGCCGGACACCGAAACCCTGGTGGACTGGGCCATCGAGCGCCTGACCGGCCTGCGCGAAGTGCGGGTGATGGACCTGGGCACCGGCAGCGGCGCCATCGCGCTGGCATTGCAGAACGTGCGGCCCGACCTGCAGATCCACGCCGTCGACGCCAGCGTGGACGCCCTGGCCGTGGCACGCGCCAACGGCGAGCGCCTGGGCCTGCCCGTGCGCTTCGCCCACGGCGACTGGCTGGAGGGCGCCGGCAGCGGCTACTGCCTGATCGTGAGCAACCCGCCCTATGTGCGCGAGGACGATCCGCACCTTCCGGCGCTGCAGCACGAGCCGATTTCGGCGCTGGCCTCCGGCGCGGACGGCCTGGCCGACATCCGCCGGATCGTCGATGCGGCACCGCAGCATCTGGCCGAAGGCGGCTGGCTGCTGCTGGAACATGGCCACGACCAGGCTGCCGAGGTTCGGGCACTGCTCAGCGCCCGCGGCTTCGATCAGGTACAAAGCCGCAGGGATCTTGCCGGCATCGAGCGCTGCTCCGGCGGCCATTGGCGCTCGGTGAAATAATCAACGCATTCTTTCGAGGAGCCCCCATGAGCGACGCCCAGCAACGCATTGACGACCTGGTCAAGCAGAACGAGATTCTTCTTTTCATGAAGGGAAGCGCCAGCTTTCCCATGTGCGGCTTTTCCGGCCGCGCCATCCAGATCCTGAAGGCCTGCGGGGTCGACCCGAAGTCGCTCAAGACGGTGAACGTGCTGGAAGACGACGCTATCCGCCAGGGCATCAAGGACTACAGCAGCTGGCCCACCATCCCGCAGCTGTACGTGCGCGGCGAATTCGTCGGCGGCTCGGACATCATGATGGAGATGTACGAGTCGGGCGAACTGCAGCAGGTGCTGTCGGCGCCCGCCGCCTGACCCGCGCCTGCCATGGCCGACGCGCACCCGCACCCCACCGACTGGAAACACGATGGCGTGCGGGTGATACCGGCCGACCGGCTGGACGCCAACACGGCGCAGACCCCCGGCATGAACCGGGCGGCCGCCATCAACTTCGCCCGCGTCGGCGCCCAGAAGCTGTGGGCCGGCACGGTGCACATCCACCCCGATGCCAAGACCGGCGCCCATCACCACGGGCCCCTCGAGTCGGTCATCTACGTGGTGCGCGGGCGCGCACGCATGCGCTGGGGCGACAAGCTCGAGTTCACCGCCGAGGCCGGGCCGGGTGACTTCATCTACGTGCCGCCCTACGTGCCGCACCAGGAAATCAATGCCAGCAGCACCGAGACGCTGGAGTGCGTGCTGTGCCGCAGCGACGGCGAGGCGGTGGCGGTGAACCTGGACATCGAGCCCGTCGAGAAGCCCGACTCGGTGCTGTGGGTCGACCCTACGCATCCTCACGGCGCGACCTGAGGCTTCCCGGCTTCTCACTCCGCTTCGCTGCGTGTAGTTCGCCGCCTCCCGAGGAGGGGACCCCACCTGCGGCCCGGCAAAGCCGGTTCCGCGGCGTGGAGCTCGCACGGGGCCCAGCGCGACTGCTGCGCGGCGACGCCTGGCGCTCATGGCACCATCCGGAGCCTGAGATCCATCCATGACCCTGACCCAGAGCCTGCTCGTCATTGCGCTGCTGATTGCCACCAGCGCCTTCTTCTCCCTCGCCGAGATCTGCCTGGCGGCATCGCGCCGCCTGCGCCTGCGCCAGATGGCCGACGACGGCGACCCGCGGGCCGAGAAGGTGCTGGCGCTGCAGGAGAAGCCCGGCCACTACTTCACCGTCGTGCAGATCGGGCTGAACGCCGTGGCCATCCTCGGCGGCGTGGTGGGCGAAGGCGCCTTCAGCCCCTACTTCGCAGACCTGTACGCCAACTGGCTCAGCCCCGAACTGGCGCAGCGAGCGGCCTTCCTGACTTCCTTCGTCATCATCATCTCGATCTTCCTGATCTTTGCTGACCTGTTCCCCAAGCGCCTGGGCATGAACGAGCCGGAGCGGCTGGCGATGCGGCTGGTGGGGCCGATGGAACTGCTCATCACCACCTTCAAGCCGCTGGTGTGGCTGTTCACGCGCGGCACCGACATGCTGTTCAAGCTGCTGGGCATGCCCATGCAGCGCGAGGAAACCATCACCTCCGCCGACATCCTGGCCATGACCGAGGCCGGCCTGCGCGCCGGCGTGCTGGCCGAGCGCGAGCAGCAGGTGATCGCCAACGTGTTCGAGCTGGACACGCGCCAGGTGAACACCGTGATGACCTCGCGCGACCGCGTGGTCTGGTTCGACAAGGGCGACGCCGAGGCCATGCTGCGCGCGCGCATCATCGCCGAGCCCTACTCCGCCTACCCGGTGTGCGACGGCGACATCGACCACGTGCTGGGCTACGTGGATGCCAAGGACATGTTCCAGCGCGTGCTCAGCGGCCAGGCCCTCTCCTTCGACCAGGGCCTGCCCCTGAACAAGGCGCTGGTGATCCCCGACCGCATCTCGCTGACCGAGGTGCTGGAGCAGTTCCGCCAGGCGCACGAGGACTTCGCCATCGTGGTCAACGAGTACAGCCTGGTGGTGGGCGTGATCACGCTCAACGACGTGATGAGCACCGTCATGGGCGACCTGGTGCCGCCGCCCTGGGACGAGGAGCAGCAGATCGTGCGGCGCGACGAGAACTCCTGGCTCATCGACGGCGACACGCCCATCCAGGACGTGCAGCGCGCGCTGGACATCGACGAGATGCCGCAGACCGACCAGTACGAGACGCTGGCGGGCTTCCTCATGTTCATGCTGCGTCGCGTGCCCCGGCGCACCGACAGCGCCAACTGGGCGGGCTTCAAGTTCGAGGTGCTGGACGTCGACAGCCACCGCATCGACCAGGTCATGGTCACGCGCGAGGACGCGCGCCAGCCCGAGTCCAGCGCCGCCGGCTGAAAAGGCTCCGCTTCAGGCCGAGCGCTTGGCAGCCGGCACCACGCCCGGCGAGGCCGCGTCCGCGCCACCGCGGCGCGCCAGGCGAGCGGCCTGTGCACTCACCGCCATGGCCGCCACCAGCAGCAGCACGCCGGCCAGGTGCAGGTCCTTCATGCCCTGGTGCGCGATCATCCAGCCCCCGATGGCCGTGCCGATGGCCTGGCCGGCATACATGGCCGAGGTGTTCAGCGCCACCGAGCCACCCGCCAGGGCAGGTGCCAGTCCCACCAGCCGCGCCTGCTGCGCCGAGTTGGCGGAGAAGCAGCCCATGGCCCAGGGAATGATCACCAGGCCGGCCAGCACCAGCGTCGTGCCCAGCGGCCAGGCCAGCATGCTCAGCGCGATCGAGCCCACGGCGATCATCACGCCGCGCGGCGCGCCGAGCCGGTCGATGTAGCGGGACATCAGCACGTTGCCCAGCAGCCCGAAGGCACCGAAGAACATGAAGAGCGCGCTCAGCTCATGCACGCTGGTGCCCAGCGTGTTGCGGAAGTACGGCGCGAAGTAGGCGAAGAGCACGAACTGCCCCGCCGAGTAGAGCAAGGTCACGGCGACGCACATCGTCAGCGACGGCATGCGCAGCGCCGTGCCCCAGCTGGCCAGCGAGAAGCGCGGCGGCCGCACCGCCGCCGGCATGGCCAGCCAGACCCAGGCGGCACTCGCCAGCGAGAGAACCGCCACCAGGCCGTAGGCACCCTGCCAGCCCAGCATGCCGCTGAGCCAGGCGTTCAGCGGCATGCCCAGCACCGAGGCCAGCGACCAGCCCAGGAACACGAAGGTGATGGCACGGCCGCGCTGCTCCGCCGGCATCAGGTGTCCGGCGCAGGCCGCGGCCTGGGGCGTGAACACCGCAGCGGGGATCACCGCCAGCACCCGCAGAGCCAGCAGCAGGTTGAAGTCGCTCACCAGCGCACAGGCCGCGTGCAGCAGCCCATACCAGACCATGGACAGCGCCAGCAGCTTCCGCCGATCGAAAGGCGCCACCACCGCCGCCAGGGCCGGCGCACCCAGGCACACGACCAGCGCGGCCACCGAGATCAGGTAGCCGGCCACAGGCACCGGCACGTGGAAATAGGCGCTGACCTCGTTGAGCGTGGCGCTGGCCACCATCACGCCGGTGCCGATGGCGAAGTTGCCGGCCAGCAGGGCCCAGAGCATGGGAGACATGGAGTTTTGGAATTGGATTCAGGAATGCGACGGGCCGCAAGGCTACCCGTTTCGGGTCCGCCAATATACGGGGCAGCCCCTCCGCTCACAAACGATGAATTGGAATGTGTTGCATGCGTCGCAAGCATGCGAACCGTCCGACTCGCCGCCTCAGTCCTGCCGGTCGACGAACTTCCAGTTTCGCTGGTTGGCAAAGACCGCGTTGGGGTATGGCGACTGGCCGCGGCTGCCGTTGTAGCGGCCCAGGGTCAGGAACAGGTCGCCGCGCTCGCGGTCCAGGTAGTGGCGCAGGATCACGCAGCCGAAGCGCAGGTTGGTCTGCATGTGGAAGAGCGTGGAGGCATCGCCGTCGCCGATGACGCGCGTCCAGAAGGGCATCACCTGCATGTAGCCCCGCGCGCCGGCGCTGGACACGGCGAACTTGCGGAAGTTGCTCTCCACCTGCACCAGTCCCAGCACCAGGCTCACGTCCAGGCCGGCGCGCCGCGCCTCATACCAGATGGTCTGCAGGAATTCCTTGCGCGAGTTCCAGTCGGGAATGCGCTTCCTGAGCCGCTCGCCCATGTTGCCCAGCCAGCGCAGGTAGGCCATGCGGGTCTCGGTGTCCTTGAACTCGGGCACCGGCGGCGCGCTGTTGTGGATGGCCGAACTGAGCGCCGTGCGCACCGAGTCGACCAGCGGCTCCTCGATCTGCGCGCCGGCGACGGCCAGGCGCGGCGCGCCCAGCAGCGAGAACACACCCGCCGCGGCACCCCCCACGCACTGGCGCCGCGACAGCGTCATGCAGCCAGCTTGCCCTTGATGAAGGCCGCCACGTCGGCGGCCGGCACCTTGCTCGCCGCGGCGTCGCGGCGATGCTGGTATTCGAACTGGCCTTCCTTGATGCCGCGGTCGGAGATCACCACCCGATGCGGCACGCCGATGAGTTCCCAGTCGGCGAACATGGCGCCGGGGCGCTCGCCGCGGTCGTCCAGGATCACGTCCACGCCGGCGGCCAGCAACTCGTCGTAGAGCTTGCCGGCAGCGGCCTTCACGTCCTCGCTGCGGTCCATGCCGATGGGGCAAAGCACCACGGTGAAGGGCGCGATGGCGTCCGGCCAGATGATGCCGCGCTCGTCATGGTTCTGCTCGATGGCCGCGGCCGGCAGGCGGGTGATGCCGATGCCGTAGCAGCCCATCTCCAGCGGCTGCGGCTTGCCCGACTCGTCCAGGAAGGTCGCGTTCATCGCCTTGCTGTACTTGGTGCCCAGCACGAAGACGTGGCCCACCTCGATGCCGCGCTCGATGGCCAGAATGCCCTTGCCGTCCGGCGACTTGTCGCCGGCCACCACGTTGCGGATGTCGGCCACCAGGTCGGGTTCGGGCAGGTCGCGGCCCCAGTTGATGCCGGTGATGTGGAAGTCCACCTCGTTGGCGCCGCTGATCCAGTCGGCCATCACGGCCACGTCGCGGTCGGCCACGAGCTTGACCGGCTTCTTCAGGTGCAGCGGGCCCAGGTAGCCCGGCTTGCAGCCGAAATGTTCCTCGATCTCGGGCACGGTCGCGAAGCGGAAGCCCGCGTCCAGGCCGGGCAGCTTGCCGACCTTGATCTCGTTCATGTCGTGGTCGCCGCGCAGCAGCAGCAGCCAGACCTGGCTGCCCACGATCTCGCCCTTGTCGTTGGTCTTGTCGGTGGCCAGCACCAGCGACTTGACGGTGGTGGACAGCGGCACGTTCAGCAACTCGGCGACTTCCTCGCAGGTGGCCTTGCCCGGGGTCGGGGTCCTGGTCGCGGCCTGGCTTGCAGCCGGACGCGGTCCGGCCGGGGCCAGCGCCTCGGCCTTTTCCATGTTGGCGGCGTAGTCGCTGTCCGGGTTGTAGACGATGGCGTCCTCGCCGGTGGCGGCGATGACCTGGAACTCCTCGCTCATGTCGCCGCCGATGGCACCGCTGTCGGCACGCACGGCGCGGTAGCGCAGGCCGAAGCGGTCGAAGATGTTGCGGTAGGCCTGGGCCATGCCCTGGTAGCTCAGCTTGGCAGCGTCCAGGTCGCGGTCAAAGCTGTAGGCGTCCTTCATGGTGAACTCGCGTCCGCGCATCAGGCCGAAGCGGGGACGGCGCTCGTCGCGGAACTTGGTCTGGATCTGGTAGAGATTGAGCGGCAGCTGCTTGTAGCTGCGGATCTCCTGGCGCGCGATGTCCGTCACCACCTCTTCGCTGGTCGGCTGCACGATGTAGTCGCGCTCGTGCCGATCCTGGATGCGCAACAGCTCGGGGCCCATCTTGTCGAAGCGGCCGCTTTCCTCCCACAGCTCGGCGGGCTGGACCACCGGCATGGTGAGCTCGACGGCGCCGGCGCGGTTCATTTCCTCGCGCACGATGGCTTCCACCTTGCGGATCACGCGCAGGCCCATGGGCATGTACGTGTAGATGCCCGCGCCCAGCTTCTTGATCATGCCGGCGCGGGTCATGAGGCGGTGGCTGACGACTTCGGCGTCGGCCGGCGCTTCCTTGAGGGTGGAGACGAAGAAACGGGACGCTTTCATCGAGTGGCGATCAAAAAATACGGGAAAAACAGGATGCCCCAGAGGCGGGGCCATCGAACCGGTCCACTTGCCGAGTGCAACCCGGCATGCATAATCGACTCAGTTCAAAAATTGGGGTTCGATTATGCTCGACCGAGACGGCTTCAGGCCCAACGTCGGCATCATCCTGCTCAACCAGCGCAATCAGGTTTTCTGGGGCAAGCGCATACGCACCCACTCTTGGCAGTTTCCGCAAGGCGGCATCGACCGCGGCGAGAGTCCCGAGCAGGCCATGTTCCGGGAACTGCATGAAGAAGTCGGCTTGGCGCCGGAGCATGTGCGCATCGTGGCCCGTACACGCGACTGGTTGCGCTACGAGGTGCCGGATCGGTTCATTCGCCGCGATGCGCGCGGCCATTACAAGGGCCAGAAGCAGATCTGGTATCTGCTGCAGCTCACGGGCCACGACTGGGACCTGAACCTGCGCGCTACCGACCATCCAGAGTTCGACGCCTGGCGCTGGCACGACTATTGGGTGCCGCTGGACGTCGTCGTCGAGTTCAAGCGCGGCGTCTACGAAATGGCGCTGACCGAACTCGCCCGCTACCTGCCCCGGCAGGATTTCCGCAACCGCTTCCTGCGTGGCAACGTGCGCGGCCGCGAGTTCGATCGTCATCCCGCCGGCGGCGGGCACGAGCCGGGCTTCGAGCTGCCGCCCGGGGCCACCTTCGAACCCGATCCCAATGTTCCCGCTGCTCCCGAAAGCGCTGCCACGCCAGCGTCCAACCCGCTGCTTGCGTCGCGCTAGCCAACTGCTGGCGGTGGCGTTGCCGGCCCTTGTGCTGGCACCCGCCGCATCCGCACAGCTCTTCGCCAATCCCGACTGGAAGGAATCGCCGGTACCCCCGGCGCCCGAATTCGACGCCAAGCGCATGCTCGAGATCGACATGCCGCGCATGCTCGACTTGAAGTACGGCGTGGACCCAAAGACCCTGGTCGTGACCGACGACGGCGTGGTGCGCTACGTGATCATCGCCAAGAACACCGGCCCGGGCGGCGCGGTCAACGCCTTCTACGACGGCGTGCGCTGCGCCACCGGCGAGACCAAGAGCTACGCTCGCTTCAGCGGCGATTCCTGGCACGCGGTCGAGAACCCGGAGTGGATTCCGCTGGAGCGGGCCCGGACCCGCTACAACCTGGCACTGGCCCGGCAGGCGCTGTGCCGCAGCGGCGCGCCGCGTGCGACCACCGGCGAGATGGTGCAGGCCCTGCGCAAGCGCGAGTACCTCGACTAAGCCGCCGATGGCGGACTGTCCGCCTCAGCCGGCGGCCATCAGGATCATGTTGTCCCGGTGGACCATCTCGGGTTCGGCCACGTAGCCGAGCAGGCGCTCGATCTCGCCCGAAGCCTTGCGGCACAGGAGGCGGGCCTCGGCGCTCGAATAGTTCGCCAGGCCGCGGGCCACGTCGAGGCCTTCCGGGTCGCGCACCGCGATGACGTCGCCGCGCGAGAACTCGCCTTCCACCGCGGTCATGCCGATGGGCAGCAGGCTCTTGCCTTCACCGCGCAGCTTGGCGGCCGCGCCGGCATCCACCGTGACCGCGCCGCGCAACTGGAGGTGATCGGCCATCCAGCGCTTGCGCGCCTGGTGCTTGGCCGTCTGCGCCACCAGCAGCGTGCCGATGGATTCGCCCTTGGACAGCCGCAGCAGCGCGTCGGTCTCGCGGCCCCAGGCGATCACGGTGGAGGCGCCCGAACCCGCCGCGCGCTTGGCCGCGAGGATCTTGGTGATCATGCCGCCCTTGCCGATGCTGCTGCCCGAGCCGCCGGCCATGGCTTCCAGCGCGGGGTCCCCAGCAGCGGCCTCGTGCACGAACTGCGCAGCCGGGTCCTTGCGCGGGTCGGCGGTGAACAGGCCCTTCTGGTCGGTGAGAATCACCAGCGCATCGGCCTCGACGAGGTTGGCCACGAGCGCGCCCAGCGTGTCGTTGTCGCCGAACTTGATCTCGTCGTTGACCACCGTGTCGTTCTCGTTGATGACGGGCACCACGCCCAGGCCCAGCAGCGTGAGCAGCGTGGAGCGGGCGTTGAGATAGCGTTCGCGATCGGCCAGGTCGGCATGCGTGAGCAGCACCTGCGCGCTGCCCAGGTCGTTCTCGCGCAGCTTGGTCTCGTACATCTGCGCCAGGCCCATCTGGCCGACGGCCGCGGCCGCCTGCAGCTCGTGCACCTCGTGCGGCCGGGTCTTCCATCCCAGGCGCTTCATGCCTTCGGCAATGGCGCCGCTGGAGACCATGACCACCTCGCGCCCGTCGCGCACCAGCGCAGCAAGCTGCCGGCACCATTCGCCGATCGCCGCCTCGTCCAGCCCGCGGCCCTCGTTGGTCACCAGGCTGGAGCCCACCTTGACGACGATGCGACGGGCGTCGCGAAGAACCGTGGAACCAGCTTTGGCAGTCATCTAGGGATTTGACGGGGATCGGGTGGAGGGGCTGGACCTGCACGAAGGCAGGCGGGTTTCAGGACGGATCGGCGAAGCGCGGATCCACTTCAGCCGGCGGCTGCTCCGCGACCTGCGCAGCCCTCACCTGCTGATAGACCGACTGCACCAGTTGCTCGCAGCCTTCACGCGTGAGGGCCGAAATCTCGAATACAGGGCCTTTGTACCGCAGGCGCTTGACGAAGTCCTTGACCTTGGCAGCGCGCTCTTCGACCGGAATCATGTCCAGCTTGTTCAGCACCAGCCAGCGCGGCTTTGCATGCAGCTCGGCGTCGTACTTCTTGAGTTCACCGACGATGGCCTTGGCCTGTGCGACCGGATCGACGCCTTCGTCGAAAGGTGCGAGGTCGACCACGTGCAGCAGCAGACGCGTGCGCTGAAGGTGGCGCAGGAAGAGGTGCCCCAGACCCGCGCCCTCGGACGCGCCCTCGATCAGCCCGGGCAGGTCGGCCACCACGAAGCTCTGCTCGGGTCCCACGCGCACGACGCCCAGGTTGGGATGCAGGGTGGTGAAGGGATAGTCGGCAATGCGCGGGCGCGCGTTCGAGACAGCGGAGATGAGGGTCGACTTGCCCGCATTGGGCATGCCCAGCAGGCCCACGTCGGCCAGCACCTTCAGTTCGAGCTTGAGGCTGCGCTTCTCGCCGGGGTGGCCCGGGGTCTTCTGTCGCGGCGCGCGGTTGATCGCGCTCTTGAAGCGCAGGTTGCCGAAGCCGCCGTCGCCGCCCTTGGCGATGGTCAGGCGTTCGCCCGGCACGAGCAACTCGAACAGCACCTCGCCGCTTTCGGCATCCGAGATGATGGTTCCCACCGGCATGTGCAGCGTGATGTCGTCGCCGGCGGCGCCGAACATGTCCGAGCCCATGCCGTGCTGGCCGCGCTTGGCCTCGTGCCGGCGCGAGAAGCGGAAGTCGACCAGGGTGTTGAGGTTGACGTCGGCCACGGCAAACACATGGCCGCCGCGTCCGCCATCCCCGCCGTCCGGGCCACCGAACTCCTTGTACTTCTCGTGACGGAACGACACGCAGCCGCTGCCGCCATCACCCGCGGCGATGTCGATGAAGGCTTCGTCAACGAACTTCATGGTTTGTCCAGTTTACAAACAACAAAGCCCCGCCAGGCGGGGCTTCGAGTGGGCTTCGAGCAATGGTCGAAGTGACAGGGCCTTCAGGCCGCCGGCGTCACGATGACCGTGTGCTTGTTCAGCGAACCCTTGGTGCGGAACGACACGTGGCCGTCCACCAGGGCGAACAGGGTGTGGTCCTTGCCCACGCCGACGTTGGTGCCGGGGTGGAACTGGGTGCCGCGCTGGCGCACGATGATCGAGCCTGCGCTGATCAGTTCGCCGCCGAAGGCCTTCACGCCGAGCATCTTAGGCTTGGAATCGCGCCCGTTTCGCGTAGAGCCGCCGCCTTTTTTCTGTGCCATGGTGTCCGCTCCTTAGCCGGCGATCGCGCCGATTTGCAGTTCGGTGAACTGCTGGCGATGGCCTTGACGTTTCTGATAGTGCTTGCGACGGCGCATCTTGAAGATGTGGACCTTGTCGTGCTTGCCGTGCGACAGCACAGTGGCCGTCACCGTTGCGCCGGACACCAGGGGCGTGCCAACCTTGATCTCGCTGCCGCTTCCGACGGCAAGAACCTGGTCGATCACGATTTCCTGGCCAACGTCCGCAGCAATCTGTTCTACTTTAATTTTTTCGCCGGAAGCAACGCGATACTGCTTGCCACCGGTTTTTATGACCGCGTACATGTTTAACCTCTAGGATTGGGGACCCGGGTAGGGCCCCTCGTGAGTCTTCGCGGACGAATTTCCACGAAGCCCAATATTCTAGCACGAAGGGGCTAACTGGGCACCAGGGCAGCCAGGCCCGGATTCCGGCAGGCCGGGGCACTTGTCAGCCACTTTCTATAATCGCGGGCTTCGGGCGACCTCGACGGCGCCTTTCTCACAATTCTTTGGCGCCAGGCGCCCCGCGATTTGCCAGTTCCCGCCGCATCCACCACCGCGTCCGTGCTCGGCCTCATTGCCGAGGACATGGACGAAGTCGACCGAGTCATCGCCAAGCGCCTGGACACGGGCGTGCCGCTCGTGGCCGAGGTCTCGCGCTACATCATCTCGGCCGGCGGCAAGCGCCTGCGCCCCGCCCTGCTGCTCCTGATGAGCCGCGCCCTAGGCTATCAGGGCGACCAGCAATTCAACCTTGCGGCGGTGATCGAGTTCATCCATACCGCGACCCTCCTGCATGACGACGTGGTGGACGAATCCACCCTGCGGCGCGGTCGCCCGACGGCCAACGAATCCTTTGGCAACCCGGCCAGCGTTCTGGTCGGCGACTTCCTCTACTCGCGCGCCTTCCAGATGATGCTGGACGCGCACGACATCCGCGTGATGGAGATCCTGGCCGACGCCACCAACGTCATCGCCGAGGGCGAGGTCCTGCAGCTCATGAACATGCATGACGCGGGGCTGGACGAGCACGCCTACCTGCGAGTCATCCGCTCCAAGACCGCCAAGCTCTTCGAAGCCAGCACACGCCTGGCGGCCGTGCTGTCCAAGTCGCCGCCGGAAATCGAAGAGGCCTGTGCCACCTATGGCCAGGCGCTGGGCACCGCCTTCCAGGTGATCGACGACGTGCTCGACTACGCAGGCGACGCGAACGAGACCGGCAAGAACCTGGGCGACGACCTGCGCGAAGGCAAGACCACCCTGCCCCTGATCCTGGCGATGCAACGCGGTACGCCTGAGCAGAGCCTGCTCATCAAGGCCGCGATCGAGGCCGGCGACACCGATCAGCTCCCGCAGATCGTCGCCATCGTGAAGCAGACGGGTGCGCTGGATGCAACGCGCGCCGCCGCCGCTGCCGAAGCGCAACGTGCAATCGATGCGCTTCGTTCGCTGCCGCGCAATGAGCACTCAGAAGGTTTGCTACAATTGGCGGCTCAGCTGACTGAGCGACGCGCCTGAAGTCAAAAGCAAGGGCCGCTTTCTCAAATCACTGCACTTCGGGGTGTAGCTTAGCCTGGTAGAGCGCTACGTTCGGGACGTAGAGGCCGGAGGTTCGAATCCTCTCACCCCGACCAGATTTCCTGTTCGCCCATGCGGCGGGCAGCGACATCCGGTCCAGCCGCCATCACATTCGCATCGCGCGGCATTCGCCGATTCACACCGCATAAGAAAAAAGCCCGGCTTCTCACGAAGTCGGGCTTTTTGCCATTCAGCCCTCACGGGCCGATTCAAGCGAAGGGGTCAGCGACCCGGCTTGAAGGCGCGCTTGGCCGGTTGGCCATCGCGCTGGGCAAAGCCGCGGCCACCGCCGTTGTGGTTGTTGCCGTGGCCGCGGTGTTGCGCGCCATCGCGCTGGCCTTCGCCCCAGCCCGGCTTGCGGCCATAGCCACCGCCCTCTTCACGCGCACCGCCACCACCGCGGTTGCCACCGAAGCCGTTGCCGCCACCGAAGCCGTTGGCATTGCCGCCGCCGAAGCCGCCGCCGTTGTTACCGCCGAAACCGCCGCCGTTGCCGCCGCTGAAGCCGCGACGATCGCCGCCGCCAAAGCCGCCACCGGAACGCTGGCCACCGCCGCCGAACTTGCGGTCACGCGAGTGGTGCTCGCGGTTCTCGCGGCCACGGCCACCGAAGTCACCCTGCGGGCGCGACTGCGGGAAGCGCTGCTGCGGCTCCAGGCCCGGAACGGTCTCGGCCTTGAACTGCTGGCGGCTGTAGGCTTCGATGTCGAAGATCTTGCGACGGTCGCGGAACTCGGCGAAGGTCACGGCCAGGCCCTGGCGGCCGGCACGGCCGGTGCGGCCGATGCGGTGCGTGTAGTCCTCGGCCTTCATCGGCAGGCCGAAGTTGAAGACGTGGGTGATGGTGGGCACGTCGATGCCGCGCGCGGCCACGTCGGTGGCGACCAGGATCTGCACCTGGCCATTGCGCAGCGCCATCAGGCGGCGGTTGCGCAGGCCCTGGCTCAGGGCGCCGTGCAACGCGACGGCGCTGAAGCCCTCTTGCTGCAGGTCGTTGGCCAGGCCGTCGCATTCGACCTGGGTGCTGGCGAACACGATCGCCTGGTTGATGCTGGTGTCGCGCAGCCAGTGGTCCAGCAGCTTGCGCTTGTGCTGGGCGTTGTCGGCCCAGAACATCACCTGCTTGATGTTGGCGTGCTTTTCCTGCGGCGAGTCGATCTGAACGCGCTGCGGCTCGCGCATGACGCGGGCAGCCAGCTGCTGGATGCGCGGCGCGAAGGTGGCGCTGAACATCATGGTCTGCTTGCGCGCGATGGTCAGCTGGTTGACTTCGGCCAGGTCGTCGGAGAAGCCCAGGTCGAGCATGCGGTCGGCTTCGTCCACCACCAGGAACTGCACCTGGTCGAGCTTGATCTGCATCGAGCGCTGCAGGTCCAGCAGGCGGCCGGGCGTGGCCACCACCAGGTTGGCGTTCTGCAGGCGTGCGATCTGCAGCTGGTAGGGCATGCCCCCCACCACGCTGGCGATGCGCAGGCCGCGGCAGTGCTGCACCAGGCCGACGGCGTCGTGCGCCACCTGCTGGGCGAGTTCGCGCGTGGGGCACAGCACCAGGGCGCCAGGCACGGCCGCCTTGAAGTGGCGCGTGTTGGTCGGGTCCTTGCGCTTAGGGCGCTTCGGTGCGGCTTCGCCGCGCGCAGCGGCCTCGTCGGCCTGGCGCTGGAATTCGAGGCGGGCAGCTTCTTCGGCAGCGGCTTGCTGCTGGATCAGCGTGTGCAGCACCGGCAGCAGGAAGGCGGCGGTCTTGCCGGAGCCGGTCTGGCTGGACACCATCAGGTCGACCAGGCCGTTGGCCTCGCTGCCCATGGCGAGCGGGATCACCTTGTCCTGGACGGCCGTGGGCTGGGTGAAGCCGAGGTCTTTGACGGCGGCGATCAGTTGCGGAGCCAGGCCCAGGCGCTCGAAGCCGTTGGGCTCGTTGGGCGCGGGGGCGGCGTCCAGCGCCTCGAGTTCGGGCGCGTCGGTGCCGACGTTGAAATCGGCGGATGCGGAAATGGATTGCGCGGGCACGAGTTCGCCCTGCGCTTCAAAAGCGTCGTTCATGAAAGAAATACTTTCTTGCACGCCAAGCGCAGGCCGTTGGCCCTTGCTGCATGCGGATGGTCAAAAAACATCAACCATCCGACGACAATCAGTCCGGCAAGGCAAACGCCGGGCTGCGGCCCATTTCGAGGGGCGCACTGTGCAAGATAGGGAGATGCGGGAAATTCGCGTTTCTTTTTCAACGTCGGCCGCCCGACTGTTGCGCGAAGCCTCGAATTATCGCATGTCCTGGGGTTTTTACCTAATCCTTCAAATTCAGGAGGGTGTCCCGGTAGTGCTCGAGCTCGTCGATGGACTCGTGCACGTCCGCCAGCGCCGTGTGGGCCTGCTGCTTCTTGAAGGCGTTGTAGGCCGCCGGCTTCCAGCGCTTGGCCAGTTCCTTGAGGGTGCTGACGTCCAGGTTGCGGTAGTGGAAGAAGGCCTCCAGCCGGGGCATGTACTTCACCAGGAAGCGCCGGTCCTGGCCGATGGTGTTGCCGCACATGGGCGAGCCGCTGCGGGGCACGTAGCGGGCGATGAAATCGATGAGTTGCTGCTCGGCCGCCGACTCGTCGATCGTCGAGGCCTTCACCTTGTCGATCAGGCCGCTGCGGCCGTGCGTACCCTTGTTCCACGCGTCCATCCCGTCCAGCACCTCGTCGCTCTGGTGGATCACCAGCACCGGGCCGTCGATGCGCGGCGTCAGGTTGGGGCCGGTGACCACTACGGCGATCTCCAGCAGCCGTTCCTTCTCGGGGTCCAGGCCGCTCATCTCGCAGTCGAGCCAGACCAGGTTCTGGTCGCTCTTCTTCAGGGTGGCCGCAGGCTGCGTGGCCGCGTCCGGAGTGGGCGCGGCGGGGGTCGGGTCAATGGATTCGGGCATCGGCCGATTGTCGTCGATGGCCTACACTGCGCCCCGCATGTCCGCCTCCCTCGCCCTGACCTACGTCTTCGCCGCCGCCCTGGCAGCCGGCCTGCTGCTGAAGTTCTGGCTGGCCACCCGCCAGGTGCGCCACGTGGCGCAGAACCGCGGCGCCGTGCCCGCCCCCTTCGACAGCACGATCAGCCTGGCGGCGCACCAGAAGGCGGCGGACTACACCGTGGCCAAGGGCCGCTTCGGCATCGTCGAGATGGCCTGGTCTGCCGCCGTGCTGCTGGCTTGGACGCTGCTCGGCGGACTGGACCTTCTCAACCGCGTCCTCGCGGACCAGCTGGGCGGCGGCATGTGGCAGCAGCTGGCCCTGCTCGCCTCCTTCAGCCTGATCGGCGGGCTGCTCGAGTTGCCCTTCTCGCTGTGGCAGACCTTCAGGCTGGAAGAGCGCTTCGGCTTCAACAAGATGACGCTGCGGCTCTGGCTGGTCGACGGCCTCAAGGGCATGCTGCTGGGCGCCGTCATCGGCCTGCCGCTGGCGGCGCTCATCCTGTGGCTGATGGGCGCGGCAGGCACGCTGTGGTGGGTGTGGGCCTGGGCCGTGTGGGTGGGCTTCAACCTGACACTGATGCTGGTGTACCCCACCTTCATCGCACCCCTGTTCAACAAGTTCAAGCCGCTGGACGACGCCACGCTCAAGAACCGCGTCACCGCGCTGATGAAGCGCTGCGGCTTTGCGGCCAAGGGCCTGTTCGTGATGGATGGCAGCCGCCGCAGCGCGCATGCCAACGCCTATTTCACCGGCTTCGGGTCCAGCAAGCGCGTGGTGTTCTACGACACGCTGCTGCGCCAGCTGAGCGCCGGCGAAGTGGAGGCGGTGCTGGCCCACGAGCTGGGCCACTTCAAGCACCGGCACGTGCTCAAGCGCATGATCGCCATGTTCGCGATGAGCCTGGCCGGCTTCGCGCTGCTGGGATGGCTGTCCTCGCAGGCCTGGTTCTACACCGGCCTGGGCGTGCAGCCCAACATGGCGGCGCCCAACGACGCACTGGCGCTGCTGCTGTTCATGCTGGCGGTGCCGGTCTTCGGCGTATTCGTCTCGCCGCTGGCCGCCATGCTCTCGCGCAAGCATGAGTTCGAGGCCGACGCCTACGCGGTGGCGCAGACCAGCAGCGCCGACCTGTCCAACGCATTGCTCAAGCTCTACCAGGACAACGCGTCCACGCTCACGCCGGACCCGGTGTTCGTCAAGTTCTACTACTCGCACCCACCGGCTTCCGAGCGCCTCGCGCGCATGGCGGTGGCATGACATCTTTTTCGAGGCCTTCGCCATGAGCAGCAGCATGTTCCAACCCAAGGTCTGGCAAGGCCAGACCCGCCGAGCATTGGGGGGCGCCGAAGCCGTCTCTGCGCTCGCGCGGCTCGAAGGCTGGAAGCTTTCCGGCGACGGCGCCAATGTGGCGATCGAGAAGAGCTTCCACTTCGCGAACTACTTCGAGACCATGGCCTTCGTGAACGCCGTGGCCATGGTCGCGCACGTGCAGGACCACCACCCGGACCTGTCGGTGCACTACAACCGCTGCGTCGTGCGCTTCAACACGCACGACGTGGGTGGCATCTCGGCCACCGACATCGACTGCGCCACGCGTGTCGATGCGCTGCTGGCGCAGTAAAGGCTCGCGCCAGCCCATGCCGCGCCAGCACGCACACGATCCGCATGGCCAGGCCCGCTAAGGCCGGCGCCCGCAACGCTGCCGCGAACGCGCAGCTGCAGCAGGGACTGGTGGTGGCCAGCCACGGCCGCCATTGCCTGGTCGAGACACCCGAAGGGCAGCGCCTGATCTGCCACCCGCGCGGCAAGAAGAGCCAGGCGGTGGTGGGCGACCGCGTGCTCTGGCAGGCCAGCCAGGACGAGGGCACGGTGGAAAAGGTCGAGCCGCGGCGCAACCTCTTCTACCGGCAGGACGAAATCCGCACCAAGTCCTTCGCGGCCAACCTCGACCACGTGCTGATCCTGATCGCGGCAGAACCGGAGTTCTCCGAGCACCAGCTGGCGCGCGCGCTGATCGCCGCGCAGGCCGAGGGCATCACGCCCATCATCGCGCTCAACAAGAGCGACCTGGTGGCGCCCTTCGAGCGTGCCTGGACCCGCCTGGCGCCCTACAGGCGCATGCACCACGGCGTGCTGCCGCTGTCGCTCACCTCCTCCGGCGAGATCGACCGCAAGTCCCTGCTCGAGCGCCTGCACGGAAAGACGACGCTGGTGCTGGGCCCTTCCGGCGCCGGCAAGAGCACCCTCATCAACCTGCTGGTGCCCGGTGCAGCCGCGCAGACCGGCGAGATCTCGCAGGCGCTCAACTCGGGCCGCCACACCACCACCAGCACCACCTGGTACTGGGTGGACCGCGAAGCAGGCACCGCGCTCATCGATTCGCCGGGCTTCCAGGAATTCGGCCTGCATCACATCGAAGCCACGCACCTGGCCCGGCTGATGCCCGACGTGGCCGAGTACGCCGGCGACTGCAAGTTCTACAACTGCACCCACCTGCACGAGCCCGGCTGCGGCGTCATCGCGCACGTGGAGGCGGGCGACATCAACGCCTCGCGCTACCGCATCTACGGCGAACTCTTCGAAGAACTGAGCCAGCCCCGCTTCCCATGAAGGTGCTGCTCTACTCGCACGTCTTCCATCCTTCCACCGGCGGGGTCGAGACCGTCTCCCGGACACTGGCCGAGGGGTTTGCGCAGCGAGGCATCGACTTCAAGCTGCTGACCAGCACGCCCGCGGACAAGGACCGCAGCGCCTTCCCATTCGAGGTGATCCGGACGCCCGACGCGGCTCGGGTGCGCGAACTGCTCGGCTGGGCCGACGTGGTGCTCTTCAACGGCGCCAGCCTGGCGCTGCAGCCCGCGTTGATCTTCTCGCGCAAGCCCTTCATCTGGGTGCATGTGGGCTACCAGGTCTCGTGCATCGACGGCCTGGGCTGGGTCGACGGCGTGGCCGCGCCGATGACGCCCTGGGCTTCACTCGGCTTCCACCTGAAGCGCAGCGGCCCGGCGAAGGCCATGGCCGGTGGCCTCAAGCTGCTGCTGCGCCGCATCGTGGCGAAGCGCTTCGTGGCCCGCCACGTCGCCATCACCCGCTGGATGGACGAGGCGCAGCCGCTCCCGCGCCAGGTGCAGATCTACAACCCCTTCCCCATCGACCGCTTCCGTGGCGCTGCGCCGGTGAGCGAGGCGCCCTACGACTTCGTCTACCTGGGCCGCATGGTGTCCGAGAAGGGCGTGGACACGCTCGTCGAGGCCTTCGCCCGCGTGGTCGGGCAGGCGCACGTGAAGCCGCGGCTGCTGCTCATCGGCGACGGCGACCGGCTGGCCGCGATGCAGCAGCTGGCGCGAACCCTGGGCGTCGAGGAACAGGTGCATTTCGCCGGCCGACAGAGCGGCCAGGCGCTGGTGGACTGGGTCGGCCAGGGCGCGCTGGGCATCGTGCCCTCGGCCTGGCAGGAGCCCATGGGCGGCGTGGCCATCGAGCTGATGGCCGCGGGGCGCGGGCTGATCGTGTCGGAGCACGGCGGCCTGGCCGAATGCGCGGGCGATGCCGGGCTGCGTTTTCCCAATGGCAATGCACAGGCGCTGGCCGAACGCATGCTGCAGGTTCTTGCCGAGCCCCACCTGCGCCACACGCTGGGCCAGCGCGCGCTTCAGCGTTCCGCACTCTTCACGCCGGACCGCTTCGTCGACCAGTACATCGAACTGCTGCGCGAGGCCTCGCGCAAGCGCTGATCAGGTTTCGGCCAGGACTTCCCGCAACGCGCCCACGAGGGCCGAGCATTGCTCGCGCGTGCCGATGCTGATGCGCAGGTACTGCTCGATGCGCGGCTGGCGGAAATGCCGCACCAGCACCTTGCGCTGGCGCAGCCCCGCCGCGAGCGCGGCCGCGTCACGGGACGGATGCCGCGCAAAGACGAAGTTGGCCTGCGAAGGCAGCACCTCGAAGCCCAGGTCCTCCAGTTCAAGCACCAGGCCTTCGCGCGTGTGGACCACGGCATCGCGCGTCTTCGTGAACCAGGCCTCGTCTTCGAGCGCGGCGGCGGCACCGGCCTGCGCAAGCCGGTCCAGCGGGTAGGAGTTGAAGCTGTTCTTCACCCGCGTCAGCGCGTCGATGAGATGCGCCTGCCCGCAGGCGAAGCCCACCCGCAGCCCGGCCAGCGAACGCGACTTGGACAGCGTCTGCACCACCAGCAGGTTGGCATGGCGCGCAATGAGCGGCATGGCGCTCTGGCCGCCAAAATCGATGTAGGCCTCGTCCACCAGCACCACGCGGTCCGGGCAGGCCCGCAGCAGCGCCTCGACGTCGGCCAGCGCAAGGCCGATGCCGGTAGGCGCGTTCGGGTTCGCCAGCACGATGCCTGCGCATCCTTGGCTTGCCCGTTCCGCCAGCGCCGGAACGTCGATGCGCAGCCGCCCGTCGACCCGCTGCAGTTCGGCATCGATGCCGTAAAGCTGCACGTAGACCCGGTAGAAGGTGTAGGTGACGTCCGGAAAGAGCAGCGGCTCGGCGCGCTGGAAGAAGGCGAAGAAGGCATGCGCCAGCACCTCGTCCGAGCCGTTGCCCGCGAACACCTGGTCGACCTGCAGCCCATGGCGGGCCGCCACCGCCTCGCGAAGCTGCAGTGATTCCGGGTCGGGGTACAGGGCCAGCTTGTCGCCTGCGGCGTGCTGGATGGCATCCAGCACCATCGGCGAGGGCGGATAGGGGTTCTCGTTGGTGTTGAGCTTCACCAGACCCGCGATGCGCGGCTGCTCTCCGGGCACGTAGGGTTCCAGCGCCCGCACGCGCGGGCTCCAGAATTCCTCGAGCGACGCCGGCATCAGCCCAGCAGGCGCGCCAGCGTCAGCAGCGCCAGCAGCACCAGCCACATCACCACCGAGCGCCACACCAGGCCCACCACGCTGCGCAGGTGGGCGGGCTCGGGCTCGCGCCCCGGCGTGCTGCCACCGTCGGTGGGCAGCGCGCCGATGATGGATTCGCCGGCCTGGGCGCGCTGCAGCGGGTCGAGCACCGGCTCGCTGCGCAGGACGCCGCCGCCCAGCCGCACGTTCACCGCCCCGGACGTGGCGGCCAGGATCACGCCGTCGTTCTCGTTGGGAAAGCGCTCGGCGTCATTGCGCCAGCAGTCGATGGCTTCCTCGAAGCTGCCCACCACCGCGAAGCCCAGCGCAGTGATGCGCGCGGGCAGCCAGTCGATGAGCGACCAGGCGCGCTGCGAGGCATCCTTGACGTGGGCACTCGCGGGTTGAAGGGCCCCGGCGCCCTTGTGCGCCCAGTAGCGCGCCACGAATTCGCTCATGCGATAGAACACCGCGCCCGCCGGCCCCAGGCCGATGGCCGCCAGGATGGAGAACCACGCCAGCACGCCGAACACATGGCGATGCGCCGCGATCACCGAATGCTCGATCACATGCCGCACGATCTCGCTGCGCGGCAGGTTGGCCGCGTCGATGTGCTGCCAGTGCGCCAGCAGCGAACGGGCCAGCGCCTCGTCGCCCTCCTCCAGTGCGTCGCGGATGCCGGTGAAATGGTGGCTGAACTGCCGGAAGCCCAGGGTGACATAGAGGATCGCGATGCTCCAGAGCACCGCAAAGGGCAGGCCCAGCGTGAGGATCAGCAGCCAGTGCACCGCCAGCGCCGCGACCGTGGGCACCAGCACCGCCAGGGACCAGGCCACCCAGCCGTGCTGCGGCTTGCCGGCGTCGAAGTTGCGGCTGATCCAGCGCGTCCAGTCCAGCACGCCTGCGTACACCGGGTTGTGATAGCCCAGGGGACGCACCTGTTCGATCAGCAGGGCGCACAGGATGGCGAAAAAGCTCATGCGTCGATGATAGCGACAGCCCATGTCGCCATCGAACGCTCCTCAGGCACTGAGGAAGCGGTAGAAGTTGCGCAGCATGCCGGCCGTGGCGCCCCACACGAAGCGCTCGAGCGCGCCGTCCTGGTAGGGCATGGAGAACCACTGCCGAGCGCTCATGCCCTCGCCCACCATCGCGTGACGGCGGTGGTGCGCGGGGTTCATCAGGAAGTGCAGCGGCACCTCGAAGGAGTCGGCCACCTCGTAGGGATTGAGCGTGAGTTCGAAGCCCGGCTTGACCAGCGCGACCACCGGCGTCACCACGAAGGAGGTGATGGTGGTGTAGGTGGGCAGGCTGCCCAGCACCTCGATGTATTCGGAGCGCAGACCCACTTCTTCCCAGGCCTCGCGCAATGCGGCGGCGGCAATGTTGGGGTCCGTCGGGTCGACGCGACCGCCGGGGAAGGCCACCTGGCCCGAATGCGTGCTCAGCTTGCTCGAGCGCTCGGTGAGCAGCACCGTGGGCACCTCGCGCAGCACGATGGGCACCAGGACCGCCGCCTGCGCGGGCACGCGGCCGTCCAGTTTGGGCTCGCGCCGGACCTCAGGCGTCCAGTGGGGCGGGTGCGCGAAGCGCGCTCGCAGCGCCTCGGGCGTGAGCCGCTCGGCATCCACCGCGGGCAGGTCGCTGTCCACCGCCACCACCGGCACGCCACGGGGGTCGAACACGGCCAACGACACGGCGTTGATCGGCTCGACGGGCTTGGTGGATGTGACGACGGGGGAAGCAGGACGGCTCAAGGTTGTGATTCTTTGTTGGATATGGATTAGGTCAGAAAAGCAAAAAGCCGCCATGACGGCGGCTTTTTGCAAAGGCTGGGCCTCTTCGGGGTAGCGGATTACGCGGCCGAAGCGTTGGCCTTGCCCGGCAGCTTTTCCTTGATGCGGGCCGAACGGCCGCTGCGGTCGCGCAGGTAGTACAGCTTGGCGCGGCGGACGTCACCGCGGCGCTTGACTTCGATACCGGCGATCAGCGGGCTGTAGGTCTGGAAGGTACGTTCCACGCCTTCGCCGCTGGAGATCTTGCGCACCGTGAAGCCGCTGTTCAGGCCGCGGTTGCGCTTGGCGATCACCACGCCTTCGTAGGCCTGCACGCGCTTGCGGCTGCCTTCGACGACGTTGACGCTGACGATGACCGTGTCACCGGGGGAGAATTCGGGGATCTTGCGGCCAAGGCGCGCAATTTCTTCCTGCTCGAGGGTCTGGATGAGGTTCATGTTTTCCTGCTCTCGATCGTGGCCGCGCTGCACTGAAGGCGGTCTCTCGGCAAATAATGCTGGAGCCCGCGGCCGGCCAGAGGATCGGGGAACCAAGGATTATAGCGTCTTTTTACTGAGCGCCGATTCGTCCAGCTTCGTGAGACGCCCAGCCTCCCGAGCCGCCTCCACCAGCTCCGGCCGCCTGGCCTGCGAGATGCTGAGGCGCTGGTCGCGCCGCCAGCGCTCGATGAGGGCGTGGTTGCCCGACATCAACGGCGCCGGAACCGACTGTCCCTGCCAGGTTTCCGGCCGGGTGTAGTGCGGGCAGTCCAGCAGGCCATCCAGGGCCGGGTTGAAGCTGTCCTGCACATGGCTGGCCTCGTCGCCCAGCACGCCCGGCTGCAGGCGCGCCACGGCGTCCAGCAGGGCCAGCGCGGCGATCTCGCCGCCCGACAGCACGAAGTCGCCCAGGCTCAACTGGTGCGTGACCCGGGTGTCGATGAAGCGCTGGTCGATGCCTTCGTAGCGGCCGCACACCAGCACGGCGCCGGCACTGGCCGACCACTGCTCCACCACCGAGTGGCGCAGGCGCTCGCCCAGGGGCGAGAACAGCACGACCGGGGCGCCATCGTTGCCGCGGGCGGCCTGGGCCGCATCCAGGCAGGCCGACAGGGGCTCGGCCATCATCACCATGCCCGGGCCGCCGCCGAAGGGGCGGTCGTCCACGCGGCGGTAGTTGCCGGTGGCGAAGTCGCGCGGGTTCCACAGCACGAGTTCGACGAGCTTGGACTCGAAGGCGCGCCGGGTCACGCCGCTTTCGAGGAAGGGCGCGAAGAGTTCGGGAAAAAGCGTGAGGACGTCGAAGCGCATGGCGCGCGGCGGCCTCAGAAGTCGGCCTGCCAGTCGACCAGGATGGTGCGGCCGGCCAGGTCGACCTTGTCGACGAAGGCACCGACGAAGGGAATCATCCGCTCCACCGGCTTGGCGTTTTCGCCCTCGCCGGGCAGTTCCAGCACGAGGGTGGTCTGCGGCCCGGTGGCCAGCAGTTCGCGCACGGTGCCCAGGGCCACGCCCTCGCGGTTGACGACTGCCAGGCCGATCAGGTCGACCCAGTAGTACTCGTCGTCACCCACGGAGGGGAAGCTGGAACGCGGCACGAACACGCGGGCACCCCGCAGTGCCTCGGCGGCATTGCGGTCAGGCACCTCGGGCGAGGTGGCGACGATGCAGTCGGAATGTTCCTTTGCCTCGGAGATGGGGAGGCGGAACGCGGCGGTGGCCCCGGCAACCGCTCCGGGCGGCTTGAGGAACCAGCGCTTGGAAGAGAAAAGCGCCTCGGGTTGGGCGCTGTGGGGCAGGACCTTGAACCAGCCCTTGATGCCCCAGGCATCGGCGATACGCCCGACTTCGATGGCGTCCGCCGGCAATTCGGCGGCTTCGAGCGCGGGCAGCATGACCGTATGCGGCGGCGCTTAGGCGGCGGCCTTGGGGGCAGCCGAAGCGGCCTGCTTGATCAGGCGGGCAACGGTGGGCGAAGCCTGGGCGCCGACGCCTTGCCAGTACGCGAGGCGGTCCTGGGCGATGCGCAGGCCCTCTTCCGTTTCCTTGGCGGTGGGGTTGTAGAAGCCCAGGCGCTCGATGAAACGGCCGTCGCGGCGAACGCGCTTGTCGGCAACGACGATGTTGAAGAACGGACGGCCCTTGGAGCCGCCGCGGGAGAGTCGAATCACGACCATGATTTATCCTTCGGGTGGTGCTGATGGCGTGTTCTTGCAAACAAATTGCACTCGAAGCCATCAGCAGTTTTTCCTTCAGCGTTGAGACACGCGACTAGGCCACCCGGCCAGCGACACGCTGAAAAGCCCTCGATTATAGCCTGAGCGCTGTTTTTCCATGCCATCGATCACCATCCGACCCAGCCAGGACGACGACGTCGCCCAGATCACCGCCATCTACGCCCACCACGTGCTGAACGGCACCGGCACCTTCGAGACCGAGCCCCCGAGCCCCACCGACATGGCCGCGCGCCGTGCCGACGTGCTGTCCAAGAACCTGCCCTACCTGGTGGCCGAGGAAGACGGCAAGGTGCTGGGCTTTGCCTACTGCAACTGGTTCAAGCCGCGGCCCGCCTACCGCTTCTCGGCCGAGGACTCGATCTACATTGCCGATTCGGCCCGCGGCAAGGGCGTGGGCGCCCAACTGCTGGCCGCCCTGGAAAAGGCAGCCGAGGCCGTCAACGTGCGCAAGCTGATCGCGGTGATCGGCGATTCGGCCAACGTGGGCTCGGTGGGCGTGCACCGCAAGCAGGGGTTCAGCCAGGTCGGCGTCATCAAGGACTGCGGCTGGAAGTTCGGCGAGTGGCGCGACATCGTCCTGATGGAAAAGGTCATCGGCGCCGGCAGCAGCGAACGCCCGGAATGAAGAACAAGACGCTGGCCGCCTGGCTCGCCTTTCTTGGCGGCCCGCTGGGCCTGCACCGCTTCTACCTGCATGGCCTGGGTGACTGGGTGGGCTGGCTGCTGCCCATTCCCACCGCCCTGGGCCTGTACGGCATCGAGCGCGCGCGGATGTTCGGGCTGGACGACGGCCTGAGTTGGGTACTGATCCCCTTCCTGGGCTTCACCATCGCGGCCTGCGCGCTCACCGCCATCGTCTACGGCCTGATGACGCCGGAGAAGTGGAACGCGCGACACAACCCGCAGGGCGCGGCCGACGCACCGGCTGGCCGCACCGGCTGGCTGACCATCGGGGCGGTGGTGGTGTCGCTGTTCATCGGCGCCACGGTGCTGATGGCGAGCATTGCCTTCAGCTTCCAGCGCTACTTTGAGCACCAGGTCGAGGAAGGCCGACGGATGTCGCAGTGAGGCGGCCGGCGCGGGCCGGCTCGTACCTGTCGCTCAGGCCGGGACGGCCAGCGGATTGAGCACCGGCTCGCCAACCTTCGTGAGCGTGTTCCGATCCGTGTGATGGAAAGGCTCGGCCTGCCCGCGGATCTGCATCACGGTGTCCTGGTCGTAGCTCCAGCTGCCGTCGGCGTGGAACTGCACCTCGATACGCCAGTCCGTCGTCGTGAAAGCATGCTCGATGAAAGGGTTGGAGACGATGCCGTTGACCAGGCTGCCGCGCACCGCGCGCAACTCGAAGCGGTCCGCATCGGCGCTGGCCTGCCCGGACGCCATGGCCACCTGGCCGCGCGGAATCGCCAGCGTGTGCATCACGGTGGACGTGGCCGGCTCCCACAGCCAGAAGCCCACCTGCTCGTGGTACATCTTCGTGAAGCCCGGCTTGTGGATGAAGGTGTGATAGCGCAGGCCGTAGAGCAGTTGCGGCCCGTTGGTCTGCGGGTCGACGGGATGCAGCGCGTAGCGCTCCACGTAGACCTGCGTCTTCGGCCCCTGCGCCTTGGGCTTGACGTCCACGCCCTTCTCGCCCGTCCACACACCGGCCATCCTGCGCAAGGGCCCCAGGTTGGCCAGCGTGTTGCCGTCCAGCGGCGAAGGCTCGGTGTAGATGTCGTCGGGGAAGCTGACGGCAGTGTCGGACGAGGAAGTCGGGGGCATGCGAGTTCTTCTTTTTCGGGTTGAATTTGCGCCCGACTGTAGCCGCATGCGGGCCGTCCGGAATCCGCCATTCGAGCCGGATCCTTGCCGCCCGCGCGGCCCTGGGTTCAGAACAGCTGCAGGCTGATCCAGTAGGCGATGGCGGCCACGAAGGCGCTGGCGGGGATGGTGAAGATCCACGCCCACACGATGTTGCCCGCCACGCCCCAGCGCACCGCGCTCATTCGCTGCGCCGCGCCCACGCCGACGATGGCGCCGGTGATGGTGTGCGTGGTCGACACCGGAATGCCGAGGAAGGTAGCCAGAAACAGGGTCAGCGCCCCGCCCGTTTCCGCGCAGAAGCCACCCACGGGCTTGAGCTTGGTGATCTTCTGGCCCATGGTCTTGACGATGCGCCAGCCGCCGAACATGGTGCCCAGCGCGATGGCCGTGTAGCAGCTCACGATGGTCCAGGCCGGCGGTGCCGCCTCGCCGGCTCCGGCGTGGCCCGTGGCGATCAGCAGCATCCAGATGATGCCGATGGTCTTTTGTGCGTCGTTGCCGCCGTGGCCCAGGCTGTAGGCGCCGGCCGAGACCAGCTGCAGCCGGCGAAACCAGCGGTCGACCCGGGAAGGCGTGGAGCGTCTGAACACCCAGGCCACCGCCACCATCATCAGCGCGCCCAGGAAGAAGCCCAGCACCGGCGAGACGAAGATGAAGGCCACCGTCTTCAGGATGCCCGGCGCCAGCAGTGCGCTGGAGCCCGCCTTGGCCATCACCGCGCCCACGATGCCGCCGATGAGCGCATGCGAGGAACTGCTGGGGATGCCGTAGTACCAGGTCACCAGGTTCCAGGTGATGGCGCCCAGGAGCGCCCCGAAAACCACGTGGACGTCCACCACGCCGGGCTCCACGATGCCCTTGCCCACGGTGGCCGCCACGCTCAGGTGGAAGACGCCGATGGCCAGCAGGTTGAAGAAGGCGGCGAACAGCACCGCCTGCCCCGGCTTGAGCACGCCGGTGGAGACCACCGTGGCGATCGAGTTGGCGGCGTCATGGAAGCCGTTCATGAAGTCGAAGGCCAGCGCAAGGCCCACGAGCAGGATCACCAACCACAGGCTGGCCTGGACTGTCGTCATGGCAGGGGGCTCAGGAATTCTCGAGGACGATGCCCTCGATCACGTTGGCGACGTCCTCGCACTTGTCCGTGATGGTCTCGAGCAGTTCGTAGATGGCCTTGAGCTTGATGACCTCGCGCACGTCCGGCTCCTCGCGAAAGAGCTTGCTCATGGCGCTGCGCATCACGCGGTCGGCATCGGATTCGAGGCGGTCGATTTCCTCGCAGGCCTTGAGCGTGGCCTCGGCGGTGGCCGGGTCGGCGATCTTGCCCAGGAACTTCACCGCGTCCTTCACCCGCTCGCAGCACTTGACCGACAGGCTGGTCAGGCGCGCGATCTCCTCCGTCATGTGCCGCACGTCGTACAGGGCCATGGTCTCGGCCGAGTCCTGGATCAGGTCGGCCACGTCGTCCATGGTGTTGATCAGCTTGTGGATCTGCTCGCGGTCGATCGGCGTGATGAAGGTCTTGTGCAGCAGGCGGTTGACGTCATGCGTCACGCGGTCGGCGGCGCGCTCGGCGTTGTCGACATCGCGGTTGTACTGCTCGCGCAGGTGCAGGTCGTTGTAGTTCGCCACCAGTTGCTCGAAGGCGTGGCCCGCCTCGACGATGCGCTCGGCATGCTGGTTGAACATCTCGAAAAAATTGCCCTCGCGGGGCAGCAGCTTGCCGAACATGGCGTGAATCCCTTTGGTCTTTTGTGTCAGTTTGATGACAGGGCGCGAACCCGCGAGTGTAAAGGGCCCGGGTAAACCCAGGCAGCTTCCTGCCGGCACGACGCCAGCAGCCTGGCGGTGGCGGCCGTCCTAGAGGCGCTCGATGGCCTGGTCCGTCACGGCGGCGAGCTGCGCGGGCGAGACCCGCTTCGGGGCAATCTCCGCCAAGGGGACCAGGACGAAGGCCCTCTGGTGCATGCGCGGGTGCGGCAGGGTCAGGACAGGCGTGTCGAGCACCGTGGCGCCGTGCATCAGCAGGTCCAGGTCCAGCGTGCGCGGGGCGTTGCGGTAGGGGCGCTCCCGCCCGGCCGCCAGTTCCAGCGCCTGCAACCGGGCCAGCAGGTCCAGCGGTGCCAGGTCGGTCTCCAGTGCCACGACGGCATTGACGAAGTCGGGACCGCCGGCATCGACCGGCGCCGTGCGGTACAGCGAGGAACAGGCTGCCAGCCGGCTTTGCGGCAAGCGGCCCAGGGCCTGGATCGCGCCTTCGACCGCCTGCCGCGCGTCGCCGAGGTTGGCGCCGATCGCGACGTAGGCGGTCTGGGTCATTGACCGCTTTCTGCCGCGCCGCTGTCGCCGCCGCCGCCGCCACCACCGCTGCGCGGCTTGCGGCGGCGCCGGCGCTTGCGCGGGGCGCCGGAGGCACCCTCACCCTCGCCGACCTCGCTGGTGACGGCGGATTCGGCCTCGGCCACCTCCCCCGCCTCGGATGCGGATGCCGCATCCGCCTCACGCGTCTTCGGCGCGCGGGCATGCACGCGGCGGCCCTTGTGCTGCTCCTCGCGCACCTGGTCCAGCAAGTCCTGGCGGCGCATGTCGTCGGCGGTGCTGAATTCCTGCCACCACTCGGCGATCGCCTCGCTCACCTCGCCCACGTCGGCGCGCAGGCGCATGAAGTCGAAGGCGGCACGGAAGCGCGCCTGTTCCACCAGGCTGTAGGGCGTGGCGCCACTGCGCTTGTCGAAGCGCGGCTGCATCATCCAGATCTCGCGCATGTCCGCGGCCAGCTTGCCGCGGCCCGACACGTCGCCGATGCGGGCGTTGAAGACGTCGTCGATCGAATCCTGCAGCGCCGGGAACGGCGCCTGGCCGCGCTGGCCATGGCGGCCTTCCATTCGCTGCGCCCAACCGTCGCGCACGTCCTTCCAGAGCACGCAGGCCAGCAGGAAGCTGGGCGCCACCGGCTTGCCCTCGCCGACGCGGCGGTCGGTGTCCTGCAGGGCGGCCTTGACGAAGGGCAGGTCGGCCCGCTCCACCACCACGTCCAGCAGCGGGTAGATGCCGCGCTCCAGGCCCAGGGTGCGCAGCTGCGCCACCGTGGCCACCGCATGGCCGGTCTGCAGCAGCTTGAGCATCTCGTCGAACAGGCGGCTCTGCGGCACGTCGGCCAGCAGCTTGCTCATCTCGACCAGCGGGGCGGCCGTCTTGGGCTCCAGCTTGAAGCCCAGGGCGGCGAGCTTGGCCGAGAAGCGGATGGCGCGGATGATGCGCACCGGGTCTTCGCGGTAGCGCGTGGCGGGGTCGCCGATCATGCGCAGCATCAGCTTCTTCGCGTCCTTCAGGCCGTTGTGGTAGTCGACCACCAGCTCGCGGGCCGGGTCGTAGTACATGGCGTTGACGCTGAAGTCGCGGCGCGCCGCATCCTCGTCCTGCGGGCCCCAGACGTTGTCGCGCAGCACGCGGCCGCTGGCGTCCACCGCATGCTTCATGGCGGCCAGCTCGCCCTTGCTGGTGCGCTCGTTGCCGGCCACCTGCTCGGCCGCCGCGTTGTCCATGTAGGCGCGGAAGGTGGAGACCTCGATCACCTCGTGCTCGCGCCCGCGGCCGTACACCACGTGCACGATGCGAAAGCGCCGGCCGATGATGAAGGCGCGGCGGAACAGCGCCTTGACCTGCTCCGGCGTGGCATTGGTGGCCACGTCGAAGTCCTTGGGCCGCAGGCCCAGCAGCAGGTCGCGCACCGCGCCACCCACCACGTAGGCCTCGTAGCCCGCCTGCTGCAGGGTGGTCACGACATTCTTGGCGCGTTCGTCCACGAGCGACGGGTCGATGCCGTGCACGCTGGCCCCGTGCTCCTGGCGCTTGCCGAAACGGGCCTTGGCGCCGCTGTCGCCGGATTTGCCCAGCAACTTGTCGATGAATTTCTTGATCATTGGATTTCTTCTTCGAGGGGCCACCCGGGGCCCTCATTCATTTTCGAGCATTGCCCGGATGAGCGGGATGGTGATGGCACGCTGGGTCTGCAGGGCGAAGGCGTCCAGCTGCACCAGCAGTTCCATCAGGCTGCCCAGGTCGCGGCTGAATCGGTGCAGCATGTAGTTGAGCACGTCGTCCGACAGCATCACGCCGCGGGCGTCGGCCGCCTGGCGCAGCACCGCCCGGCGTTCGGCCTCGGTCAGCACGTGCAGCGCGAACACGTGGCCCCAGCCCAGGCGGGTGCGCAGGTCCTCGCGCAGCGGCAGGTCGGCCGGCGGCAGCAGGCCCGCCGCCACCACGCCGCGCTGCAGGCTCTGCGCGTTCACGAACCAGTTGAAGGCGGCGTGCTGCTGCACGGCGGTGTACAGGTGCACGTCGTCCAGCAGCACCGCGGCCCAGCCCTCGTCGAACTCGGGCGGCTCGTGCAGGCCGGCGTGCAGCCAGCCCACCCGGGCGCCCTGCCCGGCCAGCGCGGCGCGCACGCCTTCGAGAAGGTGCGTCTTGCCGCTTCCGCTCTCGCCCCACAGGTAGGTGGGGACGGGCGAAAGCTGGTGGGCGTGTCCGGCGCCACCCAGCCAGAGCCGGAGATGGTGCAGGGCTGCCTCGTTGGGTCCCGCGAAGTAGCCTTCGAGCGTCGGACCCGTCGTCAAGCCGATGTCGAGCGCGAGCTGCTTCATGGAAAGGGGTTGGGTGTTCAGGGCCGAAGGTCTATTGCCGGGCCCTTAAAATCGTGCGGAATTCTATCGGTCCGGCCCCGGCCGCCCCGGCGCGGGCCCTGCCGGACCCGATTTTCTCCCACCCTTTTGCCCGTTTGCACGCCATGACCTCCGCCTCCAACGCCCCGCTCAGCTACAAAGATGCCGGAGTCGACATCGACGCGGGCGACGCGCTGGTCGACCGCATCAAGCCCCTGGCCAGGAAGACCATGCGCGAAGGCGTGCTGGCCGGCATCGGTGGCTTCGGCGCCCTGTTCGAGGTGCCCAAGCGCTACAAGGAGCCGGTGCTGGTCTCCGGCACCGACGGCGTGGGCACCAAGCTCAAGCTGGCCTTCGAGTGGAACATGCACGACACCGTGGGCATCGACCTGGTGGCCATGAGCGTGAACGACGTGCTGGTGCAGGGCGCCGAGCCGCTGTTCTTCCTGGACTATTTCGCCTGCGGCAAGCTGGACGTGGACACCGCCGCCGCCGTGGTCGGCGGCATCGCCGCCGGCTGCGAGCAGAGCGGCTGCGCCCTCATCGGCGGCGAGACGGCGGAAATGCCGGGCATGTACCCCGCCGGGGAATACGACCTGGCCGGCTTCGCGGTCGGCGCGGTCGAGAAGTCGAAGATCCTCACCGGCGCCGACGTGAAGCCCGGCGACGTGGTGCTGGGCCTGGTGTCCTCGGGCGTGCATTCGAACGGTTTCAGCCTGGTGCGCAAGGTGATCGAGCGCGCCGGCGCCGAGCTGCCCGCCACGCTGGACGGCAAGCCCTTCCGCCAAGCCGTGATGGCCCCGACCCGCCTGTACGTCAAGCCGGTGCTGCAGGCTCTGGCGCAGCACCCCATCAAGGCGCTGGCCCACATCACCGGCGGCGGCCTGCTTGAGAACATCCCGCGCGTGCTGCCCGAAGGCACGGCGGCCCACCTGCGCAAGGGCAGCTGGCCGCAGACCGAGCTGTTCGCCTGGCTGCAGAAGGTCGCCGGCATCGACGACATCGAGATGAACCGCACCTTCAACAACGGCATCGGCATGGTGGTGGTGATCGATGCCGCGCACGCCAAGGCGTGTGCCGACACGCTGCGCGCGGCCGGCGAGACCGTCCATGAGATCGGAACCATCGCCGAGCGCGGGCAAGGCGCGGCCGTCGTGGTCGCCTGATTCGTCAGGCGACACGAAGCCGCCGATGGAAAACCCGCCCGCGTTTCAGCCGACGCGAGAACGCGTCTACTCGCGCCCGGTGCAGGTCGCCAGCTATGTGCTGATGGCCGGCGCCCTGCTCATCTGCCTCACGGCGCACCTGCTCACCGGCCTGCTGGCCGTGTGCGTGGGCTTCCTGGCGGCGCGCTGGTTCGCGCGCTGGATCCTGGCGGGACTCACTCCGCTGGCCGGCCGCCTCTTGTCGCCGCGCCGGCTGGGCCAGATCGCCGACGTGCTGGCGGTGCTGCTGCTGGTGGCCTCGCCCATTGCCATCCTCACCGGCACGCTTTCCCAGTCTCGGGAGGTGATGCTGTACGCGCCGCAGCAATACCGGGAACTGCTGGACTACGTGGCCCGCACGGTGCTGGAACTGCGCTCCAAGCTCTCGCCAGACATGGCGGTGTACCTGCCCGACGGGGTCGGCGACCTGCAGAAACTGGTGGCCCGCTACCTGAGCGCACAGGCCGGCTCGCTGGCCATGGCCGGCCGGGCCTGGCTCAACGCCCTGCTCTTCGCCTACGTGGGCCTCATCGTGGGCTCGGTGGCAGCGGTCACGCGGCGCAACATGGCCTCGGGCCCGCTGGCGCTGGCGCTGCGCGACCGGGTCACGCTCTTCGGCGAAGCCTTTGGCCAGATCGTGGCAGCGCAGTTCTGGATCGCCAGCCTCAACACGGTGCTCACGGCCATCTTCCTGCTCTTCGTGCTGCCGCTGTGGAACCAGCACCTGCCTTACACGCCGGCCCTGATCACCCTCACCTTCCTGGGCGGACTGGTGCCCATCGTGGGCAACCTCATCTGCAACGGCGTCATCACCATCGTGGGCCTGTCGGTCTCGCCGCTGACGGGCGCGGCCTGCCTGGCCTTCCTGATCCTCATCCACAAGGCCGAGTACTTCATCAACGCCAAGGTGGTAGGCCGGCGCACCCACATGGCGGTGTGGGAACTGCTGGCGGTGATGTTCGCCGCCGAGGCGGTGTTCGGGCCGGCCGGGCTGGTGGCCGCGCCGCTGTTCTACGCCTACCTCAAGAAGGAACTGCAGGCCGGCGGACTGGTCTAGGGCGATGTCCTGAATTGATCGATTGAAGTCCCAGGGCGCGCGGCAAACCCGCATGCATACGGCGGAAAATGGACGTACCGTTCAACTTTTCAGTCCCGGATGCTTCCATGAAGACCTGTCTCATTGTGATCGACGCGCAGGAGTCCTTCCGCCAGCGCCCCTTCTTCAGCGAGCGCGACCTGCCGGCCTACCTGGCGGCGCAGAACGCCCTCATCGCCGGCGCGCAGGCGGCGGGCCTGCCGATCGTGCGGGTCTTCCATGTCGACGGCCCGACCGAGGCGTCCAACCCATTCGCCGTGGAGTCCGGCCATGTGCGGCCGCTGGAAGGGCTGGACGACTTCGAGGCCGCACTCACCGTGAAGAAGCGCCGCCACAGCGCCCTGGTGGGCACCGGCCTGGACGTGTGGCTGACGCAGCAGGGCGTGGGCCGGATCATCGTGAGCGGCGTTCGCACCGAGCAGTGCTGCGAGACCACGGCCCGTCATGCCTCGGACCTGGGCTGGTCGGTGGACTTCGCGACCGACGCCACGCTGACCTGGGACATGAAGCAGCCCGACGGCAGCCCGCTGCCGGCGGCGGACATCAAGGCCCGCACCGCCACCGTGCTGGCGGGCCGCTTCGCCACGCTGGCCACCGTGGACGAGGCCCTGGCACGGGCCGGAACGTGAGCACCCTGCGCGTCCTGATCCTGGCCTTCGACGATGTCGAGGCGCTGGATTTCGCCGGCCCCTTCGAGGTGTTCACCACCGCGAGCCGCGTGCATGCGCGCCAGCACCCGGGGCAGGCGCCGCTCTTCGAGGTGCGCTCGGTCGCCATCGCCAAGGAAGTACGTGCCCGCGCGGGCCTGCGCCTGCTCGCCGACCACACGCTGGCCGATGCGCCGGCGGCCGACGTGCTGATCGTTCCCGGTGGCGTGGTCGATGCCGCACTCGCCAGCCAGGCCACCCTGGACTGGATCGCGGCGCAGTCGCGCAGCGCGCGCATCACCGCCTCGGTATGCACCGGCGCCTTCCTGCTCGCGGCCAGCGGCGTGCTTCAGGGCGATGCACGCTGCACCACCCATTGGGAAGACATTGCCGACCTGCACGATCGCTTCCCGCAGCTGGACGTGGTGGACGACGTGCGCTGGGTGGACAACGGGCGCATCGTCAGCTCGGCCGGCATCAGCGCCGGCATCGACATGAGCCTGCACCTGGTGGAGCGCCTGGCCGGCCGCGACCTGGCATTGTGCACCGCGCGCCAGATGGACTTCGCATGGACCACGAACCTGAGCAACCCATCCGCGTAGTCTTCGCGCTGCTGGACCAGAGCCTGGTGCTGGACTGGGCCGGTCCGGCGGAAGCGCTTCGCATCGCCAACTCGCTGCTGCGCGCTCGCGGCGAGGCCGAGCGCTTCCGCATCGAATTCGCGAGCCCGACGCCCACCACGGTCGGCTCGGTGGGCGTGCAGATCAGCGGGCTGGCGCCCCTGCCCACGCAATGGGATGGACCGGCCTGGATCGTGCTGGTCGGCCTGCCTGGCCGCACCATCCGCGTGGACGGCGAGGCGGCGCAGGCGCTCGTGCACTGGCTGCGCGGCCTGCGCTTCGAGACCGGCCGGCTGGAGCTGCTGAGCATCTGCGCCGGGGCCCTGCTCGCGGCGCATGCCGGCGTGCTCAGCGGCCGGCGGGCCACCACGCACCATCATCACCTGCAGGAGCTGCGCGAGACAGACACGCGCTGCGAGGTGGTGGCCAACCGGGTCTTCGTGCTCGACCCGCCCATCTACAGCAGCGCCGGGGTCACCACCGGCATCGACCTGGTGCTGCACCGCATCGGCGAGGTGTGCGATGCGGCGCTTGCCGCGCAGGTGGCGCAGACCATGGTGGTGGCGCAAAGGCGCGGCCCGCACGACCCGGAACTCTCGCCTTTCCTGGCCTACCGCAACCACCTGCATGCCGCCCTGCACCGCGTACAGGACGCGGTGAGCGAACAGCCTGGCCACGACTGGAACGTGCCGCGCATGGCGCAAGTCGCCCACACCTCGCCGCGCCACTTGACGCGCCTGTTCGTCGAGCATGCCGGCGTGGCACCGCTGGCCTACCTTCGTCGGCTGCGCCTGGCCAGTGCGCAGCGGGCGCTGCAGGCGGGCGCCAGCGTGACGCGGGCCGCGGAAGTCTCGGGATTCGGATCGGACACGCAATTGCGGCGCGCCTGGCGCCATTTCGGGCTGGACGGATCGCCGTCGCTGGCCACCGCGCCGGCAGCGCGAAGTTAGGGTCCGGCGACGCCACCGAAGGCGTCAACGCTCTTCAGAGGTAGCCGCAGAAGCGCAGCACATGCCCATCCGGCTCGCGGATGGCGAACTCGCGCAGCCCCCAGGGCTGGGACGCGATCGGCTCGATGATGTCGACTCCGCGGCGCGCATAGGCCTCGTGCAGGCCGTCCACGTCATGGCCGACGTGGATCACGATCTCGCCCCGCCAGGCGCGGCCCGTGTCCGGCGCGCCACGGCACTGCCACAAGCGGATGTAGACCGGATCGCCGTGGCGGCGCTCCTGGCCCTTCCTGACGCGCGCGTAGCTGGGCGGCTCGCCGGCGATGAAGTCGATCTCGAAGCCCAGCACGTCGCGGAAGTAGCGCGCCGCACGCGCGGCATCGGCCACCGGCAGCACTGGCTGGATGCCATGGAACTGGTGCCGCGTGCCCAGGTCGGGCCTGGCGCTGGCGGAGTCTTCAACCGGCTGCACGGCGCAGGGCGGCGCAGCGTTCGGCGATGACATCGATGTCGAGCGCGTCCTCTGCGTGGGCCAGGTAGGTTTCGAGATCGCGCACGGCCAGCGCATGGTTGCCCTGGCCCGCATGCGCCAGCCCGCGGTCGCGGTGCTCGCCCCAGGCTTCGGGCAGCAGCACCACGAGGCGGTCCTGCACGGCGATGGCGCGCTGCCAGTCTTCCTGCGTGTGGTGGATTTCCTTCAGGTTGCGCAGCATGCGCGCGATGATCTCGCGCGGCGACGCCGGCTGCAGGTACAGCCCCAGCGGCACGTCGAATTCGCCCACCAGGCCGCTGCTGCGCTTGTAGGGCTCCAGCCGCTCGCTGAGCTCTTCGCGCGAGAGCGAGCGGCCGGTGAAGGGGTCGATCACCACCTGCCCCTTGGGCATGGTGACCTTGAGCATGAAGTGGCCCGGAAAGCCCACGCCGCGCGCATGCAGGTGCAGGCCCTGCGCCAGCTCCAGCCACAGCACCGCCAGCGAGATCGGGATGCCGCGGCGCGTGCGCAACACGGCATTCAGGTAGCTGTTGTCGGGGTCGTAGTAGTCGTTGACGTTGCCGCCGAAGCTCAGGTCGTGAAAGAAGAACTGGTTGAGCGCGCGCAGCCGCTGCAGGGGCGCCGCGTCGGCCGGCAGGCGGCGGCGCAGGCGCGCCAGCAGCTGGTCCACATCGCCGAGCACCTGCTGCACATCGAGGTCGGGATACTCGTCCTGCGCCAGGCTGGCGGCGGTTTCGAGCAAGGGAAACTGTTCGTCGCTCTGCACGAGCGTGGCGAAGTATTCGAGGGCTGTCGGGGCCGTGATGCTCAGGGACATTGTGGCTTTGTAGTGGACGCCCAAGTGGGCGTCAAGGCAAGTCCCGTGCGCTAGTGGCGCAACAGTTTTCTCAGGTTCAGGCCGCTGGCCAGCAGCATGCCGAAATACAAGACGGCAGCCCCGGCCAGGAAGGCCGCCAGCATGCCGATGCGGCGCAGCGGATCCGCGCGCATGCCCACCCAGTCGAAGTGATGCGCACCCCAATAAAGCAGGCCGCCCAGCGCCGCAGTGGCCACCAGCACGCGCAGGATGAACAGCGGCCAGCCGGCCACGGGCTTGTAGCTGCCGGCGCGCAGCAGGCCCACCAGCAGCCAGGTCGAATTCACCAGCGCGCCGATGCCGATGGACAGCGTCAGCGCCGCGTGCTGCAGGTGCGGCACCAGGAAGAAGTTGAGCACCTGCGTGAAGACGAGCACGCCCACCGCGATGTACATGGGCGTCTTCATGTCGTGCCTGGCGTAGTAGCCCGGAGCCAGCACCTTGATGGCCACGATGCCCAGCAGGCCCACGCCATAGCCAACCAGCGCGGCACTGGTGCGCGCGACGTCGCCGCCGCTGTACAGGCCGTAGTGGAAGAGCACCGCCACCAGCGGCCCCGAGAACACCAGCAGCGCCATCGCGCAGGGCAGCGAGAGCAGCAGCACCAGGCGCAGACCCCAGTCGAGCATGGAGGAATAGCGCGCATCGTCGCCCGCCGCCCGCGCACCGGCCAGCTGCGGCATCAGCACCACGCCCAGCGCCACGCCCAGCATGGCGGTGGGAAATTCCATCAGGCGGTCGGCGTTGGTCACCCAGGTCACGCTGCCCGGCGCAAGATGCGAGGCGATCTGCGTGTTGATGAGCAGCGAGATCTGCGCCACGCTCACGCCCAGCAGGGCCGGGAGCATCAGGCGCATGACCTTGCGGGTGGTTTCGTCCTGCCAGGCCGCGCGGATCCGGCCCCAACCGAGGCCGATGCTGGGCAGCAGGCCCAGGCGGCGCAGCGCCGGCAACTGCAGTGCCAGCTGCAGCACGCCGCCCACCAGCACGCCCACGCACTGCGCGTAGATGGGCTCGATGCCGCGGCGGCGGAACCAGGGCGCGCCCAGCACGATCGAGCCGATCAGGCACAGGTTGAGCAGCACCGGCGAGGCGGCCGGCACCGCAAAGCGCTTCCAGGTGTTGAGGATGCCGCCGGCCAGCGCCACCAGCGACATGAAGCCGATGTAGGGGAACATCCAGCGCGTCATGACCACCGCCGCCTCGTAGCCGTGCGAGGTCTGCTCCAGGCCGCTGGCCATGGCCCACACCAGGGCGGGCGCCGCCAGCACGCCGGCGATGCTCAGGAACAGCACCGCCCAGGCCAGCAGGGTGGCGACGTGGTCGATGAGCGCCTTGGCACCTTCCTCGCCCTGCTCCGCCTTGCGCGCGGCCAGCACCGGCACGAAGGCCTGGCTAAAGGCGCCCTCCCCGAATACCCGACGAAAAAGGTTGGGAATGCGGAAAGCGACGTTGAAGGCGTCGGTGAGTGCGCTGACGCCGAACACCGAGGCAAAGAGCACGTCGCGCACGAGGCCGGTGATGCGGGAAGCCAGGGTCAGCAGGGAAACGGTGGAGGCGGACTTGAACAGTGACACCGCCCGAGTGTATTGGCTTGCAACCGACCTTCGCCCGGGTAGCGCGCTTGGGCTACAATCGAGGGCTTTGCTGCAACATCCCCAGACACTAAAGGATATATAGACATGGCTTCTGCTAAGCCCAAGAAAAAGAACCCGCGCCTGGCGTCGGGCCGCAAGCGCGTCCGCCAGGACGTCAAGCTCAACGCCGCGAACACCTCGCTGCGTTCCAAATACCGCACCGCGGTGAAGAACGTCGAGAAGGCTGTCGCCGCTGGTGACAAGACCAAGGCGGCCGAACTCTTCGCCAAGGCGCAAAGCATCGTGGACACGGTTGCCGACAAGGGCATCTTCCACAAGAACAAGGCAGCTCGCGACAAGAGCCGCCTGTCGGCCAAGGTCAAGGCCCTGGCTACCGCCGCCGCCTGAGGCTCCAACAGGCAACACCCGCCCGGACCGCCCGCCGGTCCGCCGTTTGATCGGGGTGCGCTGCAGCAAAGATGAGAAACCGCCTTCGGGCGGTTTTTTCATTTCAGGGTCACAAGCGCGCGCGGCCAGTCGATGCGCCTGGCGAACAGGCTTCGAGGCCGCAGCGGCGCAGATGTTCGCGCCAGCTGACGAGCTGGCCCAGTTCGCCCGAAGGCACCGCATGCATCAAGGCCTGCAGCACGGCGAGGTAGCTCGACGAAGCGAGCCGGATCATCAGCCGCGCGCGTGGCGCCATGCACTCGGTGGTGGACGCGCCTTCGTGCAGCAACAACTGGGAGCGCAACACGCCGGCGTCGGCGCAAGCCGCGATCGCCCGCCGAACCCGCCACGCATCGGCACAGCGCACGGTCACATGCAGCACCTGGAACGGCCCGGCATCCAGCGGCGGATGTCGCGGCGGCTCCAGCACCTCGTGATCGCGGTAGGCGGCGTAAGCCATCGAAGTGCACCTTTCTCTCGTCGTGAAGATGCAGCCCAGTCTGGTCACGTCCGCATAAAAGCAGTGCAAAAAGACAAGGGCCTGGCGCAAAAAGCAGCCAGGCCCCGGTGTCAGAGGAAAGCGGAGGCGATCAGCTCAGGTCGGCCTTGAACTTGTCCAGCGCGGTCTGGGCGCACTGCTCGTCCAGGTGCCCGCCGGGCGCACCGCCGACGCCGATGGCGCCGATGACCTCGTTCCCCGCCTTGATCGGCAGGCCACCGCCCAGCAGCAGGAAGCCGGGGATGTCGCCCAGCGTGGCGGCGCCGGGATTCTTCTGCGAGTTCTCGAGCATGGCCTTGGTCGGCGCCTTGGCCGAGGCCGAGGTATAGGCCTTGCGCTCGCTGGCCTGCACGGTGTGCGGGCCGGCGTTGTCGGCGCGCTGAACTGCGCGCACGCCGCCTGCACGGTCGACCACCGTGGCGGTCACGGCGTAGCCGTTGGCGGCGCAGGCCGCGACGGTGGCCGAAGCCAGCTGGCTGGCCAGTTCCAGCGAGATGTTCTTCTCGGCGCGCACGGCGGCGGCGTTCTGCGCTTGGGCGCCGAAGGCCAGCAGCAGGGAGGCGGCGACCAGGGCAAGGCGGGGACGGATGGACAACATGATGCGTTCAGCTCCAGGGGTTCGTTCGGGTCAACATTCGGTGGTGTGCGGGGCACGTCGCCACCGCTGCACGCATTGTTGAAAACGCCCTGCGCCGGGTCCATTCGTACGGCTACGCGCGCGGCTCCGTAGTTCTACGGTGCGCCCTCGCCGTCCACCAGGTCGGCGTAGTGCCGGATGAGCTGCGCGAGCGAGTCGCTCTCCAGCTTGGCGAAGATGTTGGCGCGGTGGCTTTCCACCGTGCGCGGCGAGAGGCTCAGCGCCCGCGCGATCTCCTTGTTCGACAGGCCCCGCACGATGTGCACCAGCACCTCGCGCTCGCGCTCGGACAGCTGCGCGAAGCGCGCACGCGTGGCCTGGTCGATGCGGCCGCGCTCGCGCGAGCGCACGTGCCGGCGCACCGCCTGGCGCAGGGCTTCCAGCAGTTCCTCGTCGTCGACGGGCTTCTCCAGGAACTCCGCCGCGCCGGACTTGAAGGCGCGCCGGCACATCTCCACCGTGGCGTGGCCCGTGAGCATCAGGATGGGCTGGTCCACGCCCTCGCCCACCAGTGTCTCCAGCACCGTGAGCCCGCTGATGCCCGGCATGCGCACGTCCAGCACGATGGCGCCGATGCCGCCGCGGTCGAACTCGGCCACGAAGCGCTGTGCATCGCTCCAGGTCTGCACGCGCAGGCCGATGGTGCCGATGAGCAGGGCCAGGCTGTCGCGCACGGCCGCGTCGTCGTCGATGAGGTGGATCAGGGGCGACTGGTGCGAGGTGGCTTCGTTCATTGCTTTCAACTTGGGTGAGTCAGGCCGCGCGCGGCAGCCGCAGCACGAAACAGGCGCCGCGGCCGTTGTCCCCGGGGCCGGCATGCAGCGAGCCGCCCATCTCCTGCGCCAGCGTCTCGCACAGGCTCAGGCCCAGTCCCAGCCCGTGCTCGCGCGTGCTGAAGAAGGGCTCGAAGATGCGCGGCAATGCGTCGGGCGCGATTCCCGGGCCGCTGTCGCACACGCGCACCTGGCAGTGGCGCACGTCCTCTGCCCAACCGTACCCCAGGTCGATGCGCCGCGTGCCGGCGGTTTGCTGCGACATGGCCTGCATCGCGTTGAGCAGCAGGTTGTGAACGATCTGCTCCAGCGCGACACGGTCGCCGTTCACGCGCACCGGCTCCTGGGCGCTGCCGATGGCGTGCAGGCGCACGTCCACGCCCTGGCGCTGCAGCTCGGGTTCCAGCAGGTCGAGCGCGCGGCGCAGCACATCGTGCACATCGACCACCTGGCCGGTGCCATCGCTGGCCGGCCGCTCGATGGCGCGGCGCAGGCGGCCCACCACGTCGGACGCGCGCCGGGCCTGCTCGGCCGCCTGGCCCATGGCGCTGCGCGCGGTGGCCAGCTCGTCGGGGCCGGCCTCCTCGTCCAGCAGGCGGCGCGCGGCCTGGGTGTTGGCCAGCACGGCCGTCAGCGGCTGGTTCAGTTCGTGCGCCATGCCGGCGGCCAGCTCGCCCAGGGCATTCAGGCGCGCCACCTGGGCGAAGCGCACGCGCTCCTCGGCCCGGCGGCGCTCGGTGCGCTGCTGCTGCAGCCAGCGCGTGCCGGCCAGCAGCAGGCCGACGGCCAGGGTCCAGGCCGCCATCCAGCCCCAGGGCAGCTCGGCCAGGCGCACGCTGCGCTCGGCCACCACGTCGAAGTCCTGGCTGGCGGAGGCCAGGTGCTTGTGGAATTCGAAATGCCACGGACCCGTTTCCCGTGCGCCCGGCTGGACCACGAACTGCTGGCCGGCATGCTGCAGGCTCAGGCGGATGGGGCTGGTCTTCGGGTCCATCGGCCAGTCGGCCCAGGGGACGGTGTGGTCCAGGTCCACGTCCAGCGCGAAGCTGGCCGGCTGCGCGGCCATCACCAGCCAGTAGCGGCCGCCCGGCAGGTCGAGCGGGCCCAGTTGCGGGCGCTGGGCGCTGCGCGACTGCGCTTCGGCCGCGGCCAGCCGGGCGTCGGGCCAGGCGGCATCGGCATCGCGGCGTACCACGGCGCGGATGGAGGGGTAGACGGTGGACAGGCGCTGCTCCGCCCCGCTGCCGCCCAGCAGCGCCAGCGTGGCCAGCACGGCGTCGTACTGCACCACCTGCTGGCTCAGCAGGCGGTGGGTGATGCGGGCCTGGGTGTCGGAGTCGTCCTGCAGCTGGCGCAGGCCGTCACGGGCGACCCATGCGGCGCCGGCGGCGCTGGCCAGCAGCCAGGCCGCGAGCCAGATTCCGAGCGCGCCCCATCGATATTTCATCGGGCGCCATTGTGCTGTGTGGCGCGGCGCCTGCCGCGCGGGTCGCTCAGGCGGGCTTGCGGGGCTCGTCGGGCACCAGGCAGGCCTCGGCCACTTGGAGGTCGTTGTCCCGGGCGAAATTCAGCACGAAATCCCAGGCCATCGGCTCGTAGTCGCGCAGTTGGCGGTTGACCACCACGCACTTGATGCCGTTGACGATCATCGGCACGCACCAGGGCGAATAGCTCAGGTGGCTGCCCGGCTGGGCGCCCCCCGGACGAAAGGAGCACATGACACCCGCCAGCCGCTCCGCCCAGTCGCTCGGCCGGAAGGTGCGGCCGTCGGACGTGATGCCCTGGATGAAGATTTCTTTGGCGGTGGGAGAGACCATGAGTGAGGGAATGTGCTGCAATGCTGCAGCGCACAAGGATTCTACCTTTCGAGACCTTCGCCGCCCCGCCCGGGGGCATTGCTGTGATGCGCAATCCTCAAGGAAGCCGTCATCCACGGCGCCTAGAATTTGCCTTCCTTTCCCGTCTACCTCCCTCTTTCCGGAGAACCGAATGAGCTCCAACGCCCAGCCCTCGTCGCCCCACGTCATGAACACCTACGGTCGCCTGCCGATCGCCTTGTCGCATGGCCAGGGTTGCCGAGTCTGGGACACCAGCGGGAAGGCCTACCTGGACGGCCTGGGCGGCATCGCGGTCAACACCCTGGGCCACAACCACCCCGAGCTGGTGCCCGCGCTGCAGGACCAGATCAGCAAGCTGATCCACAGCTCCAACTACTACCACGTGCCGGGGCAGGAGAAGCTGGCCACCAAGCTCACCGAGCTCTCGGGCCTGACCAACGCCTTCTTCTGCTGCACCGGCCTGGAAGCCAACGAGGCCGCGCTGAAGCTGGCGCGCAAGTTCGGCCATGACAAGGGTATCGAGCGCCCCGAGATCGTGGTCTACGAGGCCGCCTTCCATGGCCGCAGCATCGCCACCCTGTCGGCCACCGGCAACCCCAAGGTGCAGGCCGGCTTCGGCCCGCTGGTGGAAGGCTTCATCCGCGTGCCGCTCAACGACATCGAGGCGCTGAAGAAGGCGACCGAGGGCAACCCCAACGTGGTGGCCGTATTCTTCGAGACCATCCAGGGCGAAGGCGGCATCCACCCGATGCGCGTGGAGTACCTCAAGCAGGTGCGCCAGCTGTGCGACGAGCGCGACTGGCTCATGATGATCGACGAGGTGCAGTGCGGCATGGGCCGCACCGGCAAGTGGTTCGCCCACCAGTGGGCCGGCATCAAGCCGGACGTGATGCCGCTGGCCAAGGGCCTGGGCTCGGGCGTGCCGATCGGCGCGGTGGTGGCCGGCCCCAAGGCCGCCAACATCTTCGGCCCCGGCAACCACGGCACCACTTTCGGCGGCAACCCGCTGGCCATGCGCGCGGGCATCGAGACCATCCGCATCATGGAAGAGCACAAGCTGCTGGAGAACGCCGACAAGGTGGGCACGCACCTGAAGGAATCGCTGCAGCGCGAGTTCGCCGGCCTTCCCGGCGTGAAGGAAGTGCGCGGCCAGGGCCTGATGCTGGGCATCGAGCTGGACCGCCCCTGCGGCGTGATCCTGCAGCGCGCCTGCGACGCCGGCCTGCTGTTGAGCGTGACTGCCGACAGCGTGATCCGCCTGGTGCCCCCGCTCATCCTGAACCAGGCCGAGGCCGACGAGATCGTGGCCATCCTGGCGCCTATCGTGAAGAGCTTTCTTGCAGAATCCAAGGCATGAGCAGCAACGCGCAAGCCCCCAACATCCGCCACTACCTGCAGTTCGCCGATTTCACGGCGGACGAGTACGCGCACGTCTTCGCGCGTGCGGCCCTGATCAAGAAGAAGTTCAAGACCTACGAGAAGCACCAGCCCCTGGTGGACCGAACGATGGCCATGATCTTCGAGAAGGCCTCCACCCGCACGCGGGTGAGCTTCGAAGCCGGCATGTACCAGATGGGCGGCAGCGTGGTGCACCTGACCACCGGCGACAGCCAGCTGGGACGCGCCGAGCCCATCGAGGACAGCGCCAAGGTGATCAGCCGCATGGTCGACCTGGTGATGATCCGCACCTTCGAGCAGGCCAAGATCGAGGCCTTTGCGGCGCATTCGCGCGTGCCGGTCATCAATGGGCTGACCAACGAGTTCCACCCCTGCCAGATCCTGGCGGACATCTTCACCTTCATCGAGCACCGCGGCTCCATCAAGGGCCGCACCGTGGCCTGGGTGGGTGATGGCAACAACATGGCCAACACCTGGCTGCAGGCCGCCGAGATCCTGGGCTTCACCGTGCACGTGAGCACGCCCACCGGCTACGAGGTCGACCAGTCGGTGGCCGGCATCCGCTCCAGCGACAGCTACAAGGTCTTCAAGGACCCGATGGAAGCCTGCCGCGGCGCCGACCTGGTCACCACCGACGTGTGGACCAGCATGGGCTACGAGGCCGAGAACGAGGCGCGCCGCAAGGCTTTTGCCGACTGGTGCGTCGACCAGGACATGATGCGCGCCGCCCAGCCCGACGCCCTGTTCATGCACTGCCTGCCCGCCCACCGCGGCGAGGAAGTCGAGGCCGAGGTCATCGACGGACCGCAGTCGGTGGTGTGGGACGAGGCGGAAAACCGCATGCACGTGCAGAAGTCGCTGATGGAGTTCCTGCTGCTCGGCAGGCTCTGATCCGATCGCTTTCACCTTCGGCCCGAGGCATGTCTCCCTGCCAACAATGCGGCGCCTGCTGCGCCAGCTACCGGGTCGACTTCAGCGTCCACGAACTGGACGAGCAAGGCGGCCGCGTGCCCTCGGGCCTGGCGGTCGAGGTGAACGACACGCTGTGCCGCATGCGAGGCACCGACCACGCCCGGCCCCGCTGCGCAGCCCTGACCGGAACCATCGGCCAGAAGGTGGCCTGCGGCATCTACGAGTGGCGGCCCAACCCCTGCCACGAGCTGGAGGCCGGCAGCGATGCCTGCGGCCGCGCCCGCGCCCGGCACGGCCTGCTGGCGTTGCCGCTGCCGCACTGAAGAAGCGCTGTCATGTTTTGATTCTCCTTCGTTGGAAATAACCGACACCACGGTTATTCCCGCGGCGCTACCTTCTGCGCCATGGATTCGAAATCACCCCGCCTGTGGGACATCTCGCCGCCCGTGCATGCAGGCGCGCCGGTGTTCCCCGGCGACACGCCCTACCGGCAGCGCTGGGCCGCGACCATCGGCCCCCAGTGCCCGGTCAACGTCAGCGAGATCGCGCTCTCGCCGCACGTGGGCGCGCATGCCGACGCCCCGCTGCACTACGACGCCGACGGCGCCACCATCGGCGACCTCGGCCTGACGCCTTTTCTCGGCCGCTGCCGGGTCATCCATGCAATCGACTGCGGAGCGCTGGTCGAGTGGCGGCATGTGGCGCACGCCCTGCACGACCTGCCGCCGCGCGTGCTGCTGCGCACATATCGCCAGATGCCCGTCGATCGCTGGGACCCGGAGCTCTCGGCCTACGCCCCTTCCACCATCGAGCGCTTCGCCGACCTGGGCGTGCAGCTGGTGGGCATCGACACCGCCAGCATCGATCCGGCCGACAGCAAGACGCTGGACAGCCACCAGGTCATCCGCCGCCGCGGCCTGCGCGTGCTGGAGAACCTCGTGCTCGACGAGGTGCCCGAAGGCGACTACGAACTCATCGCGCTGCCGCTGAAGCTGGTCAGCGCCGATGCCTCTCCCGTTCGCGCCGTGCTGCGCGAACTTGCTTCCTGAACACCTGCCGCCCATGAAACTCGACGACTGCCAGCGCCTCGATGCGCAAGACCCGCTGCGCGCCCTGCGCGATCAATTCCTGCTGCCTGAAGGCGTGATCTACCTCGACGGCAATTCGCTGGGCGTGCTGCCCAAGTCCGCACCCGGGCGCGTGGCCGAGGTGGTGGCCAAGGAATGGGGCGAAGGCCTCATCCGCTCCTGGAACACCGCCGGCTGGTTCGACCTGCCACAGCGCCTAGGCGACAAGGTGGCGCGCCTCATCGGCGCCGCGCCCGGCGAGGTGGTGTGCACCGACAGCACCTCCATCAACCTCTACAAGGTGCTGTTTGCCGCCATCGCACAGGCCAAAGCCGGCGATGCGAAACGGCGCCTGGTGGTGAGCGAGCGCAGCAACTTCCCCACCGACCTGTACATCGCCGAGTCGCTTTGCCGCGAGCATGGCCTCACGCTCAAACTGATCGACAGCGAGGCCGAGCTGCCCGCCGCCCTGACGCAGGAAGTGGCGGTGCTGATGCTCACCCACGTGAACTACCGTACCGGCGCCATGCACGACATGAAGGCCATCACTGCCGCCGCGCACGCCGCCGGCGCGCTCACCGTGTGGGATCTGGCGCACAGCGCGGGCGCTGTGCCGGTGGCGCTCAACGAAAGCGAGGCCGACTTCGCCATCGGCTGCGGCTACAAGTACCTCAACGGCGGCCCCGGCGCGCCGGCCTTCGCCTGGGTGAACACCAGGCACGCCGGCCAGTTCATGCAGCCGCTGTCGGGCTGGTGGGGCCACGCGGCGCCCTTCGAGTTCAGCCCGCAGTACCGGCCGGCGCCGGGCGTGGGCCGCTACCTCTGCGGCACGCAGCCCATCGTGAGCCTGGCGGCGCTGGAATGCGGCCTGGACACCGTGCTCGCCGCCGAGCCCCAGGGCGGCATGGCGGCGCTGCGCAAGAAGTCGCTGGAACTGACGGACGCCTTCATCGCGCTGGTCGAGGGACGCCTGCCGGCACAGTTCGAGCTCATCACGCCGCGCGAGCATGCACGCCGCGGCTCGCAGGTATGCCTCGCACTGACCCAGCAGCAGACGCCCACGCAGGCCTACGCGATCGTGCAGGCGCTGATCGCACGGGGCGTGATCGGCGACTACCGCGCGGGCGATTCGCAGATGCCCGACATCCTGCGCTTCGGCTTCACGCCGCTGTACCTTGGGCTGGCCGACGTGTGGAATTCCGTCGAGCACCTGGTGCAGGTGATGGAGCGCGCCGAATGGAAGCGCGACGAGTTCAACGCCAGGAACGCGGTGACCTGAAATGAGCTGCCCCGTCAATCACACCGAGAACATCGTCAAGGACGAGAAGGCGCAGCTCGACTTCAGCCAGTCCATGAGCTATGGCGACTACCTGCACCTGGACCAGGTGCTCAGCGCGCAGCACCCGCTCTCGCCGGCGCATGACGAGATGCTCTTCATCATCCAGCACCAGACCAGCGAGCTGTGGATGAAGCTGATGCTGCACGAGCTGCGCGGCGCCACCGATTGCATCGCCACCGACCGCCTGCCCGACGCCTTCAAGATGCTGGCGCGGGTGAGCCGCATCATGGAGCAGCTGGTCAGCGCGTGGACCGTGCTCTCGACCATGACGCCGCCCGAGTACACCGCCATGCGGCCCTACCTGGCCAGCTCCAGCGGCTTCCAGAGCGCGCAGTACCGCTGCATCGAGTTCGCCCTGGGCAACAAGAACGCGGCCATGCTCAAGCCGCACGCGCACCGGGCCGACCTGCTTGCGCAGGTGGAGGCCGCATATCACGCACCCTCGCTCTACGACGAGGCCCTGCGCCTTCTGGCGCGCCACGGCCTGCCCGTGCCCGCCGACCGGCTGGATCGCGACTGGACGCAGCCCTACGAGGCCAGCGATGGCGTGGAGGCCGCGTGGCTCACCGTCTACCGCGCGCCGCAGGCGCACTGGGACCTCTACCAGCTGGGCGAGAAGCTTACCGACCTGGAGGACGCCTTCCGCCTCTGGCGCTTCCGCCACGTGACCACCGTGGAACGCGTCATCGGCTTCAAGCGTGGCACCGGCGGCACGGGCGGCGTAAGCTATCTTCGCAAGATGCTCGACGTGGTGCTCTTTCCGGAAATCTGGAAGCTGCGCACCGACCTGTAGGCCCGCAAGCCAGTCCACAAGGAAGGGAGCCTGGATGGATGACTTCTTCACCGCCGCCGAACTGGCGCAACTGCGCGAGCACGGCATCGTGCTCTTCGCAGGCCGTGTGATCTTCGATGCCCGCCCGCCCATCGGCGCGGAGCAGCTCGCCGCCGTCGAGGCGGCCAGCGCCGGCCCGGTGCCGCCGCAGCTGCTCGCGCTGTGGAAGGAGACCTGCGGCGGCGCGCTGGACTACGACCTCTCGGTGCGCATGAACGGCGGCGAGGAACCCATCCTCTGGGCCGAGCTTTTCGGCCATGGCCCGGACGGCTTCCACGACCTTCCCGGATGGATCGAGCACGAGCGCCAGGCGGCCGGCTCGCCCCAGCTCGCCGCCCTGCCCTTCGGCGGCTTCGAGGACACCGATCGCCTGCTGGTCTTGACCGAGCCCGGCGCACGGCACGGCCAGGTGCTGGCCTGGAAGCAGGCCCTGCCCCAGGCCTGGCCGCACGCCATGCACGAGGACGGCCTGGCGACGGTCGCCACCGACCTCGAAGGCGCCTTCGCGGCGCTGCACCTGGCGGAAGACCCGCTGGAGCCCGCCGGTGACTACTACACCGGCCAGGCCCTGCTCGACTACCTGGACGAGCGCCACGGCGACCACGGCATGGACCTGGACCTGGCCGACAAGCTGGTGGCCTACTACCGCCGCGCGGTCGTCGACTGGCGCAAGCCCCTCAGCGAAGGGCGGCTGTCGGAAGTCCCCCCGCTGGCGGCACAGATCGCGCAGCGCCACGCCATTGCCACCGACGACCCGGCACTCATCAACGAGCTGGCGGCCGCCGGCGTGCGCTTCGACGTGCCCTTGCACGGCAGCGCGCTGCCCACCGACCTGGCGCTGGCGCACGGCGCCTTCGAAGCGGCGGCCGCGCTCGTGGCAGGCGATGCGCCGCTCTCCGGCCATGCGCTGGACAACATCGAAGGCCCGATCTCGCCGGAACTGACGCAGGAGCTGCTCGCGCGCGGCGCCAAGCCCAGCGCACGCGCCATTGCGCAATGCGTGGCCGCCGGCGCGCCCGACGCGGCACGCCTCATCGCGCAGGCCTACCAGCAGCAGAACGCGGACTTGCCGCAAGCCTTCGAATCAGCACGCAACGCCTTGCTCGAGCAGTTGCAGGCCGCCCTGGCCGAAGCCAGCAGCGCCGGCCTGGGGCAGGACGCGGGCGCCGAAGGCCTGGCCGAGCGCATCGAGCACCTGCAGAGCTTCACGCTCTGAACCGGCGCCCGGTCCCGGCTCAGCCTTCGTAGAGCCAGGGGTTGTCCAGCAGGTGCGCGCCCAGCACGCGCAGGGCCGCGTCGCGCGCCATGCGCCGTGCGCCGCCCGCATGGAAGACTTCGCCGTTGCGCTGCGCGCGCGCCTGCACCCGCGCATTGCGCTGCCAGCGGGCTGCGGCGTAACGGGCGAAGGCGGCGGGCAGATCGGCGGCGGCGCCTGTCCCCACGCGATCGGCCAGCGCCACCGCATCCTCGATCGCCATGCCGGCCCCCTGCGCCAGGTAGGGCAGCATGGGGTGCGCCGCGTCACCCAGCAGCGCAATGCGCTCGCGCACCATGTCCTGCGGGCCCGACAGCGGCGGCAGGTCGTTGAGCAGCCACGCCCGCCACTGCGGCATCGCTTCGATCAGCGGGAACACGCCATCGCAGCGCTTGCCGATGGCCGCCAGCAGCGCTGCGAGGTCGGCCTGCTGGTCCCAGTCGGCCGGGTCGGGCTTCTGCACCCAGGCGCCGCCGGGCTGGACCTCGGCGATGACGACGACGTTGAGGAAGGCACCCGCGCGCACCGGGTAGGCCACGGCGTGCAGGCGCTCGCCCAGCCAGACCTGCACTTCGCTGCTGCGCAGCGCCGCCGGCAGCGCATCGATGCGCACCAGCGCGCGCCAGGCGGTGTGGCCTGTGGCGCGCGGCGGCGCTGCATCTTCCGACACGCGCCGGCGCACCAGGCTCCACAGGCCATCCGCACCGACCAGGCCGTCACCCTCCCAGGCGTGCTCGGCGCCGGCGCCCACGCAGACGGTGTCGCCGCGCGCCGCCACCTGCGTGATCTGCACGCCGGTGCTCAGCTCGACCCGCGGGGCCAGCGCTCGCGCGGCTTCCAGCAGCACGCCATGCAGGTCGGCGCGGTGGATGCAGAGGTAGGGGCCGCCGTACTTGCGCTCGATGGTGTCGGCCAGCGGCATGCGCGCCAGCAGGCTGCCGTCCTGCGCATCTCGCACCGCCACGGCGGGCGGACGCGCCGCCAGCTTCAGGGCGCCGTCGAGCAGGTCCAGCGACTTCAGGCGGCGGGTGACGTTGGGGCCCAGCTGGATGCCGGCACCGATCTCGGCGAAGGCCGGTGCCTGCTCCAGCACCTCGACGCTCTGGCCGCGGCGGGCCAGCGCAACCGCGGCCGCGAGTCCGCCGATGCCGCCACCGGCAATGAGGATGCGCGCCGGCATGGGCTCTTAGCGCATGCGGGTCAGCGGAACCTCGGTCGGCTCTTTCTGGTTCGGTGCGGCCTGGCCCTTGCTCGCGCAGGTGGGCGAGCAACTGTCGCAGGCGCCGCAGCCGGATGACTTGGAGAGCGTGGCCGCCAGCTTCTGGGCGCCCTGCTCGTTCACGAGGCCGGCGCGCTGCCCGCCCGCCGCCATCTTCGCAGCCAGGGCGCGTCGCCAGGCGCCGGGCATGTAGCGCCAGGCGAGGTAGAGCGCCGCGCAGGCGCCGATGAGAGCGACGATGACTTCTTGCATGGCGTGATTCTTCTCAGCCGGCCCCCAGGGCCACTGCCACGTGGTAGGTGATGAAGCAAGCAATATAGGCCAGGCCGAACAGGTAGGCGGCCATGATCCACACATAGCGCCAGGAGTTGGTCTCGCGCTTGACCGCCGCCAGCGTCGACAGGCACTGGGGCGCAAAGACGAACCACACCATCAGCGAGAGCGCGGTGGCCAGCGACCAGCTGCCGGCGATGAGCGGCTCCAGCGCGCCGGCCACGTCGTCGCCGGTGGCCGAGAGCGCGTACACCGTGCCCAGGGCGCTGACCGCCACTTCGCGCGCGGCCATGCCGGGCACCAGCGCGATCGAGATCTGCCAGTTGAAGCCGATGGGCGAGAAGATGTACTCCAGCCCGCGGCCGATCATGCCGGCCAGGCTGTACTGGATGGCCGGCCCCGTCGCGCCTTCGGGCGGCGCGGGGAAGGTGGACAGGAACCACAGCACGATGGTCAGCGTGAGGATGATCGTGCCCACGCGTCGGATGAAGATCCAGGCGCGTTCGTACAGGCCCAGCAAGAGGTTGCGCAGGTTGGGCCAGCGGTACGCCGGCAGCTCCATCATCAGCGGCGAGTGCACCACGCCGCTGCGGAAGCGCTTCATCACCCAGGCCACGGCCATGGCCGAGACGATGCCGAAGACGTACAGCGCGAACAGCACCAGCCCCTGCAGGTTGAAGATGCCGGCCACGTCGCGTGCCGGGATGAAGGCGGCGATGAGCAGCGCATACACCGGCAGCCGCGCCGAGCAGGTCATGAGCGGCGCGATCATGATGGTGGTGATACGGTCGCGCCAGTTGCTGATGGTGCGGGTGGCCATCACGCCCGGAATCGCGCAGGCGAAGCTGGACAGGAGCGGAATGAAGGAGCGGCCCGACAGGCCCACGGTGCCCATCAGCCGGTCCAGCAGGAAGGCCGCGCGCGGCAGGTAGCCCGAGTCTTCCAGTGCCAGGATGAAGAGGAACAGGATCAGGATCTGCGGCAGGAAGACGATCACGCCGCCGGCGCCGGCAATGATGCCGTCCACCAGCAGGCTCTGCAGATGGCCTTCGGGGATCCAGGCCTTGAGCAGGTTGCCCAGCGCCTCGGTGCCGGACTTGATCGCGTCCATCGGCACCTCGGCCCAGCTGAACACCGCCTGGAACATCAGGAACAAGGCCACCGCCAGCACCAGCATGCCCCACACGGGGTGCATCACCACGCGGTCGATCCTGTCGCTGGTGGCCAGGCTGCCCACCGGCTCGCGCACCGCCACCGAGAGGATGCGGCGCACTTCGCGCTGGGTCGCCAGCACGTCCTCGAAGGCGGGTGCCTTCCAGCCGCTGGGCCTGGCCGGCTGCACCGGAACGTCGATGGCCGCCATCAGCGCCTTGGCCCCATCGGTGCTCACGCCGACGGTCTCGACCACGGGCAAGCCCAGTTCCTGCGAAAGCTTCTTCGTGTCGACCTCGATGCCCTGGCGGCGCGCCATGTCGCTCATGTTGAGCGCCACCACCATGGGCAGGCCCAGGGCGCGCGCTTCCAGCACCAGGCGCAGGTTCAGGCGCAGGTTGGTGGCGTCGGTGACGCACACCAGCAGGTCGGGCAGTTCTTCCCTGCTCTGGCCGGTGACCACGTCGCGGGTCACGGCCTCGTCGGCGCTCAGCGCGTTGAGGCTGTAGGCGCCAGGCAGGTCGAGCACGAAGACGCGCCGGCCCGAGGGCGTGCGCAAAATGCCTTCCTTGCGCTCCACCGTCACGCCGGCGTAGTTGGCCACCTTCTGGCGGCTGCCGGTCAGCAGGTTGAACAGCGCCGTCTTGCCGCAGTTGGGATTGCCCAGCAGCGCGACGCGGTCGGGCAGGTTCAGGGCGCTTGCCTCAGCCATGGTGCTCGGCTCCCGGCACGACGCGGATCAGCGCGGCCTCGTGGCGACGCAAGGCGAAGGTGGTGTGGCCCAGGCGCACGGCCAGCGGCTCGCGGCCCGGCACGCCGCTGGCCACGATGCGCACGGCCTCGCCAGGCACGAAACCGATCTCGATCAGGCGAAGTGCCAGTTCGCGGTCCTCGGCAGACTCGGGCCGCTGCACGTCCAGCACGGTCGCCCATTGGTGGCTGGGAAATTGATCGAGGCTCAATGCGGCCGCCGCTACACCGGTCAAAGTCGTCACCCGTGGAGATCCTGTTTTAAAAATGAGAATTATTCTCGAAAACTAGCTCCTCCGCGCTGATGACCCCAAACAGCCTACAAGCCACGTCGAATTTGCCGCCCTACGCCGCATGGGCAACCCAACCGGGGCCGGAAGCCATAGGGCCGCCGGCGGGCCGGCTGGACCTCCGGCCAATGACGCCAGCCGGGCCTTCAACCTAGACTTTTCCTAGCGCATTTCGCGGATGGAAAGGGAGGAGCAGGCGATGACAGCAGCGGCACGAAACATCCTGGCGTCGGTGGGCCTGGGCGGCGCCAACCTGGCGAACGACGTGGCGACAGTGCAGTCCATGCTCAACCACGTGCCCTCCGGCAAGGGTGGACCGGCGCCGGGACTGGACACCGACGGCAAATGCGGCCCACTGACGGTGGGCGCGATCCGCAACTTCCAGTTCACGCAGTTCAACGCCGCGGACGGCCGAGTGGACGTGGGCCACCGCACCATCGAGCGCCTGCAGGGCTTCGACCAGGGGCCAGGCGCAGCGCCGGCGCCGCTGCCGGGCGGCATTGCACCGCCGCAGATCGTGACGCCGCCGGGCTTCCTGCCGCCCAAGTCGGACCCCGGTGCATCGCCGACCTTCGCCATGCCGCCCGGCCTTTCGCCGCTGCGCCGCCGGATCCTGGAAATCGGCATGGGCGAGGCACAGCCCGAGCCCGCCGTGACCGACCTGAAAACCGTGCGCGACGGCAACGAGACGGTGCGCGCCGGCTGGCAGCGCCTGAAGCAGTACTTCGACGAGGGCGTGGAAGGCTGGAGCGAGCAGAAGTGGAAGGACAAGGCCACCTGGGACGGCGTGCGCATCCCGGGCAAGCGCATCCCGCAGCCTGGCACCTCCGGCGTGAGCTGGTGCGGCATCTTCGCGACCTGGGTGGCGCGCACGGCCGGCGCCCAGACCAAGTGGCGCATCGGCGCCGGGCCCACGGGGCTCAAGCTGAACTTCGGGCGCAACTGCCGGCCCGGCGACATCGCCGTCATGGCCAAGGACGTGCACCACTTCATCGTGGCCAGCCCGCTGGGCGACGAGATCGTCACCATCAACGGGAACTCGAACAACCAGGCCATCCTGGTCAAGCCCAGGCCGCTGAGCAGCGTCGTGTACTTCTACAGTGTCGAGGACTGATGGAAGAAGGCGCTCGCAGGGGGCGCCTTCTTCCGGCCGCGCCGATCACCCTGCGAGCAGCTGCCGCAGCACGAAGGGCAGGATGCCGCCGTGCGCGTAGTAGTCCACCTCGATCGGCGTGTCGATGCGCAGGCGCACCGTCACTTCCTGGTCGCTGCCATCGGCGCGGTGGATCACGATCTTCACGTCCATCTGCGGCCTGAGTTGGCCACCGATCACCACGTCGATGGTCTCGTCGCCCTGCAGCTTGAGCGACTCCCAGGAGTCGCCACCCAGGAACTGCAGCGGCAGCACGCCCATGCCCACCAGGTTGGCGCGGTGGATGCGCTCGAAGCTGCGCGCCACCACGGCCCTGATGCCCAGCAGCTGCGTGCCCTTGGCCGCCCAGTCGCGCGAGGAGCCGGTGCCGTATTCCTCGCCGCCGAAGATCACCGTCGGCACGCCGGCGGCCATGTACTTCTGCGCCGCATCGTAGATGTACATCTTCTCGCCGCCGGGCTGGTAGAGCGTCACGCCGCCCTCTTCCCGCGTGCCGTTGGCATCGGCCGGGATCATCAGGTTCTTGATGCGCACGTTGGCGAAGGTGCCGCGCATCATCACTTCGTGGTTGCCGCGGCGCGAGCCGTAGCTGTTGAAGTCGGCCTTCATCACGCCGTGCTCCTTGAGCCACTTGCCAGCGGGAGAGCTTTCCTTGATGGAGCCGGCCGGCGAGATGTGGTCGGTGGTGATGGAGTCGCCGAACAGCGCCATCACGCGCGCGCCCTTGATGCCGGCATCGGCCGCGGTGGGCTTGAGCTTGAAGCCCTCGAAGAATGGCGGCTCGGCAATATAGGTGGACTTGGGCCAGTTGTAGACCTGGCCGGTCACGCCCTCGATGCTGGTCCAGAGCTTGCCCGGGTCGTTCTTGATCTGGTCGTAGTTCTGGCGGAAGGCCTTGGCATTCATGGCCAGACGCAGGTTCTGGTCGATCTCCTTCGCGCTGGGCCAGATGTCGCCCAGGTACACGTCCTTGCCGCCCTTGCCCTTGCCCACCGGCTGGGTCATCAGGTCGACCATCACGTTGCCCGCGATGGCATAGGCCACCACCAGCGGCGGCGAGGCCAGGAAGTTGGCTTTGAGGTTCGGGTGGATGCGCGCCTCGAAGTTGCGGTTGCCCGAGAGCACCGCGGCGCACACCAGGTCGTTCGACGTGATCGCCTCGTTGATCTCGGGCGCCAGGTCGCCGGCATTGCCGATGCAGGTGGTACAGCCGTAGCCCGCCAGGTAGAAGCCCAGCTTCTCCAGGTAGGGCAAGAGGCCCGCCTTCTCCAGGTAGCCGGTGACGATGCGCGAGCCGGGCGCCAGCGAGGTCTTCACGTGCGGCTTGACCTTCAGGCCCGCCTCCACCGCCTTCTTCGCGAGCAGGCCCGCGGCCAGCAGCACACTGGGGTTGGAGGTGTTGGTGCAGGAGGTGATGGCGGCGATGAGCACATCGCCATTGCCGATGCTCACCACCTCGTCGGCAGCGGACGGCGCCACGGTGTTGGCGGCGGCCCGCGTGTCGCGGTTGGCCACCATCTCGACCACCGGGCGGGGCGAGCCGGGCGGGGGCGGCGGCGCGTCGGCGATGGCGGGCTCGCCGCCCGCGGGCAGCGGATGGCGCAGGTGGAGCTTGTCCGTCGGCTGGTTGAAGCCATTGGCCTCGATGGGCTTGCTGTAGAGCTCCGCGAACTTGCTCGACAGTTGCCCCAGGTCGATTCGGTCCTGCGGCCGCTTGGGGCCGGCCAAGCTGGGCGTGACGGTGCCCAGGTCGAGCTTGACCGTCTTGGTGTAGTGCAGTTCGCCCACCGCGGGCATGCCGAACAGCCCCTGCGCCTTGTAGTAGGCCTCGAAGCGCTCGATCTCGTCGTCCTTGCGGCCGGTGCCCTTGAAGTACTCGATGGTCTTGTCGTCCACCGGGAAGAAGCCCATGGTCGCGCCGTACTCGGGCGCCATGTTGCCGATGGTGGCGCGGTCGGGCACGGGGATGGAGGCGGCACCGGGCCCGAAGAACTCGACGAACTTGCCCACCACCTTTTCCTGCCGCAGGATGTTGGTGACGTACAGCACCAGGTCGGTGGCGGTAACGCCTTCTCGCAACTTTCCGGTGAGCTCGAAGCCCACCACGTCGGGCGTGAGGAAGTACACCGGCTGGCCCAGCATGGCCGCCTCGGCCTCGATGCCGCCCACGCCCCAGGCCACCACGCCGATGCCGTTGACCATGGTGGTGTGGCTGTCGGTGCCCACCAGCGAGTCGGGGTAGTACACGGGCGCCTTCGAATCGTCGCTCGGGTGCTTGTAGACGCCCCGCGCGAAGTACTCCAGGTTGACCTGGTGCACGATGCCGAAGCCAGGCGGCACCACGCCGAAGGTGTCGAAGGCCTGCATGCCCCACTTCATGAACTGGTAGCGTTCATGGTTGCGCTGGAACTCCAGCTTCATGTTCAGGTCCAGCGCCTTGGGCGTGCCGTAGTGGTCCACCATCACCGAGTGGTCCACCACCAGGTCCACCGGCACCAGCGGCTCGATGGTCTTGGGCGACTTGCCCAGCTTGGCGGCCACGCTGCGCATGGCGGCCAGGTCGGCCAGCAGCGGCACGCCGGTGAAGTCCTGCAGCACCACGCGGGTGACCACGAAGGGGATCTCGTCCACGCGCTCGGCATTGGCGGCCCAGTTGGAGAGCGCCTCCACATGCTCGGGCGTCACCTTCTGGCCATCGCAATTGCGCAGCACGGACTCCAGCACGATGCGGATCGACACTGGCAGCTTGTCGATGTTGGGGTATTTCTTGGCGAGCTCGGGCAGCGAATAAAACCTGCCGGCCTTGCCCGACGCGGTCTTGAACGACTTGAGCGTGGAGGCAAAGGCGTGCGCCGAATCCTGGGCCATGGGCAACTCCTTCTTGGGGGCGGATGTGGGGATCGGGTTTGAAGATAGCAGGGAACGATGAAGCCGGCATGCCCCTCATGACCTGCAAGGTCATGTCTTTGGTGACTGGACACGCCTAGGATGCGCACCATGACAATGCATGCCGCGCCGCCCAACGCCGCCGATCCATTCGGCAAGCACCTGCGCCACTGGCGCCAGCAACGGCGCCTGAGCCAGCTCGATCTCGCCCAGGAGGCGGATATTTCCACCCGCCATCTGAGCTACGTGGAAACCGGCCGCGCCGCGCCCAGCCGCGAGATGGTGCTGCGCCTGGCCGAGCGCCTGGAAGTGCCGCTGCGCGAGCGCAATGCCCTGCTGGTGGCCGCCGGCTATGCGCCCATGTACCGCCAGCGCTCGCTGGACGATCCGGCCATGGCGGCGGCGCGGCAGGCGGTGGACCTGGTGCTCAAGGGGCACGAGCCCTTTCCTGCCCTGGCGGTGGACCGCCACTGGCACCTGGTGGCCGCCAACGCAGTGGTGCCGCTGCTCATGGCCGGTGCCGAACCGGAACTGCTCAAGCCGCCCATCAACGTACTGCGACTGAGCCTGCATCCCAAGGGCCTGGCGCCGCGTATCGCCAACCTGGCGCAGTGGCGCGAGCATCTGCTCGAACGGCTGGCCCAGCAGATCTCGGTCACGGGCGACAGCGTGCTTTCTGCCCTGCGCAGCGAGCTCGCGGCCTATCCGGTCGGGCACGCCGGCCACGAGGCGCCGGTCGCGGGGGGCGAACTGGCCGGCGTGGTCGTGCCCTTCCAGCTCATGACGCCGCAGGGCGTGCTCAGCTTCATCAGCACCACCACCATCTTCGGCACACCGGTGGACGTGACGCTGCAGGAACTGGCGGTGGAATCCTTCTTCCCCGCCGATGCCCGCACGGCCGAGGCACTGTCCGCCTTGCGACGCTAGCCGCCCGGCTTGCCCGCCGCCTCGTCGTCGACGGCCTTCTGCACGGCGCGGTAGAAGGCCTCGCGTGCCGCGCTGGCCGTGCGGTCCTGCGCGCCGCCGGCCCCAGTTGGCGTTGGACGCGATCACCAGCTTGCGCCTGGGGTCGATGAAGATGCCCTGGCCGAAGATGCCGCGCGCGGAGAAGCTGCCGTCGTCGTAGGTCCACCACTGGTAGCCGTAGCCGCGACCGGGGTAGCCGATGTCGGCCTGGCGGGTGGTGGCCTGGGCCAGCCAGCCGTCGGGCACCACCGGCTGGCCGTTGGCCTTCGCGCCATCGAGGATGAACTGGCCGAAGCGCGCGAAGTCGCGCGTGGCCGCCTGGATGCAGCAGCCGCTGATCTCCTGGCCGGTGCGGCTGAGGATCCAGGTAGCCTGCTGCTCCATGCCCGCAGGCACCCAGATCTTTTCCGACAGGTAGGTGGCCAGCGGCTTGCCCGTGGCGCGCGAGAGCAGCACGCCCACCAGGTTGGTCTCGCCGGTGCTGTAGTTCCAGCGTGTGCCGGCCGGCGCGACGCGCGGCAGCTTGCGCAGGTAGCTGACCAGCGAGTCCACGCCCTCCTCGGGCTGGTGGTTGTTGAAGCGGGCCACGTCCGACCTCGGGTCGGCATAGTCCTCGTTCCACTTCACGCCCGAGGTCATGGTCAGCAACTGGCGGATGCTCACCTGGTCATAGGCCGAGCCCTTCATCTCCTGGATGTAATCGCTGACCTTGTCCTCCAGGCTGCGGATCTGGCCGTCGCGCACCGCGGCACCCATCAGCGTGGAGGTGATGGACTTGGCCACCGAGAAGCTGGTCCAGCGGCCCTGGGCGTCGAAGTCGAGGCCGTAGCGCTCCAGGCGCAGCTTGCCGTCCTGCAGGATCACGATGGCCGCGCTGCGCTGGCTTGCCATGTACTCGTTCAGGTCCAGCGGCAGGGCCAGCGGCGCGCCGGCCGGCAGCGGCGAAGGCTTGTCGGCCGCGGCCACCACGCGCGCCTTGGCCAGGATGGGCAGCCGGTCCAGCGCGCGGAAAGCCGCGTCGCGCTGCGGCTGGCTCCAGAAGAGCACGTCGCGGTTGGTGGGCAGCGTGGCCAGCAGGCCGCGCGTTTCCTTGTCCAGGCTCGACCATCCGGCGGCGCCGGCGACGAGCACCAGGGCCAGGATTCCAAGTACGATTCTTCCGAGCTTCATGCTGCCATCCCGCGTTGCTGTGTGTTCGGCGCATTGGACAGCAATCCCCGCATGCGCCGCATCCGCAATGAACCGGAGGCCACCAAAGAAAAAGACCCGCCGAGGCGGGTCTTTTTCAGGCGTCGCGCGAGGCGAAGGGATCAGGCCGCCACGGTGGCAGCCGCTTCGGTGAACTCCTCGATCTTGTCGAAGTTCAGGTACTGGTAGATCTGGCCGGCGCTGGAGTTGAGCACGCCCATGTCGGCCATGTACTCGTCCCTGCTCGGGATCTTGCCCAGCTTGGAGCAGATCGAGGCCAGCTCGGCGCTGCCCAGGTACACGTTGGTGTTCTTGCCCAGGCGGTTGGGGAAGTTGCGGGTGCTGGTGGACATCACCGTGGCGCCTTCGCGCACCTGTGCCTGGTTGCCCATGCACAGCGAGCAGCCGGGCATCTCGGTGCGTGCGCCGGCATTGCCGAACACGCCGTAATGGCCTTCCTCGGTCAGTTGCTGCGCGTCCATCTTGGTGGGCGGTGCGATCCACAGCTTCACCGGGATGTCGCGCTTGCCTTCCAGCAGCTTGGAGGCTGCGCGGAAGTGGCCGATGTTGGTCATGCACGAGCCGATGAACACCTCGTCGATCTTGGCGCCGGCGACTTCGGACAGCGTCTTCACGTCGTCCGGGTCGTTCGGGCAGGCCACGATGGGCTCGTGCACGTCGGCCAGGTCGATCTCGATGACGGCCGCGTATTCGGCGTCGGCATCGGGCTGCAGCAGTTCCTGGTTCTTGAGCCAGGCTTCCTGCGCGGCAATGCGGCGGGCCAGCGTGCGGGCGTCGGCATAGCCTTCGGCGATCATCCACTTCATCAGCGTGATGTTGCTGTTGATGTACTCGGCGATCGGTTCCTTGTTCAGGCGCACGGTGCAGCCGGCGGCCGAGCGTTCGGCCGAGGCGTCGGACAGCTCGAAGGCCTGTTCCACCTTCAGGTCGGGCAGGCCCTCGATCTCGAGGATGCGGCCGGAGAAGATGTTCTTCTTGCCCTTCTTCTCGACCGTCAGCAGGCCCGCCTTGATGGCGTACAGCGGAATGGCGTTGACCAGGTCGCGCAGGGTGACGCCGGGCTGCATCTTGCCCTTGAAGCGCACCAGCACCGATTCGGGCATGTCCAGCGGCATGACGCCAGTCGCGGCAGCGAAGGCCACCAGGCCCGAGCCGGCCGGGAAGCTGATGCCGATGGGGAAGCGGGTGTGCGAGTCACCGCCGGTGCCCACGGTGTCGGGCGTCAGCAGGCGGTTGAGCCAGCTGTGGATCACGCCGTCGCCCGGGCGCAGCGAGACGCCGCCGCGCGTGGCCATGAAGTCGGGCAGCTCGTGGTGCATCTTCACGTCGACCTTCTTCGGGTAGGCCGCCGTGTGGCAGAACGATTGCATGACCAGGTCGGCCGAGAAGCCCAGGCAGGCCAGGTCCTTCAGCTCGTCGCGGGTCATCGGGCCGGTGGTGTCCTGCGAGCCGACCGAGGTCATCTTGGGTTCGCAGTAGGTGCCCGGGCGCACGCCCTGGCCTTCGGGCAGGCCGCATGCGCGGCCGACCATCTTCTGGGCCAGCGAGAAGCCCTTGCCGCTGTCGACCGGCGCCTGAGGCAGGCGGAACAGCGTGGAAGCGGGCAGGCCCAGGGCCTCGCGCGCCTTGGACGTGAGGCCACGGCCGATGATCAGCGGAATGCGGCCGCCGGCGCGCACTTCGTCGAACAGCACCTCGCTCTTGACCTGGAATTGCGCGATGACTTCGCCGTTCTTCAGGGCCTTGCCTTCGTAGGGGCGCAGCTCGACGACGTCGCCCATGTTCATCTGGCTCACGTCCAGCTCGATGGGCAGGGCGCCCGCGTCTTCCATCGTGTTGTAGAAGATGGGGGCGATCTTGTTGCCCAGGCACACGCCGCCGAAGCGCTTGTTCGGGATGAAGGGGATGTCGTCGCCGGTGAACCACAGCACCGAGTTGGTCGCGCTCTTGCGCGAGGAACCCGTGCCCACCACGTCGCCCACGTAGGCCACCAGGTGGCCCTTGTCCTTGAGGGCCTCGATGAACTTGATCGGGCCGCGCTTGCCGTCTTCTTCGGGCGTGAAGGAGGCGCCTTCGCGCTTGTTCTTCAGCATCGCCAGGGCGTGCATCGGGATGTCGGGACGGGTGGTGGCGTCGGGGGCCGGCGAGAGGTCGTCGGTGTTGGTCTCGCCAGGCACCTTGAAGACCGTGATGGTCAGGCTCTTGGGCACTTCGGGGCGGCTGGTGAACCACTCGGCATCGGCCCAGCTCTGCAGGACGGACTTGGCGTTGGCATTGCCCTTGTCGGCCAGTTCCTTGACGTCGTGGAACTGGTCGAACATCAGCAGGGTCTTCTTCAGGCCGTCGGCGGCGACGGCGCCCACTTCGGCGTCACCGAGCAGGTCGATCAGCGGGCTGATGTTGTAGCCGCCCAGCATGGTGCCCAGCAGCTCGGTGGCGCGGGCGCGCGAGATCAGCGAGCACTTCTCGCTGCCGTGCGCCACGGCGGCCAGGTAGCTGGCCTTGACCTTGGCGGCATCGTCCACGCCGGCGGGCACGCGGTGGGTGATCAGCTCGACCAGGAACTGGCCCTCGGCCGCGTCCGCAGGCTTCTTCAGCAACTCGATCAGCTCGGCCGTCTGCTGGGCCGACAGCGGCAGCGGCGGGATGCCGAGGGCGGCGCGCTCGGCGACATGGGCACGGTAGGCTTGCAACATTTTTCGTTCTCTTTCGGTTCTCGAAACTCTGGCGGCCTATGCAAGAGGCGGGCCGCCGTCGCCGTGGGGCGTCAGGAGCGCAGGCTTACTTGGCCGGGGCGTCGGCGCCCTCGAACAGGCTCTTGGGCGGGTTCTTCTTCATTTCCTCTTCCACCGCCAGCTGCTGGTTCGCCTGGCACTGGTCGGCCAGGCGCTCGCCCTTCTTCTGGCTCATCAGCATGGACTTGTTGCCCAGCTGCAGCCACATGGCTTCGGCGCGCGGGTCTTCCAGGCGGATCGCGCCGGTGCGGCTGTTGACCGGGTGCATGCGGAATTTCTGCTTGCCCAGTGACACGTTGAAGAACCCTTCCTTGGCAGGGTCGGCCGCGATGTCCACGCTGGCGCCCAGCTCGCACTTGATGTGGCCGGTGATCACCGACTTGGCGACGGCGATGTCTTCCGGCGTCAGCACCACGTTGGTGTCGTCGGAGATGGGCTTGGCCTCTTCGATTTCCTTGATGATGGGCTTGGGCACCACCTTTTGCGTGACGCGCTTGCCGGTCGTCGGCGCCTTGTAGGGCTTGGGCGTCGTGGTGGAGGTCTGTGCATTTGCGGCAAGCGGCAGCGACAGGGCCAAGGCAGCAACGAGGAGGATTTTTTTCATGTGGGCTTCCTTGAAAGAAAAGCTGAGGTCTACGGGTGAAAGGTCAAGGCTGCGCGCCGTGGTGGTGGTCGAACCAGGCGCGGGCCGGCGGCGGCAAGGTGCGGCCCGTGGCATGGGCGCGTTCGAGCACCTGCCAGTAGAGCCGATAGCTGGCGCGGTCATGTAACACGCCATCGAAGCTGACCGGCGCCCACTCGGCGGCCAGGGCCGCCTCGATCAGGCGCGTGGCCGTCTCGATCTGCCGCTCGCTGGGCGCGAAAGCGTCCAGGATGGGGCGGATCTGGTTGGGGTGGATGCTCCACATGCGCGTGTAGCCGAACTCGTCGGCCGCGCGGCGGGCCGCGGCGCGCATCGCGTCCACGTTGCTGAACTCGGTGACCACGCAGTGCGACGGCACCTTGCCGTAGGCATGCGCGGCCGAGGCGATCTCGAGCTTGGCGCGCACCACCAGCGGGTGGCTGAACTGCCCTGCGGCGGCCATGCCCTCGGCGGGAATGGCCCCGGCATGGGCGGAGACGAAATCCATGAGCCCGAAGCTCAGCGACTGCACCCGCGGATGCGCGGCGATGTCGAAGGCATTGCGCACCGCCAGCGGCGACTCGATCAGCACCTGCAGCGGCAGCGCGCCGGCGCCAGCGGCATCGAGGGCGGCGGCGGCCTTGACCACGTCGGCCGCCGACTCGACCTTGGGCACCATGATGTGGCACAGCTTTGAAGCGGCCCGCCCCGCGATGGTGGCGATGTCGGCCGCGAAGGACGGATGGTCCACCGGATGCACCCGCACCGCGACGCGCATGCCCGGCGCGGCCGCCAGGGCCAGTTCGGTGACCAGCTGCGCGTGCTCGGCCTCGCCGCCCACCGGGGCGCCGTCCTCGCAGTCGAGGGTGACGTCGAACACGCAGGCGCCGAACTCCTGCGCCATCTCGGCCTGCAGTTGCAGGCTCTTCTTCATGCGCGCTTCAACGCCGCTGTAGTGGTCGCACACCGGCAGCGCCACGGCACCGGCCTGCGCGCCCAGCAGCACCTGGCGCGGATGGTGGAAGGCGGTCTTGCCGTTCATGCCTTGCGGGTGGCCACGATGAACAGGCGCGGGAAGGCCAGCAGTCGCTGTCCGTCGGTGCGCGCCGGGTAGGCGGCATCGATGCGGCGCTCGTACTCGGCCAGGTAGCTCTCGCGCAACTCGGGCGAAAGCGGGTCGACGAAGGGCCGCAGGCCGGTGCCGCGCACCCAGTCGACGATGGCGCGCGCCGAGGCCATGGGGTGCTGGTAGGCGGTGCGCCAGATGTCGATGCTGCCGGCGATGGGCGCCAGCAGGTCGTAGTAGCCCTGCAGGCCCAGCAGCTCGGTGCGCAGCTTGGAGTAGTCGCCGATCGCCGCGGCCCAGGTGGGCTCGGCCGCCACTTCGCGCATGAGGCAGTGGGTGGGCTCGTCGCGGTTGTCGGGCATCTGGATGGCCAGCACGCCACCCGGGGCCAGCGACTGCAGCAGGCGCGGCAGCAGCGTCTCGTGGTCGGGCACCCACTGCAGGGCGGCGTTGGCGTAGATGAGCTCGGGTGCGGTCTCGGGCTGCCAGCTCGCGATGTCGCTGAGCGCGAAACGCACCTTCGGGTATTGGGCCTCGGGGAGGCGCTCGCGCGCCGATTCGATCATCGACGGCGAGTTGTCCGTGCCGATGACGGCGGCGGAGGGGAAGCGCTCGACGAGAAGCTCGGTCGAGTTGCCTGGGCCGCAGCCCAGGTCCACGGCCAGGCGGGCCGACTGGAGCGCCACACGCGCGAGCAGGTCGCGCGCCGGGCGGGTGCGCTCGTCCTCGTAGCGGGTGTAGAGCGCGGGATTCCAGTCAGCCATGCCGGCGTCCGAGTCGGATCAGAGCAGGTGCTTGACGCCGTCCTGCTCGCCTTGCAGCTCGGCCAGGGTCTTGTTGATGCGTTCCTGGCTGAACTCGTCGATGGCCAGGCCCTCGACGATCTTGTACTTGCCGCCTTCGGTGGTGACCGGGAAGCCGAAGATCACGTCCTTGGGAATGCCGTACTCGCCATTGGACGGAACGCCCATGGTGACCCACTTGCCGTTGGAGCCCAGGGCCCAGTCGCGCATGTGGTCGATGGCGGCGTTGGCAGCCGAGGCCGCCGAAGACAGGCCGCGCGCCTCGATGATGGCGGCGCCGCGCTTGCCCACGGTGGGCAGGAAGGTGTCGGCGTTCCAGACCTGGTCGTTGATCAGGTCCTTGACGTTCTTGCCGCCGACGGTGGCGAAGCGGTAGTCGGCGTACATCGTGGGCGAGTGGTTGCCCCAGACGGTCAGCTTCTCGATGTCGCCCACGGCCGTGCCGGTCTTGGCGGCGATCTGGCTGGCAGCGCGGTTGTGGTCCAGGCGCAGCATGGCGGTGAAGTTCTCGCGCGGCAGGCTGGGCGCGCTCTTCATGGCGATGTAGGCGTTGGTGTTGGCCGGGTTGCCCACCACCAGCACCTTGACGTTGCGGCTGGCGACCTTGTCCAGGGCCTTGCCCTGGGCGGTGAAGATCTGGGCGTTGGCGGCCAGCAGGTCGGCACGTTCCATGCCGGGGCCGCGCGGACGGGCACCCACCAGCAGGGCGTAGTCGGCGTCCTTGAACGCGACTTCCGGATCACCCGAGGGGATCACGCCGGCCAGCAGCGGGAAGGCGCAGTCTTCCAGTTCCATGATCACGCCCTTGAGCGCCTTCTGGGCCTTCTCGTCGGGGATCTCGAGCAGTTGCAGGATCACGGGCTGGTCTTTGCCGAGCATTTCGCCGGATGCGATGCGGAACAACAGGGCGTAACCGATTTGGCCTGCGGCGCCGGTGACGGCAACGCGAACGGGCTTCTTGCTCATGGGAAGGACTCCAGATGGTGATGAAAACGAGGGGCGGACGCGGGCGGCGGAGTGTGCATTGCGCTTGTGTCCGCGGGCTCGGGCGCCCCGCCTGAAAAACGTCTGCGATTCTATTCCGATTCGCCCATGGGATGGCGGATGTCTTATGTCTTATATAAGATACGAGGTGTTGCATCGCATCGCGATGCGGCACGCCCACGCCCATGACCACCGCTCCCCACCCGACCGCCGACAATCCGGCGCCCGCCTTCAGCCCGCTCTATCAGCAGATCAAGACGCTGATCCTGCGCAGCCTGCAGGCCGGCGAATGGAAGCCGGGCGAGCCCATTCCGAGCGAAATCGAACTGGCGGCGCGCTTTCGCGTCAGCCAGGGCACGATGCGCAAGGCCATCGACGAACTGGCCGCCGAGAACCTGGTGGTGCGCCGCCAGGGCAAGGGCACCTTCGTCGCCACCCACGCCGAGCAGCATGTGCAGTACCGCTTCCTGAAGCTGGTGCCCGACGACGGCGACGCCACGGCCGAGGGCCCTGCGGTGCGCACCATCGTCGACTGCAAGCGCCAGCGGGCCACGGCCGACGTGGCGCGCGCCCTGGCGCTGCGCACCGGCGACGCCGTGCTGCAGGTGCGGCGGGTGCTTGCCTACCGCGCCGTGCCCACCATCCTGGAAGACCTGTGGCTGCCTGGCGCCCCCTTCAAGGGCCTCACCGCCGAGCGGCTGGAGCAGTGGCATGGCCCGATGTACGCCATGTTCGAGACCGAGTTCGGCGTGCGCATGGTGCGCGCAGAGGAGAGAATCCGTGCCGTGCTGCCGGACATCGAGCAGGCGACCCTGCTTCAGGTGGATGGCGCTACCCCACTTCTGAGCGTGGAGCGTGTGGCGCACACGTACCACGATACGCCCATGGAACTGCGCCGAGGGCTGTACCGCACCGACACGCATCACTACCGCAACGAGCTGGGCTGAATGAATCCTGGTGCGTTCTTGTCGGCCTTCTCGCGCACGCCCGTGCTGAGTGATGGTGCATTGCAATAGAATTTTGGGTTGTTTGCTTCTTTGACAACGAAGAACAAGCCGTCCTCCAAGAAAGCCACGAAAGCCCCCATGACAGAGCTTGCAACAAGCCGGCCTCCACGCCGCGAATTTCGCAACATCAACGCCCTCACCGACCTGCCGAGCTACCGGCTGCCTCCGGCGGGCCTCGTGTCCATCCTTCACCGGGTCAGCGGCGTGCTGATGTTCCTGCTGATGCCCTTCATCATCTGGATGTTCGACGCATCGGTGTCTTCCGAAATCTCCTTTGCCAAGTTCAAGGCCGTCTTCAACAGCGGCTTTTCTTTTGTCCCGGGCTTCCTGGTGAAACTGGTGGCGCTGGCCCTGATCTGGGCCTACCTGCATCACTTCTGCGCCGGCCTGCGCCACCTTTGGATGGACGTGAGCCACTCCGCCGTCAACAAGGAGTTCGGCAAGACCTCCGCCCTCGCCGTCCTGGCCATCAGCGTGCTGCTCACCGTGGTGCTGGGCCTGAAGCTGTTCGGCGTCTATTGAGAACAAGGAGCAGAACAACATGGCAGTGAACTACGGCTCCAAGCGCACCGTCGTCGGTGCGCATTACGGCATGCGCGACTGGCTCAGCCAGCGCGTCACCGGCGTCCTCATGGCGCTCTTCACCATCGTGCTGCTGGCACAGGTGATCTTCTCCAGGGGCCCGATCGGCTACGACAAGTGGGCGGGCATCTTCTCGTCCCAATGGATGAAGGTGCTCACCTTCACCGTCATCGCTTCGCTTCTCTATCACGTGTGGGTCGGCATGCGCGATGTCTGGATGGACTACGTCCAGCCGGTCGCCATCCGCCTGGTCCTGCAAATCTTCACGATCGTCTGGCTTGTCGGTTGCGCGGGTTGGGCCATTCAGGTCCTCTGGAGAGTCTAAAAAATGCCCAACTACACCAAAGACCAAATCACCTCGCGCAAGTTCGACGTCGTCATCATCGGCGCCGGCGGCTCCGGCATGCGCGCTTCGCTGCAACTGGCACGCGCCGGCCTGAACGTGGCCGTGCTGTCCAAAGTGTTCCCCACCCGCTCGCACACCGTGGCGGCGCAGGGCGGCGTGGGCGCCTCGCTCGGCAACATGAGCGAGGACAACTGGCACTACCACTTCTACGACACCATCAAGGGCTCCGACTGGCTGGGCGACCAGGACGCCATCGAGTTCATGTGCCGCGAAGCACCCAAGGTGGTGTATGAGCTCGAGCACTTCGGGATGCCCTTCGACCGCAACCCCGACGGCACGATCTACCAGCGCCCCTTCGGCGGCCACACCGCCAACTACGGCGAAAAGCCCGTGCAGCGCGCCTGCGCCGCGGCCGACCGCACCGGCCACGCCATGCTGCACACGCTCTACCAGAAGAACGTGGAAGCACGCACCCAGTTCTTCGTCGAGTGGATGGCCCTGGACCTGATCCGCGACGCCGAAGGCGACGTGGTGGGCGTCACCGCCCTGGAAATGGAAACCGGCGACCTGCACATCCTGCAGGCCAAGACCGTGCTGCTGGCCACCGGCGGTGCCGGCCGCATCTTCGCCGCCTCGACCAACGCCTTCATCAACACCGGCGACGGCCTGGGCATGGCCGCACGTGCGGGCATCCCGCTGCAGGACATGGAGTTCTGGCAGTTCCACCCCACCGGCGTGGCCGGCGCTGGCGTGCTGCTGACCGAAGGCTGCCGCGGCGAAGGCGCCATCCTGCTCAACAGCAACGGCGAGCGCTTCATGGAGCGCTACGCGCCCACCCTGAAGGACCTGGCACCGCGCGACTTCGTCTCGCGCTCGATGGACCAGGAAATCAAGGAAGGCCGTGGCTGCGGTCCCAACAAGGACTACGTACTGCTCAAGCTCGACCACCTGGGCGCCGAGACCATCCACAAGCGCCTGCCCTCGGTGTACGAGATCGGCATCAACTTCGCCAACGTCGACATCACCAAGGAACCGATCCCGGTGGTGCCCACCATCCACTACCAGATGGGCGGCATTCCCACCAACATCAACGGCCAGGTCGTGGTGCAGCAGGGCGAGGAGAACAGCGCCGTGGTCAACGGCCTGTACGCGGTGGGCGAATGCTCCTGCGTGAGCGTGCACGGCGCCAACCGCCTGGGCACCAACTCGCTGCTCGACCTGCTGGTGTTCGGCCGCGCGGCCGGCAACCACATCGTGCAGTTCAACGACAAGCAGAAGGAACACAAGCCGCTGCCGGCCGACGCGGCCGACCGCACGCTGGAGCGCCTGAACCGCCTGGAGAACTCCAAGGAAGGCATCTACGCGCAGGACGTGGCCAACGACATCCGCGCCACCATGCAGCAGCACGCCGCCGTGTTCCGCAAGCAGGTCACGATGGACGAGGGCGTGCAGAAGATCGCCGCCGTGCGCGAGCGCGTCAACGCCATCACCCTCAAGGACAAGTCGCGCGTGTTCAACACCGCCCGCATCGAGGCACTGGAAGTCGACAACCTGATCGAGGCAGCGCAGGCCACCATGGTGTCGGCGGCCGCCCGCAAGGAATGCCGCGGCGCGCACACGGTGGAAGACTACGAGCGTCCCGCCGACGATCCGGTCGCGCCGCTGGGCCGCGACGACGCCAACTGGATGAAGCACACCCTGTGGTACAGCGCGGACAACCGCCTGTCCTACAAGCCGGTCAAGCTGCAGCCGCTGACCGTCGAGTCCGTTCCGCCCAAGGTCCGCACCTTCTAAGCACAACAAGGTTTTCACGATGAAGCGCACATTCCAGATCTACCGCTACGACCCGGACAAGGACGCCAAGCCCTACATGCAGACCATCGAGGTCGAACTCGACGGCCACGAGCGCATGCTGCTGGACGCCCTGATGAAGCTCAAGGCGCAGGACCCCACGCTGTCGTTCCGCCGTTCGTGCCGCGAAGGCGTCTGCGGCTCCGACGCGATGAACATCAACGGCAAGAACGGTCTGGCCTGCCTGACCAACATGAACACGCTCAAGGGCACCGTGGTGCTCAAGCCGCTGCCCGGCCTGCCGGTCATCCGCGACCTGATCGTGGACATGACGCAGTTCTTCAAGCAGTACAACTCGATCAAGCCCTACCTGCAGAACGACAACGTGCCGCCCGAGAAGGAGCGCCTGCAGTCGCCCGAGGAGCGCGATGAGCTCAACGGCCTGTACGAGTGCATTCTTTGCGCCAGCTGCTCGACCAGCTGCCCCAGCTTCTGGTGGAACCCCGACAAGTTCGTGGGCCCCGCCGGCCTGCTGCAGGCCTACCGCTTCATCGCCGACAGCCGCGACGAAGCCACCGGCGAGCGCCTGGACAACCTGGAAGACCCGTACCGCCTGTTCCGCTGCCACACCATCATGAACTGCGTCGACGTCTGCCCCAAGGGCCTGAACCCGACGCAGGCGATCGGCAAGATCAAGGAATTGATGGTCCGCCGGGCCATCTGATCCTGTAGCCAGCCAAGCCGCCCATCATGCAAGCCGCCGACACAGCCCTGCACGACCAGCCGATCGACGAGCGCAGGCTCAGCCGGCTGAAGTGGCGCTGCCGCCGCGGCCTGCTCGAAAACGACCTGTTCATCGCCCGCTTCTTCGAGCGATATGAAGCCACCCTCACCCAGGGCCAGGCACAGGCACTGGAGACATTGATGGATCTGTCGGACAACGACCTGCTGGATCTTCTGCTGCGCCGAAAGGAGCCCGAGCCTGAACTGGCCGGGGCCGGCGTGGCGGAACTCCTGCAGCTGCTGCGCACCTGATCCAGTGCGATCCTGAGCGTTCTGCTGCCGCCAACTTCTTCAACCTCTCCAGCCCCTTCAGTTTCAGAAAGACCTCAGCCATGAAAGCCTCCGATACCAAGGCCACCCTGTCGTTCAGCAACGGCGGGCAAGCCGTCGACCTGCCGATCTACAAGGGCACGCTGGGCCCGGATGTCATCGACATCCGCAAGCTCTACGCGCAAACCGGCATGTTCACGTACGACCCGGGCTTCATGTCGACCGCGTCCTGCGAATCGGCCATCACCTACATCGACGGCGACAAGGGCGAGCTGCTGTATCGCGGCTACCCCATCGAGCAGCTGGCCACCAACTGCGACTTCCTGGAAACCTGCCACCTGCTGCTGTACGGAGAGCTGCCCAACAGCGACGAGAAGGCCAAGTTCACCGACCTCGTGACACACCACACGATGGTCAACGAGCAGATGCAGTTCTTCCTGCGCGGCTTCCGCCGCGATGCGCACCCGATGGCCATCATGACCGGCCTGGTGGGCGCCCTGTCGGCCTTCTATCACGACAGCACGGACATCAACAATCCGAAGCACCGCGAAATCGCCGCCGTGCGCCTGATCGCCAAGATGCCCACGCTGGTGGCCATGGCCTACAAGTACACCGTCGGCCAGCCGTACATGTACCCGAAGAACGACCTGAGCTATGCAGGCAACTTCCTGCACATGATGTTCGCCACGCCCTGCGAGGAGTACAAGGTCAGCCCGGTGCTCGAGCGCGCGCTCGACCGCATCTTCATCCTCCACGCCGACCACGAGCAGAACGCCTCCACCTCGACGGTGCGCCTGTGCGGCTCGTCGGGCACGAACCCGTTTGCGGCCATCGCGGCCGGCGTGGCCTGCCTGTGGGGCCCCGCCCACGGCGGCGCCAACGAAGCGGCGCTGAACATGCTCTACGACATCCAGAAGGCTGGCGGCGTCGAGAAGATCGGCGAGTTCATCAAGCAGGTGAAGGACAAGAACTCCAACGTCAAGCTGATGGGCTTCGGCCACCGCGTCTACAAGAACTACGACCCGCGCGCCAAGCTGATGCAGGAAACCTGCCGCGAAGTGCTGGGCGAGCTGGGCCTGGAGAACGATCCCCTCTTCAAGCTGGCCATGGCCCTGGAGAAGATCGCCCTGGAAGACGAGTACTTCGTCTCGCGCAAGCTCTACCCCAACGTGGACTTCTACTCGGGCATCGTGCAGCGCGCCATCGGCATCCCGGTGCCGCTGTTCACCGCGATCTTCGCGCTGGCCCGCACGGTGGGCTGGATCGCCCAGCTGAACGAGATGATCGGCGACCCCGACTACAAGATCGGCCGTCCGCGCCAGCTCTTCGAAGGCTCGCCCAAGCGCGACGTCAAGCCGATCGGCGCCCGCTGATCTGCTGCTCGAGCACCCGCGCGCGCTCTGCGCCCGCACCCAGGAAAGCTGCCTTCGGGCAGCTTTTTTGCGTCTTGGCTGACACGGTTGGTGCCTTCCAACGCGTAACTTTGCTGCCAGAGGGATCTGCCTCGCTTTCAAAACCGTCGAAGGAGCCAACCATGAGAAAACTCGCCGCATTCATCGCCATCGCCTTCACCCTGTCCGTGCCGCTCGCCGGCTGCAACACCATGAAGGGTGCCGGCCAGGACATCCAGAAGGGTGGCGAGAAGCTGGAAAACAGCGCCGACAAGAAGAAGTAAGCCTGGCGGCTGCCTTCGGGCCCCTCAGCATCGCTACCGGGAAGCCTGGTCATCGCCGTTCGCGATGACCAGGCTTCTTTTTCGGTAGCAAAATGGCGGAACGCATCGCGAATGGCGATGCCTCCGCCCCATGTCCTCCCTCCCTGACCGCAACTTCGTCCGTCGCGTCGACCTCACCTCGCTGCAGCTTTTCGTGGCGGTGTGCGAGCTCGGCAGCATCGGCCGTGCGGCGGAGCGCGAATTCATTGCCGCCTCGGCCATCAGCAAGCGCCTGTCGGACCTGGAAGCGGCCCTTCACACCCCCCTGCTCTACCGCCACACCCGCGGCGTCGACCTGACGCCCGCCGGCGAGAGCCTGCTGCACCATGCGCGCAGCGTGCTCTACAGCCTGGAGAAGATGCAGGGCGAACTCAGCGAGTACGCCGACGGCGTGCGCGGACACGTGCGGGTGCACGCCAACATCTCGGCCATCGTGCAGTACCTGCCGGAAGACCTGGGCGTCTTCACGCGTGAGCACGAGGCCATCAAGATCGACCTGGAAGAGCACCTGAGCAGCGAGGTGCTGCGCGCCGTGCAGGAAGGCGCCGCCGACCTGGGCATCTGCCATGCCAGCCAGGGCACGCACGAACTGCAGGCCCTGCCCTACCGGCAGGATCGCCTCGCCCTGGTCGTGCCGGCCGGCCACCCACTCACGAAGCTGGGGCCGGCCATCGACTTCATCTCCACGCTGGATTTCGACCACGTGGGCCTGCACACCAACAGCTCCATCTACGTCGCCATGCACCAGGCGGCCACCGAGGCGGGCCGGGGCATCAAGCTGCGCATCCACGTCACCGGGCTGGACGCCATGTGCCGCATGATCCAGAACGGGTTGGGCATCGGCATCATGCCGCTGCGGGCCTTCGAGCTCATGAAGGGCGGCATCGGCGCCGGCCTGGCCAGCGTCGCCCTGAAAGACGCCTGGGCCGTGCGCCAGATCCAGCTGGTGGCGCGTGACTTCTCCACCCTGCCGGTGGCCGCCCGCACCCTGGTCACGCACCTGCGCGCCGGCGCCGACGCGCCGCACGCGCTGGCGGCCTGAACACATCCAACCACAAGCATTTCCCACGAAAGACCACCATGGCACGCACGCTCTACGACAAGCTCTGGGACGAACACGTCGTCCACACCGAGGAGGACGGCACCGCCATCCTCTACATCGACCGCCACCTGGTGCATGAAGTGACCAGCCCGCAGGCCTTCGAAGGCCTGCGCGAGGCCGGCCGCAAGCTGTGGCGCATCAGCTCGGTGGTGGCCACGGCCGACCACAACACGCCCACCACAAACTGGGAGTTGGGCTACGACGGCATCGCCGACCCGGTCAGCAAGGAACAGATCACCACGCTGGATCACAACATCCAGGAATTCGGCGCCGCCGCCTTCTTCCCCTTCCTGAGCAAGCGCCAGGGCATCGTGCACGTGATCGGCCCCGAGTCGGGCGCAACGCTGCCGGGCATGACGGTGGTGTGCGGCGACTCGCACACCTCCACCCACGGCGCCTTCGGGGCGCTGGCGCACGGCATCGGCACCAGCGAGGTCGAGCACGTGATGGCCACGCAGACCCTGCTGGCCAAGAAGGCCAAGAACCTGCTGGTGAAGGTGGAAGGCAAGCTGCCCCTGGGCTGCAACGCCAAGGACATCGTGCTGGCCATCATCGGCAAGATCGGCACGGCAGGCGGCACCGGCTACACCATCGAGTTCGCCGGCTCGGCCATCCGCGACCTCAGCATGGAAGGCCGCATGACCGTGTGCAACATGGCCATCGAGGCCGGCGCGCGCGCCGGCCTGGTGGCGGTGGACGACAAGACGATCGCCTACGTGAAGGGCCGCCCGCTCGCGCCCAACGGTGTCGAATGGGACCAGGCCGTGGCCCACTGGCGCACCCTGCATTCCGACCCGGGCGCGCACTTCGACGCCGTGGTCGAACTCGACGCCACGCAGATCCTGCCGCAGGTCACCTGGGGCACCTCGCCCGAGATGGTGGTGGCCATCGACGGCCGCGTGCCGGACCCGGACCGCGAGAAGGACGCCAGCAAGCGCCACGCCATCGAGAACGCCCTGAAGTACATGGGCCTGGAGCCCAACAAGGCGATGAACGACATCTTCGTCGACAAGGTGTTCATCGGCTCGTGCACCAACAGCCGCATCGAGGACATGCGCGAGGCCGCCGCGGTGGTCAAGCGCCTGGGCCAGAAGGTGGCCAAGAACGTCAAGCTCGCGATGGTGGTGCCGGGCTCGGGCCTGGTGAAGGAACAGGCCGAGCGCGAAGGCCTGGATGCCATCTTCAAGGCTGCCGGCTTCGAGTGGCGCGAGCCCGGCTGCTCGATGTGCCTGGCGATGAACGCCGACCGGCTGGAGCCGGGCGAGCGCTGCGCCTCCACCAGCAACCGCAACTTCGAAGGCCGCCAGGGCGCCGGTGGACGCACGCACCTCGTGAGTCCGGCCATGGCCGCGGCTGCCGCAGTGCACGGCCACTTCGTCGACGTCCGCCAGTTCGCCTGATCCGCCGCTACGAGAGAGACATCACCATGCAGAAATTCACCGTTCACAAGGGCCTCGTGGCGCCCATGGACCGCGAGAACGTCGACACCGACGCGATCATTCCCAAGCAGTTCCTCAAGTCCATCAAGAAGACCGGCTTCGGCCCGAACCTCTTCGACGAGTGGCGCTACCTGGACCGTGGCGAGCCCGGGCAAGACCCGGCCAGCCGCAAGCCCAATCCCGACTTCGTGCTGAACCTGCCGCGCTACCAGGGCGCGTCGGTGCTGATCGCGCGCAAGAACTTCGGCTGCGGCTCCTCGCGCGAGCACGCGCCCTGGGCGTTGGACCAGTTCGGTTTCCGCGCCGTCATTGCGCCCAGCTTTGCTGACATCTTCTTCAACAACTGCTTCAAGAACGGCCTGCTGCCCATCGTGCTGCCCGAGGCGCAGGTGGCCCAGTTGTTCGACGAAGTGGCAGCCTTCCCCGGCTACAGTCTCACCGTCGACCTGGAGCGCCAGGTGGTCGAGAAGCCCGACGGCAGCACGCTGCCCTTCGAGGTGCAGGCCTTCCGCAAGTACTGCCTGCTCAACGGGTTGGACGACATCGGCCTGACCCTGCGCCACAAGGACAAGATCGCCGCCTTCGAGGCGCAGCGCCTGGCCGCCAAGCCCTGGCTGACGCACCAGATGATTTCCTGAACCGACTGAACCCAAGAGAAGAGAGAACACGCATATGAAGATCGCAGTCCTTCCCGGTGATGGCATCGGCACCGAGATCGTCGAGCAGGCCGTGCGCGTGCTGGGCGCGCTGGACCTGAAGTTCGAGATGGAGACCGCCGTGGTCGGCGGCGCCGCCTACGAGGCCAGCGGCCGTCCGCTGCCCGAGGCCACGCTCAAGCTGGCCAAGGAAGCCGACGCGGTGCTCTTCGGCGCCGTGGGCGACTGGAAGTACGACAAGCTGGAGCGCGCGCTGCGCCCCGAGCAGGCCATCCTGGGCCTGCGCAAGAACCTGGGCCTGTTCGCCAACTTCCGTCCCGCCATCTGCTACGAGCAGCTGACGCACGCCTCGAGCCTCAAGCCCGAGTTGGTGGCGGGCCTGGACATCCTGATCATCCGCGAGCTGACCGGCGACATCTACTTCGGCCAGCCGCGCGGCAAGCGCACCTCGCCCGACGGCAACTTCCCCGGTGCCGAGGAAGCCTTCGACACCATGCGCTACACCCGCCCGGAGATCGAGCGCATCGCCCGCGTCGCCTTCGAGGCCGCGCGCAAGCGCAGCAAGCGCGTGACCAGCGTGGACAAGGCCAACGTGCTGGAGACCTTCCAGTTCTGGAAGGACGTGGTCACCGAGGTGCACAAGGACTATCCCGACATCGAGCTGGACCACATGTACGTGGACAACGCCGCCATGCAGCTGGTGAAGGCGCCCAAGAAGTTCGACGTGGTGGTCACCGGCAACATGTTCGGCGACATCCTCTCGGACGAGGCTGCCATGCTGACCGGCTCCATCGGCATGCTGCCTTCGGCATCGCTCAACGCCAGCAAGCAGGGCCTGTACGAACCCAGCCACGGCAGCGCCCCCGACATCGCCGGCAAGGGCGTGGCCAATCCGCTGGCCACCATCCTCTCGGCCGCGATGATGCTGCGCTTCTCGCTGGAGCAGGAAGAAGCTGCCCAGCGCATCGAGAACGCGGTCAAGAAGGTGCTGTCCCAGGGCCTGCGCACGCCGGACATCTACAGCGAAGGCACGACCAGGGTCGGAACGCGCGAGATGGGCGACGCGGTGCTCAAGGCACTCGGCTGATTGCCAGCCCTCGGGGCGCGAAGACAGGGCGGCCGGGCGGCCGCCCTTTTTCATGGGGTGTTCAACCCTTGGGCCGCTCGGCATGCCGCTTCATGGCGGCCAGCCCCTGCTCGATCATGCCGGCGATGGCCGGCGCCATCTCGTGGGGCAGGAGGTCGGCGATCCAGACCACGCGGCAGTTCCCCGCGCCCTCGGGGAAGACCTGGGCGGACGCGTTGTAGTGCTTGAGCTGCCCTGCCGCCGTCCACGCCACCCGGCGATCGTCGTCGTTCACGTCGATGATCAGCTCGCGCGTCTTCACGCCGTTGGCGAAGGTGATGTCCCGGCCTTCGCCGTCCCACACGCACTCGATGACGAAGCCGGGCACCAGGCGCGTGTGCAGCGCACCGACGTCGCGCAGGGCGCTCCACAACTCCTCGGGCGGCGCATGGATCAGGGTCTCGCGTCGGATGGATGCCATCGAAGAGCTCCGCGGTGGTGTGGTAATCCTGCAAGTGTGAGCGCCTCGCGCCGCTTGACCAAGCGCGATTTCGCCACCCTCCGGTACAATCGACGGCCATGTTTGCCGCCCATCCGTTCCTGCTGAACACCCTGCCCGCCTCCGCGGTTGGCAAGGCTGCGCGCGCATCCATCGTTTCCTCCACCAAAACCACGACCAAGATTAAGGGCTGACCCAGCCTGGTTCGTCGTGCGCCTTTCCCTGGCCCCGGACGAGCCAGGCGGGCAGTCCCTTCGGCGCGGTCTCACTGTTTGACACTGAAAGGGCATCTGAAATGAGCAAGTTGGTAGGGTTGGTCGGCTGGCGCGGCATGGTCGGCTCTGTGCTGATGGACCGCATGGTCGAGGAGAAGGACTTCGATCTCATCGAACCCCTGTTCTTCTCCACCTCCAACGCCGGCGGCAAGGCACCCGGCATGGCCAGGAACGAAGGCACCCTCCAGAACGCCTTCGACATCGCCGCCCTCAAGCGCTGCGACATCATCATCACGGCCCAGGGCGGCGACTACACCACCGAGGTGTTCCCCCGCCTGCGCGCCGAAGGCTGGAAGGGCCACTGGATCGATGCGGCCTCCACCCTGCGCATGAAGGATGACGCGGTCATCGTGCTTGACCCGGTCAACCTGCCCGTGATCAAGAACGCCCTGGCCAAGGGCGGCAACAACTGGATCGGCGGCAACTGCACCGTCAGCTGCATGCTGATGGGCGTTGGCGCGCTCTACAAGGCCGGCCTGGTCGAGTGGATGACCTCGATGACCTACCAGGCAGCCTCGGGCGGCGGCGCGCAGCACATGCGCGAACTGCTGACGCAGTACGGCACGCTCAACGCCGAAGTGCGCGACCTGCTGCACGACCCGAAGTCCGCCATCCTGGAAATCGACCGCAAGGTCCTTGCAAAGCAGCAGAGCCTGTCGGCGCAGGAAACCGCCAACTTCGGCGTCCCGCTGGGCGGCTCGCTGATCCCCTGGATCGACAAGGACCTGGGCGACGGCATGAGCAAGGAAGAGTGGAAGGGCGGCGCCGAGACCAACAAGATCCTGGGCCAGGGCGCCGGCTTCGAAACGGCCGCGGTGCCGGTCGATGGCTTCTGCGTGCGCATCGGCGCCATGCGCTGCCACAGCCAGGCCCTGACCTTCAAGCTGAAGAAGGACGTGCCGCTGGCCGAGATCGAGGGCATGATCGCCGCCGACAACCAGTGGGTGAAGGTCGTTCCCAACACCCGCGAGGCTTCGATCAAGGACCTGACACCGGTCGCCGTGACCGGCACCATGGACATCCCGGTCGGCCGCCTGCGCAAGCTGGCCATGGGCCCGGAGTATTTGGGTGCGTTCACCGTCGGCGATCAGCTCCTGTGGGGTGCTGCCGAGCCGCTGCGCCGCATGCTGCGGATCCTGCTGGAGGCCTGATGAGGGCTGCGGGTGCTAGTCTCCGGCACCCGCCGTTGCTCACTTGCAACGACCAAAGTGCGACGAACGTCGTACTTGCCCGGTTAACAAGCGTTGCCGCCTTGTCATTGGCAGGGTTAAGGTGTTAACGTCCACTTACACTTTTGGGCCGGACCTGCCCCTATCAGCATGACAAGACATTCGTTGCCTGCCGCCCCCGGGGTGGCGACCCGTGCGATCTCGAAAAATCCTGGTCGTTGTCAGCTGAGTGTTCTGGGGGCTGCCGTGGCGCTCGCCCTGAGCACCCTGGCCACCGACGCGAGCGCCCTGGCCCTTGGCCGCATGAATGTCCGCTCGGCACTGGGCGAACCGCTGCGCGCCGAGATCGAGGTCACCGAGATCACCGCCGCCGAGGCCGACGGCCTGCGCATCAACATCGCCTCGCCTTCGGCCTTCAATGCCGCTGGCGTCAACTACAACCCGGCCCTGGGCGACGTGCGCGTTTCGCTGCAGCGTCGCGCGGACGGTCGCTACGTCGTCAACCTGACGGGCAACCGCTCGATGAACGACCCCTTCATCGACCTGCTGCTGGAAGCGAACTGGAGTGCCGGCCGCGTGGTGCGCGACTACACGGTCCTGCTGGACCCGCCGGCCAGCCCCAAGTCGCAGGTGGCCATTTCCCCGATTGCTCCCCAACTGGCGCCCGCCGCGCCCGGCACGCTGCCGCGCTCCAGCCGCGCCGCCCGTGCCCAGGCCGCCCCGGCGACCCCGGTGGAAGCCGCCCCGGCGGCGCCCGCCCGGCAACGTGCCGCCGCTGCGCCCGCCGCGCCGGTTTCACCGGCCGAATCGCAAGTTCGCACCGGCAGCGGCGAAGAACAGCAGGTCACCGTCAAGGCCGGTGACACCGCTGGCAAGCTCGCCGCCACCTACAAGCCGGCCGACGTCTCTCTCGACCAGATGCTGGTCGCCATGCTGCGCGCCAACCCGAACGCCTTCATCGGCGGCAACGTGAACCGCATCAAGGCCGGCTCGGTGCTCAACGTGCCCAGCGCCGCGCAGGCGGGCTCGGTCACGGGTGACGATGCCAAGCGCACCGTCACGGCCCAGAGCCAGGACTTCAACCAGTACCGCCGCCGCCTGGCCGAGAACGCCCCCGCCTCGCGCGTGGAGGGGGCTGACCGCCAGGCTGCAGGCAAGCTGCAGGCCAACGTGGAAGACCGCAATGCGGCTGCCGCTTCGCCCGACAAGCTCACCATCAGCCAAGGCAATGCCGGCGCCAAGGCGGCCGACGACAAGCTGGTCGCCAACCGCCAGTCCGCTGCCGACAGCTCGCGCGTGGCCGAACTGTCCAAGAACCTGAACGACCTGAACAAGCTGCAGGCCGCCAGCGGCGCCCCCGGTGCAGCACCCGCCGGCTCGGCAGTTGCGCCCGCCGCTGCACCTGGCGCTGCACCGCCTGCCGCGGGCGTTGCGACTCCGGCCGGCCTGAATCCCGCGGCACCCGCCGCTGCCCCCGCAGCCGCCGCACAAGGCGCCCCCGCAGCCGGCACCCCGCCTGCGCCGACGCCTGCTGCCGCCGGTGCGGGCGCCACGCCTGCCGCTACGCCGGGCACGCCCGCCCCGGCTGCCGGCGCCGACGCCGCAGCAGCACCGGGCGCCAGTCCGGCCGCCGCTGCCGACGCTTCCGCCGCCGCACCGGCACCTGCCGCACCCGCGACGCCGCCCCCGGCCGCTGTCGCCCCGCCCAAGCCGAAGGTGGCGGCACCTCCGCCGCCCCCGCCCAAGGGCTTCTTCGACGATCTGATGGACAACCCGCTGGCCCTGGGTGGTGGCGGCTTGCTCGTCGTGCTGCTGGGCTGGCTGGGCTACCGCGTGGCCAGCCGCCGCCGTGCAAATTCCAGTGAAAGCATCTTCCTGGAAAGCCGCATCCCGAAGGACTCCTTCTTCGGCAGCAGCGGCGGCGAGTCGGTGGACACCAAGAACCAGGGCCTGTCGGCCACGTCCTCGATGTCCTACTCGCCCAGCCAGCTGGATGCCGGCGACGTGGACCCGGTCGCCGAGGCCGACGTCTACCTGGCCTACGGCCGCGACCTGCAGGCCGAGGAAATCCTGCGCGAGGCGCTGCGCATCAATCCCGAGCGCAGCGCCATCCACCTCAAGCTGCTCGAGATCCATGCCAAGCGCCGTGACCTGCGCGCCTACGAGGCCCTGGCTTCGGACGTGCACAAGCTGACCGGCGGCTCCGGCACCGAGTGGGCCCGCGTGGTGGAACTGGGCCGAGACCTGGACCCGGGCAACCCGCTGTACCAACCCTCTTCCGGCGCATCTGCAGTGACGGCCGCGGCCCCGGTCGTTTCCGCGCCCGCCGCGCCGTCGATCTCCGCGCCCATTCCGCTGACGCCCGTGACGGCGCCGGCGCCGCTGGAGCCCCAGCCGGCCTTCGTGCCCTCGGTGGCCCCGCTGGACTTCGACCTGGAACTCGACAAGCCCGCCACCAAGCCCACGCCCCTGACGGCCAGCCTGCCCCCCGTGGCAGCCCCCGCCGTCGCGGCCGCGGCTGCCCGCGGTGCAATGAACGGCGCCGGCCGCCACATGGCCGACCTGGAAAACGACTTCGACACCGCCCCGGCCGCCCTGGAGCCCTCGGCACGCCCGGTCCCGCGCATTTCAGCCGACGACGAGGAACACACCCAGCCCGCCACCCTGCGTGCCGGCCTGCCGGGCGACTCGGGCTTCGTCGAGTTCGACATGAGCACCCGCGGCGGCTCGCTGGGCACCCACACCTCGCCCGCCCGCCTGGAACCCGCCTTCGAGGACAGCGGCGAGAGCCCGCACGCGATCAAGCTGACCCTGGCGCGCGAACTGCACGCCCTGGGCGATGCCGAAGGCGCCCGCTCGCTGGTCGAGGAAGTGGCCGCCGAGAGCACCGGCGACATGCGCGCCCAGGCGCAGCAGCTGCTCGGCCAGCTGCGCTGATACGGGGCTTTTGCTTGGGGGTCGACCAGTGAGGGTGGCCCTCGGCGTTCGCTACCTGGGCCGTGCCTACGAGGGCTGGCAGAGCCAGCTCTCGGGCAAGACGGTGCAGGACAAACTGGAGGCCGCGCTTGCGGCCTTCGCCGCTTCTCCTGTGTCCACGCTGTGCGCCGGCCGCACCGACTCCGGCGTGCATGGCCTGATGCAGGTGGTGCACTTCGACACCGAGGTCGAGCGCAGCACCAACTCTTGGGTGCGCGGCACCAACACCTTCCTGCCCGAGGACATCGCCGTCCAGTGGGCGCAGGTCGTGCCGCGCGAGTTCCACTGCCGGGCCAGCGCCCTCTCGCGGCGGTACCTCTACGTGCTCTCGCAGTCGCCGGTGCGGCCCAGCGTCGAATCCGGCCGGGTCGGCTGGACCATGTACCCGCTCGACGGCGAGGCGATGCGCGCCGCGGCGCAGATCCTGGTGGGCCGGCACGATTTCAGCTCCTTCCGCGCCTCGGCCTGCCAGGCGCTGTCGCCGGTGAAGGAGGTGCGGCGCATCGAGATCCGCCGCGACACCGAGAACGAGCGCTGCCGCTGGTATTTCGAATTCGAGGCCGATGCCTTCCTGCACCACATGATCCGCAACATCATGGGCTGCCTGGTGCGCGTGGGCCAGGGCCAGGCCCGGCCCGAATGGGTGCAGGAGGTACTGGACGCGAGGAGCCGCCTGATCGCCGCCCCCACCTTCTCGCCTGCGGGCCTGTACTTCCTCGGCCCGCAATACGGCCCCGAGTGGGGTCTCCCGCCGGAGGTGACGCTGGGCTCCGGGGCGCCTGCGTATCATGGCCTGCCATGAGCCAGCCCGCCGCCCGCACCCGGATCAAGATCTGCGGCCTGACCCGCGAAGAGGATGTGGATGCGGTCGTGGACGCCGGCGCGGACGCCATCGGCTTCGTGCTCTATCCCCAGAGCCCGCGCTTCGTGCCCATCGGGCGGGCAGCCGAGCTGGCCTCGCGCCTGCCGCCCTTCGTGACGCCGGTGCTGCTGTTCGTGAACGAGGACCCGGCCGCCTCGAGCCGAGCGCTGGCATCCATCCCCGGGGCCATGGCCCAGTTCCACGGCGATGAAACCCCCGCCCAATGCCATGCCGGCAGCGCCGCGGGCGCCCACCGTTACATGCGTGCCGCCCGCATTCCCATGGGTGCGGCCGGGATCGACTTCGACCTCGTAAAATACGCCCAGGAATTCTCAAACGCCCAGGCCATCCTGCTCGACGCCCATGTCGAGGGATATGGCGGAGGCGGCAAGGCATTCGATTGGTCACTCCTTCCACACGTCGCAAACGCTCACCTCGTCTTGTCTGGTGGGTTGACGCCTGCCAACGTCGGCGATGGCATTCGCGTGCTCCGGCCGCGTTGCAGGACGCTGGCCGTTGACGTGAGTTCCGGCGTGGAAGCCCGCAAGGGCATCAAAGACGCCGGCAAGATCCGCGAATTCGTGGCGGCCGTGCGGGCCGCCGACGCCTTCGCCTCCCCCCAGTAAGCGCTGGCAGCCGCCTCCCATCTTTCGAAGAAGAAGCATGGGTCGGCCGCGCCGGCACCCATCGAGGCTTTGCATCCATGTTCGAATACCAGCAACCCGACGCCAGCGGCCATTTCGGCATCTATGGCGGCACCTTCGCCAGCGAGACGCTGACCCACGCCATCAACCAGCTGCGTGAGGCCTACGATCGCTACAAGAACGACCCCGACTTCCTGGCCGAATTCCGCTACGAGCTGGCGCACTTCGTCGGCCGGCCCTCGCCCATCTACCACGCCGCCCGCAGCAGCCGCGAGATGGGCGGCGCGCAGATCTACCTCAAGCGCGAGGACCTGAACCACACCGGCGCCCACAAGGTGAACAACACCATCGGCCAGGCCATGCTGGCGCGCCGCATGGGCAAGCCGCGTGTGATCGCCGAGACCGGCGCCGGCCAGCACGGCGTGGCCACCGCCACCATCTGCGCCCGCTACGGGCTGGAATGCGTGGTCTACATGGGGGCGGAAGACGTGCGGCGCCAGAGCCCCAACGTCTACCGCATGAACCTGCTGGGCGCCACGGTGGTGCCGGTCGAATCGGGCAGCCGCACCCTGAAGGACGCGCTGAACGAAGCCATGCGCGACTGGGTCACCAACGTGGAAGACACCTTCTACATCATCGGCACCGTCGCCGGCCCGCACCCCTACCCGACCATGGTGCGCGACTTCCAGAGCGTGATCGGCAACGAGTGCATCGAGCAGATGCCGGCCATGCTGTCGCAGCAAGGCATCGCGGGCGAGATGCAAGGCAAGCAGCCCGACGTGGTGGTCGCCTGCGTGGGCGGCGGCAGCAACGCCATGGGCATCTTCTACCCCTACATCCCCTTCGAGAACACGCGCCTTATCGGCGTGGAAGCGGCGGGCGAAGGCCTGGACAGCGGCAAGCACTCGGCCTCCATCCTGCGCGGCAGTCCGGGCGTGCTGCACGGCAACCGCACCTACCTGCTGCAGGACGACAACGGCCAGATCACCGAGACGCACAGCATCAGCGCCGGCCTGGACTATCCCGGCGTGGGCCCCGAGCACTCCTTCCTGGCCGACATCGGCCGGGCGGAATACGTGGGCATCACCGACAAGGAGGCGCTGGACGCCTTCCACTACCTGTGCCGCACCGAGGGCATCATCCCGGCGCTGGAATCGAGCCACGCGGTGGCCTACGCGCTCAAGCTGGCCAGGACCATGCGGCCGGACCAGTCGATCCTGGTCAACCTCTCGGGCCGGGGCGACAAGGACATCGGCACGGTGGCCGACCTGTCGGGCGTCGATTTCTACGACCGACCGTCGATGCGCGGCCTGTCGGTGAAGGGAGGCAAGTGATGAGCCGCATTGCCGCCACCTTCGACAAGCTGAAATCCGGGGGCCGCCGAGCCCTCATCCCCTACGTGACGGCCGGCTTTCCCTACGCCGACGTCACGCCCGAGCTGATGCACGGCATGGTCGCCGCCGGCGCCGACGTGATCGAGCTGGGCGTGCCCTTCTCCGACCCCATGGCCGACGGCCCGGTGATCCAGAAGGCCGGCGAAGCCGCGCTGGCATTGGGCGTGGGCATGAAGCAGGTGCTGGACATGGTCGCCGCCTTCCGCAAGAAGGACGCGGTCACGCCGGTGGTGCTCATGGGCTACGCCAACCCGGTGGAGCGCTATGACCAAAGGCACGGCAAGGGCGCCTTCGTGCGCGACGCGGCCAAGTCCGGCGTCGACGGCCTGCTGATCGTCGACTACCCGCCCGAGGAGTGCGAGGCCTTTGCCGAAGAGTTGCGCGCCCAGGGCATCGACCTGATCTTCCTGCTGGCGCCCACCAGCACGCCCGAGCGCATGGCCCAGGTGGCGCGCATCGCCTCGGGCTACGTCTACTACGTCTCGCTCAAGGGCGTGACCGGCGCCGGCCACCTCGACACCGAGGCGGTGGGCCAGATGCTGCCGCGCATCCGCGAGCACGTGAAGATCCCCGTCGGCGTGGGCTTCGGCATCCGCGACGCGCGCACCGCGCAGGCCGTGGGCAGCGCCGCCGACGCCGTGGTGATCGGCAGCAAGATCATCCAGCTCATCGAGGAGGCCCCGCGCGATCGCGTGGTGCCGCTGGTGGGCGAGTTCCTGTCGGGCATCCGCGAGGCGCTCGACGCCCTGCCCGCCAACACCCCCAAGAACGCCTCGGGCCGCTAGAAATTGGCCTGTATTGGCATTTGGCAAAATACAGCACGCACCCATTTGGAGTGACCGCATGAGCTGGCTAGAAAAACTTCTCCCCCCCAAGATCACCCCGTCCGACCCGAGCGAACGCCGCCAGATGCCCGAAGGCCTCTGGATCAAGTGCCCGAGCTGCGAGACGGTGCTCTACAAGACCGACCTGGAACACAACCAGAACGTCTGCCCGAGCTGCGCGCACCACCACCGCATCGGCGCCCGCGCCCGCCTCGACGCCTTCCTCGACCCCGAGGGCCGCTACGAGATCGGCCAGGAAGTCCTGCCGGTGGACGCGCTCAAGTTCAAGGACAGCCGGAAGTACCCCGAGCGCCTGAAGGAAGCCCTGGAGAACACCGGCGAGACCGATGCGCTGGTGGTCATGGGCGGCGCCATCCACAGCATCAACGCGGTGGTGGCCTGCTTCGAGTTCGAGTTCATGGGCGGCAGCATGGGCAGCGTGGTGGGCGAGCGCTTCGTGCGCGGCGTCGAGACCGCCATCGAGCAGAAGGTACCCTTCATCTGCTTCACCGCCACCGGCGGCGCCCGCATGCAGGAGGGCCTGCTCTCGCTCATGCAGATGGCCAAGACCAACGCCTCGCTCACCCGCCTGGCGAAGAAGGGCCTGCCCTACATCAGCGTGCTGACCGACCCGACCATGGGCGGCGTGAGCGCCGGCTTTGCCTTCATGGGCGACGTCGTCATCGCCGAGCCCAAGGCACTCATCGGCTTTGCCGGCCCGCGCGTGATCGAAAGCACCGTGCGCGTGACCCTGCCCGAGGGCTTCCAGCGCGCCGAGTTCCTGCAGACCAAGGGCGCGATCGACTTCATCTGCGACCGCCGCGAACTGCGCAAGACCATCGCCAGCACGCTGGCCATGCTGCTGCGCCAGCCCGCCGACGCGGTGCTCTGATCTTCTTGTCTTGCCGCTGATTCATCCGGGCCTTCGTGGCCCGGATCTCATTTCAGCGGCGCCCCAGCGCGTAGGCCCAGGCCAGTGCGTCGCCCAGCACGATGGCCACGATCTGCAGCAGCACGATCACCACCAGCGGCGACAGGTCCACCCCACCCACCAGCGGAATGAGCTTGCGCACCGGCCGCACCAGCGGCTCGGCCAGGCGTGCCACCAGGTCCTGCAGCATCGAGGAGGCGGTGGGAATCCACGACAGGATGGCGTAGACGATCAGCAAGGCCGTCAAACCCGAGATCGCCAGCTGCAGCAGCCCCAGGAACGAGAGCAGTGGCAGGATTGCATAGCCGCCTCCCGCGCCGACCAGAAGGAAGAGCAGCAGGAATTTCACCATCACCAGCAGCCAGGCGGCAATGAGGCTGGCCAGGTCCCAGCGGCGGAAAGCCGGCACGATGCGCCGAAGCGGCAGCACGATCCAGTCGGTGATGGCAAAGATGAAGCGGCCCAGCGGATTGCCGAAAGGCACCCGGTGGTATTGCATGTAAAGCCGCAGCAGGCAGGCGCCACCGAACAAGCCAGTGATCACATCGAGGAGAAACGAGGGAATCTGGTAGAGCATGGCAAGCCGCTTGGGAAGGGAGTGCGATGATAGCCAGCCCTGGAACGCATTCAATGACCTCTTCTCCCCTCGTCACCCTTCCGCTGTTTCCACTGGGCAGCGTTCTCTACCCCGGCGGCCTGCTGCCGCTGCGCGTGTTCGAGGTGCGCTACCTGCACATGGTCGGCGAGGCGCACAAGGCCGGCTCGCCCTTCGGCGTGGTGGCGCTCACCCAGGGCTCGGAGGTGCGGGTGGCAGGCGCCGAGGCCGAGCGCTTCGCCTCGGTGGGCACGCTGGCCGAAATCCGCCGCTTCGATGCGCAGCAACCGGCGCTGCTGCAGATCGAATGCCTGGGCACCCGACGTTTCCGGGTGCACGGCAGCACGCAGCACAAGAATGGCCTGTGGACCGCCGATGTCGAATGGCTGGCCGATGACCTGGCCATGCCGGTGCCGGAGGACCTGGCGCAAGTGCCGGAGGCCCTCAAGCGCCTGATCGACACGCTGGAAGCCCGCAAGGCGGCGGAAGACCGCGAGGATGTTCGTCTGCCCGTCGCTGCGCCCTATCGCTTCGACGACTGCGGCTGGGTGGCCAACCGCTGGTGCGAGCTTCTGCCCCTGCAGACGGAACTCAAGCAGCGGCTCATGGAGCTGGAAAGCCCCCTGATGCGCCTCGAACTCGTAGCCGACCTGCTCTCTCGCCACGGCATAGCCTGACAGAGCGCGTCTGCCCAGGGCGGCGGATTAAAATAGTGGGTTTCGCGCCGCCCGACGGGCACTTCGAATCATTCGCGCGATTCCCCATTCCGCCCCTTCCATGACCCAGCCTACGCCCAACACTGCCGCCGCACCCGCGCCCGACGACAACCAACTGATTGCCGAGCGCCGCGAGAAACTGAAGGCGCTGCGCAGCGCGCAGGCCGAAGGCAAGGGCGTCGCCTTCCCCAACGACTTCAAGCCGGCCGACCGTGCAGCCCAGCTGCAGTCCGCTCATGGCGAGACCGCGACCGAAACGCTCGATGCCCAGCCGGTGGCGGCCAGCGTGGCCGGCCGCATGATGCTCAAGCGCGTGATGGGCAAGGCCAGCTTCGCCACGCTGCAGGACGCCACCAGCCGCATCCAGCTCTACGTGACCCGGGACGCCATCGGGGAAGAGGCTTATGCCGAGTTCAAGCGCTGGGACCTGGGCGACATCGTGGCGGCCGAAGGCACGCTGATGAAGACCAAGACCGGCGAGCTGTCGATCAAGGTCGATCGCCTGCGCCTGCTCACCAAGAGCCTGCGCCCGCTGCCCGACAAGTTCCACGGCATGGCCGACCAGGAGCAGAAGTACCGCCAGCGCTATGTCGACCTGATCACCGACGAGTCGGCCCGCGCACGCTTCACGGCACGCAGCCGCGCCGTGTCGGCACTGCGCGAATTCATGGTGGCGAACGACTTCCTGGAAGTCGAGACGCCCATGCTGCACCCGATCCCGGGCGGCGCCAACGCCAAGCCTTTCAAGACGCACCACAACGCGCTGGACCAGGAGATGTTCCTGCGTATCGCGCCCGAGCTGTACCTCAAGCGCCTGATCGTGGGCGGCTTCGAGCGCGTGTTCGAGATCAACCGGAGCTACCGCAACGAGGGCATCTCGGTGCGGCACAACCCCGAGTTCACGATGATGGAGTTCTACGCGGCCTACTGGAACTACCGCGACCTGATGGACTTCACCGAGACGCTGATCCGCACCATTGCGCAAAAGGCCGCGGGCGGCCTGCAGCTCGAATACCAGGGCAAGCCGGTGGACCTGGCGCAGCCTTTTGCGCGCCTGACGATTCGCGAAGCCATCCTCAAGTACACCGAGGCCGGCGACCACGTGGACGACGCCCAGTGGCTGGTCAACGCGCTGCGCAAGCTCGGCATGACCGAGGAGAAGGACCGCCTGTCCGGCCGCAGCCTGGCCAGCCTGCAGGTGCTGTACTTCGAGGAGACGGTGGAAGAGAAGCTCTGGCAGCCCACCTTCATCATGGAGCACCCCACCGAGATCTCGCCGCTGGCACGCGCCAACGACGAGCGCCCCGAGGTCACCGAGCGCTTCGAGCTCTACATCACCGGCCGCGAGTTCGGCAACGGCTTCAGCGAACTGAACGACGCCGAGGACCAGGCCGCGCGCTTCAACGCGCAGGTGGCTGCCAAGGACAGCGGCGACGACGAAGCCATGTTCTACGACCACGACTTCGTGCGCGCGCTGGAATACGGCATGCCGCCCACCGGCGGCTGCGGCATCGGCATCGACCGCCTGATGATGCTGCTGACCGATTCGCCGAGCATCCGCGACGTGATCCTCTTCCCCGCCCTGCGCAGGGAATCATGAGAGCCGGCGCTGCGCCGGCAGTCATGAGCCAGGGCGCCGCGCACAAGACGATGGGCGCCGCGGTCGGCATCGACTTCGGCACCTCCAACTCCGCCGTCGCCTTCGCCGGGCCGAGCGGGCCGGTGCGCGCCCTGCCGCTGGAAGGCGACGCCACCACCCTGCCCACGGCCGTCTTTTTCAATTCCGAGGATCGCAGCACGCATTTCGGCCGCGACGCCGTGAGCCTTTACCTGGCCGGCGTCGAAGGGCGGCTGATGCGCTCGCTCAAGAGCCTGCTGGGCAGCTCGCTCATGAACGAGACCACGGCCGTGTACGACGGCTTGGTCAGCTTCCAGGACATCGTCACCCGCTTCCTGGCCGAACTGGCATCGCGCGCCGAGGGCCACCTGGGCCAGCGGCCCGCGAGCGTGGTGCTGGGCCGGCCGGTGCATTTCGTCGACGACGACCCCAAGCGCGACCGCCAGGCGGAAGACGCGCTGCGCCAGGCGGCCCGCGCCGCGGGCTTCAGGCACATCGAGTTCCAGCTGGAGCCCATCGCAGCCGCCTTCGACCACGAGCAGCGCGTGACCCGCGAGTCGCTGGTGCTGGTGACCGACATCGGGGGCGGTACGTCGGACTTCACCGTGGTGCGCCTGGGTCCCGAGCGCGTGGCCCTGGCCGACCGGGCGCAGGACATCCTGGCCACCAGCGGCGTGCACATCGGCGGCACCGACTTCGACCAGCGCCTGAACCTCGAATGCGTGATGCCCCTGCTGGGCCTGCGCCACCAGGGTCCGCAGGGCCGCGAGGTGCCCAGCAAGGTGTTCTTCGACCTCTCGACCTGGCACCTGATCCACTGGGCGCAGACGCCCAAGGCGGTGCGCGAGGCCAACGAACTGCGCAGCAACTACACCGACCTGCGCTTGCACGATCGCCTGATGCGCGTGCTGCGCGAGGCGCAGGGGCACCGCATCGCCAGCGAGGTGGAGCAGGCCAAGATCCTGGGCTCGAACCAGGATGCGCCGGCTGCCATCGACCTGGACTTCGCCGAAAAGGGCCTGTCGGCGACGCTGCGGCCGGAGGACCTGTCCACCCACCTGGACGAGGCCCTGTCCCGCGTGGTGGCCTGCGCGCACGAGTGCGTACGCCGCGCGGGACTGCACACGCGCCAGCTCGACGGCATCTACCTCACCGGCGGCTCCTCGGCGCTGCGGCCCTTCCGGCATGCGCTCGCGCACAGCTTCGCGGGCGTGCCGATGATCGAGGGCGACCTCTTCGGTGGCGTGGCCGCCGGGCTGGCGTGCACGGCACAGCGCCGCGGCCTGGCTTGAACGGCATGCGCCTGAAGTATCTGGCTCACTACCCGGAGCCGCTGCAGGCGCAGGTGCGCCCGCTGGCCGAGGCCGGACGACTTGGCGAGGCACTGCAGCGGCGCTTTCCCCAGGCGCACGACGTCCGCACCGACGGTGCGCTGTACGACTACACCCAGTCGCTCAAGAGCGAATTCATGCGCAACGCGCAGCCGCTGTCCAAGGTGCTCTACGACAGCAAGCTGCACGTGGTGCGCCATGCCCTGGGCACGCACACCACCGTGTCGCGGGTGCAGGGCCAAAAGCTCAAGGCGCGGCACGAGATCCGCGTGGCCAGCCTGTTTCGCGAAGTGCCGCTCGAGTGGCTGCGCATGATCGTCGTGCACGAACTGGCGCACTTGAAGGTGCGCGAGCACGACAAAGCCTTCTACGCCCTGTGCACGCACATGGAGCCGGCCTACCACCAGCATGAATTCGACCTGCGGCTGTACATGACGCACCTGGACCTGGGCGGCCAGGCGCTGTGGACGCCGGCTGCCGCCTAGCCGAGGGACTGCAGGCGGCGCAGCGCGTCCTGGTAGCGGGGTGCGGCGGCCATCGCGTCCCAGCCGGGCGCATCGCCCATGGGCAGCAGGGCACGCCGACGGGCATCGCTCGCCGGATCGGGCGACCAGCTGCCATCGCGCAACGCAGCGGCCACGTCATCGAGCATCTGGTCGAGGCCAGCCGCCTTCTCGCCCACGCTCTGGTTGCACAGCATCGGCAGGTCGCAGCCGGCCTTCAGCGCGGCCAGGGCGGCTTCGCCGAAGCTCAGCAGGCGGCCGTCGATGTAGCGACCGGCTTCCATGCTCAGGTCGTCGCTGAAGATGGCGCCGGTGAAGCCCAGGCGCCCGCGCAGAATCGCCTGGAGCCAGCGCGCGGAAAAGCCCGCTGGCAGCGCATCCACCTTGGGGTAGATCACATGCGCCGGCATCACCGCGCTCAGCGAGCCGCCCAGCCACTCGAAGGGCTTCGCATCCTCGCCGAGGATGGCTTTCAGGCCGCGCTGGTCCACCGGGATCGCGACATGCGAATCGGCCTTCACGGACCCGTGACCCGGGAAGTGCTTGCCGCAATTGCCCATGCCCGCCTGCAGCATGCCGTGCATCACGCTCTTGGCGAGCAGTGCGACCACGCGCGGGTCGCGGTGGAAGCTGCGGTCGCCGATCACGCCGCTCTCGCCCCAGTCGAGGTCGAGCACCGGTGCGAAGCTGAAGTCGATGCCGCAGGCGCGCAGTTCGGTGGCCAGCACGTGGCCGGCACTGGTGGCTGCCTGCATGGCCTGCATGGCGTCCTGCATCCACAACTGTCCGAGCCGGCCCATGGCGGGCAGGCGCGTGAAGCCGTCGGTGCGGAAACGCTGCACCCGACCGCCTTCGTGGTCCACGCAGATGAGCAGGTCCGGCCGCAGCGACTTGATCTCGCGGTTGAGTTCGCGCATCTGCACCCGGCTGTGCCAGTTTCGGGTGAAGTGGATCAAGCCGCCCACCAGCGGGTTCGAGAGGCGCCGGCGGTCGTCCGCCGTGAGTTCGGTGCCGGCGATGTCGATGATCAGCGGCGCATGCGGTGCGGTGTTGGAAGTCATGCAGTCAGGAGTTGGCCGGCGGCGGAAGGTCGCGCTCCACCACCACGAAGCTGGCCGCGTAGTCGGTCTCGTCGGTCACCGTCACATGGGCGCGCAGGCCCTGGGCCTCGAACCAGGCCTTGAGTTCGCCGTGCAGAACGATGCGGGGCTTGCCGCTCTTCTCGTTGAGGATCTCGCACAGCCGCCAGCTCATGGGCATGCGCATGCCCATGCCAACTGCCTTGCTGAAGGCTTCCTTGGCCGAGAAGCGGGTGGCCAGATAGCGCACGCCGCGCTGGGGCCAGCGCGCGCTGCGGCTGCGCCAGACGGCCAACTCGTCGTCGCCCAGCACCTTGGTGGCGAATCGATCGCCCTGCCGCTGCAGCGTGGCCGTGATGCGGCGGATGTCGCAGATGTCGGTGCCGATGCCGTAGATCACTTGGCCTCGCCGATGCAGCGCAGGTAGTCGCGTGTGGTGGCGGCGTAGCCCAGCTCCAGCGAATCGGCGATGAAGGCATGGCCGATGGACACCTCGCGAACTTCGGGCACCGCCTTGAGGAACTCCGTCAGGTTGTCGCGGCTGAGGTCATGGCCCGCGTTCACCTCCAGCCCCGAAGCCACCGCCGCCTTGGCGGCGTCCGCATAGAGCTGCAGCACAGCGTCGGCGCGCGAAGTACCGCGCGAGGCGGCAAAGCCTTCGGTATAGAGCTCGACGCGGTCCGCACCGGCGGCCTTGGCACCGGCCATCATGTCGGCGTCCGGGTCCATGAACAGGCTCACGCGCACGCCCAGGGTCTTGCATTCGGCGATCAGGGGCTTCAGGCGCGCGGCATCGTCCGGGAAGGTCCAGCCATGGTCGCTGGTGAACTGGTCCGCGCTGTCTGGCACGAAGGTGGCCTGGGTGGGGCGCAACTCGCGCACGAATTCCATCAGGTTGTGGAAGGGGTTGCCCTCGATGTTGAACTCGGCCTTGGGCCAGTCCTTGGCCAGCAGCGCGGACAGCTCGTGCACGTCCTGGCCGCGGATGTGGCGCTCGTCTGGCCGCGGATGCACCGTGATGCCATGCGCTCCTGCGTCCAGGCAGACGGCGGCCGCGTAGAGCACGCTGGGTATGCCCAGGTGGCGCGTGTTGCGCACCAGGGCGACCTTGTTGAGGTTGACCGACAGGGCGGTGGTGACTGGAGAGCTCATAGGGCTTGAAGGTCTCGCATGAGTTGCCGCGTGCGCAGCGTGGCGACGCCGCAATGGTAGTTGAGCAGCACCCGCAACTGGTTGCGCAGGGCGCTGTTGCCTCCGGGAGGCAGGCCGGCGATGGCGCGCAAGGCGGCGGTGAAGGGCAGGCGCTCGTCCAGTGCGGCTTGCAGGCCCAGCCAGTCGGCGCCCGAGAGCGCCGGCTCCTCGTCCTGGGCCTCGCGCAGACCCGCCTCGGGCACCAGGGCATAGGCCGCCGACGGCAGCACCGGCGCCAGGGTGAGCGTCTGCGCCTCGAGGCTGGGCAGGAAGCCGGTCTCGCGCAGCAGGATCAGCTCGAAGGCCCGCAGTGCGGCCGACTGCGCCGCGGTCTGGGCACCGGCATGCTCGCCGGCCAGCACCTCCACCGCGCCGGCATAGGCCTCGAACAGGGCCGCATGCGGATCGTCGCGCACCAGCAGGCGCATCAGCAGTTCGTTCAGGTAGTAGCCGGAGATGAGCGAGTCGCCGGTGGGCATCACGTGGCCGCCCATCCATTCGGCGGACTTGAGGGTGCGGATCTCGCTGTCGCCGCCGAAGCTCAGGTGCAAGGGCTGCAGCGGCAACAGCACCGGGCGGAAGTTGGAGCTGGGCCGCTTGGCCCCCTTGGCCACCAGCGCGATGCGCCCGTGGTTGCGGGTGAACACTTCCAGGATCAGGCTGGATTCGCTCCAGTCGTAGCGGTGCAGGACGTAAGCCGGCTCGTGCGAGACGCGATGGGTGGCCACTAGCGCCCTGCCCGGCCGCTATTCGTAGCCAAAGGACTTGACCCGCGCCTCGTCGTCGGCCCAGCCGGAACGCACCTTGACCCACAGCTCGATGAACACCTTGGCGTCCATCAGCTTCTCCAGTTCCTGGCGCGTCTCGGTACCGATGCGCTTGATGCGCTCGCCCTTGTCGCCGATCACCATGGCCTTGTGGCCGTCACGCTCCACCACGATGGTGGCGGCGATCTTCAGCAGGCGCTTCTGGCCCTTGCGCTGCGGCGGCTCTTCCTCGAACTTGTCGATGATGACCGTGGAGGTGTAGGGCAGCTCGTCACCGGTCAGGCGGAAGAGCTTCTCGCGCACCGTCTCGCTGGCCAGGAACTTCTCGCTGCGGTCGGTGAGCTCGTCCTGGTCGTACCACCAGTCCTGCTCGGGCAGGTACTTCTCGCAGATGCCCAGCAGGCGCTGGATGTCGGCGGCGTTCTTGGCCGTCATCGGCACGTATTCGGCGAACTGGTGCTCGGTCTGCATCTGCGCCAGCCAGGGCGCCAGCTCGGCGCGGCGGTGCACGTTGTCCAGCTTGTTGGCGATCAAGAGCGTGGGAATGTGCTTGCCCAGCAGCTTCAGCACCCTGGCATCGGCCGGCGTGAAGCTGCCGGCCTCGACCACGAAGAGGATCAGGTCCACGTCCGCCACCGCGCCCAGCACCGTCTTGTTGAGCGAGCGGTTGAGCGCGTTGGCATGCCGCGTCTGGAAGCCGGGCGTGTCGACGAAGACGTACTGCGTGCCCTTGCCGTCGGGCTGCGCCAGCGTGCGCATGCCGGTGATGCGGTGCCGCGTGGTCTGCGCCTTGCGCGAGGTGATGCTGATCTTCTGGCCCACCAGCGCGTTGAGCAGCGTGGACTTGCCCACGTTGGGCTTGCCGACGATGGCGATCAGGCCGCAGCGCCGGCCGGGCACCGGGGGGCCGCCGGGCAACGCCGGCATGGGGGGAATCGCCGCGTCCGGGGATGGCGGCGGCGTGTCGTTGGAATCCTGGTTCATTTGCTTCTCTGGTGCATTGCCTTCAGGCGGATGAGCATGGCGGCCGCGGCCGCCTGCTCGCCGGCCCGGCGCGATCCGCCGATGCCGCGCTCGGTCCAGCCGTTCTCGGCCACCTCGCACTCCACCTCGAAGGTCTGCTTGTGCGCGGCCCCCAGTGTGGCCGCCACCCGGTAGACGGGCAACTTCATTTTGTGACCCTGCAGCCATTCCTGCAGTTCGGTCTTGGGGTCCTTGGAGGCGGCTTCCATCCGCGGATTGATTTCTACCGCCTGATAGAGCCGGTGCACCAGCGCCTGCGCGGCCGCGTAGCCGGCGTCGAGGTACACGGCGCCGATCACCGCCTCCAGCGCATCGGCCAGGATGGAGGGGCGGTTGGCACCGCCGGAACGCGATTCGCCCTCGCCCAGGCGCAGCAGCGGCGACAAGGCCAGCTTCACCGCCAGCTGGTGCAGGGTGTCCTGCTTGACCAGGTTGGCGCGCACGCGCGACAGATCGCCTTCCGGCAGGTCCGCCAGGCGGGTGAAAAGGAGATGCGAAACCGCGAGATTCAGCACCGAGTCGCCCAGGAATTCCAGGCGCTCGTTGTGATCGGCGGAAAAGCTCCGGTGGGTGAGCGCGCGGGTCAGCAGGCGCTGGTCCGCAAAGCTGTGTTGAAGACGCGCCTGCAGCGCGGCAAGTCCGCTATCCGACACAGCCTGTCATGCGCGCCGAGCCGTCAGCTCGACTGGCCCTTGTATTTAAGCAGCAGGTAGGCCGGGCCGAAGAGGTGGATTTCGCGGTCGTAGGCGAAAGAGACCACGACCTTGTCGCCCACCTTCTGGATATCGAGGTCCTTGCCGGCGACGGACTGGAAGTCGTCGATGGCCTGGGCGCGGTCGAAGATCGCGCGAACCTCGGGCACCGTGGTGCCGTCCTTGGCCTTGTTGGTCGCCTTGAGGATGGCCTGGTATTCGATCAGCGTCGGGATGACCTGCGCCACCACCACGCCCACGCACCCGACCACAACCGCCACGAACAGCAGGCCGATGAACGAGATGCCACGCTGCCCAGCCGGGCGGCTCCACCGCTTAACCCTCATGACTACCCTCGTTTTTTTGAACGCTTATTGGAACGAGCCAATGCGTTTGAAATTGCCGAAGTTCATCCAGATGAAGAACGCTCTTCCGACGATGTTCTCATCCGGGACGAAGCCCCAATAGCGCGAGTCCAGCGAGTTGTCGCGGTTGTCACCCATCATGAAATAGTGACCCGCGGGAACTTTGCAAACCACGCCTTCAATACTGTAACGGCAATTGTCACGATTCGGGAACTCTGCAATCTCGACCTCGGACAAACCAGCACGGCGGCTCTCGTCATTGAGAATTTTGTGTTCTTTTCCGCCGAGGTCTTCGCTGAATTGCTTGAGGTAGCGCATGCTCTCCTCGTCGAAATAATCCGGAATGGCCGTCTTGGTCACCGGCTTGCCGTTGATGGTGAGCTGCTTGTTCAGGTAAGCCACCTCGTCGCCCGGCAGGCCGACCACGCGCTTGATGTAGTCCATGCTCGGCTTGGGCGGATAGCGGAACACCATCACGTCGCCACGCGCGGGCGGCGTGCCGTCGGTGATCTTGGTGTTGATCACCGGCAGGCGCAGGCCGTAGGTGAACTTGTTGACCAGGATCAGGTCGCCGGTAAGCAGCGTCGGCATCATCGAACCCGACGGAATCTTGAACGGCTCGACGATGAAGGAGCGCAGCAGGAACACGGCCAGGATCACCGGGAACAGGCCCGCGGTCCAGTCCAGCCACCAGGGCTGCATCAGCAGGCGCTCGCGCGCCTTCGGGTCCACCGTGTCGACCTGCGTGATGCCCTGCTTCGCCAGATCGGACTGGCGCTGCGACAGCGAGCTCTCGAGCGCATGCGCCGCCTGGCGCCGGCGCGGCAGGAAATAGAAGCGCTCCGCCACCCAGTACAGCCCGGTCACCAGCGTGGCGAGAAACAGCAGCAGCGAGAAATTGCCTTCGACCGCGCCGAAATACCAGGCACCGATATAGCCGGCAAAGGCCGCGAGGATGAGGGAAGTGAGAAAAGGCATTTGTTCTTAGTCTTCGACTTGCAGGATGGCGAGGAAGGCCTCCTGGGGCACCTCGACCGAGCCGATCTGTTTCATTCGCTTCTTGCCCGCCTTCTGCTTTTCCAGGAGCTTCTTCTTGCGGGTGATGTCGCCGCCGTAGCACTTGGCGAGCACGTTCTTGCGAAGCGCCTTGATTGTCTCACGCGCAATGATGTTGACCCCGATCGCTGCCTGGATGGCAACGTCGAACATCTGGCGCGAAATGATCTCGCGCATCTTCGACACCACCGCCCGGCCGCGGTATTGCGACTGGCTGCGGTGCACGATGATCGACAGCGCATCGACCTTCTCGCCGTTGAGCAGGATGTCGACCTTCACCACGTCCGATGCCCGGTACTCCTTGAATTCGTAGTCCATGGAGGCATAGCCGCGGCTCACCGACTTCAGCTTGTCGAAGAAGTCCAGCACGATCTCGCCCAGCGGCATCTCATAGGTGAGCATCACCTGCCGGCCGTGGTAGGCCATGTTGATCTGAACGCCGCGCTTCTGGTTGGCCAGCGTCATCACCGCACCCACGTACTCCTGCGGCATGTACAGGTGCACCGTGACGATGGGCTCGCGAATCTCGGCCATGCGGCCGACGTCGGGCATCTTGGACGGGTTCTCCACCATGAGAACTTCGCCATCGTTCTTCATCACCTGGTAGACAACGCTGGGCGCGGTGGTGATGAGGTCCTGGTCGAATTCGCGCTCCAGGCGCTCCTGCACGATCTCCATGTGCAGGAGGCCCAGGAAACCGCAGCGGAAGCCGAAGCCCAGCGCCTGGCTCACTTCGGGTTCGTACTGCAGCGAAGCGTCGTTGAGCTTGAGCTTTTCCAGCGCATCGCGCAGCGCGTCGTACTCGCTGGCCTCGGTCGGGTACAGGCCGGCGAAGACCTGCGGCTGGATTTCCTTGAAGCCCGGCAGCGGCTCGGTGGACGTGAATGCCGCACCGCCGCTGCCCTGCTTGATCTGGGTGACGGTGTCGCCCACCTTCGCGGCCTGCAGTTCCTTGATGCCGGCGATGATGTAGCCCACCTCGCCCGCCTCCAGCGAATTGCGCGACTCGTTCGCCGGCGTGAAGACGCCCAGGTTGTCGGCGTTGTAGCTCGCGCCGCTGGCCATCATCTTGATGCGATCGCCCTTGGCCAGGCGGCCGTCGACCACGCGCACCAGCATCACCACGCCCACGTAGGCGTCGAACCAGCTGTCGATGATCATCGCGCGCAGAGCGCCTTCGGGATTGCCGCGCGGCGCCGGCACCTTCGCGACCACGGCCTCGAGGATTTCGTCGATGCCCATGCCGGTCTTCGCGGAACACGGAATCGCGTCGGTCGCATCGATGCCGATCACGTCCTCGATCTCGGCCTTCGCGTTGTCGGGATCGGCTTGCGGCAGATCCATCTTGTTGAGCACCGGCAGCACTTCCACACCGAGGTCGAGCGCGGTGTAGCAGTTGGCCACCGTCTGTGCTTCCACACCTTGGCTCGCATCGACGACGAGCAGCGCGCCTTCGCATGCAGACAGCGAGCGCGACACTTCATAAGAGAAGTCGACGTGCCCCGGTGTGTCGATGAGATTGAGGTTGTAGACCTTGCCGTCGCGTGCCTTGTAGTGCAGCGCAGCGGTCTGTGCCTTGATGGTTATCCCACGCTCTTTCTCGATGTCCATCGAGTCGAGGACCTGCGCTTCCATCTCGCGATCCGCGAGTCCGCCGCAGCGTTGGATCAAGCGATCGGCGAGCGTCGACTTGCCGTGGTCGATGTGCGCAATGATCGAAAAATTTCTGATGTGATTCATCAACGGGGACGCTTAAGTACTTGAATTGCCTCGTGCACGCGAGCAACAGGCAAGAAAAAAGGGCGCGTCCTCTGAGAGACGCGCCCTGAACCAACAAGCAATGGCAACTGCAGTAGTTGGAGCTTCATTGTAGGCAAAAAGGGGGGCGCGTACAGCCGAGCGGACCGGCCAAAAGGCTCGTTGCGGGTCAGCAACATGAAACTTATCAACAGCTTGTCAACAAATGCTGTGGGCTATGGTTTGGACAACTTGTGGGCGATCTGTGGAGCGCCGGTGGACTGTCACAAGCCATCCCGCATCGTGAACAAGAGCCTTCGGCTTATGCATAGGAACCTGCTGGAGCGCCCGCGTATTCTATCAAATCGGGTTGTTAGCCCTTTGGTAAGTTAGTGTGCGCAAACTAACTAACGCGAAAAACTGGCTGAAGAATATTTTTCTGGAGCGTGTTCATTTGGCCAAAAAGGGCCCCAAACCCGACTAGCGGCTGGGGCCACTTGACGACCGCCCGCTCTTCAGCGGGCAGGACGCACCAAGGCGTACTGGGCCCAGTCGCCCCGGCGGAACAGCATGCTGATGGGCTTGGACTTGTCCGCCTTGCCCAGGGCGTTGTCGAACTCCTTCACGCTGGCGATCTCCGTATTGCCCACGGCGAGGATCACATCTCCCTCGCGCAGGCCGGCGCGGGCCGCGGCCTCGTTGGCCGACTCGACCTTCACGCCGCCCTTGAGCTTGAGTTCGCGCTTCTGCGCATCGGTGAGCTCGCTCACCGCCAGGCCCAGCGAGCGCGCCGCCACCGAGGCCGAGGCCTTGGGTGCGGGCTCCTCACGCTCGGCCGCGATCTTCGGCGCCTTGTCGGGCTCGATCTCGGCAATGGTCACGTTCAGGTCGCGCGATGCCCCGCGGCGGAACACGGTGACCACGCTCTTCGTGCCGGGCTTGGTGTTGCCCACCAGGCGCGGCAGGTCGCTCGGACGGTCGATGGCCTTGCCGTCGAACTTGGTGATGATGTCGCCGGCCTCGATGCCCGCCTTCTCGCCGGGCGAGCCGGTTTCCACGCTGCGCACCAGTGCGCCTGCGGGCTTGCCCAGGCCGATGGACTCGGCCACGTCCTTGGTGACCTGGTCGATCTGCACGCCGATGCGTCCGCGCGAGACGCGGCCGCTGGTACGCAGCTGCTCGGCCACGCGCCACGCCTCGTCGATCGGGATCGAGAAGGAGATGCCCATGAAGCCGCCCGAGCGCGAGTAGATCTGGCTGTTGATGCCCACCACCTCGCCGCGCATGTTGATCAGCGGGCCGCCCGAATTGCCGGGGTTGATGGCCACGTCGGTCTGGATGAAGGGCAGGTAGTCGCCGGTGTCGCGCTGCTTGGCGCTGACGATGCCGGCCGTCACGGTGTTCTCCAGGCCGAAGGGCGAGCCGATGGCCATCACCCATTCGCCCACGCGCAGCTTGGACACGTCGCCCACCTTCACCGCGGGCAGGCCGGTGGCGTCGATCTTGACCACGGCCACATCGGTGCGCTTGTCCGAGCCGACGATGCGTGCCTTGAACTCGCGCTTGTCGGGCAGCGTGACCAGCACCTCGGAAGCGTCCTCCACGACGTGCGCATTCGTCATCACGTAGCCGTCGGGCGTGAGGATGAAGCCGGAGCCGACGCCGCGCGGGCGCTCCTCTTCCTGCGGCGAGGGTCGGTTGGGCCGGGGTCCGGAACGTGGCGCACCGGGCATGGGCTGGCCGAAGAAGCGGCGGAAGAATTCCTGCATCTCCTCGTCCATCTCCGGATTGCCGCCGCGCTGGCTCACACGCTCGATGGTGCGGATGTTGACCACCGACGGCCCCACCTGGTCCACCAGGTCGGTGAAGTCCGGCAGCGTGCGCGAGGCCGTCTGCGCCTGCACGGGCGTTGCGGGCACCAGGCCCAGCATGGCACCCAAGGCCAGCCCCGCCGCCATGGCATAGGCGCGAAGCTCTTTTCCCTCAGCTTTGAACAGCATCATCATCGAATGGCTTTCCCAGGAATTAAGAAAGAAGCAATAGCAAGTCAGCACTATGAACCCGAACGGGCGCAATGGTTCAGCCTGATGGCGCTCTCCTACGCCTTATCGCGTGGGCTGGCGCGTCAGGTTCTGGGCGAAGGCTTCGAGCGTGCGCGCGGGCACTTCGCCCACCGCAGTGAGCCACCAGTCGCCCGCCGGGTCGGCGATGCGCCGCGTGAGGGTGTAGGTGGCGCCCAGCGCCATCGTGCCTTCCTGCGCATCGCGCTTGGCGTCGAAAGGCTCCAGGAACAGCGACACCGTGGCCAGGCCGTCGGAGAAGGTCCATTGCAGGGTGCGCTCAGAACCGGCGATCGCGCGGCGGTTGCAACTCATCGGCTTGAAGCCGGGCACGGGGTTCTTCAGCGCCCAGCCTTCGGCCTGGGCCGTGGTGCGCTCCACCTGCGACTTCTCCATCCGGTAGCCGGCGGTGCTGCCCATCATCTGCGACAGGGCCTGCACCTTCACGGGGGCATCCAGCTGCAGTTCGGAGAAGGCCGACTGCTCCACCACCTTGCCGTCGCTGTCCACGGTCTGCAGCTTGGTGAGCAGGCCGGTGCGCTTTTCGGTCCAGACGCGGTAGCCGAAGCGCAGCTGGTCGCGCGGCATCAGCTGGATCACGTCGGTGTCGAAGCCGGCCACGCGGCCCTTGCCGACCACCTTGACGGTGTAGAAGTCGGCGATGGCGGAGTCGGGCACGCCCAGCAGGTTGGGAAAAAGCTCGGAGTTCTCGCGCTTCTCGCTCTTGATCACGCGCTGGTCGGGCAGGAAGGTGAGCACCTGCTCGTTGCGGCGGAAAGTGGTGCGCGGCGGTCCGGAGAGCACGTCGACGCGCTCGATCTGCAGATCGCCTTCGCACGCGTGCCAGATGCGCGCGCTCGACAGGTTGCCGGCCGCCACGGTCACCACGAAAGTGCCCACGTAGGCATGGCTGCGGGCCGCGCCATGCATGCGCTTGAGCCACTCGACCACGCTCAGGTTCGAGCTCTCGTCAGGGCCGCCGCTCGACGCGGAAGGCGTGGACGCCGCCGGCGGTGCGGGTTGCGCCGTCGCGATCTGGGCCATGCAAAGCAGGACCAGGGCCGGCAGGAAAAGCGAAACGGAGCGGCGCGTGGAAATCGTCATCGGTCCTGGGCTGAAGTTCAGCGCGACTGCCCTTCGAAGGTGGCGTTGCGCAGGAAGCCCGAGGGCATGTGCGAGGCGCCGCCAGCCTGCTGGTGCGCTTCGAGCAGCGCATCCAGGCGCGGATCGCGAAGCATCACCTGGGGCACGGGGTTGTTGCCCACCAGCACGCGGGTGGCCGTGGTGGCCTGCGGCGCGGCGGCCGGTTCGACGGCCGAAGCCAGCACCGGCCCCGCGGCAATGCCTTGCTGCTGCACGCCGGGCACGCTCGACTGCTGGGCGACGTGCGGGCCGGCCGAGCCCGGCATCAGGGTGCTGCTCCAGTTCCAGCCGATGGCGGCGGCGGCAGCCACCGAGGCGATGCCGGCCACGAGCTTCCACCGGAACACCGGCTCGTTGGCCGCTTCCGCCCGGATGTGGGCCACGGGCTCTGCCACGGCCACCGGCGCGCTCGACAGACGGCCTTCGGCCGCCAGGCGCTCGCGGAACCGACCCAGGAAGGCCGAAGCGTTCTGGCAGGCGACATGCTCGCCCGTGCGCAGCACATCGCCCACCACGTGGTAGGCGTGCCAGGTGGCACGCAGTTCTTCCTGGCCACAGACCTGCTCGACGGCACGGGCGAAGTCGTCGCCACGCAACTGGCCGTCCACCAATGCCGAGACCTGTTCGCGCAAATTGTCGGAGTCGTTCATTTCGTTCACCTGCTAAGACTTACCAGCGCTTCCCGGACTGGCTGTCCAGGAGCGGTTTGACCCGGGCCGAAATGGCTTCACGGGCCCGGAAGATTCGCGAGCGCACGGTCCCGATGGGGCAGTTCATGACCTCGGCGATCTCTTCATAGCTCAAGCCCTCGATCTCGCGCAGGGTCACCGCCTGCCGCAATTCGTTGGGCAGCGCTTCCATGGCAGCGTTCACAGCGGCCGCGATTTCCTTGGCAGCAAGGATCGTGTCCGGGCTCTCGTCGCTGATTGGTTCATTTCCGGGCCGGTAAGTTTCATCGTCGTCGTCGCTGGAGCGAAAGGCCGCTTCGCTCACCGTCGGGTCGCGCTTCATGTCCACCAGCGCCTTCTTGGCGGTGTTGACGGCGATGCGGTAGAGCCAGGTGTAGAACTGGGCCTCGCCCCGGAACTGATGCAAGGCCCGGTAGGCGCGGATGAAGGTTTCCTGGGCGATGTCCTCGACCAGGTCCACGTCGCGCACCATGCGGCCGATCAGCCGCTCGATGCGCCGCTGGTACTTCAGCACCAGCAGCTCGTAGGCCTTGTCGTCACCCGCGACGGTGCGCTGGACCAGCTGGAAGTCCGCATCCGCGGAATTGGCCGGCGGAGGTGGCGCGGGGGGTGTGATGCTTTCGCTCATGGCTGGACGAGCCCCTCAGGAGGATCCTGCTGGGGCTGCGCTGCATGCAATGCGCGGCGCAGATCGAGCCAGCGCGCGGGAAGGCATGCGCGGTCCAGCCACAGCCAGGCGGCGCGCCGGCCGGGCTCTTGCAGGCAAACAAGCATCAGTGATTGCAGGTCCAGGTGAATGGTGGCGGTCGCGGCGTGGAAGCTTGCGCGTCCGTTGCACGACCAGTGCTGGCCGTCCCAGCGCAACTCGGCGCCCTCCCCCAGTCGCGACGCATGCCGGGCCGAAACGCCGGCAAGCAGCACCGCGGCAAGCAGCAAGCCCGTGCGCCAGACGAAGGGGCCACTGAACTGGAGCGCCCATGCGCACAGCGCCGCCGCACCCAGCGTCCAGAGAAAGCCGAGAAGGCGCCGCGCCATGCGCGAGCGCCCCACCGGAAAGCTTACCGATGGGGCGCTGTGCATGGATGTTTGCAGATCAAGCCCGCTTGAACACCAGCGTGCCGTTGGTGCCGCCGAAGCCGAAGTTGTTCTTGACCGCGACGTCGATCTTCAGATCGCGCGCCTCATTGGCGCAGTAGTCGAGATCGCACTCCGGATCCTGGTTGAAGATGTTGATGGTGGGCGGGCTCTTCTGATGATGAAGCGCCAGCACCGTGAACACCGACTCGATGCCGCCCGCGCCGCCCAGCAGGTGGCCGGTCATGGACTTGGTCGAGTTCACCACCAGCTTCTTCGCCTGGTCGCCGAAAGCCAGCTTGATGGCGTTCGTCTCGTTGACGTCGCCCAGCGGCGTGGAGGTGCCGTGCGCATTGATGTAGCCCACCTGGTCGGCGTTGACGCCAGCATTGGCCAGCGCGTTGACCATGGAGCGGCGCGGGCCGTCCACGTCGGGCGCGGTCATGTGGTACGCATCGCCGGACATGCCGAAGCCCGAGAGCTCGGCGTAGATCTTGGCGCCGCGCTTCCTGGCGTGCTCGTATTCCTCGAGCACCATCACGCCGGCACCCTCGCCCAGCACGAAGCCGTCGCGGTCCTTGTCCCAGGGGCGCGAAGCCGTCTTGGGATCGTCGTTGCGGGTGCTCAGGGCACGTGCAGCCGCGAAGCCGCCGATGCCCAGGGGGGACACGGTGGATTCGGCGCCGCCCGCGACCATGACGTCCGCATCGCCGTACTCGATCATGCGCGCTGCGATGCCAAGGGCATGCAGGCCGGTCGTGCAGGCGGTGACCACGGCGATGTTCGGGCCCTTGAAGCCGTACTTGATCGACACGTGGCCCGAGATCATGTTGATGATCGACGCAGGCACGAAGAAGGGCGACACGCGGCGCGGGCCGCGGTTGACCAGCTCCGAATGCGTGTTCTCGATCATCGGCAGGCCGCCGATGCCCGAGCCGATGTTGCAGCCGATGCGATCGGCCATCTCGGGGCTCAATGCGTCGCCCGTGGGCAGTCCGCTGTCCTCCACGGCCTGGATGGCCGCGGCGAGGCCGAGATGGATGAAGCGGTCCATGTGGCGCGCTTCCTTCTCGGGAATGAACTTCGAGATGTCGAAGCCCTTGACCTCACCGGCAAACTTGCAGGCGAAGGCACTGGCATCGAAGCTCTGGATGGTGTCGATGCCGGACTGTCCAGCCAACAGGTTGGCCCAGGCTTCCGTGACGGTGTTTCCGACTGGAGCCAGGCAACCCAGCCCGGTCACGACGACGCGGCGTTTGGTCATGCCTGCATACCTTTCTGGGATGAGTGAGACCCGCTGGCGCGGCGCGTCATCCAAAAGGGCAGCGCACCGATGAGCGGAACTCCGGGAGGCCGATCAGGCCTTCTGGTTCTTGGTGGCGTAGTCGACGGCGTTCTGCACCGTCGTGATCTTCTCGGCGTCTTCGTCCGGGATCTCGATGCCGAATTCGTCTTCGAGCGCCATCACCAGTTCGACCGTGTCCAGAGAGTCCGCGCCGAGGTCGGCCACGAAAGCCTTTTCGTTGGTGACTTGGGACTCTTCCACGCCGAGCTGCTCGGCGATGATTTTCTTGACACGTGCTTCGATATCGCTCATTTGGTTCCCTCTGAGGGTTGTAAGTAACCTGTGGATTTTAGCGGGCCGGGCACATTGTTTTGCCTGACCCGCCGCTTAGTGAAATGGGTGGTCGAACGGGTGGCGGGTGAACGCCTACATGTACATGCCGCCGTTGACGTGCAATTCCTGGCCCGTGACGTAGCCCGCCTGCGGCGACGCGAGGTAGGCCACGGCATGGGCGATGTCGGCCGGCTTGCCCAGGTGGCCCAGCGGGATCTGCGTGAGCAGCGCCTGCTGTTGGGCCTCGGGCAGCGAGGACGTCATGTCGGTGGCGATGAAGCCAGGCGCCACGCAGTTGACCGTGATGTTGCGGCTGCCCAGCTCCCGGGCCAGTGCGCGGGTCATGCCCGCCACCCCGGCCTTGGCGGCCGCGTAGTTGGCCTGGCCGGGGTTGCCGGAAGCGCCCACCACGCTGGTGATGCTGATGATGCGGCCGTAGCGCTGCTTCATCATCGGGCGGATCACGGCGCGCGAGAGGCGGAACACCGCCTTCAGGTTGGTGTCCAGCACCGCGTCCCAGTCCTCGTCCTTCAGGCGCATGGCCAGCGTGTCGCGGGTGATGCCGGCGTTGTTGACCAGCACATGCAGGGCGCCGTGCTCCTTCACGATGGCGTCGATCAGCGCGTCGGTCGCGGCGGCATCGTTCACGTTGAGCACTTGGCCCTGGCCGCCGTGGGCCGACAGCGCCGCGCCGATGGAAGCAGCGCCTTCGGCCGTCGTGCCGGTGCCGATCACCTTGAGGCCGCGCTGCGCCAGCTCGAGCGCGATGGCTGCGCCGATGCCGCGGGTGGCGCCGGTCACCAGGGCCACCTGGCCTTCGAATGCAATGGAATCGCTCATGTCGCTCTTGCTCAAGCCAGTTGTTGTTTCACTTCGGCCAGCGAGGCCGGATCGTAGATGGCACCCGATGCCAGATCGGGGGCGATGCGCTTGGCCATGCCGGCCAGCACCTTGCCCGGACCGCATTCGATCACGGCCGCGACGCCGCGCGCCTGCAGGGCCTGCACCGTCTCGACCCAGCGCACCGGGCCGGCGGCCTGGCGCACCAGCGCCTCGCGGATGCGATCGCCGTCGCTCTCGACCGCCACGTCGATGTTGTTGACCACCGGGATCTGGGGCGCGGCAAAGCTCACCTCGGCCAGCCTGGCGCGCAGCGCGTCGGCAGCAGGCTTCATCAGGCTCGAATGGAAAGGCGCCGATACCGGCAGCGGCAGTGCGCGCTTGGCGCCGCTGGCCTTGAGCATCTCGCAGGCCTTCTCGACGGCGGCCTTGCTGCCGGCGATCACGGTCTGCATCGGATCGTTGAAGTTGACGGCCTCGACCACCTCGGGCGAACCGGCGCCGAAGGTGGCGGTGGCTTCGGCACAGCCGGCGATGACCTTGGCCGCGTCCATGCCGAGGATGGCGGCCATGGCGCCGGCACCCACCGGCACGGCCTGCTGCATGGCCTGGGCGCGAAAGCGAACCAGCGGCGCGGCCTGCGCCAGCGTGAGGACACCGGAGGCGACCAGCGCCGAGTACTCGCCCAGCGAATGGCCGGCGACCACCGACGGCGTCTCGCCGCCCTCGGCCAGCCAGGCGCGCCAGGCAGCGACGGCAGCCACCAGCATCACCGGCTGCGTATTGGTGGTGAGTGCGAGCGCTTCCTTCGGGCCTTCATGGATCAGCTTGGCGACGTCCTCGCCCAGTGCATCGGAAGCTTCTGCCAGCGTCTCGCGCACGACGGCGTGGTCGCCCCAGGCGTCCAGCATGCCAACCGATTGCGAACCCTGGCCCGGGAATACGAAGGCGGATGATTTCATTGTTCTGTTCTGTCTCCTGCAGTGACGCGCGGCCCGTGGGTCGGGCCGGCGCGCCCTACATATTCAATAGGACGGCGCCCCAGGTGAAGCCGCCACCCACGCCCTCGAGCATGACGGTGTCGCCTTTCTTCACCTTGCCGCTGCGCACGGCGTCGTCGAGCGCCAGCGGAATGGAGGCTGCCGAGGTGTTGCCGTGCTCGTGCACGGTCACGATCAGCTTCTCACGGTCCAGCTTCAGCTTCTTGGCCGTGCCTTCCATGATGCGGATGTTGGCCTGGTGCGGAATCAGCCAGTCGATGTCCGCGTCGGTCTTGCCGGCCTTGGCCAGCGTGGCGCGGGCGGCTTCTTCCAGCACGCGCACCGCCAGCTTGAAGACGGCCTGGCCGTCCATGTGCAGCAAGGGCGTGCCGCTGACCTGGCCGCCGGAGACATGGCCGGGCACGCACAGGATGCCGACGTGCTTGCCGTCCGCGTGCAGGTCGCTGGCCAGGATGCCGGGAGTCTCGCTGGCTTCCAGCACCACGGCGCCGGCGCCGTCGCCGAACAGCACGCAGGTGGTGCGGTCGTTGAAATCCAGGATGCGGGAGAAAACCTCGGCGCCCACCACCAGCGCGCACTTGGCGCTGCCGGTGCGGATCATGGCGTCGGCCACCGTCAGGGCGTAGACGAAACCGCTGCAGACGGCCTGCACGTCGAAGGCCGGGCAGCCGGCGATGCCGAGCTTGTTCTGCAGGATCGCCGCGGACGACGGAAACACCATGTCCGGCGTTGACGTGGCCACGATGATCAGGTCGACCTCTTCCGCCTTGCGTCCGGCGGATTCGAGGGCGTGCCTGGCGGCCTCGAAGCCCAGGTCGCTGCTCGTCACCTCGGGGGCGGCGAAATGGCGGGCACGGATGCCGGTCCGCTCAATGATCCATTGGTCGGAGGTCTCGATCCCGCGCTGCGCCAATTCGCGCGCCAGATCGTCGTTGGTCACCCGGCGCGGCGGCAGGTAGCTGCCCGTTCCGGTAATTCTTGAATATGAAGCCATCAGACTTGAAGTGCCGCCGACTCGGCCGGCGCCGCGGACTCTCTACGCGCAAGAAGCGGTGCGGCGTGCGCGATGCGGGCTCGAACGCGGTCGAGCAGATTGTTGCGAGCGGCATCATAAGCGCGATCCAGCGCGTACCCGAAAGCCATCTCGTCAGCAGACCCATGGCTCTTGAACACCAAGCCGCGCAGGCCCAGCAGCGCCGCGCCGTTGTAGCGCCGATGATCCAGCCGACTCTTAAAGGACTTCAGGACCGGATAGGCGGCAATGGCAGCAAGTTTAGTGAAGATGCTGCGCGAAAACTCCATGCGAATGAACTCGCCAATCATCGACGCAACGCCCTCGCTCGCCTTGAGTGCAACATTTCCGACAAAACCGTCACATACAACGATGTCGGTCGTGCCCTTGTAGATGTCGTTGCCCTCCACGTTGCCGAAGAAGTTCAGATCTTGCGAATTGGCAGCCGTACGCAGCAGTTGCGACGCTTTTTTTATTGTTTCGCTGCCCTTGATGGCTTCTTCGCCGATGTTGAGCAAGCCGACCGATGGCGACTCGTTTCCGGTCAACGCCGATACCAGCGCCGACCCCAGAACCGCAAACTGAAGGAGGTCTTCGGCGTCGCAATCGACGTTGGCACCCAGGTCCAGCACCGTGGTGGCGCCCCCCTTGACGTTCGGCAGTTGTGGCGCGATGGCGGGGCGGTCGATGCCGTCCAGGGTCTTGAGCAGATAGCGCGCAATGGCCATCAGCGCACCGGTGTTGCCGGCGGACACGGCCGCCTGGGCAGCTCCGTCCTTGACCTGCGCGATGGCCACGCGCATGGAGGAATCCTTCTTCTTGCGCAGGGCAATCTCGATTGGATCGTCCATGCCCACCACCTCGCTGGCCTCGACGATTCGGGCGCGGGGGTGGGAGAAGCCGGCCAGTGCGGCAGGCGCGCCCACGAGGATGAGCGAAGCTTGCTCATGGCGCTCCAGAAAGGACCTGCAGGCGGGCAGCGTGACCGAAGCGCCATGGTCACCCCCCATGCAGTCCACCGCCAGGGTGACCGCATCCAGGGGAGCGGAAGCGAATTGGGAGGGCGTAGCCATCAAAACAAAGGCCCGACGCTACAGCAGAAGTAGCCTCGGGCCCGCGCCTGGGAAATGCGAATCAGGCTTCGTTCTTGGTCTTCAGCACCTGGCGACCACGGTAGAAGCCGTTGGGGCTGATGTGGTGACGCAGGTGCGTTTCGCCGGTGGTGGGTTCCACGGCGATGCCGGGCACGTTCAGCGCATTGTGCGAACGGTGCATGCCCCGCTTGGAGGGCGACTTCTTGTTTTGCTGAACGGCCATGATGGCTCCTGGAATCTGGTTGGTTGGCGGGACGCTTTTGCAGAATCGACCCCAGAACACCGAGGACGCCTGCCATTCCCAATTCCAATTCGAATGCCCGACCACGACGGTCACGCTCGAGCAACTGGTTTGGGTTACGCGCGAAGCCCATGATTATAGCCTAGCCAGTGTGCGTAGCGCCAGCCCTTGTTACTCGGCCTTGTCGGAGCGCAATTTGGCCAGTGCGGCAAAGGGATTGACGCGCTCCTTTTCACTCGAATCGAAGTCCGCATCCTGGACGGACAGCGGAAGGTCCTGCGGGCAGACCTCGTGGCGCGGCGTGATGGGCACTTCCATCAGCAGTTCATCCTCGATCAGCTCCAGCAGGTCGAAGTCGCGGCTGGCGACGAGCACATCGTCCTCCAGTTCCTCGTCCAGCGCGGCTGCGCTTTCCTCGTCGGCTGCGAAGCGGAACCAGCGGTCCACCTCGATCGGCGTCTGCACCGGCGTCAGGCAGCGCTGGCAGGTCAGGGGCAGCGTGGCACCGGCGCGCAAGTGGATCCAGGGCTCGGCGCGGCCGCCGGTTTCCTCGCGCTCTTCGCCCTCGGCTTCCCAGTGCACCTGGCGGTCTTCGACGGATTCGACCGCCTCTGCCGCCAGCCGCTTGAACTCAGCCAGTGGGTTGTCGCCGGACAGCTGCCCGCCCGCCTTGGCGAACTCGGCGACATGCAGGTGCTCGGGCACGAAATCTCTCTTCATCGGCAGGAGTCTAATCCGCGTTGGCCGGCAGCATCCGGGACAATCGCGGACATGCAAGAACGCACCGTCATCCTGGCTTCCACCTCGCGCTACCGGCGCGAACTGATGAACCGGCTCAAGCTCCCCTTCGAAGTGCATTCGCCCGAGGTCGACGAGACGCCCCTGCCCGGTGAAACGCCCAGCGCGCTGGCCCAGCGCCTGGCGCTGGCGAAGGCGCAGGCCGTGGCGCAGCGCTTCCCGCAGGCGGTGGTGATCGGCTCCGACCAGGTGGCCGACCTGCATGGCGAGTCACTGGGCAAGCCCGGCACCCACCACCGCGCGGTCGAGCAGTTGCGCCGCATGCGCGGCCAGACGCTGATCTTCCAGACCGCGGTGGCCGTGGTGTGCCAGGCCACCGGTTTCCAGCAGCAGGACATCGCCCCGGTGCGCGTGGTCTTCCGCGACCTGGGCGACGCCGCCATCGAGGCCTACCTGCAAGCCGAGCAGCCCTTCGACTGCGCCGGCAGCGCCAAGAGCGAGGGCCTGGGCATCGCCCTGCTGGAAGCCATCGACAGCGACGACCCGAGCGCCCTGGTGGGCCTGCCGCTGATCCGCACCTGCAGGATGCTGCGTGCCGCCGGAGTGAGCCTGCTTTGACGGAGGCGACGACGAAGCGCGGCGCGCTCTACCTGGTGCCCGCGCCACTGGATTTCGGCTGTGAGCCGCAGCCGCCGGTGGAGCAGTCGGTGCCCCTGGGCACCCTGCAGGCAGCCGCCGCGATCACCCACTGGATCTGCGAGAACGCCAAGTCGGCGCGCGCCTACCTGAAGCGCGTCGACGCGGTCACCCCGCTGGCCGCGCCCCTGCAGGCGCAGCAGATCCAGGAACTGCCACGAGAAGTCCACAAGAAGGGCGACCACGGCGGCCAGTTCGACGCCCGACCGCTGCTCGCCCCTGCCCTCGCAGGCAACGACATGGGCCTGCTCAGCGAAGCGGGGATGCCGGCTGTGGCGGACCCGGGCTCTTCCGTGGTGCGGGCGGCCCATGAACTGGGGCTGCGCGTGGTGCCGCTGAGCGGGCCGGTGTCGCTGCTGCTGGCACTGGCCGCCAGCGGCCTCAACGGCCAGAACTTCGCCTTCGTGGGATACCTGCCGCAGGACGCGGCGGAACGCACGCAGCGCATCCGCGAGCTGGAAGCGCTGGCCCTGCGCACCGGCCAGACGCAGCTCTTCATCGAGACGCCCTACCGCAACGCCGCTCTCACGCAAGCCCTGCTGCAGGCGCTTCAGCACAACACTCGCCTGTCCATCGCCCGCGGCCTGACGCTGGCAGCCGCCGACGTGCGCTCCAACACGGTCAAGGGCTGGCGCGCCACGCCCGCGGTGGCAGCCGACGAGCGCGCGCCGGCTGTCTTCGCCATCGGACGCTGATGTCTTCCGCAAGCACGGCCGTCCATCCCATCTACGCCGCCACCCGCTGGGCCTCGCGCACGCAGTTCTTCTGCTCGGGCTTCATCTTCGCCACCTGGGGCGTGCACATTCCCACTGTCAAGGCGCACTATGGCGTGGACGAGGCGCAGCTGGGCTTCGCCTTGCTGGCTGCCGGCATCGGCGCGCTGCTGGGCCTCACGCGCGCCGGCGCCTGGATCGGCCGGCGCGGCGCCAGGGCGATGGCCGGGCTCACCGGCGTCGTCTACGCCCTGATGCTGGCCGGGCTGCTGGTGATGCCCGGCTACGCCGCGCTGCTTGGACTCCTGGCGGTGTTCGGCGTAGTCACCAGCGTATTCGACGTCGCCATCAACACCGAGGCAGCGCAACTCGAGTTGCAGGACGGCCGTCCGCTGATGAGCGGCATGCACGGCATGTTCAGCCTGGGCGGCATGGTGGGCGCGCTGACCGGCGGCATGGCCCTGGGCGCCGGCATGGGTGCGCAGTGGCACCTGCTGCTGGTGGCGTTGGCCATGGCCGGCGCGATCGGCTTCGCCACCACGCGCATGCTGCCGCGCGATGCCACGGCCTCGGCCGGCGGCGACCACGCATTCCGTCTCCCGCGTGGAGCCCTGGCGGTCCTGGGTGCGTTGGCCGCCCTGGGGCTGATCGCCGAAGGGGCGATCTACGACTGGAGCGTGCTTTACCTGCAGCAGGAACTGGGCAGCCCGCAGGAACAGGCGGCCCTGGCCTACGCCAGCTTCTCCGCGGCGATGGCGGCGACCCGCTTCGCCGGCGACGCGCTGCGCGCCCGCTTCACGCCCCGTACGCTGCTGCGCGCCAGCGCCTTGCTGGCGGCCGCGTCGATGACGCTGGCCTTGCTGGCGAAACAACCCTGGATCGCGCTGGCAGCCTTTGCCGGCGTGGGGATGGGCTTTGCCAACATCGTGCCCATCCTGTTTGCCGCTGCGGCGCGCCTGCCGGGCGTCGCGCCATCGCAAGGCATCGCGGCGGTGGCGGCGGCCGCGTACCTGGGCTTCATGGCCGGACCGCCGGTGATCGGTTTCGTGGCCAAGCTGCACACACTGACGGCAGCGCTGTACCTGGTGGTGCTGTTCGCCGTGGTCCTGGCCGTGTTCGCGCGCCACGGGGGCGCAACCCGGCCAGGGGACTGAGAAGGAAAGTCCTCAGCGGACGGAGGGCGCCATGCGCGAGGCGGCGCGCACCGTGGCCTCGCCCATGGCGGCGCCGAAGCGCTTGGCCAGTTTCTCGGCCACGTTCTCGCGGCGGGTGTAGTCGACCAGTTCCTCGGCCTTGACGATGTCGCGGGCGACGAAGTCCACACTGCCGATCTGGTCGGCCAGGCCGATCTCCACCGCCTGCTGGCCGGTCCAGAACAGGCCGCTGAACAGGCCCGGCGTCTGCAGCTTGAGGCGGTCGCCGCGGCCGGCCTTCACCACGTTGATGAACTGCGCGTGGATCTGGTCGAGCATCTGCTGCGCATGGGCGCGCTGGGCGTCGCTCACCGGGCTGAAGGGGTCGAGGAAGCCCTTGTTCTCGCCCGAGGTGAGCAGGCGGCGCTCCACGCCCACCTTCTCCATCACGCCGGTGAAGCCGAAGCCGTCCATGAGCACGCCGATGCTGCCCACCAGACTGGCCTTGTCGACGAAGATCTTGTCGGTGGCCGAGGCGATGTAGTAGGCGGCCGAGGCGCAGGTCTCTTCCACCACCGCGTAGACGGGCTTGTTGTACTTGGCACGCATGCGCTTGATCTCGTCGGCCACGATACCGGCCTGCACCGGACTGCCGCCGGGCGAGTTGATCAGCAGCACGACGGCCTTGGCGCCGTCGTCCTCGAAGGCGGACTTCATGGCCGAGGAGATGAACTCGGCGCTGGCGTCGGCACCTTCGGCGATCTCGCCCTTGATCTCGACCACCGCGGTGTGGGCGGTGGACTTCACCGCCGCGGGCTGCGCGCGCGAGAAGGCCAGCCAGCCGATGGTGATGAAGAAGACCAGCCAGGCCAGGCGCACGAAGGTCTTCCAGCGGCGCGCGGCCCGCTGCTCGTTGAGGGCGGCAAAGGCCAGTTTCTCGAGCGTGGCGCGCTCCCAGCCGGCGGGCTGGTCCTTGGGACTGGCGGAGACTGCGGCGCGCGCCGGGGGACGTTCGAAGGGTTCGAAACCTTCGGGTTCCGTGCGGGTGGGTTCGGTCATTGGGGGGCTTCTAGAAAACCAGAGGTTTCAGGTTCCAGTCAGTATGCCAGCGCACCACGCCGTCGTCCTCGCTCAGGGCGATCTTCACCAGGCCGCCGCGGCAGGGGCCGCCGGCGCATTCGCCGGTGTCGGGCTTGTAGACCGCGCCATGGGTGGCGCACAAAAGCCACTGGCCGGTGTCGTCGAAGAAGCGGTCGGGCTGGTAGTCCATCTCCATCGCCACGTGCGTGCAGCGGTTGAGGAAGGCATGGACGGCGCCCTCGAAGCGGATGGCGAAGGCCCGGCAGCTCAACCCCGCGTGCACCACGTCGAAGGACACGGCCCGGCCGCCCTCGACCAGGTCGGCGGAATTGCACAGCGGGATCCGTTCGTCCATGCCTTCGATTTCAGCCGTTTTCCAGCAACCACGCCTGCAGACCGGCCACCGAATGCGCCACGTACAGGGGCTCCAGCGCGCCGAAGCTGTCGATCGGGTGCGCGCCGTAGCTCACGGCCACGCTGGGGCAGCCGGCGTTGCGGGCCAACTGCAGGTCGTGGGTCGTGTCGCCGATCATCAAGGTGCGCTCGGGCGAGGTGCCCTGCTCTTCCATCAACTCGAGCAGCATGCGTGGATGCGGCTTGCCCAAGGTCTCGTCGGCCGTGCGCGAGCCATCGAAGCGGCCCTGCAGGGCGGTGGTGGCCAAGGCGGCGTTGAGCCCGGAGCGCGACTTGCCTGTCGCCACCGCCAGCTTGTATCCGCGGCCGCGCAGCACATCCAGCAGAGGCAGCACGCCATCGAAGAGCACCAGGTCGTCATGGTGGCGCAGGTAGTGGTGGCGGTAGCGCGAGCCCAGTTCGGGGTACTTGTCGCGCGGAACGTCGGGCGCGACGCGCGCCAGGGCCTCGCCCAGGCCCAGGCCGATGACCCAGGCGGCATCGGTGTCACTGGGACGCGCGCCACCCACGTCGACCACCGCCGCCTGGATGCAGCGCACGATGATCTGGGTGGAGTCGTACAGCGTGCCGTCCCAGTCGAAGGCGATGAGGTCGAAGCGGCGGTCGGAGGAAGAAGAGGAAGCGATGGTCATGGATGCGTCGAAAGGCTGTCGCGGGTGGCGGCGGGCAGCACGCCGGCCAGGTCGTCGGGCAGCCCGGCCTGCAGCGCCATGCGCCGGCCGTCCGCCGGATGGTTGAACTGCAGGCGCCAGGCGTGCAGGAACATGCGCTTGAGCCCCTGCTTCTGCAGGAGCCGGTTGCGGGCGTAGTCGCCGTACTTCTCGTCGCCGGCGATGGGATGCCCGCTGGAGGCCAGGTGCACCCGGATCTGGTGGGTGCGGCCGGTCTTGATGGTGACGGCCAGCAGCGACATCGGCGCGGCCTCGCCCGGCAGCGTGAAGCGATCCAGCACCTTCACCAGGGTGACGGCCTTCATGGCGTCCGGATGGTCCTTGGGCACCACCCGCACCCGGCGCTCGCCCTCCCCGCCCGACACGTCGCCGGCCGGCAAGAGGTAGCGCGCCAGCGGCGAATCGATCACCTTCTTGTTGGCAGGCCATTCGCCCAGCACCAGCGCCAGGTAGGTCTTGCCGGTCTCGCGCTCGCGGAACTGGTCCTGCAAATTGGTGAGGGCGCTGCGCTTCCTGGCCACCAGGAGGATGCCGGAGGTTTCCCGGTCCAGCCGGTGCACCAGTTCCAGGAAGCGGGCCGTGGGCCGGGCGGCGCGCAGCTGCTCGATCACGCCGAAGCTCACGCCGCTGCCGCCATGCACCGCCACTCCGGCCGGCTTGTCGATGGCCAGGACGGCGTCGTCTTCGTGCAACACGGTGAAAACCCGTGCCGGCGCGGGCTTGGCGGACGCCTCGGGGGCCGAACTGGCGCTGGTCCGGGTGGGCGGCAGGCGCACCACGTCGCCCTCCTCGACACGCGTTTCGGCCTGGGCGCGGCCCTTGTTCACCCGCACCTCGCCAGAGCGGATGATCCGGTAGACGTGGGTCTTGGGCACGCCCTTGAGGTGCTTGAACAGGTAGTTGTCCAGCCGCTGACCGGCCGAGCCGTCGTCAACGGTCAGAAACTTGACCGATTCGGCAGGCGCAAGGGCTGGCCCTGTCCCGGGCTCGCGCTTCGCACCTATAATGTTTTTTACCAGCGCGGTCATGTAAGTGCTTGATTAGACGAGAAGTTTAGAGCACCCCCACGGTCCACGCTGAAAGGTCGATGCCGCTTTGGCGACGCCTCCTGCAAACCCCGCGCTAGAGCGCAAAGTGGCAGGTGCGCTGCACAAGTCAAGCCGACGCCAACGAAACACGAAAACGGAATACCCAGCCGGCAGACCCACATCTGCCGGCGGATCGAAGCGAGTCTCTTGTGCTGATGTTGCTGATTCATATGGTGCTGCACTGGCTAAAGCCGGTGGCCGCAGCCATTGAATTCACCCTGGAGCGCGTCGCAACCCACGCGCCCCCTGCCGTCCCCCAGACGGCGCGCAAGCATCACATCGGGCTCGCGCCCATCCATGCGCCCCCACCCCGGCTGACGAGCTAGCGCTCGGGCGGCCGCTGCGCGCATCTTGCGCGCCTTGGCCGCCTCCATGCATCCGGAGTCAAGCGGCAATCCCGTCGTTTCGCGAGCGATCGTCCGTGCATCGTTGCCCGTCATGGGCATGTAGAGCGATAGACAAAAGGACAACGCATCATGAAGCGGATGCTGATCAATGCCACGCAGGCCGAAGAACGCCGCCTGGCCATCGTCGACGGACAGAAGCTCCTCGACTACGAAATCGAAATCGAAGGGCGCGAACAGCGCAAGGGCAACATCTACAAGGCCGTCGTCACCCGCGTCGAGCCTTCGCTGGAAGCCTGCTTCGTCGACTACGGCGAAGACCGCCACGGCTTCCTGCCGTTCAAGGAAATCTCCAAGCAGTACTTCGCAGAAGGCGTGTCGGCCAGTTCGGCGCGCATCAACGAAGCCATCCGGGAAGGCCAGGAACTGGTCGTCCAGGTGGAAAAGGAAGAACGCGGCAACAAGGGCGCGGCCCTCACCACCTTCATCTCGCTGGCCGGCCGCTACGTCGTGCTGATGCCCAACAACCCGCGCGGCGGTGGCGTGAGCCGCCGCATCGAGGGTGACGACCGGGCCGAGCTGAAAGAGGCCATGGACCAGCTCGAGTACCCCAAGGGCATGAGCATCATCGCGCGCACCGCCGGCATCGGCCGCACTGCGCCCGAACTGCAATGGGACCTGAACTACCTCCTCAAGCTGTGGGGCGCCATCGACGGCGCCGCCAAGGGCGGCAAGGGCGCCTTCCTGATCTACCAGGAATCCAGCCTGGTCATTCGCGCGATCCGTGACTATTTCAATCACGACATCGGCGACATCCTGATCGACACCGACGACATCTACGAGCAGGCCCAGCAGTTCATGGCGCACGTCATGCCCGAGCATGCCGCCCGCGTGAAGCGCTACCGCGACGACGCCGCCCTGTTCAGCCGCTTCCAGATCGAGCACCAGATCGAGTCGGCCTACGCCCGCACCGTGCAGCTGCCCTCGGGCGGCGCCATCGTGATCGACCACACCGAAGCCCTGGTCTCGGTGGACGTGAACTCGGCCCGCGCCATCAAGGGCGGCGACATCGAGGAAACCGCCACCCGCACCAACCTCGAGGCCGCCGATGAAGTGGCCCGCCAGATGCGCCTGCGCGATCTGGGCGGCCTGATCGTCATCGACTTCATCGACATGGACGAGTCGAAGAACCGCCGCGAAGTCGAAAGCCGCCTGCGCGACGCCCTGCGCCAGGACCGCGCCCGCGTGCAGTTCGGCTCGATCAGCAAGTTCGGCCTCATGGAAATGAGCCGCCAGCGCCTGAAGCCGGCGCTCTCCGAAGGCGCCTCCATCCCCTGCCCGCGCTGCGGCGGCTCCGGCCACATCCGCGACACCGAGTCGAGCGCGCTGCAGATCCTGCGCATCATTCAGGAAGAGTCCATGAAGGACAACACCGCCGCCGTGCACGTACAGGTGCCGGTGGAAGTGGCTTCCTTCCTGCTGAACGAGAAGCGCACGGAAATCGCCAAGATCGAGCTCAAGCAGCGCGTGAACGTGCTGATGGTGCCCAACAAGACGCTGGAAACGCCCAACTACAGGCTCGAGCGCCTGAAGCACGACGACCCGCGACTGGACCACATCGAAGCCAGCTACAAGATGGCCGACGAGATCGAGGACCCGACCTCGGTGACGCGCCGCTCGCAGGAGCCCACCAACAAGCAGACGCCGGTGATCAAGGGCGTGCTGCCCGACGCGCCGGCCCCCATCGCCACGCCCAAGCCCGAGGCGGCACAGGCCGCACCGGCTGCGCCGCGCGCACCGGTTGCCGCGCCTGCCCCCGTGGCGGCGCAGCGCCCGGTCGCCGAAGGCGGCTTCATGGGCTGGCTCAAGGGCCTGTTCGGTGGCAACGCCGCACCGGCACCCGCCCCTGCGCCGGCGCCTGCCGCTGCAGCGGCTGCGGAAGCCAAGACCGGTCGTCGCGACGGCCGCACCGGCCGTGATGGCGAAGCACGTGGTGGACGCGATGGCGAGCGCCGCGGCGGACGCGACGGCGAAGGTCGTCGCGGCGAGGGCCGTGGCGGACGCGACGGCGAGCGCCGCGGTGGTGCCGGCCGCAACGGCGAGCAGCGCCGCGAAGGCCAGGGCCGTGGTGGCGAGGCACGCGGCGACGCGCCGGTGCGCGAACCGCGCGAGCCGCGCGAACAGGCAGCCCGCGAAGTGCGCGAGCCGCGCGAGGCCCGCGAAGTGCGCGAGCCGCGTGAACCCCGCGCACCGCGCGAAGGACGCGAAGGTCGCGAAGTCCGCGAACCGCGCGAGGGTCGCGAACCGCGCGAGGGTCGCGAGCCGCGTGAAAACCGTGAAGCGCGTGAAGGCCGCGAACCACGCGAGGCCCGTGAGCCGCGCGAGCCGCGCGAGGCACGCGAGCCGCGCGAACCCCGCGAAGGCGAGCGCCGCTCTGGCCGTGGCGAGCGCCGCGAGGGCGATGCACGCAACCGCGAAGAGAACCCGGCAGTCCTGCCCGAGGGCCAACTGGCAGCCGCCGAGCAGTTCGTCGGTGAAGAAGCGCCGGTGAATGCCGAGCAGCAGCGCCCGCAGCGCAGCCGCGGCGAGCGCCGCGAGCGCGGTGAACGTGGCGAGCGCGTCGAACGCCGTTTCGACGAGCAGACCCATGCCGACCCGGCTCAGGCAGAAGCCTCGAACGCACCGGAAGCCGAAGGCGCGCAAGCCCCCGAGGCAGCGCGCGCCGAAGGCGAAGAGCGCCGTCCGCGTTCGCGTGACCGCTACGGCCGCGATCGCCGAGAGCGTGCCCCGCGCGAGGGCGGCGAGCCCCGCGCCGAAGCTGGCACCGCGGAAGAAGCGCCGCTCCAGGCCGCAGCACCGATGCAGCCGGTGCGCAGCAACATCGAGGTGGCCCCGCCTTCGCTGGAACTGCCAGCCGCCACCAGGCCGATCGAGGTTCCGGCGGCGCCCGCAGCGCCTTCGCGCGGCATGCCGAAGGTGTCCTCTTTCGACCTGCCACTGGCCGATCTGGCGCAGATCGCGGAAGGATCCGGCCTGCACTGGGTCAATTCGGACGCCGAACGCGTCGCCCAGGTCCAGGCCGCCATTGCTGCGGAACCCAAGCCGGTGCACGTACCGCGCGAGCGTCCCGCGGTGGTCCAGCTCGACGAAGGTCCGCTGATCCTGGTGGAAACGCGCCGTGATCTGGCGCAGGTGGTGCTGCCCTTCGAGGGCGGCCAACCCGGTGGCTCGGCCCACCTGAGCTGATTTTTGGCGGCACAGCCGCCTTTGCGCCTCCCCAAAGGCGACCAGGAACTGTCCTGGTCGCCTTTTTTCTTGCCGTCGGGCGCGCCGTGCTCGCCGCTCGTCGACAGCCTCGCAAGAGCTCCGGGGCCTTTTAGTTGGTGCACACACACCACATCTGCCGCACGAAAGCTGTTACGCGCGATGCAAACGAAGGGATTACACATAGACTGTCGCTTGCTGCACTGAAGCATGACGCAAAATCCGGTCCCGGCCGAATGTCACGGTCTCCCATTCGCCGTATGGCGTACCACTTTCGGGAGCGCGACAATGTCAGCAGAATGTGTTCAAATTCTTGCGAATAGTAGTAAAGCGTTACACTGCCACTCCCCACCGAAGTGGCGCCGCTACTGCACCAAATTCGAGGAATTTGCATGTTCCGACCTGATTCCAGCGCACGCGGTCGACTAGACCGGCAACTGTCCCCCGGTGGAGGGAGCAGTTCGTCGCCATATATCGCGGCCCCTGTCCTCCGCAGGCTGAGCGTGCCGGAGCGCGTGGCCAAACGCGCCATCGACATCGTGGGCGCCCTGGTGTTCTTCCTGGTCCTCGGCCCCTTCTACCTGGCCGTGGCGCTGTGCGTGCGATTGAGCATGGGCAGCCCGGTGCATTTCGGCCAGGTGCGCCTGGGCGAAGGCGGCCGGCGCTTTCGCTTCTTCAAGTTCCGCTCCATGGTGCGCGACTCGGACACCGTCCTGGACCAGTTCCTCAGCAAGAACGACATGGCCCGCACCGAGTGGGACACCTTCCAGAAGCTGGAAAAAGACCCGCGTATCACCCCCATCGGCCACTGGATCCGCAAGCTCAGCCTGGATGAGCTGCCCCAGTTCTGGAACGTGCTCAAGGGCGACATGAGCCTGGTGGGCCCGCGCCCCTGCATGGAGCGCCAGCGCACGCTCTACGGACGCGACTGGGAGCATTACTGCGCCATGCGCCCGGGCATCACCGGGCTGTGGCAGGTCAGTGGACGTAATCGTCTGCCCTACGCCAAACGGGTAGAGCTGGACGCCTACTACGTCAACAACTGGTCGCTCTGGCTGGACCTGAAGATCCTCGTCAAGACGGTGCTGGTCGTCATCACCGGAGACGGCTCGCGATGAGCGCCATCCTGCCCGTCGTCCTGTGCGGCGGCAGCGGCACCCGGCTGTGGCCCCTGTCGCGCAAGACGCTGCCCAAGCAGTTCGCACCCCTACTGGGAGACAAGAGCCTGCTGCAGCTCACGCTGGAGCGCCTGCGCCTGCTGGGGCCGGACGTGATGTGCGTGGCGGCCGAGGAACACCGCTTCCTGGTGCAGGAAGTGACGCAGGCCGCCGGGGTCGGCGGTTCGCAGGTGCTGGAGCCCTGCGCGCGCAATACGGCGGCGGCCATGGCTGCGGCGGCGCTGCTGGCCAAGCCTGATCAGTTGCTGCTGTTCGCGCCGGCCGACCATCACATTCCCGAGCCGGAAAAGCTGGCCGCCACCATTCGCAAGGGCGTGCCGGCGGCAGAGAGTGGCTGCTTCGTGACTTTCGGAGTGGTCCCTACCTTTCCGAGTTCGGGCTACGGCTACATCCGCCAGGGCGAGGTGCTCGAAGGCGAGGCCGGCCGCCAGGGCGCGAACCGGGTCGAAGCCTTTCTCGAGAAGCCATCGGCAGAGCGTGCGGCTGAAATGATCCTGGCCGGCGGCCACCTCTGGAACGCCGGCATCTTCCTGGTGCGCGCCCAGGTGCTCATCGACGAGCTCGCGCAGCACGCGCCCGACATCCTCGACAGTTGCCGGCGCGCCACCGCGCGGCCGATGCACGACGGCGACTTCATCCGCGTGGATCGCGCGGCCTTCGAGGGTTGCCGCAGCCAGAGCATCGACTACGCGGTGCTCGAGAAGTCCGGCCGCGTCGCGGTGGTGCCCTTCGAAGGCGCCTGGAGCGACGTGGGCAGCTGGAACGCGGTGGCCGACCTGCATCCCTGCGACGAGCAGAGCAACCGCATCAGCGGCAACGGCTTCACCATCGCCGCGGCCAACACCTTCATTCACGCGCCCACCCGGCCGGTGGTTGCACTGGGCACGCAGGACCTGCTCATCGTCGACACGCCCGACGCCCTGCTGGTGGCGCACCGCGACAACGCCGAGCAGGTCAAGGACGCGGTGAGCCTGCTCACCACCCGCGGCCGCAGCCAGGCCACGCACCACCGACGCGTGCCGCGGCCCTGGGGCGCCTACGACAGCGTGGACGACGGCGAGCGATTCGCCGTCAAGCGCCTCACGGTCAAGGCAGGCGCGAAGCTCGCGCTGCGAATGCACCACCACCGCGCCGAGCACTGGGTGGTGGTCCAGGGCACGGCGCAGGTGCTGCGCGACGGCGAAACCACGCTCGTGCACGAGAACCAGTCCATCTACATCTCGCCGGGCACGGTCTACCAGCTGAGCAATCCTGGCAAGACCACCGTCGAGATCATCGAAGTCCAGACCGGCGGCTACCTCGGCGACGACGACATCGTCCGCTTCGAGGAAGGCCAGGAAACCGGCACGCCCGACGACGAAACGCTACAGCGGCGGATCGCCTGAGCCGCCCCTCCCTTCTGTCACAACCACAGGCCATTGCGCTAACGTCATGAGCAATTCGCAAAAACGGATCTTCGTCGCAGGTCACCGGGGCATGGTGGGAAGTGCCATCGTGCGCAGCCTGGAGCGTCAGGGCGTGAAGTCGATCATCACCCGCACCCATGCCGAACTGGACCTGACCGACCAGGCCGAAGTGCGCGCCTTCTTCGCCAAGGAGCGGCCCGACGAGGTCTACATGGCAGCCGCGCGCGTGGGCGGCATCCATGCCAACAACACCTATCCGGCGGAGTTCATCTATTCGAACCTCATGGTGCAGAACAACGTGGTGCATGAAGCCTGGCGCGCCGGCGTGCGGCGCCTGCTGTTCCTCGGCTCCAGCTGCATCTACCCGCGCCTGGCGCCGCAGCCCATGACCGAGACCGCGCTGCTGATGGGCAAGCTGGAGCCCACCAACGAGCCCTATGCCATCGCCAAGATCGCCGGCATCAAGCTGTGCGAGAGCTACAACCGGCAGTACGGCACCGACTATCGCAGCGTGATGCCCACCAACCTCTATGGCCCGGGCGACAACTACCACCCCGAGAACAGCCACGTGGTGCCGGCCATGATCCGCCGCTTCCACGAGGCCAAGCTGGCCGATGCGCCCTTCGTCACCATCTGGGGCACGGGCCGCGCCAAGCGCGAGTTCCTGTTCGTGGACGACATGGCCGAGGCCTGCCTGCACACCATGGCCCTGCCGCACGACGTGTACGCGGCCAGCACGAATCCGATGGAAAGCCACCTCAACGTGGGCACCGGCGAAGACCTCTCCATCGGCGAGCTGGCCAGCCTGGTGGCCGAGGCCGTGGGCTACAGCGGCGGCCTGAAGTACGACACCAGCAAGCCCGACGGCACGCCGCGCAAGCTGCTGGACGTGTCGCTGTTGCACAAGCTGGGCTGGAAGGCCAGCACTCCGCTGCGCGAGGGCCTGTCACGTGCCTACGCAGATTTCCTGGCCCAGCAGGCGCGTGAGCCCGAAGCCGTTGCTGCGGCTTGAGCGCCTCCATCCCGACGGCGCGCCGCTGGGCGGGTCGGATTTCGCGCGCGCCGCTGCCTTGATGTCCCCCGAACTCGTCACCCTGATTCCACCGGGCACCGGTGGTGTGCGCGACTACGCGGAGATCATGAACCGGCACATCCCCGGCCGCATCCTCGCGCCCACCGCCGACACCCCGCTGTCGGAGTACGGCTCGGGCAGCGTGATGCTGAACTTCAGCGGTTATGGCTATCACCCGCGCGGCATTCCCAACTGGCTGGTGCAGCGGCTCACGCAACTGCGCACGCGCGGCACGCAGGTAGGCATCTTCTTCCACGAACTCTTCGCGGTGGAGCCCCCTTGGCGCTCGGCCTTCTGGCTGGGCCCGATGCAGCGCCGGATCGCCGCCGACCTGGGCAGCCTGTCCAGCTACTGGCTGACCAACTGCAACATGGCGGCGCACTGGCTGCGCGCGCATTCGGGGCCTGTGCCGCATCGCGTGCTGCCGGTGTATTCCAACGTCGGCGAGCCGGCGACGCGGCCCACGCAGCGCGCCGACAAGATCGTGGTGTTCGGCGGCCCGTCCATCCGTGCCCAGGTGTATCGCCGGCTCGACGCCGGCTTCTGGCGCTGGACAATGGAGCAGGGCCTGGCGGTGCATGACATCGGTCCGCCCATCTGCTCGAACGACTACGACCGCCTGCGCGAGTCGCAGCGCATCCATGCCCACGGCAGCCTCCCGCCCGAGCAGGTCAGCGAGCGCCTGGCGGAAGCGCGCTTCGGCCTGCTGTGCTATCCGCCGCACGTGGTCGCCAAGAGCGGCGTGTTCGCGGCCTACAGTGCGCACGGCGTGTCCACCCTGCTGTTCGCCGACGACTACCAGGCCCACGACGGCCTGGTGCCCGACCACCACTACGCCGCGGGCTACGCCGGCGTATCGGCCGGCCGGCTCGACCCAGACCGCGTCGGCACGGCCGCCTTCCAGTGGTACCAGCCCCACCGCGTCGACGCCCATGCCCAGGCTTTCCGCGACCTGATGCGGGCATCGCCATGAGATCATCGGCCATGATGCCCGGCGCCGCCGCCCTTGCCCGTCCCGCTTCCTCGTCCAGCGCAACCAGCGCGCGCATGAGCCTGACCGGACGCCTGTTCATCTCGGTGATGCTCATCATCATCTTCGAGGGTGCCGTGCGCAAATGGGTGGCGGAGTCGAGCACACTGCCCCTCATCCTGCTGCGCGACGTGCTGGCGAGCTACATGGTGGTGCGCGCCATCACCCGCGGCCACTTCCGCCGCCTGCCGCAGCTGGCCACGATCATGGGCGCCTGGTCGGCCTGCGTGCTGGGCTGGGGCCTGCTGCAGCTCACGCTGGGCGAAAGCACCTTCGCCGTGCTGCTGATCGGCCTGCGCTTCTGGCTGCTGTATTTCTGGTTCGGCCTGGCGGCCGCGGTGGGAATGAGCGAGCGCGACTACATCGTCTCGCTGCGCGTGCTGCTCGCCACGCTGGTGCTGATGGCGCCGCTGGCCGTGCTTCAGCACCAGTCGCCGCCCGGGGCCTTCATCAACCAGTCACTGGACGCCGACGAGGGTTCGGTGTTCGTGGTGATCGCCGGCGTGGTACGCACCACCGGCACCTTCAGCTTCACCTCTGGCTTCACCATCTTCCTGGCCACCTGCGCACCTTTTGCGCTGGGCGCGTTCGAGGCGCGCAAGCGCAAGTTCAGCCATCGCTTCATCGCGCTGGCCTTCCTGGGCGCACTCGCGGCCTGCGCGCTGGTGAGCGGCGCGCGGGCCTCGATCATCTACACCGGCGGCATGTTCGCCATCTTCCTGCTGGGCAACCTGGTGTTCGCTCCCATGCGGCGCAAGGGCCTGGCCCTCATTGCCGCCGTGGTCGCCGTGCTGGCGGTGGTGGCCCTGGTCTACCTCTTCCAGGGCGCGGTGGAAGCCACGCAGCAACGCTTCCAGGTGGCCGCGGAAAGCGAAGACCTGGTCGAGCGCATCTCCTCCATCTTCCTGGGCGAGCGCGGCGTTCTGGACCGCTTCACCTGGCTGGGCGCGGGCATCGGCATCGGCTCCAACCTGGCGCAGTACGTGCAGTTCAGCGGGCGCACGGTGTTCCTCTATTCCGAATCGGAAGCAGGCCGCACCTTGATCGAAGGCGGACTGGTCGGCGCCCTCTTCGTGCTGGTCAAGCTGGCGGTGGTGGTGGGCGGCATCGGCATCGCGCTCAAGCGCTCGCTGCAGACGAAAGCGGTGTTTCCCATCCTGGTGTGGATCGCGATCTCGCTGGCGCTGATCACCTGGCCTGTGATCGGCCAGCTCACCGCCAACGGCATGTTCGGCGTGCTGCTGGCCCTGGGTTTCCTGAGCCTGCGCTACCCGACGCTGCGGCTGTTTGGATGAGGCTCGCATGAGGTTCCTGCACGTCATCGCCTCGGTGGACGCCGCCGGCGGCGGACCGATCGAGGGTGCGACCCAACTGCAGCGCGCACTGGCAGTCCAGGGGCACACGGGCGAGTTCGCATCGCTGGACGATCCGGCGGCAGCCTGCGTGGGCGAATTCGACACGGCGCCGCTTCATGCACTCGGCCCGGCACGCGGCCGCTTCGGCTACAGCCCCGCCTTCGTGCCCTGGCTGCAGGCCAACGCGGGCCGCTTCGACGCCGTGATCGTCAACGGCCTGTGGCAGTACATCGGCCTGGGTACGCGACAGGCGCTGGCCGGCACCGGCACGCCCTACTACGTGTTTCCGCACGGCATGCTCGACCCCTGGTTCAAGCGGCGCTATCCGCTCAAGCACCTGAAGAAATGGGCCTATTGGCCCTGGGCCGAGTACCGCGTGCTGCGCGACGCGCGGCGCGTGCTCTTCACCTGCGAGGAAGAACGCCTGCTGGCGCGCCAGAGCTTCTGGCTGTACAGCGCCAGGGAAGCCATCGTCTCCTTCGGCACGGCGCCGCCGGCCGATGACCCGGCGGTGTCGAAGGACGCCTTCTTCAGCGCCTTTCCGGATCTGCGCGGCAAGCGCACGCTGCTCTTCCTGGGCCGCATCCATTCCAAGAAGGGATGCGACCTGCTGGTCGAGGCCTTCGCCAAGGTCTGCGCGAACCGGCCCGAGGTGCACCTGGTCATGGCCGGGCCCGACCAGACTCACTGGCAGCCCACGCTGGAACAGATGGCACGGCGCCTGGGCGTGGCGGACCGCATCTGCTGGGCCGGCATGCTGACGGGCGCGGCCAAGTGGGGCGCTTTCCGCAGCGCCGACGCCTTCTGCCTGCCTTCGCACCAGGAGAACTTCGGCATCGCGGTGGTGGAAGCCATGGCCTGCGAATGCCCGGTGCTGGTCAGCGACAAGGTGAACATCTGGCGCGAGATCGAGTCGGCACAAGCCGGCCTGGTGGCGGCCGACACCCTGGAAGGCACGGTGAGTCTCCTGGAGCGCTGGCTGGCCATGCCCGCGCCGCAGTGGCAGCAGATGCGCGAGGCCGCCCGCGCGTGCTTCGACGCGCATTTCCGCATGGACCAGGTTGCCCGCACGCTGACGGGCATCGTGCAGGATTCCCGGACCACGCCAATGTCTCCCTTGCAGAAGCAGGGGGCCCATGTCTGATTCGCAGCGACAGGCCCTCGTTCCTCCCGGTGCGAAGCCTGCGCACCACGACACCGACCACACAGGCGCGGCGCAGCTGCCGGGCCATCGCATGAAGCTTCTCCTCTACGGCATCAACTTCGCGCCGGAGATGACGGGCATCGGCAAGTACACCGGCGAGATGGCGCAGTGGCTGGCGGCCCAGGGCCACGAGGTGCGCGTGATCACCGCGCCGCCCTACTACCCCGCATGGGCGGTGTGGCCCGGCTACAGCGCTCGGCGATTCCGGCGCGAGATCTGGCATGGCGTGGAAGTGACGCGCACGCCGCTGTGGGTGCCGGCCAGGCCCTCGGGCCTGCGGCGCCTGGTGCACCTGGGCAGCTTCGCGCTCGCCAGCCTGCCGGCCCTCGCCGGCCAGTGGCGCTGGCGGCCCGACGTGGTGTGGGTGGTGGCGCCCGCCTTCGCCTGCACGCCCGGCGCGCTGGCGCTGGCCCGGCTGTCGGGCGCACGCGCCTGGCTGCACATCCAGGACTACGAGGTCGATGCCGCCTTCGAACTGGGCCTGCTCAAGGGCGAGCGGCTGCGCGCATGGGTCAGCGCGGCGGAGCGCTGGGTGCTGCGCCGCTTCGACCGCGTGTCCACCATCTCCCAGCGCATGCTCGAGCGCGCCCGCGACAAGGGCGTGGCGCCGGATCGGCTGGTCTCGCTTCCCAACTGGGTCGACGTGTCGGCCGTCAGGCCGCTCGCCGGCGCCAGCAGCTACCGCGCACAACTGGGCATTGCCGACGATGCGGTGGTGGCGCTCTACTCGGGCAACATGGGCGCCAAGCAGGGCCTGGAGGTGCTGTCGGGCCTGGCGAGAAAGCTGCAGCACCGCGGCGACATCCAGTTCGTCTACTGCGGGCAAGGTGCAGGACGCGATGCGCTGCTGCGAGATTGCCAGGGCTTGGCCAACGTGCACTTCCTCGATCTGCAGCCGGTCGAGCGCCTGCCCGAACTGCTGGGCCTGGCCGACATCCACCTGCTGCCCCAGCGAGCCGATGCCGCCGACCTGGTCATGCCCTCCAAGCTCACCGGCATGCTCAGCAGCGGCCGGCCGGTGGTGGCCGGCTCGCGGCCGGACACCGAACTGGGCCAGGTCGTGGCCCAGTGCGGCAGGCTGGCCGTGCCCGACGACGCCGATTCCTTTGCGGCGGCGATCGAGGATCTCGCCAGCCAGCCCGCGCTGCGCCAGGAACTGGGCCGCCGTGCGCGCGACTGGGCCGAGCAGAACCTGGCGCGCGATTCCGTGCTGCGCCAGTTCGAGCTCGCCCTGCACGACTGCATCGCCCAGGCCCGCCGCTAGGCCCTCCAGGCGCCTTCGAAAAGACGAAGGGCGCGCACCCGTCGGTGCGCGCCCTTCTCGAGGATCTGCCGGCCCTTACTGGTTTTCCGGCAGGATGCTCTCGTAACTGTAGTCGGCGTGCCGATAGCGGCCGTAGCGGTAGCTGCCGATATTGCGGCGCTTGTTGTCCACGCCGTTGAGCAGCACGCCCGCGGCGGTCTTGCCGCCCAGCGACAGCCGGCGCATGGATTCCTTGAGCTCGCCCATGGTCGACAGTTCGGCCCGCGCCACCAGCAGCACGGTGCCGGCATGCGTGGCGATCGACGAGGTGTCCGAGGCCACCAGCACCGGCGGCGTGTCGATCACCACGAAGTCGTACTGCTCCGACAGCTTCTGCATCATGCTGGTGAAGGACTCGGAGGTCAGCAGTTCGGCCGGGTTCGGCGGCAGTTGGCCGGTGGCCAGGAAGTCGAGGTTGGGCACCACCTGGCGGTGCACCGTCTGCTGGATCGTGAGGCTGCCAGCGATCAGTTCCGACAAGCCGCCGTGGCGCTGCAAGCCCAGGTACTGGTGCAGGTGGCCTCGCCGCAGGTCGGCATCGATCATCAGCGTCTTCTTGCCCGAGGCGGCCAGCAGCGCTGCGAAGTTGGCGGTGACGAAGCTCTTGCCCACGCCCGGCGTGGCGCCGGTGATGAGCACGCGGTTGCTCGGCGCTTCCAGCATGGCGAACTGCATCGCGGTGCGAAGACTGCGCAGGCTTTCCACGGTCGGGTCGTCCGCATGCTCGATGGCCAGCAGCCGCACCCCGGTGGGACCGGTCAGGCGGCGCTGGGCGATGCCTGCCTGCTGGTTGCTGGTCGGGATGGTGGAGAACACGGCCATGCCGGTCTGCGCCTCGACCTCGAAGGGATCCTTGATGCGCTGCTCGACCAGCATGTTGCGGATCAGCGCAGCCACCACGCCCAGGAACACGCCCAGCGCCAGCGCTGCCGCGACGATGGTCTTGCGCTGCGGCTTGATCGGCAGTTGCGGCTCGACGGCGGCGTCCAGCACGCGCACGTTGCCGACCTTGCCTTCCTTCACCAGGCGAAGCTGCATGGCGTTGTTCAACAGCGACTGGTACAGCTCGGTGTTGACCTTGACGTCGCGCTCCATGCGCACGGCTTCCTGCTGTGTTTCAGGCAGCGCCTTGATGCGGCTCTGCACCTCGCCCAGGTTGCCCCGCAGGGCGGCAATCTGCGAATCCAGCGTCTGCACCATCGGATGGGCCGGGGTGAAGCGCGCTTCCAGCTCCTTGCGTTTTTGCTGCAGTTCCAGCAGCTTGGTCTGGCGGTCCACCGCCTGGCCAAGTGCGATCGTGGCTTCCTCGGTAAAGGACACCGTGCCCTTCTGGTTGCGGTAGCGGTTGTAGACCTCTTCGGACTGCTCCAGCTGGCGCTTGAACGCAGGCAGTTGCACGTCCAGGAAAGCAAGCGACTTCTGTGCCTCGGCCGCGCGGCGCTCGACGTTCTGGCGCACGTACTGGTCGCCGATCGCATTGAGCACACGCACCAGTTGCACCGGATTGCCGCTTTGCAGGCCGACATTGATGATGCCCGACTGCTTGCCCATCTCCACCAGCGACATGCCGCCCTGCACGGCAGAGATGGTCGCCTGGCGCGACAGTCGCGTGACGTAGAACTCGGCCCCCGGCTTGCCAGCCAGGGCGTCGACCAGCAACTCGATCCGCCCGTCCGGCGTGTCGGCCTTGAGCGGCACGCCGACCTGGCCCTTGAGTGGCTCGGCCAGGCGCGGGCTGCTCAGCGTGTAACGGCCGTCGGCTTCCGCGGTGACCAAGAACTGCACTGTCTCCAGGCGCTGGGGCACTTCGAAGCGCGACACCGAGATGCGCTCGCTGCCCGTCACGTAGCCCGGCATGCCGAGGAAGCCGGGATCGGACAGCCCGCTGGCGCGGCGTGCCAGCCATTCGCCCACGTAGGGCGCATAGCGCGGCGCTGCCTCGATGTTCAGGTGGGAGGCATCCACCGCCTCGCCGATCACGGTGCGCGAGCGGATGATCTCCATCTCGGCAGCCGCCGGCGTCTTCAGATCGAACAGCGTGCTGGCCGCACCCAGGACGTTTTTGGATGCGCCTTCGGAGTCCTCCACCTGCACGACCAGGTTGGCCGCGTAGATGGGTCTCTGCAGCAGTGCGTAGACCACGCCCAGCACCGTGACCAGCACGGCAATCCCGACGATCAGCCAGCGGTTGACGATCAGGGCTTCCAGGTAGCGGCCCAGGTCCACGTCCCCCTCGGCGGCCGGGTCGACCGCCGCCACCGGCGCCGTGGCCGGACCGAATCCCGAATAAGGCAGTTTGGAATTCATGTCAGGTCAGTTCTTCGGAAGGTTGACAACCGACGTGTAGGCGCTGGTCGAAGGCAGGATCAGGTTGGCCACGCGGCTCCAGTGAACCAGTGGGACCGGATCGACGTAGATCACGTCCTTGGGCTTGAGCGGGAAGCCGTCGGCCAGGGCCAGCGCCGTCGCGCTCTTCGCGTCCAGGTGATAGATGGAATAGCCGCCCTGCGGCTGGTTGCGGATCACGTAGATCTGGCGCGGGTTGGCCAGGTTGAGGTTGGCACCGCCCACCTCGGCCAGCGCATCGTTGAGCGACAGGCGGCCATTGCGCATCAGCAGGGCCTGAGGAACCAGCACTTCGCCCATCACGATCACCTTGCGCTCGTCGCGGTTGCGCACGAAGACGATGTCGCCATTCGTCAGCGGGATGCGCGACGGGTCCACGCCCGCCTGCGCCAGGCGCATCATGTCGATCGAGGTGGTAACGCCCTTGCGGGTCAGCGTGACGAAGGAGCGGTCGCCCGTGGGCGCGAAACCGCCGGCGCGATTGATCGCCTCCGGCAGGGTCATGGGAATGTCGGCGATGACGTGGATGCCAGGGTTGCGCACTTCGCCTTCGACATACACGCGCTTGCTGCGGAAGGCCTCCACCCGCACCTGCAATTGCGGGTTCTTGAAGACCCGGCTCAGGCGCTGCGACAGCAGGTCGGTCAGCTCCTGGATCGTCATGCCCTGCGCCTTGATCTGGCCGGCATAAGGGAAGTTGAGCATGCCCGAACTCGACACCATAAAGCCGGGCGCCGGCGACACCGATGCAGGGTCGGCCACGGTGGTGGGCGGCGCCGTCTGGTTGAAATAGAGCTCGGGATGGTCGTAGACGTAGATGCCGATCGTGTCGCCCACGCCAATGCGGTAGGGCTCGGGCTCGCCCAGCAGGGCCTGGACCTCCGGCCCGATGGGCTTGACCTCATCACCCTTGAGCTTGGCGATCACCTCGGGGGTGATCGACGTGATGGCGCCGTCGGGCGGCAAGTCCGCCGTGTCCGTGCCGGGCACGGGCATGGCCGTCGACTTTTCGTAACGCACCGAGTCGTAACCGGGCACGACAGCACATCCCTGGAGCAGGGCCCCGATGCACAGCAGGCTGGCGCCGTGTAGGTACAAGGACTTCAAAAAAACCTCCGCTACTGCAAAGCAGTAATACTTTTGCAATCAGTTACTGAATGTACAGGGAATGTCAACGGAAGGCCAGCCCACTTGAGAGCTATCACTAATGGCTGGGGAAAAGTCACCTTCCCGGCCGCCCCATGTAGGTCGGCAACTGACGCGCCTGTCCCATGTCCGTGCGCAGACCCACCCGGGCGGAAAAAGCTCAGGCCTGGGAAGAGACGTCGGTGCCGGCGGCGCGCTTCCAGGCCGCGGCAGCAGTTTCCTGGTCGCCGCGCTCCTCGGCCAGGCGCGCCAGCGCCTGCCAGGCCTGGCGGTGCAGGCCGATGTCCTGCAGGCCCAGGCCTGCCTGGGTCAGCAACTGCTGGGCCTTGCCCCACAGCTGGCGTTTCATGCAGGCCATGCCGGCCAGGTATTGCAGGTTGGGGTCGCGCGGGTTGTTGCGCTGGGCCGCCTCGATGCGCGCCAGCCAGTCGGCATCCACCGAATCCAGCCCGGCCTCGAGCACGCGTGCCAGCTTGACCCGCAGCCCGTCGTTGAGGCTGCGCGGATCGGCCACCATGCGCTCCCACACCGGCAGCAGCCAGGTGCGCGCCAGCGCCAGGTCGCCGCGCAGCAGCACCTGGCGCTGCGCCGCGTGGATGGCGACCTCGGCCATCTCTCGCTCCTCGGCCTCCAGCTCCGCCCAGGCGCGCATCAGCTGGCCGGCGTCATGGGCCTCGGACAGCAGGTCGGTGGCCAGGCCGCGGATGATGCTGTGCGCCGCCGTGGGCGAGAAGGCGCGGTGCTTGGCCAGCAGGCGCGCGGTTTCCAGCGCTTCCAGCGTGCGGCGGTCCATGCGCGCGGCCTTCAGGCGCAGGCGCAGGGCCAGGGTGCGGCGCTGCGCCCCGTGCGGCAATTCCTTGAGGCGGGCCAGGGCGGTGGGCGCGTCGCGGTCCTGCAGGGCCCAGTGGGCAGCACGCAACTGCACGCCTTCGCGGGTCTCGGGGCTGAGCTGGGCGCCGGCACTGGCGCTCTCGTTGAGCGCGTGCTGCATGTGGGCATCGCGCGAGGCACGGTCCTGCAGCGCGTGGGCGCTTTCCGCGCCCAGCAGATGCGCCATGGTGCGCACCTGCAGCGCCTGAGGCAGCCCGGCATCCAGCCCCTCCAGCACGTGCTCCTGCGCCAGCGCCGCCTGCGCCGCCTTGCCCGCGCGCGAGAAGCGGCCGGCCAGCAGCTGGGCCAGGGCGTCGAGCAGCGAGGCATGCACCGCCCGCTCCTTCTGCTGCAGGCGCCACTGGCGCGCCTGGCGCGGCAGCGAGAACAGGGCCGCCAGGCCGCGCAGCGCCAGATGCAGGACCACGAAGAGCGCAACCAGCCCCAGCAGCACCAGGTTGAGCGACAAGTCCACACGCCAGGGCGGCCAGAAGACGGTGATCGTTCCCTGGTTGTTGCCGGCGAACAGCGCCACCGCGGCGGCGATGCCGAAGAGGGCCAGGAGCCAGAGTGCGGCGCGCATCGTCGGTGGCGTGCCTTCAGCGCCCGGCCGCGGCCGTGGACAGCGCGGCCAGCGTCTCGTCGACGTTGGGCGCCGCGCTTTCCTTCACCTGCGCCTGCAGCTGCTGCAGCAGCGTGGCCGCGCTCTGGGTGCGGCGCGAGCGCGGGTCGAAATAGCGGTTGAGCGCAGTGGTGACCGAGGCCAACTCGTTGCGTGCCGAATCGACCTGGCGCGAAAGCAGCGACAGCCGCACGTTGAGCAGCTTGAGCTTGAGGTTCTCGCGCAGGAAGAACACGTGCTCGGGCGACACCAGCACCGCCTCGGGCTTGTCGACGCGCCCGACGCGCACCAGCGAACGCAGTTCCTGCCGCACCGACGCGAGCATGCGCTGCCACCAGGGGGCGTCCGCCGGCAGCGGGTCGGCTCCCCACAGCGGGGTGCCAGTCTGCGTGGCCACCGCATTCAAGGTGGGGATGTCGTCGACCAGACGCATCAGGTCATCGAGCTTGTGCAGCGCGTCGGCGATGTTGCCGGTGGAGGTGGCCTGGATGCGGTCGGCATCGCGCGCCAGGGCGCGCTGCAGGGGCGCCAGCCGGGGTTGCGAGGAGCGGGCGACGCGCTGCTCGCCCGCCTTGAGCGCGGCCAGCAGCGGCTCCACGTTGCCGGTGACCTGCGCCTGCTGAAGGCCAAGGCGGATGGCGGAATCGATGTCGACCACCAGGTTCTCGTCGCGCGAGCGCGAGAGGCTCTGCATCAGCTCCTCGAGCTGCGAGCGCTGCAATGTGAGTTCAGCCACGCGGGTCTCGTTGAGCGCCACCTTGGCGGCCGCGTCGCGCACCGTCTCGCTGGCCTGGCGCGCCAGCGTGCGCGCCTCGGCCGACTGCGCGAGCGCGTCGGCGCTCTGGCGCGCGAGCTGCTCCTGCATGCCGCTGACCTTCTGCCACAGCGCGATCACCATCAGCAGCGCCACGAAGGCGACTGCCGCCAGCACGCCCAGCACGAGGCGCGAGGCGTTGTGGGAAGCCGCATGCGATACCGAGGCCGCTGGCGCCGCCAGCGGGACCGGCACGCGTTCACCGTGGTCGGGCATGGCTGGGTCGGTGGAGGCAATGCTCATTGAAAGGATTCTATAGACGCCACCACGGCATCGAACTGCGCAGACGAATGGAAAACACGGCCAAAACCCGCGACCTGCGCGGCCTGCGCGATGCGCGGATGCGTGGCGACGGCAAAGGCGCCCGACCAGTCGGCCTGCGGCAGCGCCTCGCGCAGATTGGCGATGGCCTGCGAGCTGCTGAAAAGCCACAGGCTGCCGTCGGTGGCGGCCGCCATCGCGGTGCGGCGATCGTCCTCGCTCCAAGCGGGTGGAACGCGCCGGTAAGCCGCCAGCGCCTCCTGCTCGGCGCCAGCCTCGGCCACCTGGCGCGAAAGCCAATCCCGGCCGGCCGGCTGGCCGCCGGCATCGGCACCGCGCACGAACAGCACCCGAGTGCCGGCATGCACCTGCGGCTGCACGATGCGCCACAGCGACTCGGAATCGAACTGGTTGGACTGCGGGCCCGGCACGTCGATGCGGGAAAGCGGCACGCCGGCCGCCTCCAGCGCCGACGCGGTCCCGGGGCCCGTCGCCCAGCAGCGCGGGCCTTCGGCCGGCTGCGGCGACACGAGGAAGTGCTCCACCGCCGCCGCGCTGACGAACATCCAGGCGTCGAACAGGTCGGCTCGCGCGCGGGTGGCGCGCAGGGCGGCGTCGTCGCCCAGCGGCTCGATGGCCAGAAGCGGCAGCGCATGGGCATCGAGGCCGCGCTGGCGCAGTGCATCGACCCAGCGCCTTGCCTCGCGCGCCGGCCGGGTCACCAGCACGCGCCGGCCCGTCATGCGCCCACTCGCGCTCCGGCCTGGCGCAGGGATTGCGCCACCTGCTCGCCCAGTGCCTCGGCTTGCTCCGGGGTGCCGGCCTCGCCCTCGAGCTGGACGCGCACCAGGGGCGCCATGGCCTCGGCATCGCCCCAGGCGGCGTCGATGCGAAGCCGCTGGCCCTGCCAGCGGGCATGTGCGGCCAGCGGCATCGAGCAGCTGCCGCCCATGGCGCGGCTGACCGCGCGTTCGGCAGCCGTCGCCAGTGCATCGCTGGAAGAAGACAGCGGCGCCAAAAGGTCGATCAGGTCCTGCCGGGAAGCGCGCACTTCGATACCGAGGGCGCCCTGCCCTGCGGCCGGCAGCATCTCGTCCGGCTCGAAGACGGTGCGGATGCGTTCCTCGAGCCCCAGGCGTTTGAGGCCCGCGGCGGCCAGCACGATGGCGTCGTACTGGCCCTCGTCCAGCTTGCGCAGGCGCGTGTCCAGGTTGCCGCGCAGCGGCTCGATGCGAAGGTCGGGGCGCAGCGCGCGGATCAGCACCATGCGGCGCAGGCTGGAGGTGCCCACCACCGCGCCCTGCGGCAGGTCGGCCAGGCGTTCGTAGCGGGGCGAGACCAGCGCGTCGCGCGGGTCCTCGCGCTCGAGCACGCAGGCCAGGGCGAAGCCGGGCGGCAGCTCCATGGGCACGTCCTTGAGCGAATGCACCGCGAGGTCGGCGCGGCCTTCTTCGAGGGCCGCCTCGAGCTCCTTCACGAACAGGCCCTTGCCGCCCACCTTGCTGAGCGAGCGGTCCAGGATCTGGTCGCCCTGGGTGGTCATGCCCAGCAGGCTGACCGCGTGGCCGCGGGCCTCGAGCAGCGACTGAACGTGTCGTGCCTGCCACAGGGCCAGCCGGCTTTCGCGCGTGGCGATCACGAGAGGGGTCAAAGCGTGTCTCCGGCGCTGAGGAAAAAGTGCGCCGGATGCTAGCATGCTGCGTCGCAGCAACCCGCGGCGAGGACGAGGACACAACGAAGTGAAAAACAGCAAGGACAAGAAGACTTCCCCCACGCCGCGCAAGGGCAGTGACAACGACGACCATGCACTGATCGCCGACATCCGCCTGCTGGGCCGCATCCTGGGCGATGTGATCCGCGAGCAGGAGGGCGAGGCCACCTTCGAGCTGGTCGAGAAGATCCGAACCCTGTCGGTGTCCTTCCGCCGCGATGCCGACCACTCGGCCGACCGCGCGCTCAAGAACCTCCTGAAGGGCCTGTCCGCGGCGCAGACCGTGCGCGTGATCCGCGCCTTCACCTACTTCAGCCACCTGGCCAACCTGGCCGAGGACCGGCAGCAGATCCGCCGCCGCACGGAGGCCGAGCGTGCCGGCCAGAACATCGAGGGCAGCCTGGACGTGGCGCTGGCGCGCGTGCGCAAGGCGGGCGTGTCCACCGAGGCCATCGTCGAGACGCTGGCGCGCAGCTACGTCTCGCCGGTGCTCACCGCCCACCCCACCGAAGTGCAGCGCAAGAGCATCCTGGACGCCGAGCGCGGCATCGGCCAGCTGCTGGCGGCGCGCGAGGACATCCTGCTGCGCCAGCGCGTCTGGGCCAGCCAGGCCGGCGGCAAGACCGATGCGCTCACGCCGGCGGAGCTGGCGCAGAACGAGGAGCAGATCCGCACCCGCGTCACCCAGCTGTGGCAGACGCGGCTGCTGCGCTTCTCGCGCCTGACCGTGGCCGACGAAGTCGAGAACGCGCTGAGCTACTACGAGGCCACCTTCCTGCGCGAGATCCCGCGCGTGTACGCCGACCTGGAACGCGCGCTGGGCCACGACGGCGTGGCGCCCTTCCTGCGCATGGGCCAGTGGATCGGCGGCGACCGCGACGGCAACCCGAACGTCACGGCCGACACGCTGCAGTACGCGCTGCGCCGCCAGGCCGAGCTGGTGCTGCGCTACTACCTGACCGAGGTGCACTACCTGGGCGGCGAGCTCTCGCTGTCGGCCACGCTGGTGGACCTCACGCCCGAGATGCATTCGCTGGCCGAGCGCTCGCCCGACACCAGCGAGCACCGCCGCGACGAGCCCTACCGCCGCGCCCTCACCGGCATCTATGCGCGGCTGGCGGCCACGCTGCAGGTCCTCACCGGCGGCCAGGCGGCACGCCACGCCATCGCGCCGCAGAACCCCTACAAGACGGCCGCCGAGTTCCTGGCCGACCTGCGCTGCATCGAGGATTCGCTGCGCGAGAAGCATGGCGCCGCGCTGATCGGGCAGCGCCTGTCGCCGCTGGTGCGCGCCGTCGAGGTGTTCGGCTTCCACCTGGCCACGGTGGACCTGCGCCAGAGTTCCGACAAGCACGAGGCCGTCATCGCCGAACTGCTGGCCACCGCCCGCATCGAGCCGGCCTATGCCTCGCTGGCCGAGGAAGCCAAGCAGACCCTGCTGCTGCGCCTCTTGGACGAGGCCCGCCCGCTGCGCGTGCCCGACGCCGACTACTCGCCGCTGGCCAAGAGCGAGCTGGCGATCTTCGTCGCGGCCCGTGCCGCCCGCGCCACCTACGGCAGCGACGCCATCCGCCACTACATCATCAGCCACACCGAGACGGTGAGCGACCTCCTGGAGGCGCTGCTGCTGCAGAAGGAAGTGGGCCTGATGCGCGGCACGCTGGACGGCGACGCGGTGGCCGACCTGATCGTGGTGCCGCTGTTCGAGACCATCGACGACCTGCGCAACGCGGCGCCCATCGTGCGCGCCTTCTACCAGCTGCCCGGCATCGCGGCGCTGGTGCGCCGCTCGGGCGCCGAGCAGGACGTGATGCTGGGCTACTCCGACAGCAACAAGGACGGCGGCATCTTCACCAGCAATTGGGAGCTGTTCCGCTCCGGCGCGGCGCTGGTCGCGCTGTTCGACGAAATGGCCAAGGAAGCGCCCGAGGGCCAGGCCGTGCGCCTTCGCATGTTCCATGGCCGCGGCGGCACCGTGGGCCGCGGCGGCGGCCCCAGCTACCAGGCCATCCTTGCGCAGCCCCCCGGCACCGTGCGCGGGCAGATCCGCCTGACCGAGCAGGGCGAGGTGATCGGCTCCAAGTACGCCAACCGCGAGATCGGCCGGCGCAACCTCGAGACGCTGGTGGCCGCCACGCTGGAAGCCACCCTGCTGCCCACCACCAAGGCGGCGCCTGCGGCCTTCACGGCGGCGGCGGACGAACTCTCGGCCGCCAGCATGGCCGCGTACCGGGAGCTGGTCTACGGCACGCCGGGCTTCGGCGACTACTTCTTCGGCTCAACGCCCATCCGCGAGATCGCCGAGCTCAACATCGGCTCGCGCCCCGCCTCACGCAACCCCAGCCACCGCATCGAGGACCTTCGCGCGGTGCCCTGGAGCTTCAGCTGGGGCCAGTGCCGGCTCACCCTGCCCGGCTGGTACGGCTTCGGCTCGGGCGTGCAGGCCTTCCTGCAGTCCGCCGGAAGTCCGGCCAAGCGCAAGGAGCGCCTGGCACTGCTGCAGCGCATGTACGCGCAGTGGCCCTTCTTCCGCACCCTGCTGTCGAACATGGACATGGTGCTGGCCAAGAGCGACCTGGCGCTGGCCACGCGCTACGCCGAGCTGGTGGAAGACCGCAAGCTGCGAAAGAAGGTGTTCGCGATGATCGATGCCGAGTGGCACCGCACCTCGGAAGCCCTGAGTCTGGTGACGGGCGCGAAGCAGCGGCTGGAGGGCAACCTGGACATGCAGCGCTCCATCCGCTATCGCTTCCCCTACATCGACCCGCTGCACCACCTGCAGGTGGAGCTGATGCGCCGCTATCGCGCGGGCGACAGCGGCGAGCGGCTGCAGCGCGGCATCCACATCTCGATCAACGGGGTGGCGGCCGGGTTGCGTAATACCGGGTAGATGCCAAGCGCTTGACTTGCTCGGAGCGTCCGCGCAGCTGGTCCTGGTTCAGCGTGCGGGCTTGACGATCTGAGCGAGAACCGGGCCCTTGGCGGCGTCGACCAGGGTCTGGGGCTGGCTCAAGTCCCACGAAGGCAGCTTCGCCGGCGGCAGGGGCACGACCTTGTCCAGATTGGGGAACCGAAGGTCGGGGTTGTGGTACAGGGCGTCGCCAAGAGCGTCATAGCGCTCTTCACGAGCTTGGTCCTTGCTGCCGCCCACAACAGGACTACCATGCCGAAACTTAGAGCCGAGGGCATTCGCGCAAGCCTCACATCCCAGTTTGACACCCTCGTGCAAGACTCTAAGCGCGCGGGCGTTGTCACGATCACCTGTCTGCAGAACGGTGCCCAGTTCGTAGGCCGCTCGTCCGAACCCTTGAGCGAACGCGCATTCGAGCATCTGGATGGCAATGGGCAGGTTGCCCCAGAAGCCTTCCTCGGGGTTGTCGTAGGTGGCAGCGGTCGCCTTGCCGATGTGGGTGAGGGCCTGGGGGTTGCCCATGTCGGCGGCCATTTGCCAGAACGCCCAGGCGCGGCTGCCGCTGATACGGATGCCGCCCGTGCCGTTGGCGTGGTAGTTGCCCATCTTGTCGTAGGCCGCCGGGATGCCAAGACGCATCGCCTCCTCGACGATGGTCACGGCTTTGTCCGGGTCGGCTTTCACCACCGACAGGGCCTGCCCCTGGTAAGCACTTTCGCCCTCCCCCTTTTCATACAGACTGGCCAGATTCATCATGGCCTTCCAGTGCTTGCGCTGCGCAGCCTTGATCCACAGCGCCTCGGCCTTCTTCCAGTCCTTCTGGTTCTGCCACAGCGCATAGCGCGTGACGTACAGCGCCTCCTGGTTCCAGGCCTCCGCCTCTGGATCGATGGGCGGCACCGCGTTGGCTTCGTACTTGCAGGTGAAGTCCTTGCGATGCGGATCGAAGGTCTTGAGTGCCTGGTGACGCGGCAGGGGCTCTTTGGCCGCCTGGCGGTCAAACGGGTTGATGTCGCAGGCGCCCAATGCAAACAGCATGAGTACAGCCAAGACGCGCCCGGCCACGCTCATCCCTTGGCGCTGCCTTCGTCGTCATGCAGGTCCGACAAGGTGATGCGGGTGCCGCTGGGGCCGGGCTGGTTGGCGTTGTCCAACCACAGCCACTGCACCTCTTCTCGTGCAACGTCCAGGCCCAGCGTGCGAGGGTCGGGGAATGCCTGCCCCTCCTGCACATAGGCCTGGCGGTCCAGGCGATCGAAGACCTTGAACAAGGGATGCTCACGGTTCACGAGCAGGCCCACCCACACGCCGGTGCGCGGGCAGGGCTTGCTGCCCCAGCAATCCAGCCGCGGGCCTTCGGGAAGGCGCGTCAAGCGCGCCACACCCCGGCGGGCCAGGTCGTGCACGGGCGGATCGGGCAGCTTCACGGGCGTGCCCAGGTAGTGCCAGCTCACACCCTGCGGGGGTGCCCAGTCCAGTTCTTGCTTGTTTACGAATGCGAAGGTTTCGGCGCGGGCGTAGCGCTGGGGCACCTGGCCCTCGTTCCAGGCGAACTGGAACTCCCTATGCGACTCGTTCAGACGGGCGATCCAGTAGCCGCTGAAGGGAACGGCCGCTCCTTCCCTTTCAGGCGCCACGGCGTACGCCGTGTGGCTTCTGTCGGGATCGCGCCATTCGCTGGCGGGCACCACGGCGCGTTCCGGCAGCGCATAGCCCTGGGGGATGTGAGCGCGGCCGGTACGCTGTGAGCCGGGCGTCGGCTTGACGGCAGGTGCGGGAACCAGGCCCTTGGCGGCGTCGACAAGGGTCTGGGGCTGGCTCATGTCCCACGAAGGCAGCTTCGCCGGCGGCAGGGGCACGACCTTGTCCAGATTGGGGAACCGAAGGTCGGGGTTGTGGTACAGGGCGTCGCCAAGAGCGTCATAGCGCTCTTCGCGAGCTTGGTCCTTGCTTCCCCGCACTAGTGAGTCGCCATGTCGAAACGAACTGCCCAAGTACTTCGCAGCCCTTTCGCTTCCCATCTTGACGCCCTCGTGAAGAACGAAAAGTGCGCGTGATGGGTCGCGGCCGCCAACATCGAGAACCACACCGAGTTCGAGTGCAGCTTGACCAAACCCTTGACCGAACGCGCACTCAAGCATCTGGATGGCAATGGGCATGTTGCCCCAGAAGCCTTCCTCGGGGTTGTCGTAGGTGGCAGCGGTCGCCTTGCCGATGTGGGTGAGGGCCTGGGGGTTGCCCATGTCGGCGGCCATCTGCCAGAACGCCCAGGCGCGGCTGCCGCTGATGCGGATGCCGCCTGTGCCGTTGGCGTGGTAGTTGCCCATCTTGTCGTAGGCCGCCGGGATGCCAAGACGCATCGCCTCCTCGACGATGGTCACGGCTCTGTCCGGGTCGGCTTTCACCACCGACAGGGCCTGCCCCTGGTAAGCACTTTCGCCCTCCCCCTTTTCATACAGACTGGCCAGATTCATCATGGCCTTCCAATGCTTGCGCTGCGCAGCCTTGATCCACAGCGCCTCGGCTTTCTTCCAGTCCTTCTGGTTCTGCCACAGCGCATAGCGCGTGACGTACAGCGCCTCCTGGTTCCAGGCCTCCGCCTCTGGGTCGATGGGCGGCGCCGCATTGGCCTCGTACTTGCACGTGAAGTCCTTGCGATGCGGATCGAAGGTCTTGAGTGCCTGGTGACGCGGCAGGGGCTCTTTGGAGGTCTGAGAGTCGGAGGAATTCATGTTGCACGCATTCAAAAAAGCAACTGCCAATGAGGCGATCAAGAGCGAGAGGAGACGACACCTCATCGTCGTCTCACGCCCACCGTTCGTAGCTAAACTTGCTGTCGCGGAAGGTGCAGAGAAACCCTTCCAAGGGCTGCCCTTGCTTCTTGCGGCCGTCGTTTCTTTGCATCAGCTGTTGCCAATCCTCGAAGGCTCTGGCGATCAGCCTTGAGCTACCGTCAGCGCCATTGAGTGCCCCGCCTGCAATCTGCCCCCAAACCCTCTGCCGCAGATCCTTGGCCTTTCCATGGTCATCCGTTGCCATGTTGATCTCGCTGTCCGTCAACATGCTGCGCTGATTGATGTTGGCGCTGCCCAGCGTGACAAAGGCGTCGTCGATCACCATCAGCTTGCTGTGGATGTACACCTGCCTGTACCTGGCCTTGATGTCCTTGGGCCTCAGGCCACTTGCCCCGTCGTCGTAGCTCACCAGCATGGCGATGAGCACCTTCAGGCCCATGCTTTCCAGATCGCTTGCGCTGGGTTCTTGAATCGCCGCCGCGCTTGCCCCCACCTCGCTGTGCTGCGGCTCCGGCGTCATGACTTGAGCGAGCTTCGACTTCTTCCACCCTTCGATGTACTCGTCCTCCTTCTTCATCTCGACGTATTGGCCCCGGTCCTGCCCGTCATCGTCGATGTCGTGCATCTGGTCGCTGCGCCCCAGGCTCTTGACGGTGTCGAAGGTGCGCGGCTGCATCTGGGCCTTTTCGGGCTTGGGAATCACGATGAAGGCATGCAGGATTCCGGGCTTGTCTGACGGCTGCCCCGCGTTCTGGAACCATTGACGGAAGTCCTGGCGGCAGGTCTTGAGCCAGCGGGCCCACTCCTCGTACTGAAAGTACTGGTTCTCGATGTACAGGTAGTTGCGCGCGAAGCTCGAGGCCTGCCAATAGGTGTCGCGGATGGTCTGGTCCTGGTCGGTGGGCTGCGTGCGCACGATCTGCACGCGCGAGCCCTGGCCGAAGTAGTTCTTGGCGCCCAGCCTGGCCGGTTTGAGCTTGCTGGCATCGCCTCCGGCGCGCAGCCACCCGTCGGCGAAGTTGTCATTCACCCGCTGCAGCGCCCCGCCCTCGATCCGGCATGCATAGTCGCGATAGGGGTCACGCCTCACGCGAGTCGCCTTGCGCGGGTCTTCCTTCTTCAGCCGCTCGAAGGTCTCGCTCTTGCCGGTCTCGTCGTACTCGCGCCGCTCGTCGTTGAACCTGTGACTGGCGCTGTCCCAATAGTCGGTCAGCGAGTTCAGGCCCATGACGTAGCCGACGGCCTTCGCGCCGTCCTGGTACGCGTAGTCGATCATCACGGTCTTCTGGTGATGCGTGCCGGAATCCTCCAGCAAGGCTTTTTCATTCACATACGGGAACACCCCGCTGCTGCTTGGCCGCGTGTACGGGTCGGTTTTCAAGGCCCGGCGGTTGGCGTCCTTATCGCCATCGCGCATGCGTACCTCGATGAGGTGCGCGTTCTTCTTGTCCAGCGCCCAGCGCCACCACATCACGCAGTAGTCGGCGCGCTCGACAAGAGGCGTCCTGTTTGCTGCGCCCAACCGTCCAAGTCCACCGGCATCGCGCATCTGGTCTTCGGTGGATGTGCTGTTGTAGACGATGGCATCGGTGTAGCCAGGCATGTGCTTTTGGACCAATCCGCCAACGTAGCTGTACCAGATCAGCAACCGGACTTTGACGGGGTTGTCCTTGCGCGTGGCCAGGTCGTGCAGCAGTTCGCCATAGGTCTGCCCGCGCTTCCACTCGCCGCCCTTGCGCGCCAGTTCCATGCCCGGATCGAACCCCCAGCACACGAGGTCGACGCTTTGCCTGGCGTCCTTCAGGTCGGCAGCGATGGCGCCAAAGCCCTCTTCGCCGCAGATGTGGAAGGTGATCAGGTTGTTCGCCGTGATGGGATGGGTGCCCTCCTTGTGGGGCTTTTCGAGGAGCCACTGGATCGAGCCGGTGGCGCGACACGATTTCTCATCGATGTAGACCTCGTCGGCGCGATGTGTCTTGTAGTTGGCCAAGGTGAACCTTCCGATGGCGAGGGTCTGCGGGCGCTACTCGCGATGCGTGCCGCTTGCAGCGACAGGAAGTCGCCGCGCCGGCTCTAGGCGCCATCGGCGGGCAGTTCGGGAGGCGCCGATGTTCGACGCGTCAGGGGTCTGGTGGAGGAGATGCTCGTACTCGAAGAGGCTGTTGAGGGCCTCGTCGCTTGACGATCGCACGGGCCCAAGGGCTGGGCGCCGCAGGTGCGATGGAATCTCCGGGCTCGAGACGGCAAGCGTGCGCGACGAAGCGCCGCAAAATGCAGACATGATCACTCCCCGAATTCTTGTAGGAGCGATCAGTCTGCACCACGCCGCGCTCGAGCGGTCCCGCTCAATAGGGGCTACTTTTCCCGAAGTGCTCTCGGAAAAATCTCGACAAGAACGTCAGGCTAGCGAGCGTAACTTTGCGTCAATATCCTCGCCGAGCAATTGACGATTTTTCTGGCGTCTGCTTCGGTTCCAACAAGCAAGTCGGCAGCCGACACTGCAATTGCCATGGCGACGTAATCAACTTCCAGGGATGCCCTACTTGGGCCAACGGCTAGCGCTTGCTGCCGCGCCCCACGCCGGTGTAGTCGAAGCCGGCGTCGCGCATCGCCCACGGCTCGAAGAGATTGCGCCCATCGAAGATCACGGGCGCCTTGAGCGTGGATTTCAGGCGCTCCAGGTGGGGCGCCTTGTAGGCCTTCCACTCGGTCACGATCACCAGCGCATCGGCGCCCTCGGCCGCCTGCATGGGGCTGGCGACGAAGCGGATGTTCTGCAGCAGTTGCGGCGCGTCGGCGAAGTCCAGCGCCAGCGCTCGCTTCGCTTCATCCACCGCCACGGGGTCGTGCGCCGCGACCTGCGCACCGGCACGAAGCAATGCGCCGATGAGCACGCGGCTGGGCGCCTCGCGCATGTCGTCGGTGTTGGGCTTGAAGGCCAGGCCCCAGAGGGCAAAGCTGCGGTCGCTCAGGTCGGGGCCGAAGCGCTCCAGGATCTTGTCCACCAGCACCGACTTCTGCGCGTCGTTCACCGACTTCACCGCATCCAGCACCTTCAGGTGCTGGCCGTACTCGCTCGCGGTGTGCACCAGCGCGGCCACGTCCTTGGGAAAGCAGCTGCCGCCGTAGCCGGTGCCGGCATACAAGAAGCTGTAGCCGATGCGCGGGTCCGAGCCCATGCCCTGGCGCACCAGCTCGATGTCGGCGCCCACGCGGTCGGCCAGGTTGGCCAGCTCGTTCATGAAGCTGATGCGCGTGGCCAGCATGGCGTTGGCCGCGTACTTGGTGAACTCGGCCGAGCGCACGTCCATCACGCGGGTGCGCTCGTGGTTGCGGTTGAAGGGCGCGTAGAGCTTGCGCATCACGGCCAAAGCCTGCGCGCCCGCCTCGTCGTCCGACACGCCCAGCACGATGCGGTCGGGGCGCATGAAGTCGTCGACGGCGGCGCCTTCCTTCAGGAACTCGGGGTTGCTCACCACCGCAAAGCCGATGTCGCCGCGGCCGCGCTTGTCCAGCTCTTCCTGGATCACCGCGCGCACCTTGTCGGCGGTGCCCACCGGCACGGTGGACTTGTCGACCACCACCTTGAAGCCTTCCATGTGGCGGCCGATGTTGCGCGCTGCCGCCAGCACGTACTGCAGGTCGGCGCTGCCGTCCTCGTCCGACGGCGTGCCCACCGCGATGAACTGCACGTCGCCGTGCTTCACGGCAGCGACGGCGTCTGTGGAGAAGATCAGGCGCTCGGCCCCCAGGTTCTGCTGCACGAGCTCAGCCAGGCCGGGTTCGTAGATGGGAATGTCGCCGCCGTTGAGGGTCGCGATCTTGGCGGGGTCCACGTCCAGACAGAACACGTGGTTGCCCAGGTCGGCCAGGCAGGTTCCGGTGACCAGGCCCACATAGCCGGTGCCGATGATGGTGATGTTCATTTATCGCAAATGGGGTTTCGCTCAGGCCGCCTGCGTGCCGGACAGGAGTTGGTCGAAGTAGGCGATGGTCTTGCCCAGCCCTTCGTCGAGCTGCGTCCTGGGCGTCCAGCCGCCCAGGTGTTCCTGCGCAAGCGAGATGTCCGGCCGGCGCTGCTTCGGGTCGTCGGCAGGCAGGGGCATCCGCACCAGCTTACTGCGCGATCCGGTCAGTTCGATGACTTTCTCGGCCAGCTCCAGCATGGAGAACTCGCCCGGGTTGCCGATGTTCACCGGCCCGGGGAAGTCGTCGCCGGTGGCCATCAGGCGCAGCATGGCCTCGATCAGGTCGTCCACGTAGCAGAAGCTGCGCGTCTGGCTGCCGTCGCCGTAGATGGTGATGTCCTGCCCGCGCAGGGCCTGCACGATGAAGTTGGAGACCACCCGCCCATCGTTGGTGTGCATGCGCGGGCCGTAGGTGTTGAAGATGCGCGCCACCTTGATGCGCAGCTTGTGCTGGCGGTGGTAATCGAAGAACAGCGTCTCGGCGCAGCGCTTGCCCTCGTCGTAGCAACTGCGGATGCCGATGGGGTTCACACGGCCCCAGTACTGCTCGACCTGCGGATGGATCTCGGGGTCGCCATACACCTCACTGGTGGATGCCTGCAGGATCTTGGCGCGCACCCGCTTTGCCAAGCCCAGCATGTTGATGGCGCCGTGCACGCTGGTCTTGGTGGTCTGCACCGGGTCGTGCTGGTAGTGGATGGGCGAGGCCGGGCAGGCCAGGTTGAAGATCTCGTCCACTTCCACGTACAGGGGAAAGGTCACGTCGTGGCGCATCAGCTCGAACTGCGGGCTGGGCAGCAGGTGCTCGATGTTGCGCTTGGTGCCGGTGAAGAAATTGTCCACGCACAGCACGTCGTGGCCGGCGGCGATCAGCCGGTCGCACAGGTGGCTGCCCAGGAAGCCGGCACCGCCGGTGACTAGGATGCGTTTGGACGGGTTGTATTGGCGCATGAAGGGCTCACTCCCAGATTCGGGTTGTTGTCGTCGGTCATCGAATTCATCTCGTAGATCTTGGCGTCCACGAGCATGCGGAACCACAGGGCCTGGAAGAAGGCGAAGTAGAAACCCGCCTTGCCGTCCAGGAAGCCCAGGCGGAAGAAGTAGCGATAGAAGAAGTAGCTGATGGCCCGCACGCCGATGGGCAGGCGGTAGTACAGCTGCTTGATGAAGCGCGTGCGCTCGCGGGCGTCGCCCAGCAGGCGCGGCTGCAGCACGTCGTCGCCCACCGACTGCGGGCCCGACTTCTCGCGCGCCTCGGCATCGCTCCATCGGTTGTGGCGGGCGATCCAGTCGCTCAGCTGCAGCGCGTTCTTGTCGTGCATGAAGCCCTGCAGGCGCGCGCTGGTGCGCTGGGCACCCACCAGGATGAAGTGCTGGTCGTACAGGCGCGCCTCGCAACGCCCCGCGCCGCTCCTGAAAAGACGCAGGTGCCAGGGATTGACGCCCGAATACCGCAGCATCTTGCCCATGAAGTAGTCGCGCCGGCGCAGCATGTAGGCATCGTGGCGGGCGCCGCCGGCAAGAAGCGCGCGGATCTCCTGCACGGAGGTGTCGTCCAGCACCTCGTCGGCGTCCAGGTGCAGCTGCCAGTCGCAGTCTTCCTCCACCTGCGCGATGGCCCAGTTGCGCTGCTCGCTGTAGTTGGTGAACGGGCGCTGCACCACGGTGCAGCCCAGCTCCTGCAGGATCTGGACGGTGCCGTCCGTGGAGCCGGAATCCACGGCGTAGACATGCGGACTCACCCGCAGGGCGGCCGTGACGGTCTCGCGGATGATGCCGGCCGAATTGAAGGTCAGCAGCACAACCACGCAGTTCTTCTTCGGCGTGCCGGCGGTCGGGTTCGGGGCTTCGTTCATTGGATGCGGCGCTTGCGGATGGGCTTGGCCGGGTTGCCGGAATAGATGGTCCAGGGCTCCAGTTCGCCGAAGGCGACGGCCCGCGCGCCCAGCACCGCGCCTTCGCCGATGCGGGCACCGGGCCCGACGAAGGCCTCGGCCGCGATCCAGGCCTTGGCACCGATGCGGATGGGCTTGGCCACCAGTTGGAATTCGGGGCTGTCGCAGTCGTGGGTGCCGGCGCACAGATGGGCGCCCTGCGACACCAGCACGTCCTCGCCCAGCGAGATCGGGCCCATGGAGTAGACGTTCACCTTCGGGCCGATCACCGCGCCCCGCTCCATCTCCAGATGGGCCGGGAACCAGACCTTGGCGCTGCCGCGCACGTCGCTGCCCGCCGCCATCCGGGCGCCGAAACAGCGCAGCAAGAAGCGGCGCCAGGGCGCCAGCTGGCGCGGCGTCCAGGCGGCGCCTAGCAGCCAGACGCCGATCCACGCGGCACGGGTCATGCGGTTTCCCAGGGAGAAGCTCGGCCCCCCCTGGGCGGGCGCCGATTGACGAGCGTTGAGAATTGTCACTGGACGTTGCAGAAATTGGACCTGTCGAGCGTCTCGCACTGCAGCAATGATGTCAACACAATTTCTTACATAGGCCGTTTGCCCAGGGGGTCCTACACGCCCAATAAGCCCAATAAGAAGAGCGATCAGTCGCCCAGCAATTCGCCGATGGGCTGCAGGTCTTCCACCCGGTCGCAGACGGCCTTGATCACCATCATGACCGGCACCCCCAGCAGCAGTCCCCAGATGCCCCAGAGCCAGCCCCAGAAGATGACACCGACGAACACCGCCACCGGGTTCATCCGGCTGGTTCGGCTGGTCAGCCAGGGGGTGAGCAGGTTGCCCACCAGGGTGTGGATGACCAGCGAGACCCCGCCGATGGCCAGGGCCATCTCGATGCTGTTGAACTGCAGGAAGGCCACCAGCGCCGAGGCCGCCATGACGATCAGCGAGCCCACGTAGGGAATGAGGTTGGTGACGGCCGCCAGGATCCCCCACACCGCCGCGTTCTCCAGGCCCAGCGCCCAGAAGGCGATGCCGGTGGCCAGCCCGACGATCGCGCTGGTCAGGATCTGGACCAGCAGGTAGCGCTCGATCTGGGCCGTGATGTCGTCCAGCACCTTCACGGTCACCTTCTTTTCCGCCCAGCTGGGGGCCATGTGCACCAGCTTGCGCCTGAAGGTGTCACCGGAGCACAGGGCGAAGTAGGTCAGGAAGGCAATCAGGGTGAGCTGGCCGACGGCCGTGACCAGGCCCAGGGTGCCGGTGATCAGGTAGTCGCGCACGTTGAAGCCGGGCCGCTCGATGACCACCCGCTGCACGCCGCGGGGTGCGGTGACCTTGGCGGCGTTTTCCTGCGCCGCCTGTTCCAGCTGGGAGGCCGCCTTCTGTACCGTGTCCAGGGGATTGGCCGTGGTGGGCTTGGCGCGCACCGCCTGGCGCAGCTTCTGCGCCGCCGCCGGCAGCGCGTCGAGCAGCTCCGAGGCACTGTCGGACAGGCGATAGCCGGTCCAGCCCAGTGCGCCTGCCAGGCTCAGCAGCACGATGGCCGCGCCCAGCCAGCGCGGCAGGTGCCAGCGCTCCAGCCGGTCGACCAGCGGCGCCAGCGCGTAGGTGGCCATCAGGCTGAGCATGAGCGGGATGAACACCGCCGCGGCCCAGTGCAGGGCGAAGACCACGGCCAGCACCGCCAGCATGGCCAGCGAGGCGCTGCGCACGTCCACCGGCATGTGCAGCAGCACGCGTTCGCGCTCGACCTCCGCCTGGGCCTCTGCCTGCGCGGCCGCGTCGACCAACGCAGCCGGTTCTGGTGCCTGCGCCAAGGGCGGCACCGGGCCGGGCGCCGGCGTGTCGGATTGCGGACTGCGCGACTCGTCGGCCATCACGCCTCCTTGAGCGCGTCGCGCACCGCCGCCAGCTGTCGGCGCGACACCACCACCGGCTCGTTGATGCCGTGCAGGCGCAATGCCCAGCCCTCGGCGTCCTCGCCGATGTCGTACTTTTCCAGGGCGCGGATGGCATCGCGCGCCACCAGGGCGTTGCGGTGCACGCGCACGAAGCGCTTGGGGTAGCGCTCCTCGAAATCGGCCAGCGAGCCATCCAGGATGTGGCTGCGCAGCGCCGTGCGCACCGTCAGGTACTTCAGCTCCGACTTCAGGTACAGCACCTCCGCCAGCGGCACCCGCTCCGCCCGGCCGCGGTCCTGGATGAGCAGCGTCTCCTGGGCGTCCAGGCCCTGGCTGCGGCGGTCCTTGAGGAAGCGCTCGGCCTTCTGCAGCGCCTGCTGCAGGCGTTCGGCCCGCACCGGCTTGGTCAGGTAGTCCACCGCCTCCAGCTCGAAGGCGGTGACCGCGTGCGAGGCATGGGCGGTGACGAAGACCACCGCCGGCGCCTGGACCATGTTGCGCACGGTGCGCACCAGCTCGATGCCGTCGATGCCCGGCATGTGGATGTCGGCCAGCACCAGGTCGAAGCCGCCCTGCCCGAGCAATCTCAGGGCCTGCTCGCCATCGGCCGCCTCGGCCAGCACCGCCGCCCCGGGCGCGCTGCAGTCGCCCAGCAGGGTGCGCAGGCGCGACCGGGCCAGGGATTCGTCGTCGACGATCAGGGTCCGCAAGGGGGTGCTCATGGTCCTTCGCTGCTCCTCTTTCTTATTTCTTATTCCCGGTTCGGCGCCGGGATGTCGATGCGCACGCGGTAGTTGTCCTGGTCGACGCCGGCACGGAACTGCGCCTGCACGTCGTGCAGCAGGCGCAGCCGGTCGCGCACGTTGGCCAGCGCGATGCCGTGGCCGCGCGGCAGCGGTTGCTCGGCCCAGCGCAGCGGCGGCAGGGTGTTGGTGACCTCGATCACCACCCGGGCGCCGCGGCGCTCGGTGCGGATGCGCAGCTTGCCGCCCTTGGGGCTGGGCTCCACGCCGTGCTTCACCGCGTTCTCCACCAGCGGCTGCAGCAGCAAGGGCGGCAGGCGGGCACTGCTGGCCGCCGCGTCCAGGTCCCAGCGGATGCGCAGGCGATCGCCGAAGCGCACCTGCTCGATCGCCAGGTAGCGCTCGGCCAGGCCGATCTCGTCGGCCAATGTCACCGAGTCGCGCGGATCGGCCAGCGCCTGGCGGAACAATTCGGCCAGGTCTTCCAGCAGGGTCTCGGCCTTGGCCGGCTCCTCGCGCACCAGCGCGATGGCGCTGTTGAGCGTGTTGAACAGGAAATGCGGGCGGATGCGCGACTGCAGGTCTTCCAGCTTGGCCGCCGTGGCCGCCGGCATGCGGCTGCTCGCCCGCAGCACCAGCCAGCCCATGGCCACCGCCGAGAAAAGGACGCCACCCAGCGCGCTGGCCACCCAGGGCGCCACCGCCAGGGCCCCGGTCACCCGAAGCAAGCCGCAGCCGTAGAGCCCTGCCAGAGCGCCCAGCACCGCCCCGGTGCCGTACTGCATCGCCGGCCGCCAGCGGGCCATGCGCCTGTGCAGGGCGCACACGGCCACCAGCCACAGCAGCACGGCCGGCAATGCGCCGCCGGTGAGTGTCGCCACCTGCCCCAGCCAGTCGGCCGGCCCGGTCGCCACGAAGAGCGCCAGCACCGCCAGCACCGCCTGCACGAAGAGCACGGCGCGCAACACCACGCCGACCTGGCACACGTCGAAGACGGCCGGCGGCGTAGGCGGCGTTGCGGTCGCCGCCTGCCCCTCGTCCTGCGAGGCGGGCGGGCGAAGCCGGACGGCCGATAAAATCGACAGGTTGCGCACTTAAAGAAACATTGGGTGACAAGCCCATTATTGCCTCCCATGTCCGAAAACCAACTCGACAAGAAGTCCGAAGCCTGGTCCGCCCTGTTCTCCGAACCGATGAGCGAACTGGTGCAGCGCTACACCGCCAGCGTGTTCTTCGACAAGCGCCTGTGGCAGGCCGACATCGACGGCTCCCTGGCCCACGCCGGCATGCTCGCCGCCCAGAAGATCATCTCGGCGCAGGACCTCGCCGCGATCGAAGGTGGGATGAAGCAGATTCGCGAGGAGATCGAATCCGGCCGCTTCGACTGGAAGCTGGAGCTGGAGGATGTCCACCTGAACATCGAGGCCCGCCTCACCCAGCTGGTGGGCGACGCCGGCAAGCGCCTGCACACCGGCCGCAGCCGCAACGACCAGGTGGCCACCGACGTGCGCCTGTGGCTGCGCGGCGAGATCGACCTCATCGGCGGCCTGCTGGTGGACCTGCAGAAGGCGCTGATCGCCATCGCCGAGAAGAACGTCGAGGTGATCCTGCCCGGCTTCACCCACCTGCAGGTGGCCCAGCCGGTGAGCTTCGGCCACCACATGCTGGCCTACGTTGAAATGTTCAGCCGCGACGCCGAGCGCCTGCTGGACGTGCGCAAGCGCCTGAACCGCCTGCCGCTGGGCGCCGCCGCCCTGGCCGGCACCAGCTACCCGCTGGACCGCGAGCTGGTCGCCAGGACGCTGGGCATGGACGGCGTCTGCCAGAACAGCCTGGACGCGGTGAGCGACCGCGACTTCGCCATCGAGTTCAGCGCCGCCGCCAGCCTGTGCATGGTGCACATCAGCCGCTTCTCGGAAGAACTCATCCTGTGGATGAGCCAGAACTTCAGCTTCATCCAGATCGCCGACCGCTTCACCACCGGCTCGTCGATCATGCCGCAGAAGAAGAACCCCGACGTGCCCGAACTGGCGCGCGGCAAGACCGGCCGCGTGGTGGGCCACCTGATGGGCCTGATCACCCTCATGAAGGGCCAGCCCCTGGCCTACAACAAGGACAACCAGGAAGACAAGGAGCCACTGTTCGACACCGTCGACACGCTCAAGGACACCTTGCGCATCTTTGCCGAGATGGTGGACGGCATCACGGTGAAGAAGGACGCGATGGAAGCCGCCGCCTTGCGCGGCTATGCCACCGCCACCGACCTGGCCGACTACCTGGTGAAGAAGGGCCTGCCCTTCCGGGACGCGCACGAGACGGTGGCGCATGCGGTGAAGGCCGCCATCTCGCACCAGTGCGACCTGTCGGACCTCCCGCTGACGGTGCTGCAGGGCTTCCACCCCAGCATCGAGAAGGACGTGTTCGACGTGCTGTCGCTGCGCGGCTCGCTCAATGCCCGCAACGTGCTGGGCGGCACGGCCCCGGTGCAGGTCAAGGCGCAGATCGCGCGCCACAAGAAGCGGCTGGGCTGAGGGCTTCGCCGCCCGGCTTTCAGCTCCTGCTGTCGGCCGTGGCGCGGGCGGCCGGAGGGAAGCGCACGGCGACGCGCAGGCCGCCCAGGCGCTCGGAGCGGTCCAGCATCACCGTGGCGCCATGCTTGTCCGCGATGGCGCGCACGATCGCCAGGCCCAGCCCGCTGCCCTCGGCCGTGCTGTTGCCGTCGGCCAGGCGGTAGAAGCGGTCGAAGGCGCGCTCGCGCTCGGCCTCGGGAATGCCCGGGCCGTTGTCCTCCACGACCAGCACGGGCGTGCCGTTGCCGGCCAGCGTGACGTCCACGTGCCCGCCCTCGGGCGCGTACTTGACGGCGTTGTCCACCAGGTTGCCCAGCAGCACGCGCAGGGCCGCCGCATCGCCCTGCACCTGCAAGGGGTCGGCCTGCACCACGCCCAGGTCGATGCCGCGCGCCTGCGCATGCGGCAGCGCGGCGCTCACGCACTGGGCGACGATGTCGTCCAGGCGCACCGGCCCGATCGGCGCAGCGCTGGCCGCCTCGCCCGATTCCTGCCGCGCCAGCACCAGCAGCTGCCCCACCAGGTGGATGGCGCGCTCGATGCCGCCCTGCAGCCGCGTGATCGCAAGCTCGCGCGTCGACGGGTCGGCGGCGCGGCGCAAGGCCTCGGCCTGCAGCTTCAGCGCGGTGAGCGGCGAGCGCAATTCGTGCGCCGCATCGGCCACGAAGTTCTTCTGCGCCTTGAAGGCCGAATCGACGCGGCCGAACAGCAGGTTCAGCTCGTGCACCAGGGGCCGCACCTCGTCGGGCAGGCCCTGCTCGGACAGCGGCGAGAGGTCGCTGTCGGCCCGCTGGGCCACGTGGCGGCGCATCCGCTCCACCGGCGCCAGCGAGCGGGTGATGATCCAGCCCACCACCAGCATCAGCAGCGGCGCCATCAGCGCCATCGGCCAGGTGGCACGCAGCGCCAGGCCGCGGGCGCGGGCCTCGCGGGCGTCCATGTCCTGGGCGATCTGCACCGTCTGCATGGGCGTCTGCAGCGAATAGACGCGAAAGCGCCGGCCTCCCACCGTGGCGTCGGAGAAGCCCAGCACCGCGCGCGGCGGCAGGGCCGAGCGGGCCGAGCGGAACATCTGCGTGCCGTCGGGCCCCCAGATCTGCACGAACAGGTCGTAGCCCTCGCGCCCGCTGTCGTCGCCGTCGAAGCCCAGGCCCAGCGGCACGCCGCCGCGCAGCGAATGGGCCATCTGCTGCAGGTGCAGGTCGAAGGTGGCGTCGGCATCGCGCAATGCGCTGCGGTAGGCCGCCGCGCCCAGCGCCGCGGCCGCCAGCAGGATGGAGGCGAAGACGAAGCCCAGCAGCCGCCACTTCAGCGAGAAGCCATGGCCCCTCATTCGCGCGGCACCAGGTAGCCCAGGCCGCGCACCGTCTGGATGAAGCCGCTGCCCAGCTTCTTGCGCAGGCCGTGGACGTAGACCTCCACCGCGTTGCTGCTGATCTCGTCCTTCCAGCCGTAGAGCTTTTCTTCCAGCTGCGTGCGCGAGAGCACGATCCCCGGGCGGGCGATGAGCGGCTCCAGCACCGCCCATTCCTTGGCCGACAGGATCACCGGCTGGCCGTTGAAGGTGGCTTCGCGGGTGGCCGGATTCAGGCTCACGCCGTGGGCGGTGAACACCGGCTCGGCCTGGCCGGCGCCGCGGCGCAGCAGCGCGCGGATGCGGGCCAGCAGCTCGCTCATGTCGTAGGGCTTGAGCACGTAGTCGTCGGCGCCTGCATCGAGCCCGGCCACGCGGTCGGCCACTGCATCGCGGGCGGTGGCCACCAGCACCGGCACCTTGTCGCGGCGCTGGCGCAGGGCGCGCAGCACCTCGAGGCCATCGCGCTTGGGCAGGCCCAGGTCCAGCAGGACCAGGTCATAGGACTGCGAGCGCAGCGCCGTATCCGCCATCGCGCCGTCGCGCACCCAGTCCACGGCGTAGTGCTGCTCGGCGCGAAGCAGTTCGAGCAGGGCTTCGCCGATCATGGTGTCGTCTTCGACGAGTAGGAGGCGCATGGCGCGCATTGTCCCGCTTCGCCTTAAGCCCGGCTGAAAAAAGCGTCACCTATGATCAGCCGCGTCGCAACCGCCTCACGCCATGCCCTCCCTGCTTCTGACCCACCCCGCCGGAAACCAGAACGTGCGCGCCGTGCTGGCGGCCACCGAAGGCGCCGGACAGCTCGCCCGCTTCGCCACCACCGTGGCCGCCTTCGAGGGCGACGCGCCCTCCCGCCTGCTGCCCGGCGCGCTGCGGCGCGAATGGCTGCGGCGGCGCTTCGACATCGCGCCGGCCAAGGTGCTGACCCATCCGGCCCGCGAGCTGGCCCGCATGGTGGCAGCCAAGGCCGGCTGGCAGGGCGCGGTGCGGCACGAGGCCGGCTTCGCCTCGCCCGACGCGGTGTTCCAGGACTTCGACCGCTTCGTCGCGGCCCGCCTGCCGGGGCTGGCGCGCACGCACGGGCTCACCGCCGTCTACGCCTACGAGGACTCGGCCCTGCACACCTTCCGCGCGGCGCGCGCGCTGGGGCTTCGCTGCATCTACGACCTGCCCATCGCCTACTGGGAGACCGGCCGGCGCCTGATGCAGGAAGAGGCCGAGCGCCTGCCCGAATGGGCCGCCACCCTGGGCGGGGGCGTGACCGACTCGGCGCCCAAGCTGGAACGCAAGACCGAGGAGCTGGCGCTGGCCGACATGGTGGTCGCGCCCAGCGGCTTCGTGCTGGACTCGCTGCCCGCCTCGGCCACGCGCCAGAAGCGCGTCCTGACCCCTTTCGGCTCGCCGCCCTCCTCCGTCGACGAGCGCAGCTCCGAGGTGCCCGACCCCGGCCGCCCCCTGCGCGTGCTCTTCGTCGGCTCCATGGGCCAGCGCAAGGGCCTGGCCGACCTGTTCGCCGCCATGCGCCTGCTCGAGGGCCGCAACATCGAGCTGGTGGTGCTGGGCTCGCTGCAGGAGTCGCCCGAGTTCTACCGCCGCCAGTGCGAAGGCATGCGCCACGAGAAGGGCCGCCCGCACGCGCAGGTGCTGGAGCTGATGCGCAGCTGCGACTTGTTCTGCCTGCCTTCCATCGTCGAGGGCCGCGCGCTGGTGACGCAGGAGGCCATGAGCCAGGGCCTGCCCATCGTCATCACCGCCAACACCGGCGGCGCCGACCTGGTCATCGAGGGCCGCACCGGTTTCCTGGTGCCGATACGCGCACCTGAGAAAATCGCGGAGACGATCGCCTGGTTCGACGACAACCGGCGCGAGCTTCCGGCCATGAAGGCCGCGGCCATGCGGCATGCCGCTGGCTACACCTGGCAGCACTACGGCGAACTCGTGGTGGATGCCATCCGGGAACTGGACTGAGGCAAGCAGGTCCGTGGAGAAAGGGCCTGCTTCACCGTGCTTTTGAATGACTGAGATCCGGGCGTCGCGGCGCTCCTGGGAAATCGACGCGCTGCGCGGGCTGATGCTCGTGCTGATGACGCTCACCCACCTGCCCACGCGGCTGACCGATCCGCTGGGCCAGCCCTTCGGCTTCGTCTCCGCCGCCGAGGGCTTCGTGCTGCTCTCGGCCTACATGGCCGGCCTGGTCTACAGCCGCATCGCCTGGCGCCAGGGCATCGTGCAGATGGAGCGCGCCTTCTGGAAGCGAGCCTTCAAGGTGTACCTGATCCAGGCGGCGATCCTGTTCTTCCTCTTCACCGTGATCACCGCGGTGGGCGTGAGGATCGACCAGCCCGCGGTGAAGAACCTGGTGGCCTTCTACCTCGCGCAGCCGCTGGAGGGCTTCGTCTTCGGCCTGCTGCTGGTGTACGAGCCGGCGCTGCTGGACATCCTGCCCATGTACATCTTCTTCCTGCTGCTCAGCCCCTGGGTGCTGGCCTTCGGCATGCGGCACGGCTGGTGGGGCGTGATGACGGTGAGCGTGGCGGTGTGGGCCATGGCGCAGTACGGCTTTGCCGAATGGCTGCATGCGCAGGCGGTGCACTGGCTGCACCTGCCGGTGTCCTACGCGGACACGGGCTCCTTCAATGCCTTCGCGTGGCAGCTGCTGTGGATGGGCGGCCTGTGGATGGGCGCGAGCCGCAATGCGCCGGATGCGCAACCCTTCCGATTCCCGGGCTGGGTGCTGGCCATCGCGATCGGCGTGGCGGCGTACGGCCTCTGGTGGCGCCACACCGGCATCCATGGCCAGGCGCCCTTCGGCGGGGACGTGGAACTCAACCTGCTGTTCGACAAGTGGATGCTGGGGCCGCTGCGCCTCCTGAACCTGGTGGCACTGGGCATCGTCACCATCCGCTTCGGCCCGAAGCTCGCGCACATGCTACCGCGCCAGCGCTGGCTGGAGACCATGGGCGCGGCCTCGCTGCCGGTGTTCTGCACGCACCTGATCGCGGTGCTGCTGGTGCTGGCCGTGTGGGGCGACAACCAGCTCGCGCGCCCGTGGTGGGGCGACGTGCTGCTGCTGGCCGCGGTGTTCGGCGCCATGTGGGGCGTGGCCCGCTTCACGCAGAAGGCCGATGCCACGCCGCCGCCGGAGGAAGAGCCGGCCACTGCCCCATCCAGCGTGTAGCCGCGCGTAGCAGCGCACAGCCGCGCGCGGCAGGCAACCACTTAAGGCCTCTCTAAGGCTGCGTTCCCATCATTCGAGCCACACCAACTTTCGTTCCAACCTAGGACCCAAGCAATGCGACTCGAATCCCTGACCCCGTCTCGCCTGATCCTCGCGCTCGTTACCGCCGGTGTCATCGGCGGCGCCGGCGTCTCGGCACTGGAGGCCCGCAACGCGAACGCCGCGCCCGTGGCTGCCGCAACTGCAACCACCACCACCGGCATCCCGGTGGCCCTGCCCGACTTCTCGCAGATCACGAAGAAGGCCGGCCCGGCCGTGGTCAACATCAGCGTGGTCGGAACCACCAAGGGCGACAACGGCAACGGCGCGTCCAACGACGACGACGATGATGACGGCGCGTCTTCCGGCGATCCGCTGGCCGAGTACTTCCGCCGCTTCGGTCCCGGCATGCGCGGCGGCAAGGCACCGCGCAGCGCCCAGGAACAACCGGTGCGCGGCCAGGGCTCGGGCTTCATCATCAGCGCCGACGGCATCATCCTGACCAACGCCCACGTGGTGAAGGGTGCCAAGGACATCACCGTCAAGCTCACCGACCGCCGTGAACTCAAGGCCAAGGTGCTGGGCAGCGACCCCAAGACCGACATCGCGGTGCTCAAGGTCGAGGCCAAGAACCTGCCGGTGGTGACGCTGGGCAGCGTGAACGACCTCAACGTGGGCGAATGGGTGCTGGCCATCGGCTCGCCCTACGGCTTCGAGAACACGGTGACGGCCGGCGTGGTGAGCGCCAAGGGCCGCTCGCTGCCCGACGACAGCGCGGTGCCCTTCATCCAGACCGACGTGGCGGTGAACCCCGGCAACTCCGGCGGCCCGCTGTTCAACGCACGCGGCGAGGTGGTGGGCATCAACTCGCAGATCTACAGCCGCACCGGCGGCTTCCAGGGCCTGTCCTTCGCGATCCCGATCGACCTGGCGACCAAGATCAAGGACAAGATCGTGGCCAACGGCAAGGTCGAGCACGCCAAGCTGGGCGTGGCGGTGCAGGAGGTGAACCAGACCCTGGCCGACTCCTTCAAGCTGGATTCGCCGCAAGGCGCGCTGGTGGCCAACGTCGAGAAGGGTGGCCCAGCCGATAAGGCCGGCCTGCAGACCGGTGATGTGATCCGCAAGGTTGACGGCAAGCCCGTGGTGTCCTCCGGCGACCTGCCGGCGGCCATCAGCCTGTCCTCGCCAGGTGACAAGGTACAGCTGGAAATCTGGCGCAATGGCGGCATCAAGGAAATCAGCGCGCAGTTGGGCAACGCGTCCGACAAGGGCGTGCAGCAGGCCAGCGCGAAGGACCTGGCCGGCAAGGGCAAGCTGGGCCTGGCGCTGCGCCCGCTGGAGCCGCAGGAGCGCCAGGAAGCCGGCGTGGACGGCGGCCTGGTGATCGCCCAGGTGGCCGGCCCCGCCGCAATGGCCGGCGTGCAGCCGGGCGACCTGCTGCTGGCCATCAATGGCACGCCGATCAAGAGCATCGAGCAGGTGCGCGAGGCGGTGGCCAAGTCCGACAAGTCGGTGGCCCTGCTGGTGCAGCGCGGCGAGGAAAAGATCTTCGTGCCGGTGCGCATCGGCTGATCGCTTCCGTTCCCATCCTCCATCGGCCCCCGGCTGATGGAGCGCCAAAGCAGTTACGCTCGGCGCTCCATCGAAGGGGGCTTGATGCGTTCAGAAGGGATCTTCCGTTTTTCGGCGACGGCGATCGTGGCATTGGCCATGTCGCTGGCCAGCGTCTGCGCGGGCGCGGTGCAGGTCAGCAGCCTCACCCCGCAGGGCGAGGTGTCGCGGGTGCGGCAGGTGGTCGCCAGGTTCGACGAGGCGGCCACGCGCTTCGGCGATGCGAAGGCGGCGGCCCCGCTCAGCGTGAGCTGCAGCGACGCGCAGGCCGCCAAGGGCAGCGGGCGCTGGGTCAACGAGAAGCAGTGGGTCTTCGACTTCGAGAACGACCTGCCGCCCGGCGTGCGCTGCACCGTCAGCCGCGCGCCTGATTTCACCGCACCCAACGGCCAGCCGCTGGGCGGCGCGGCCAGCTGGCGCTTCAACACCGGCGGGCCCTTCGTGCGCTCCATCCGTCCGGGCGGCGGCACCATCGACGAGGAGCAGATTTTCCTGCTGCAGCTCAACGGCGCCGCCACCGAACAGAGCCTCCGCGACAACGTGTGGTGCGCCGTCGAGGGCCTGGGCGAGCGCGTGCCGGTGACGCTCGTCGAAGGCGAGCAGCGCACCGCCCTGCTGCAGGCCAGCGGCGTGGCCGAGGCCGCCGCCAAGGACCCGCAGCGCTTCGTGACCCTGCAATGCCGCCGCAGCCTTGCGCCCGCGGCCCGCGTCACCCTGGTCTACGGCCAGGGCGTTGCAACGCCCTCGGGCGTGGCCAACCGCGTGGAGCGGCGCTACGACTTCAAGGTGCGCGAACCCTTCGCCGCCAGCTTCACTTGCGAGCGCGAGAACGCGCAGGCCGGCTGCCTGCCGCTCAAGCCCATGGAGCTGCGCTTCAACGCGCCGGTGCCGCGCCGGCTGGCCGCGCAGATCGTGCTGCGCGGCGATGGCAAGACGGTGAACCCGAGCTTCGAGCAAGGCAACGAGGCCCAGGCCGATGCGCTGGTGGATTCGGTGAGCTTCGCGCCGCCCTTCGCCGAGCAGGCCAGCTACACCCTGGAGGTGCCGCCCGGCTTCCAGGACGCCTCGGCCCGAACGCTGGGCGAGCCCGGCCGCTTCCCGATGAAGGTGGGCACCGGCGCCATGCCGCCGCTGGCCAAGTTCGCCGCCTCGCCCTTCGGCGTGATCGAGCGCCTGGCCGAGCCCGACGGCGTGGCGATGATGCCGGTGACGGTGCGCCGTGTGGAGCCGGCCCTGGCAGTGCAGGCCTACATGCCCGGGCAGGTGGCCACGCTCAACCCGCAGACCGACGCCGAGATCATTGCCTGGTCGCGCCGCCTGCAACGCTACGAGTCGCGCACCGTGCCGCGCGCGCAGGCCCGTGCCGACGTCAAGGGCGAGTTGCCGAAGGTGCTGGAGCCGGCGGAGAAGGATTGGGTGCAGAGCCGAATGGTCTCCCTGCTCGCAGGCCAGGCCGGCGTGAAGACGCTGGCCATGCCGAAATCGCAGGTGGACCCGCGGCCCTTCGAGGTGGTGGGCATCCCGCTCACGCCGGGCTTCCACGTGCTGGAGATCGCCTCGCAGCGACTGGGCGAATCGCTGCTGGATGCGCGCTACGGCAACGGCCGCACGATGTATGTGCGCAGCAGCGCACTGGCCACCAACCTGGCGGTGCACTTCAAGCTGGGGCGCGAGAACTCGCTGGCCTGGGTCACCACGCTGGACAAGGGCCAGGTGGTGGCGGGCGCGCGCGTGCGCGTGTCCGACTGCCGCGGCAAGGAAGTGGCCAGCGCCGTCACCGACGCCGGTGGCGTCGCGCGCTTCGAGGCCGGCAAGGTCTCGCCCGAGCCGCCCACCTGCTCGGGCGGCGGCGACGACGAGGAAGGCGACTGGCGCAATGCCTACTTCGTCAGTGCCCGCGCCACCGACGCCAAGGGCGTGCAGGACCTGGCCTTCACCTGGAGCGACTGGCAGCGCGGCATCGAGCCCTGGCGCTTCAACCTGCCCACCAGCAGCGAGCCGCAGCCCGACCGCGTGGCCCACACCATCTTCGACCGCATGCTCTTCCGCGCCGGCGAAGCGGTGGCTATGAAGCATGTGCTGCGCACGCAGACGCAGGGCGGCTTCGGGCTGCCGCAGGACTTTCCGGCGACCCTGGTCATCACCCACGTGGGCAGCGGCCAGCAGTTCAGGCAGCCGCTCACCTGGCGTGCCACCTCGAGCGGCGGGCGCGCGAGCGAAAGCCGCTTCGAGATCCCGCCTGCGGCCAAGCTGGGCCTCTACCAGGTCGAGCTGGCCGAGGGCCCGGCCGACGCGCCCACGCGCACCTTCGGCAGCGGCCAGTTCCGTGTCGAGGAATTCCGCCTGCCGGTGATGGAAGGGCGCATCGAGCCGGCCGACAAGAAGCCGCTGGTGGCCATCTCCAGCCTGCCGGTGGCGGTGCAGGTCAACTACGTGGCGGGTGGCGGCGCGGCCAACCTGCCGGTGCGGGTGTCGGCGCTGGTGCGGCCCAAGTGGGTGAACTTCGCGGACTTCGACGGCTTCAGCTTCTCGCCGCCACAAAGCGAAGGCGGCGGCACGGAGGGCGACGAGGGCCGCGTGGTGGCCGACAAGCTGCCGCTCACGCTGGACCGCAACGGCGCCGGCCAGGTGGTGGTCGAGCCCATTCCCCCCGCGCCCGCACCGCGCGAGCTGCTGCTGGAGGCGAGCTACGCCGACCCCAACGGCGAGGTGCAGACGCTGCGCGGCACGCAGACCCTGTGGCCGTCCCAGGTGGTCGCCGGGCTCAAGACCGAAGGCTGGGCCTCGGTGGGCCAGAAGGTCCGCTTCCAGGCGCTGGCGCTGGACCTCTCGGGCAAGGCCCAGGCCGACGTGGGCATCGAGGTCAAGGCGATCTCGCGCATCACCACCACCAGCCGCAAGCGCATGGTGGGCGGCTTCTACACCTACGACAACAAGACCGAGACCAAGGACCTGGGCACCGTGTGCAGTGGCCGCAGCGACAACCGCGGCCTGCTGCTGTGCGAGGCCAAGCTGGCCGAGCCCGGGCAGGTGGAGCTGATCGTCACCGCCAAGGATTCGCAAGGCCGCCCCAGCGTGGCGGCCACCTCGGTCTTCGTCACGCGCCAGGGCGAGCTGTGGTTCGGCGGCGAGGACCATGACCGCATCGACCTGCTGCCCGAGAAGAAGAACTACCAGCCGGGCGAGATGGCGAAGTTCCAGGTCCGCATGCCCTTCCGCTTTGCCACCGCGCTCGTGTCGGTGGAGCGCGAGGGCATCATCGAGACGCAGGTGGTCCAGCTCAACGGCCAGGACCCGACGGTGCAGCTGCAGGTGAAGGACAGCTGGGGACCCAACGTGTACGTGAGCGTGCTGGCCCTGCGCGGGCGGCTGCGCGAGGTGCCCTGGTACAGCTTCTTCACCTGGGGCTTCAAGTCGCCGCGCGAATGGTGGACCGCCTTCTGGTGGGAAGGCCGCGAGTACGTGGCACCCACCGCGATGGTCGACCTGAGCAAGCCCGCCTACCGCCTGGGCGCCGCCGAGATCCGCGTGGGCAGCCAGGCGCACCAGATCGCGCTGAAGGTGGCCAGCGACCAGCCGAGCTACACCGTGCGCGGCCAGGCGCAGATCACGCTCACCGGCACGCTGCCCGACGGCAAGCCCGCAGCGAATGCCGAGGTGACGGTGGCCGTGGTTGACCAGGCACTGCTGGAGCTGATGCCCAACACCAGCTGGAACCTGCTCGACGCCATGCTCACGCGAAGAAGCTGGGGCGTGGCCACCTCCACCGCCCAGATGGAGATCGTCGGGCGCCGGCACTACGGTCGCAAGGCCGTGCCCGCGGGTGGCGGCGGCGGCAAGTCGGCCACGCGCGAACTGCTGGACACGCTGCTCCTGTGGAACCCGCGCGTGGTGCTCGACGCCAACGGCCAGGCGAAGATTACCGTGCCGCTCAACGATGCGCTCACCACCTTCCGCATCGCCGCGGTGGCCGAGTCGGGCACCGGGCTCTTCGGCACCGGCACGCACAGCATCCAGACTACGCAGGACCTGCAGATCATCAGCGGCCTGCCGCCGCTGGTGCGCGAGGACGACGAGTTCCGCGCGCAGATCACGCTGCGCAATACCACTGCCAAGGCGATGAAGGTGGAAGCCGCGCCGCGCGCCACCCTGCTCACCCTGCACACGCTGGCGCCGCAGACGGTGGACATTCCCGCCGGCGAGTCGCGCGAAGTGGCCTGGACCGTGAAGGCGCCCGCGCAGCTGGCGGCCACGCGCGCCGAAGCCATCCTGTGGCAGATCGAGGCGCGCGACCTGGCCGGCAACGACAAGGCGCGGGATGCGCTCAAGGTGAGCCAGCGCATCGTGCCGGCCGTGCCGGTGACGGTGCAGCAGGCGAACCTCGTGCAACTGGACGCCACGCCCTTCAAGCTGGAAGTCGCTCAGCCCGCCGGCGCCCTGCCCGGCCGCGGCGGCCTGCGCCTGGCGCTGCAGCCGAGCCTGGGCAGCGCGCTGCCCGGCGTGCGCGACTGGTTCGTGGCCTACCCCTTCAGCTGCCTGGAGCAGAAGACCAGCCGCGCCATCGGCCTGCGCGACGCGAAGATGTGGCGCAACGTGGTGGCGCAGATGCCCGCCTACCTGGACAGCGACGGCCTGGCCAGCTACTTCCCGCCTCGCGAAGGCAGCGGCGACAGCGGCAGCGACACCCTCACTGCCTACCTGCTGGCCGCCACCAGCGAGGCGGCCGCGCTGGACCCGGCGCTGGGCCTGCCGGACGACCTCCGCGCGCAGATGGAAGCGGGCCTGGTCGCCTTCGTCGAGGGCCGCATCCAGCGCCAGTTCTGGAGCCCCCGGCAGGACCTGGACGTGCGCAAGCTGGCCGCGCTGGAAGCGCTGTCGCGCAGCGGCAAGGCCACTGGCCGCATGACCACCGGCCTCACCATCGCGCCCAACCAGTGGCCCACCGGCGCGGTGCTCGACTGGATCGGCATCCTCAAGCGCGTGAACGACGTGCCGCAGCGCCAGCAGCGCCTGGCCGAGGCCGAGCAGGTGCTGAAGGCGCGCCTGTCGTACCAGGGCACGCGCATGGTCTTCAGCACCGAGTCGGAGGACAACTGGTGGTGGCTCATGGGCAATGCCGACGTGAACGGCAACCGCCTGCTGCTGGCCGCCGTGGACGACCCGGCCTGGAAAGAGGACATGGGCAAGCTGGTGGCCGGCGCGCTGGCGCGCCAGCAGCGCAACGGCGCCTGGAGCACCACCAACGCCAACCTGTGGGGCAGCCTGGCGCTGGAGAAGTTCTCGCGCGCCTTCGAGAGCGAGCCGGTGCAGGGCATCACCCGCGCTTCGCAGGCGACCTCTGCCGCGGGCGCGGCGCCTGCGGCCGAGAGCGTGGACTGGCGCAAGGTGGAGCGCGCGAGCGCCGCCGATGCGTCGCCCGCGCCCGGTGCGGCCGGCGGCCTGCGCAACAACGGCATGGCCTTCGCCTGGCCGCAGGCGCCGGGCAAGGACCTGCTGAGCGTGCAGCACGAAGGCAGCGGCAAGCCGTGGCTGACCCTGCAATCGACCGCGGCGATTCCGCTCACGGCGCCTGTCGCGGCGGGCTACTTCATCAAGAAGATAGTCACGCCGGTGGAGCAGGCCAAGGCCGGGCGCTTCAGCCGCGGCGACGTGCTGCGCGTGAGCGTGGAAGTGAACGCTACGGCCGACATGACCTGGGTCGTGCTCACCGACCCGATCTCGGGCGGCTCGTCGATCCTGGGCAGCGGCCTGGTCCGCGATTCGCAGATCGCGACGCAGGGCGAGAACAAGCGCGGCATGGGCCGCGCCTGGCCCGCCTTCGAGGAGCGCAGCTTCGAGGCATTCCGCGCTTACTACGAATATCTGCCCAAGGGCGTGACGACCATCGAGTACACGGTGCGGCTCAACAACGTGGGCGACTTCGCCCTGCCGCCTACGCGGGTTGAAGCCCTCTATGCGCCAGAGATGTTCGGCACGGTGCCCAATGCGCGGCTCAAGGTGGAACCCGCGCCGTGACCAGGTCCATGCGTGTCTTGCCAGATTGAAGCCTTGACGGAGAACTCATCCCCATGTGCAGAAGCATCAAGACCCTGTTCAACTTCGAACCGCCGGCCAGCGACGAAGAGATCCATGCGGCGCTGCAGTTCGTGCGCAAGCTCAGCGGCTTCAATGCGCCTTCCAAGGCCAACGAAGCTGCGTTCCACCGCGCGGTGGAAGAGGTCGCAGAAAGTGCGCGACGGATGATCGACGCGCTGGTCACCACGGCCGATCCACGCGACCGCGAGATCGAGGCTGCGCGCGCCAAAGAGCGCTCAGCCGCCCGCTTCGGCACCGCGGCGAACTGAGCGCAATCCTGCTCAGCGGTAGTTCGGGTTGTTGGGCGCCCGGTCGTAGCGGTTGGGCACGCCGTCGCGGTCACGGTCGCGGTCGCCGTCGTACCGTGGGGGCGGCGGCCCGTCGCGGTAGCCGTAGTGGTGCGGGGGCGGTGCAGGCTCGTAGGCCACGCAGCCGCCCAGGGCGAATGTCGCCAGCAGGAGGGGGGTGAGGATCTTGAGCATCATGTTGCCATGGTGCGCGCCGCTGCCATGGCATGAGGGGAGCGCAGGCGACGTCTGGCGGTAGGCCGAAGACCCGATCCCATCTCGCAAGGGCTCACAAGCGAGGTCGGCCGTGTCTCACACAGCGGCCGCTGCGTGCGTTTCACACTGAGGGTTCTCCCCTTCATTTCCGGAAACGCATTGCGAAAGCATTCGATGGCAAACAGCAGCATCCTCGGGGGCGCGCGCGCCCCCACCGTGCCTTCAGGCAAGGACATCGACTCGCTGGGTCCCAGCGACACCAGCGACAGCGGCAGCGACGTGCAGGTTGATGGAAACCGCTCGGCGCTGCCAGACGAAGGCTCCGAAGGCGCCCTGCCGATCGCGCACGACAGCACCGGCGATGCCGCGGGCACCGGCGAGCGCGCGTCGGCCGATTCCAAGTCGCCCGAACTGGATGCAGACCTGCTGCCCGACCGCACCGGGGTGATCCCGCCTTCAGGCGGCAGGGATGACGCGGAGGACCTCGACGCGCCCGCCCCCGAAGACCTGGCCGTCGACGACCCGGACGACGACTCGAAGCCGTGAACGTCGACGCCGGCGCCTTGCGCGAAGCCGCCGGCGATCGACCGAACCGCGATTGAGCCCACGTGCTCAATGTGCGCCCAGGTACGCCTTCGCCAGTTCGCCGTTCCCCTCGATCTCCCGCGCCGTCCCCTGTGCCACGATCCGCCCGCCTTCGATGACGTAGGCGCGATCCGCCAGTGCCAGCGCGAGGCCCGCCATCTGGTCGACCAGCAGGATGGTCATGCCCTCGGCGCGCAGCGCGTCGAGCGCGGCGAACAGCTCGGCCATGATCTTGGGCGCCAGGCCCAGCGAAGGCTCGTCGAGCAGCAGGATGCGCGGCTTCGACATGAGCCCGCGCGCAATCGCCAGCATCTGCTGCTCGCCGCCCGACAGCAGCCCCGCGCGCTGATGCAGGCGCTCGCGAAGCCGCGGGAATCGGTGGAGCATCTGCTGCACCCGCGCCTCGCGGTCGTACTGGGCCTGGCGGAAGGCACCGAGCCGGATGTTGTCCAGCACGCTCAGCTCCGCGAACACCTGCCGCCCCTCCGGCACCAGCACCAGCCCGCGCTGCACGATGCGCTCCGCGCCCAGGCGCCCGAGGTCCTGGCCGTCGAGATGGATGCCGCCGCTGACGATGGGCCGGTGCAGGCCCGCCAGCGATCGCATCAGCGTGGACTTGCCGCTGCCGTTGGCCCCGAGCAATGCCACCACCTGGCCCTGGCGAACCTGCAGGTCGATGCCGTGAAGCACGGGCTCGGCGCCATAGCCCGCGACCAGCGCACCCACGCCCAGCAACTCCGGCGCCGCGGGGTCGGACACCCGCTCCGCGGAGCGCCCGCCTTGCAGCAGACCCGCCTCACCCAGGTAGGCCTGGCGCACGCGCGGATCGGCCTGCACCTCGGCCGGCGTGCCGGCCGCCAGGTGCGCACCCGCATCGAGCACCACCACCTGCTGCGAGATGCCCATGACCAGTTCCATGTCGTGCTCGACCACCAGCACGCCGATGCCGGCCTGGCCGGCGATCTGCCGCAGCAGCGCAGCCAGGCGATCCTTGTCCTCGCGCGACAGGCCGGCGGCCGGCTCGTCGAGCAGCAGCATCTGCGGGTCGGTGGCCAGCGCACGCGCGATCTCGACCAGGCGCCGGTCCACGTGCGCCAGGTCGGCCGCGGGCGTGTGCAGCGTGCCGCGGTAGCCGCAGAAAGCCAGCAGCGCGCGCGCCTGGGCATGCAACTGCGGCGTGCCGTGCCGGCTAACGCCGAAGAGCCAGCCGAGCGATCCGCGGCTGAGCGCCAGCGCCACGTTGTCCTGCACGCTCAGGCTGCCAAAAAGCTGCGAGCTCTGGTAGGTGCGCGCCACGCCGCGCCGGGCGATCGCCCAGGCCGGCAGGCCCTGCAGCGAATCCTGCCCCAGGCTGAAGCCGCCGCCGGTGGGGACGTAGAAGCCGCTGAGCATGTTCAGCGCGGTGGTCTTGCCCGCGCCGTTGGGCCCGATGAGACTGGTGATGCGGCCGGCCGGCGCGGCGAAGCTCAGCGAGCTGACCGCGCGCACGCCGCCGAACTGCATCGACAGGTTCTGTGCCGCCAGGGCGGAACGATTCGACACCGGCCGCGCCAGGAAGACCGGCAGTGCAGACGGCGATTCATCCGAGGTCTTCAAGCCGGCAGGCGGCGTTGCATGCCGGCCGCGCAGCCGTGCCCACAGCCCCATGGCGCCTTCGGGCGCCGCCCACAGCACCACCAGCAGCAGCGCGCCGAAGAAGAGCAGCCGGTATTCCTCCAGCCCGGCCAGCAGTTCCGGCAGCAGCGCCACCACCAGCGCACCGATGAGCGGGCCGGCCACGGACCCCGCGCCGCCCACGACCACCACCAGCACGAACAGGATCGACTGGCCGAATCCGAAGCTCGACGGCGCGACGAAGCCCGACAGCGGCGCGAACAGGCCGCCGGCCAGGCCGGCCGCCACGGCGGAAAGCGCGAAAGCCGCGGTCTTCACCACCAGCGGGTTGAGGCCGATCGATTCGGCGGCGGTCTCGCTGTCCTTCACGGCGCGCATCGCCGCGCCCCAGGTGCCGCGCGACAGCCACGCATACAGCGCCAGCACGATGCCGGCGCTGACGATGGCCAGCATGGCCACCGCCCGCTCGCCGCGCGCCAGCGCGCCCAGCGAAGGTGCGGCGATGCCCATGATGCCGTTCTGCCCGCCGGTGAGCGAGCCCGCCTCGATCACGCCATGCTCGACGATGAAGCCAAAGGCGATGGTCACCATCGCCAGGTAGGGTCCCTTCACCCGCAGGGCCGGCAAGGCGAGCAGGCCGCCGACGATGCCCGAGAGCAGCGCCGCCACCGGCCAGGCGGCCCAGAAGCTCCAGCCCGCCTGCGTGCCGAGGATGCCCACCGTGTAGGCACCGATCGCGTAGAAGCCCACGTGGCCGAAGGACACCTGCCCGGTGAGCCCCTGCAGCACGTTGAGCCCGATGCCCACGATGGCCAGCAGCGCCACGTTGGCCAGCACGAAGACGTAGTAGCCGTTGACCAGCGACGCTGCCGCCAGCCCGGCACCCATCAGCAGGAGAACGGCCAGGATCTGCAGCGCGGTGCCCAGGCCCAGGCGCGAGGAAGATGCGGCGCGCACGGGCGCCGTTGCGAGGGGAAGCACGGCGCTCATTGAAGTACCTTCGTGCGTCGCACTGCGGTGCGAGCTTGCTTGGGGCGGCCCGACGCTGCGCTCATACCTTCTTCACCTCCGCGCGGCCGAAGAGGCCGTTGGGCCGCAGGGCCAGCACCACGATCACCAGGCTGAAGCTCACGATCTGCGTATAGCCCGAGCCCAGCGTGGAAGTGATCAGCGCCTCCAGCATGCCGAAGAGCAGGCCGGCCAGCATCACGCCCCAGGCGCTGCCGATGCCGCCCAGGATGGCGACCGCGAAAGCCTTGAGGCCGAAGAGCGTGCCCATGTCGGCGTTGACGTTGAACAGCGGCGCGATCAGCACGCCCGCGACGCCGGCGAACAGTGCCGACATCGCGAAGGCCAGCGCCACCACCCGCTTGATGGGGATGCCCATGAGCCGCGAGGCGTCGCGGTTCTGCACCACGGCCAGCATCGCCACGCCCCATCGCGTGCGGCGCTGCACCGCATGCAGCACCGCCGCCAGCGCCAGGCCCACCAACGGAATCAGCAGCTGCAGCGGATAAACGCCCAGCCCCACGCCGCCCACCGACATCGGCATGACGGCCAGCGGCGAAGGCAGGCTGCGCGGCTCCTTGCCGAAGGTGAAGAGCACGACGTTGTCCAGCACGATGCCCAGCGCCACCGTGGCGATCAGCCAGGCGTTGGAGCCGCGGTTGGCAAAGGGCCGCACCGCCGCCACCTCGACCAGCAGGCCGTAGAGCGCGCACAGCGCCAGTGCCAGCAACACCGCCGGCAGCATCGGCCAGCCGAAGGTCTGCGCAAAGGTGAAAGTGAGCACCGCGCCCAGCATCATCGAGCTGCCCTGCGCGAAGTTCACCGTGCCCGACACCGCGTAGGTGACGTGAAAGCCCAGGGCCATCAGCCCGTACATGCTCCCCAGCCCGAGGCCGGCAAGGAGCGCTGAGATCAACTGCATGGAATGATGGTCCTGGCCGTTGCCTGGCTGGCGCTCAGTTGGCCGTGCCCACGGGCACGATGCGGTTGTCGACGAATTGCGCCCAGACGTAGTCGTCGGCGCCGATGGCATCGTGGTTGGCCGGCGTGAAAGGCTTGTCGTACTTCTTGATCAGGCCGTCGTAGCTGGCGATCTTGTAGAAGCCCTGGCGCACCGCGTCGCCGTCGGTGGAACCGGCCTGCGCGATGGCCAGCGCCGACAGCTGCATCGCGTCGTACGCGTTGGCCACGCCCACGGCCGGCGTGATGTCGCCGGGGCCCTTGATGGACGGGTACTTGGCCATCAGCGCCTTGGTCACCTGCTCGCCCTTGGCCGACTGCTTGCCGAAGAAGCTGTAGGTCTGCACGAAGTGCACCTCCTTGGCGCTCGGGCCGGCCAGCTCGGTGAAGCGGCCGCCCGCCGGGCCCCAGTGCGAGACCACCGGCACCTTCCAGCCCATGCGGTCCAGCGACTTCACCACCTGCGCCGAGGGGCCCACGTTGCCCACCAGGAAGAGCGTGTCGGCACCGGCGGCCTTCAGGCGGGTGAGCTGCGGCACCATGTCCAGGTCGTTGGCCTCGTACTTCTCGATGCCCGCGGCCGTCACGCCCTTGGCGGCGAGCGCGGCCTTCAGGCCCTTCTCGTTGCTCTCGCCCCAGGGGTTGTTGACCAGGATCATGCCGGGCTTGGCCGACTTGAAGTTCTTCTGCGCGTACTGCAGCATGGCCAGGTCGACGATGTCGTCCATGGCCGAGACGCGGAAGGCATAGTTGGGATTGGCGCCGTTGCGGGTGATGCCGGTGCCTGCGGCCCACGGCCCCATGAAGGGCACCTTCTCCTGGTTGGCCAGCGGCACGATGGCCATCGACACCGGCGTGTCCAGGCCGCCGAAGAGCACCGCCACCTTCTCCTTGAAGATCAGCTCGCGCGCGGCGACCACGCCCTTGGCAGGATTGGCCTCGTCGTCGCGGCGCACCAGCTCCAGCTGGCGGCCGCCCAGCAGCCCGCCCTTGGCATTGATCTCGTCGATGGCCACCTGCATGCCACGCGTGATCGCCTCGCCGGCCAGCGCCGATTGCCCCGACAGGGCGGTGACCAGCCCGATCTTGATGGTCTCGGCCGCCAGCGCAGGGCCGGCGAAGGTGGCGGACAGGGCCAGCGCGGCGGCGCTGGAGAGAAGAGTGCGGCGTGCGATGAGGGAGGAAGACATGGCGTGGCTCCGGGTGGATGAACAGCCCGAGCCAATGCAAGCGTCATGCCAGTGTCACCAAATCTTGCAATCCATGGTAGACATTGCGTCTCATCGATTGTCGACAATCGGCATGTGTCTTGCAAACACGGATTCTGTGACCGCGGATGCACGCTTATGCATCGCACACTGCACCAAACTGGAACCTCGTCCATGCCCGAACGCAGCTTCGACCCATTGATGCCCGTGCCGCACCACGGGCGCTTCGACTACCAGGCTATCAACGGCCGCAGGGACTACGCCTGGCCCAACGGCGCCCGGCTGGCCGTTTACCTCGGCTTCAACCTGGAGCACTTCGCCTTCGGCGAGGGCCTGGGCGCCAACATCGGGCCGGCGCATCCGCATCCGGACGTGCTCAACTACTCGTGGCGCGAGTACGGCAACCGGGTCGGCGCCTGGCGCTGCCTCGAACTTTTCGACAGCCTGGGCCTGCCCGCGGCCACGCTGCTCAACACTGCCCTGTACGACCACTGCCCCGAGCTGGTGGCCGCCTGCGTCGCGCGCGGCGACGAGCTGGTGGGCCACGGCCACAGCAACTCGATCCGGCAGGCCGACCTGTCGCAGGCCGACGAGGCCGCGCTGCTGGCCGCGTGCCGCGACCGGATGGAGGCGCAGAGCGGCGTGCAGCCCGCGGGTTGGCTTTCGCCCTGGATCTCCGAGAGCCATGCCACGCCCGACCTGCTGGCAGAGGCCGGCTACCGCTACACGCTGAACTGGGCGCACGACGACCAGCCCGTGCCCATGCGCACCCGCAGCGGGGCCACGCTGTGGTCGGTGCCCTATCCGCAGGAGCTCAACGACATCCCCATGATCATCGCGCGCCAGATGGACGCCAAGGACTTCGCCCAGATGGTGATCGACAACACCGACGAGATGCTGTTGCAATCGCGCGCCCAGCCGCTGGTGATGGGCCTGGCGCTGCATCCCTACATCGTGGGCCAGCCCTACCGCCTGCGGCACCTGCGCCGCGCGCTGGAGCACCTGGGGCGGCTGCGCGATGCCGGCCAGCTGTGGTTCACCACGCCGGGCGCCATTTGCGGGCACGTGGCGGCGCTGCAGCCGCCCGCGCAGGACGCTGTGGCAAGCTAGCGCCTCTTCCGCACCTTTTTCTTGCGCTGCGCCATGGCCCGTTCTTCCGCTGCCGTCCTTTCCCACGTCGATGCCGCCGCCGACGCGCTTGCGCGCCCGGGCGGCGCCCTGTCTTCCGTCGAGGAGGGGGACGACCTGGAGTCGCGCATCTACCGCGCGGTGTTCGAGAGCGTGATGAACCAGCGGCTGACGCCCGGCACCAAGCTGCCCGAGCATTCGCTGTGCGAGCTCTTCGGCGCCAGCCGCGCCACGGTGCGCAAGGTGCTGCAGCGCCTGGCGCACGACCACATCGTGCAGCTGCGGCCCAACCGCGGCGCCATCATCGCCATGCCCTCGCCGGAGGAAACCCGGCAGATCTTCGAGGCGCGCCGCGGGCTGGAAGCCATCATCGTCAACCTCGCCACGCAGAACGCCAAGGCGGCCGACATCGCCAGCCTGCGCCAGCAGCTCAAGGCCGAGCACGAAGCCATGCACCGCTTCGACCAGCCCTCGTGGGCGCGCCTGGCCAGCGGCTTCCACCTGCGCATGGCGGCCCTGTCGGGCAACCCGATCCTGGAGCGCTACCTGGTGGAGATGGTGTCGCGCTGCTCGCTGATCGTGGCGCTGTACGAGCCACCGGGCAATGCGTCCTGCGAACACGACGAGCACGAGCGCATCGTCGACTGCATGGCCAAGGGCGACGCCGCCGGCGCGGTGCAGCTGATGGACGAGCACCTGCGCCAGCTGGAGCGCAACGTGTCGCTCAAGCGCTCGGCGCCCGAGAAGACGCTGGCGCACCTGCTGGGCATGGCCTGAGCCCACGGAACCGGGACGTGCCGGCTACCGTGCCGGCGCCCGAAGGCCTACAGTGGGCGGCCATGAGCGACACACCCCGGCCCGCCGAGCATCCGGCACCCATGGAAGGCGGCGGCGCCTACAACCGCAACTCCGCCGTGCAGGCCAGCGGCCTGCTGCCGGCGATCGACCTGCTGGAGCAGGCGGCGCGGGCCATGCCCGTGGATGACGGGGCGGGCATCGTCATCGCGGACTACGGCTCTTCCGCGGGGCGCAATTCGCTGCTGCCCATGGCCACCGCCATCGCCGCGCTGCGTGCGCGCGTCGGCGCGCAAAGGCCCATCTCGGTGGTGCACACGGACCTGGCCGGCAATGACTTCAGCGCCCTCTTCCGCATGCTGGAGAGCGATCCGCAGAGCTACACCGCGTCGGACCCGGCTGTCTTCCCTTCGGCGGTGGGCCGCAGCTTCTACGGGCCGGTGTTGCCCGGCAACACGGTCACGCTGGGCTGGAGCTCCTGGGCCGTGCAATGGCTCAGCCGCATTCCCGCGCCGGTGCCGGACCACGTGCAAGCCGCCTTCAGCCGCGACCCGGCGACCCGCGCCCTCTTCGCGCAACAGGCCGACAGCGACTGGCGCTGCTTCCTCGCCGAGCGCAGCCGCGAGATGCACCGGGGCGGTCGGCCAGTGGTACTGACCATGGCGAGCGACGACGAAGGACGCTTCGGCTACGAAGCGGTGCTGGCCGCCATCTACGGCGGGCTGCTGGCGATGCAGGGCGAGGGCCTGCTCGCCGCGCATGAACTGGCGCGCATGGTCATCCCCACCGTCGGCCGCACGCGGGCCGACTTCGCCAAGCCCTTCGAACAAAAGGAAGGCGGCAACTTCGAGGGGTTGCGGCTAGCGCAGCTGGAGGTCTTCTCCGGCGAAGACCGCATTTGGGCTGGCTACGAGCAGTCGCGCGATGCCAGGGCCTTCGGCGCGAGCTGGGCCGCCTTCTCGCGGGCCTCCGTGTTTCCCACGCTCGCGCTGGGGCTCGAAGCCGAGCCGGGCGCCGATCGCGTCACCCCCTTCATGGACCGGCTGGAAGAAGAGATGGCGATGCGCCTGGCCGCCACGCCCGAACGCATGCGCATGCCGCTGGCCCGGATGGTGCTGACCCGGGCCTGATTCATTCACGTGCAGCCGCAGTGGTCTGCACCACCACGTCGGCCGAGCCGGTTTCCCGTACGGTCATCGCGGTATCCACCGATTGCGGGCACAGGCAAGACACGCGGACGCCCTTGCGGCCATAGGATCCCGCCCAGGGTGCCGAGGACGCCAGCATTCGACACGAAGGCGTCGACCCGCCGAAGTGCTGGCGAGTCATCGCGACCAGCGATCGAACGTCCGCCTCCTTCGGCCAGCGCCCTTGACCCGAGCGCGCTGCCACGGCCAGTCCGGCCTCGAAACTGATGTCCGCCACGTCCACGCCGCTCGCTCCCTCGCGGACAAATCGGTGCGCCAAGGCGGCGCCGCTGCGCCCACCGGTGACGATGGCGACCTTGTTCGAGAGTCCCATTGGAAGAGTCTCGCTGTTCGCTCTCAGAGCACCACCACGTGGCCGCTTCGCGGATCGACCTGGCCGGCGCACAGGTGCGCGAGCAGCGACTGGGCCGCGGCAAGTCCTTCTCGCTCCTCGACCTCGAGCCAGGGCCGTGGCCCCTCCTGCACGCGCCGGATGAACGCCATCTGGGCCTCGTTGAAGCGGCGGTTGACCTCCGCGTGGCCCCAGTCGGTGTTGCGCTTGCGGATCTGCACCGGAGCGAAATAGAAGACCGGCTTGGGGCCAGGTAGCGCCTGCTCGCGCAGGAAGCCGGTGTTGGCTGCCGAGCCGGCAAAGCAGTCGTAGACCAGCGAGCCGCCGAAGTGATGGTGCACCCGGGCCCGCAGTGCCTCGTCGCCCGAGAAGTCCACATAGAGAGTCGGCGTGGCCGTGTCGAGTTCTTCCAACTGCTCGTAGCCGAGAGTGCGCTGGTAGCAGCCGAGTCCTTCGACGAAGGCCGCATTTCGCGGCGAGGTGAGCGCCACCAGTTCGACGCCGCGGGCGCTCTCCAGGCAAAACGCCGTGCCATACGCCGTCTTGCTCGAGGCGCTGGACAGCACGAGCCGCCGGGCGCCGAAGAAGCCGTTGTCCTGCAGGAAATCGGCCAACATGAAAGACGTAATGAAAAGTGGCCGCAGCAGCATCTGCAGGTTCTCGTCGGCGGACCGGTAGGCGGGATCATGGCTGACGCGGGTGTACTGGTTGTAGGCCGAGACCAGCGCCTGGCGATGCTGCGCGCCGTCATAGAAGCCGCGTTCGCTTACGCGCACCGGCTGCATGCGCAGATGGCTGGCAAGGGGGAAGTAGCCGTAGAAGCGCTCACCTGGCTCCACGCCGGAAACGGTGGAGGCCACCACGTCGGCGAAGCCCCAGGCCGGCACGTGTCCCCATCCCTCCTCGCCCGTGGGGAAGAAGTTCCAGTACTGCATCGCGTCTCCGAAGGCGGCGTACGTGATGTTGTTCGTGGTCAGTGCCACGCGGCGCACCGCGAGTAGCGCCTCGCCGTCCGAGAGGGGCGCGGCGTCGAGGGTCTGCAGGCGGCTGTGGTTCAATGCACGCTTGTCGGTAAGCAGGCGTTCGATGGTCGGCATGGCTTCAGTTCGGTTGTGGTGGACACGCCCACTGTATGGCGCCCTCGCTGGGCGCGGGTTCGGATTCGCCGCGCCATGAACAAGCCCCTGAAACGCCCCTCGCAGGCCCGGGCGCGGTTCACCGTTCAGGCCATCTACGACGCGTTTGTTCGGATATGGCAGCGCGACGGATGGGATCGGCTCACCACGCGCTCGGTGGCGCTGGAGACCGGCATCTCGGTCGGTACCCTCTACGAATACTTCCCCAACAAGCTGGCGCTGCTCTCCGGTTACGTCCGGCATGGTGTGGAGCGCCTGGTGGCCGCCATTGACGGCGAGGCTGTGGCGCCGCGAGGCCTCGCGTGGCAGGAGAGGCTGCGGCGGGCGGTGCGGCTCACATGCGGCGTGGACGCACCGGAGCTCGCCTGGTTACATCCTGACATGCTGGCCTTGGAGGGCCAGGTGGCAGAACCGAAACATAACAGGCGGGTGCACGATGAACTGCTGGCCGTGTGGACCCGCGTGTTCGCAGCCTGCGATGACCTTCCCCATCCACCAGCATCGGAAACAGTCCGCGCGCTTGTGATAGCCCTGTGGGGTGGCCGCCGCTATGCGCTACTGCTGCAACTGGATCTGGACAGTGCGCGCTCATGGGCATCGGAGATGGATCGCTGGTGCGTCGGAGTGGTGGATGGATCGCTGACTACTTGAAGCGATCACGGCGGAAGCCACGGCGCGTCTGTGTCGGCGAAATGCTGACACCACATGTCAAACCTCACTGACAGATGCTAGTTTGCGCTTCAGGTAGCCTTCTGCGCGCTGATTTTTGAGAGGAGCGCATATGTCCGTCGAGTTCTTGAGGCAGGTGGCTGCCACCCCTCTCCCCCGGTCGTACAACGCGAAGCAGGATGTTGATGCCATCAAGGTCTTGCGCCAAGCTGGCTTGGTCCTCGCGATGGTGAATGAACCGCCGGAGGGCGGCGCCCGGGTATTCGCCGTGACCGACAAAGGCCGCGAGGAGCTGCTGCGGATTCACTATCCGGAAAGCCCCAAGGCTTCCCGCTCCCGCGGGTTCCGCTTGCCGCAAGTCGCACTCCGGGCACGGGACGCCCTCAAGCGAAGCATTGGTCCCGGATAGTTGCAGCAGTCTCATGGCCCAGTTCGTCCCCCGCTTCACCGCAGTCCGTAGAAAGTAGAAAGGAGTTGATCGTGCGTGCGAGAGTTGGCTCTTCATTCCCCGGAAACCCAGGACGGCCTTCCATGCGGATGAGAGTTCGCATCAGGCGGCCTCTTCTGAGCGAGACGCAGCTTCAGGCGTATTTCTTCGCTCGTGAAACGGTGCGCCGCGCCAAGCGGGCCTCCGAGTTCTTCCAGCCAGCGCAGGGACTCGGGCGCTTGCATGAAGGCGGCATCCGTCCGTAAATGGATTGCTAGCACCCGAGGGCTCGCGCGCGCCTGTAGTCCTGAGGTCGAGGTCCAGACACGCTGCCTTTTTGCGTGAGGTTGCGCTCCACTGGCAGCGGCGTCGTAGATCCACCATCAGCGCCCTTGCCTTGGGGCAGGCCGAGTCAGTGGTTCGTCGAGTTCACCACGTAGCGCACCACGGCTTGGATCTGTGCATCACTCAACGCGGTGCCAAAGGCTGGCATCGGGCCCATGCCGTTTCGCAGCACGGTCTCGACTCGCTTGGCGTCGGGACGCATCTCGTCGAGATCGGGCCCGATCGCGCCGGTCGAGCCGGCGTCCTTGAGCGCGTGACACAGTGCGCAGGCAGGCAACGGGCCCGCGCCCTTGACGAAGATCTGGCGGCCCTCGGCCACGTCCGCCTGGGCAAAGCACAGGGTCGGGCTGGCCACAAACGCCAGCAGCGCCAGAGCGCGCTTGGACATCACCGGGAGCTTCATGCGGCCTGGATCTTTACGGCGTGATCGCGCCAGCTGCTGTTGATGTAGCCGGCCCGGTTCTCCACGCGGTTCTCGATTTGCACGTTGCCCTTGACGTCGGTGATGCGGCTGGTGACCAAGTGGGCGCCGGGCGACAATTTGACGTTCAACGCGAACTGGCGCCATGCGAAGCGGCCAAGGTCCGGGCCGACCAACTCGGCGCGCGCCCACGTCGCGCCGCCATCGGTGGACACGTCCACATGGCGCACGGCATGCACGCCACCGAAGGCCACGCCCTGGATGGCGACCGTCTCGCCCGCCTTGACCTGGCTGTCGGGCAGCGGCAGGTTGACCCATGACTTGGGCGGCATCTGCCACACGGACGGATCGGTGGGACGTACCGACTTCTCCGATGCAGGCGTCATGCGATAGTCGGTCTGCTGGATGGCCGAATCGCTTTCCTCGGAACCGAAGGCCAGGCGCTTGACGTACTTCACGCTGTTCACGCCGGTGAACCCAGGGACCACCAGGCGCAGGGGGCCGCCGTGGGCCAGCGGAATGGGCTCGCCGTTGATCTGCCAGGCCAGGATCGCATCCTCCATGGCCTCCAGGGGCACGCTGCGCTCAACACGGGACTTCGGATCGATGCCGGCAGGCAATACCTCGCCGCCGGTACCTGTCATGAACCTGGCGCCCTTGAGCAAGCCGCCCTGTGCTGCGACGAGCTCCCGCACAGGAACGCCAGTGAACATGACGCAGCCCGCAGCACCCGTCGTCCAAGGCGTGCCGCTGGGCTTGCTCGGGAAGAAGCCCCGGCCGTTGCCGCTGCACTGGAGCACCATGGTCACCGTCTCGCTCTTCCTCTTTTTCAGCTCGCCAAGGGTGAACTGCCTGGGAACGCGCACGCCTTCTACGCTCACGACCCACTCGTCGGGCTTGGCCATGATGTCGGCCGATGGCGGCGCGAGGTTGTTGCGCACGTACAGTTGGTTCACGGTGGTGACTGCGCCCATCCCGGCCGCACCTCGTCGCATCTCGATCGTGTTGGTACTGTGCACGATCATCGAGCCCGGGTCCTTGAATGCGGCATAGGCGGGCAGCGGCCTGGCTGCCGGTGCGGCCTGTGCGAAGGCGCGCTGCAGGGGCGCCACGGCCGACATGGCGGCAGCCGATGATGCGCCGCAGAGCAGTGCGCGACGCACAGCGTTCGGATGGGCTTGCGGTGGCGGGTCGAGAAGGGCGTTGTCCATGTGGGTCTCGTCTTGTTGGTAGTTCGGCTTCGTGGGTCTTATGGCTTGTAGTCGATCGAGCGCAGCAGCTGCCCGGTGTGCTCGTAGTCGCGCTTCAGTGCGCGGGTCCAGTCCTCCGTGCTCTGGGTGGGATTGGCGGTCTCCATGCCCAGGGCCGCCAGCTGTTCGCGCACGGCAGGCGTGGCAATGGCTTTCTGCAGTTGCGCGCGCAGCTCGCCGCGGATCTCGGGTGGCACGTCGGGAGTGGACCAGACGCCCGTGCCCATGGTTTGCGAGAGGCTGCCGTAGCCCAGTTCCGCCAGCGCCGGCACGTCCGGCAGGAAGGGCGAACGCTGCGGGGAAGTCACGGCCAGTGGCCTGAGCTTGCCGGCCTTGATGAGCGGGAGCGATGTGCCCATGCCGTCGAACATGAACTGCACCTGCCCACCCATGACGTCCACCAGCGCGGGCGGCGAACCCTTGTAGCCCGCATGCTCCATGTCCAAGCCCGCGGCGCGGTTGAACTGCAGGCCCTCGATGTGGGAGAGCGACCCGGGGCTGTACGACGCATAGGTGACCTTCCCAGGGTTGGCCTTCACGTACGCCACCATTTCCCCTGCGCTGCGAATCGGCAGGCTCGGGTTGGCCACCAGCACCAGCGCGACCTTGGCAACTTCTGCAACCGGCGCAAGGTCCTTAAGCGGGTCGATGCGGAATTTGTAGCTGTAGGGTCCTTCGGTGACCAGCGAGTTCGGCGAGAGTACGAAGGTGTAGCCGTCGTGCGGCGCGCTCAGCAGGGCGTCCACGGCGATGAGGCCGCCGGCGCCGGGCTTGTTGTCGACGATCACGGCTTGGCCGGTGCTGGCGCGGACGCTCTCGGCGACCGTGCGCGCAATCATGTCCGACGCGCCACCGGCAGGCGCTGGCACCAACAGGCGGATGGGGCGGTTCGGCCAGGCAGCCTGGGCGTATGCGCCGCTCCACGCGATCGCCGAAAGCAGCGCGGCCACACACGCGCGGCGCGCGGCACTGGGCAAGAGAGTGTTCATGGTTTCAGCCCTCGCTCACGTCGGAGAACTCGCCGCGGCGATGGTTCTCCATTTCCTCGAGCAGGATCGGGGCACCCAGGCTCATGGTGTGCAAGCCCAGCGTGGCCGTAAGTTGCAGCACGGCGGTGATTTCCTCCGGGGTGACGCCCAGCGCCAGGGCGCGTCGGATGTGGCGTCGCACGCCCGGGCCGTACATGTGCGTCACGGAGGCGTCCACGGCGATGGCGATCAGCTCGAAAGTCTTGGGGTCGATCACGCCGGAGTTCAGAGGCGCGCTGACCATGGAGAAGAACTTCTCGGTCCAATCGGCATCCAGTCGGGCCATCGGCTCCCAGTTGCGATTCCATTGGCCCGCGACGCGCATGGCGTCGCAGATGGGCGTGGATGAAGGGGGGGATTGGTCGCTTCGCATCGCTATTTCCCCCTCAGGCGACCTTGCGCAGGAAGCCTTGCTGGCCACCTTTGCGGTTCGGCGCGAAGCCATTGGCCAGCAGCGACTCTTCCGCCGTATCGTAGAAGACGCCGATCTTGCTGATCTCGCGCGCCTGCTGCGCCGTAGCGATCGGGCGTCCGAATTCGCGCGAGATGCGTACCAGTTGCTCGACCTGCCTGACCGTGCTCATCTTCTCGGTGCGCGACTGGTTCCAGAGGTTGTCCTCGATGCCGGCGCGCACATGCAGGCCCATGGCGATGCCCATCATGTTGACGGGCAGCACGTTGCGCATGGAGCTTTCCACGGTGAGCACCGCGCCATCGGGCACGGCGCGCACGAAGTGCGCCAGGCTGTAGATGTTGGGCGCGTCCATGCCACCGCCGATGGCCACCCAGTTCATGACCAGCGGGCCCTTGTAGATGCCGCGGCGCATCAGGCGCTCCACCGATTCGAAGCTGTTGATGTTGTAGCACTGGAAGGCGCTCTGGATGCCGGCCTTGTTCAGGCGGCGGATGTGCTCCTCGGCCCAGCCGGGTTGGGCCGGCACGGTCATTTCCTTGTAGGCGTTGTAGACCTCGGGGTCTTCCATCGAGGTGCCCCTGGTGTCGGCATCATCCCAGTGCTCCACCACGTTCATCTGCGAGGTGTTGATCGTCACCGTGACCTGGTCGGGCTTGGGATCGAGCTCGGCGAGCATGTGGCGCGTGTCGTCGCTCAGCCATTTGGCGGCGGCGCCTTCGTTTTCCGGGGCGAACGAGATCGAGCCGCCGACCTGGATGATCATCTCCGGCACGGCCTTGCGAACACCGGCGATCAACTCGTTGAACTTGGAAAGACGCTTGCTTCCCTTGCCATCCAGCTCGCGCACGTGCAGATGCAGCACCGTCGCGCCAGCGTTGTAGCAGTCCACCGCCTTCTGGATCTGCTGCTCCATCGTGACCGGGATGTCTTCCGGGAAATCCGAGGGTACCCACGATGGCGCGTAGGGCGCGGCGGTGATGATCAGCGGCTGCTGGTTTTCAGGGAAGAGATGGCCATCGAGAAAGTTCATTGGGTGTCTCCGTTGGTGGAAATGGTCGGTGGATGTCCCGTGCGTTCCACTGTAGAAATTGCAGTCCGATTGCACTTTGCAATCCATGCCAATCGCTTTGCTTTTCGTGCCAGAATGGACCGCAGCCATAGGAGGTACCTGCGATGGGCGCTCTGGTGCGTGCGGCAGCCCTCACCAACTTTTCCGAAGTCGTGCGCGGGCTGGGCCACGACCCTGGCGCTGCGTTGCGCCGTGCCGGCCTGCGCAGCGCCCGGATACGCGACCCGGATCAGCTCATCGAGGCGCGCGTCGTGGCGCAACTTCTGGAAGACACCGCCCGCGCCACGGGCTGCGAGTCGATCGGGTTGCGCATGGCCGAGCAGCGGCAGCTCTCGAACTTTGGCGTGGTGGGCCTGCTGCTCGTTCACCAACCCACGCTGCGGCACGTGCTGCTCACGCTCATCGGGCATGTTCACATGCTCAACGAGTCGCTGGCAATGCAGCTGGAGGACGCCGGAGAGATGGTCATCCTGCGTGAAGACCTGATGTCTGCAGTGCCGGCGCGGCAGTCGGTCGAGCTGGCCATCGGCGTTCTCTTCCGGATGTGCGGCGCCCTGCTGGGTACGCGCTGGAAGCCGGTGAGCGTCTGCTTCGCCCATGGGGCGCCGGCGGATGCAGGTGCGCACCGGCGGATGTTCCGTTGCCGGGTCGAGTTCGATGCGGAATTCACGGGCATCGTCTGCCGCGCGGCCGACCTGGATGTTCCCAATCCCTCCGCGGATCCGGTGTTGGCGCGCTATGCCCTCACGATGGTCGATGCACTGCCGGCGGCGCACGAGCAGCCTATCGAAGATGCAGTGCGTAAAGCCATCTACCTTGTACTGCCTTCGGGCCGCGCGACCTGCGAGTCGGTGGCGCAGGGCCTGGGTTTCAGCATGCGGACACTGCAGAGGGCGCTCGACGAGCGGGGGGCAAGCTTCAGCAAGCTGCTGGGCGAGGTCCGCCAGGAACTGGCTCAGCGCTATGTGGACAGTCCCCGCTACAGCCTCGGCCAGGTGGCTTCGTTGCTGGGCTACAGCACCCACAGCGCCTTCACACGCTGGTTCGGGGCGCGCTTCGGGCGCTCGCCCGAGGCATGGCGCGCCGCGGCCGGCACGCAGCAAACTCGGCGCAAACCGGCGCGGCCAATGTGATCCGCAGCCGCATCCGCGACATCGCTGTGTTTCGCCGCCCGCCCCTCAAGCGGCTGCGCAACGATGGATCCACCAGTCAAACGCCAGCGACATCATCACGGAGTGTTTGCATCTTTGGCAGTGGAAGGGGATGCTGACCGCGCGCCGTGTGCGGCCCTGAGCATGGGGGCTGAAGTCGCGTGCACGCCAACCTGCAGCGGCTCGACAATCGGCCAAGAGATCGAGGTCGACGCCCGCAGCCTGGCCGACCGCTATCTCAGGAAGGGTCGATCGCCGTGAGGCGGGTGGCCTCGGGTTCGGCGCGCCTGGACACGTTGGTCTCTTCTCCGCGCGCGAGGGACAGGTCGATCCGCGATTGCGCCGCATGGATGCGCACCTCGTCGGGCAGCCGCTTGAACTCCGCGGGCGTCATCCAAACGGTGTCGAAACTGCCGCTCGCGTATTCCTTGGCGAAGTGCGCGAGCATCTCCTCGGTGGTCACGATGACCGGGCCATCCTCCTCGCGCACCCGGTGGTAGGGCTGGTCGACGAAGTTGTGCCGGATCCAGCCGGCCACGCGGCCAGCGCCCTGCGTAATCGCATTCATCCAAGGTCTCCGTTGTTGTGGTAATTCTGGTGACCAGGGATTTGTAATGTTTTCTTACAGCGGCGTCCATGGGGGAAGCCGCGGGTTCCGGAATCCGACACGGGCGCAGTGGACGGTCCATGTTCCTGCACTCAGTTGCCTCTGCGCAAAGCGCGCGGCGGTGCCCGAGGCCTGGACGTTTCACAGCAGGTCGGAGATTCCGGATCAGCGCTTCAAGCTGAACGTGGGAGTGGGCCTGATCGCCACGAAGATCGGCGTTCCTGGGTCAGCAGTGGGTGGATGCCCACCCGCGAGCCCCGCCGTACATCGCTGCCCTCGAAAGCGCTCAATGATCTAGTCGGCCGGCAAGCGGCCAGCAGCAGTCCTTAGCCCGACCTCTTTCAGACGTCAGGTCTTGGAGGAAGTAGCAGTCATTGAGCTGCGGCGGTCATATTGCCGTGCACGCTGCAGGTCCGTTCTGAAGAAATCACCAAGCAGGTGGGTGAAGTCACCTTTTGGACCTTCGTGCAACGGCGGAAAGTGACCGGCGCGGCCGGTCGCCCCGTGCCAATTACCAAAGGACCTTCACGCCTACACTGCCGCTCACGCTGCTGCTGGTGCGCGCATCGCCACTCAGGTCCCACAGCTTGCCCAGTTCGCCATAGAGGCTCGTCCTCTGGCCCAGCTGCCAAGTGGCGCCGAAAGCCAGCTCGCTGCTGGTGCCGCCGGTGCGGCTGGCGATGTCGGCGCTCCCGGCCGGGCCGATGAAGCGGGTGATGTCCGTGCCGCTGCTGCGCTTGTAGAAGTTCACGCGCGCATAGGGCTGCAGTGCGCCGGGGCCTGCCTCCAGTTGGCCTTTGATGCGCAGGCCTGCACGGGCGATCCAGCCGTTGTCGGTGTCCTGCTGGATGCTCGCGCCGCTGATGCTGGTGTCGTCCAGGCCCAGGTGCTGGTAGGCCAACTGCAGTTGCGGTTCCAGTGTCCAGCGCGGGGCGATCGCAAAGCCCTGCCCCACCTCGATGGAGGCGACGATACTGTCGCCCTTGCCCGAGCTGGCCTGGCCCTGCGAGGGATAGGCGGTGTAGCGATGGCGGCCCGCCTGCAGCACGTTGTCCACGTACAGCCCGCTGGGCTGGCTCCAGGTGGCGTAGGCGCCGAAGTACTGGCTGCGCAGGTCGTTGCGGCCGGCCGCGTAGTTCACCACGCCGCGCGCAAAGCCGTTCACGTCCATGTCGCCTTCGAGCTGGCCGGCGTACAGGCCGGTTCGCCAATTCGGATTCGCCCACAGGTCGGTTCCGGCCTGGAAGCCGGTGAGGCGCCCGCTGCTGGTGGGGCTGACGGTGCCCTGCTGGGCGATGTCGCGGTCCACGCTGAGGATGCGGCCCCAACCCTGGCGGTTGCCCCAGGCAGAGCCGGAGGAAGCCACGCGCTCGTCGCCCACGCGTTGGTGCAAGTTGCCCAGCATGGCGATGTCCAGTTCACGGAACTGCTGGGGCACCACGGCGTACATGGGCACCTCGGCCCGGTAGAGGGGCACCGGACTTGGCGTCGACCCAGGTTCCTCGGCAGGGCTTGTCACCACCGGGATGGCTGTCGAGCGCAGATACCAGTTCTCACCGGCGCCGCTGGCGTCGGCGGCATACAGGCGATATTCGTAGGCACCGGCATCCACATGTCCGCCGGCCAAGCTGAAGGCATCCTTGGTGCTTTGTGCCGTGGTGGTCGCGCCGCCCGTGGCGCTAACCACCTCGATTCCGTTGCCGCTGGTCTGCGCGCCCAGGCCGCCGAGGTTGGCGATCTGGACGTTGGTCCTGCCCGTTGCACTGGCCGAGGGCCCGCTGAGCACCAGGCGGTCGCTGGCGCTGCTGCTGTCTCCCAGCGCCGTGCCCAGGCGCAGCGTGCCGCCGTTCCCGACGTAGGCACCGGTGACGGTAAGGGTGTTGCCCGCCGTGCTTCCGGGCAGCGAGACCGTCCCGGCATTGCTCAGCGAGGACAGTGTCTGTTCAAAGCCGTTGAGGTCCAGCGTGCCGCCTGCCGCGACGGTGTGCGCAGACACCGAGCTCAGGACACTCGCTGCCCCGGCGCGCAAGGTGCCGCCAGCGACGTTCGTGGCCCCGGCGTAGGTACTGGCGCCCAGGAGCGTGGTGGTGCCGCTGCCCACATGGTTGACGCCCGTGCTGCCGGTGATGGGTGCGGCGAAGTCGTAAGCGCTGGCGTTGTGGTTGAAGTTCACGACAGCCGTACCGGTGGCCCCGCCGGCCACGGCCGAAGCGATCACCGAGCCGGGGGCCACGGCAGCATTGCCCGCCGCGGCGCCGATGTTCAGAATGGCCGAGCCGCCGTCTCTGCCCAAGGTAACGGCGGAGTTCCCGCTGTTGGCGGAGATCGTTGCTCCGTCTGCAACGGTCAAGATTGCTGAACCAGATGAGCCCAAGTTGACAGTGGTGACGCTCGAAGCGATCCGTGAGCCGACGCCGGTGACCACGCCAGTAAATGCTCCAGACAAACCGAGGTTCATGCCCGCTTTGGACGTGACGGCCCCGCCGTTAGACACCTCAAGGGTGCCGCGGTGCTGATTGAAGCCGACGGCAGAGTTCAGAAGCGACCCCTGGCCGCTCACCACGACATGGGAGATCCCGCCCGTGGACGACGCAGCCGTATTGCCTCCTCCCAGGTTTACGCCAACCGCACCACCTGCGCTGAGCCTGCCACCGTCGAGGATATTGATGTTGCTCTGCCCCGCAAGAGAAGCGAGCGTAGTGGTGTTCATCGTGGCACCGTTGCCCTGGACGGTCAGACTGCCCACGGTGCCTGCCGTATTGCCGAACTGAACGACACCGCCCTGGTAGCTCGCCCCCGCCTGGATGTTCAATGAGGCGCCACCCACAGAGCTGAAGTTCAAAGAGTTGGCGGTGTTGATCGTGACGTTCGCCAAGACCGCCGGCAGCGGCGTTGTGAGCGTAAAGCCCGAAGTCACGGTGATCGTGGAACTCGGATCCATGCTCGCGTTCGCCGTGTTGATCGCGCTGATCAAATCAGTTTCGTTGGCAACCGAGAAGGTGGCTGCTCTAGACACCCCGCTCGCGGCAAAAGCCGCCAACGAAATTGCGACGGTCACGCCGACTGTCCGCATCGATCCACGGGCCCTGCCGCCTCGCGGCGCGCTCACGTTCTCCGCCACTGCCACGCAGGCGCCCAGTGCCGAACTCCAAACCGTTCTGTAACTCTGATTCACCCGTCCGCTCCTGGTCTAAGAGGCAAAATTGCCAATGAGGGGCGAACCTGAATCGCGCCTCGCGAAAGGGCGCGAGTCTACAGATGTAACGTAATGTCTCGAATTTAATTTGAGACGTTTCCACGCTTTCGGCCAACTTCTTTCACCGCCCTGCCAAAGCCTCGTAGGAAGCGGCCTACTTCGTTTGTACTTTCGTAGCTGTCTTGCATGGCCGCATGTCTGTGGCTTCAGTTGACGAGGGTGCGCCGGATGCATGTTCGCAAGGTGGACTTCCAAAGCGTGGCGTACACACAGTCGTCGGAGAACTGGTGCGGCCGAGACCACGGACAGGCTTCCCGATCCGTAGTGCGCGCCGTCAAGAAGCAGCCTCAAAGCTAGGGGGTCGACCTGTGGGGGTGAAGGAACATTGCTGCCAACAAACGCGATGTCGCGTTGGCCATGCCAAGCTCCAGGCGATGGTGGCGATCCAGAGGTGACGATGTTCGAGATGGTGGAACTTGTCGGAAAGCATCTTTCCGTACACTCAGCGCGCCGGCCAGCCGCTGGCGGCCAGGAGCCGACCTTCGCATGCACCCCAGAATTCGCCGGTTAGCAGACGCTCGCGGTCAACATCGAGGCCTTCGGCCTCATGACAAGTCAAATCTTCATCGTGCTAGTCGTGGTTCTGTTCGTGGGGCGCATTTGTTTGGGACAGGTACAACCACCGGAAGGCCCGACGAATAGCCACATCCTCAAACTGTTTTCGATGTGGAGTGGAACTGGGGCCGATGCAGTCGGTGGAAATCAGGGTGGCCGGCGGTCCGATGACTCCCACCTTGGCCAGGGCATGTAAAAGTTGCGCGAGACGCGACGCGTTGTCTGGTGGGCGTTGCTCTGATTCAACTCATCCCCAACATTGAGTAGCTTTGACCGTTGAAGGGCGTGTACACGCCAACCTACACCGGTTTAACAGTGGGCCTGAACCAGCCCTTCCCTAGGGCTCGTTCGAATATTGGGTGCCAGAGCAGTTAGCTGTCGTTCACCTGTGTCGAATCTAGGCGCACCCTGCGAACTGGCCAAGACGAGCCTATCAGCCCATACCGGCGCACGAATCGCCGGAGGCGAAGTGGATCCAGGTTGAAGGCTGGTCCGAGCTTCGCCCGGCTGTGAGATCCGGGTTTCGCCGTTCCCAGAACGGGGTGGCCGGTGTGGCGCTGGCTGGGAGATTGCGGTCCGGACTTGTTCAGGCTAGTCTCTTAGGCTCCGTAGTGCTCTCACGGTTTACGGTTCGCACGAGAGGAGTGAGGAAGCATGCTGAAGCGGACCCTTTTAGTCGGAACTCTGTGTTGCGGAGCAGAGTTTGTTCGCGCCCAGAGCGATCCGCAGCAATCTCGAAAGGTGCATCGCATCGGATACATCTCGGCAGCGGCTGACCTCGAGCATTTCCAAGAGGCCATGCAGAAGCTAGGCTACATCGAGGGGATCAATACAGTCTTCGTTGTTCGGCTGGCAAGAGGACGCCTGAACCTCTTGCCATCCATGGCTACCGACATCCTGAGGCTGCAGGTGGAGGTGATCGTCGCCGCCAGCCCACCGGCGATTCAAGCTGCCAAGAATGCTACGTCAACAATTCCCATCGTGATGGCCGTGACGTCGGTGGATCCGGTGCGTTCTGGATTTGTGACCAGCATGGCGCGGCCGGGGGGCAACATCACAGGCGTGGCTATGATTTCGGACGTGATCGCTGGGAAGCGGCTCGAACTGCTCAGTGAAGTGCTCTCAAGGTCGAAGCCGATTGCACTCCTTGCGCAAGTGGGGCACACGGCAGGGCCAGGGCAAATCGAGGCTGCGAAAATGGCAGCGCGCTCGCTGGGCAGAGAGCTCCTCGTTTTCGAGGTCCGGGATGCCAGGGACTACGAATCCGCCATATCCCAAGCCTCTGTCGAGTCGGCGGGACTCTTTGTTCTGTCGAATCCAACCTTCTTCGACGACCGAGTTGCCATTGCGACGCTTGCCTCGCGCAATGGCCTGGCAACGCTTTGCGAGTGGCGCGAAATGGCGGCGGCTGGATGCCTGATGGCTTACGGGCCTAGCGTGGAGGCTCTTCACCATCGTGTTGCCACCTTCGTGGATCGCATTCTCCGCGGAGCGCAAGCGGGTGATCTGCCGGTAGAGATGCCCATGAAATTTGATCTAACGATCAATCTGACCACAGCCAAAGCCTTGGGAATCAACATTGAGAAGTCTCTGCTTAGACGGGCTCAACTGCTCCATTGAGGCCCCTAGACAGGTCGATATGGCGATGGGGCTCTAGCCTATTGGCGGCGGGCTCATTGGGCGTATTTCTATCCCGAGTGCGAGCGCATTGGCAGAGAACCAAGTTTGGTCATGCCGGTTGCGTGCGAACAATTTCGGGTTCGGTACAGGGTAGGCGCATGAAGGCCATGCGAACGCTCGGCGAGTGCTTCGACCGGCTACAGTCGGCCAGGACCGGACCTTCGACTCGGTCAGAAAAATGCGGATTGAACTCTTTCCAAGAGGGTCTAGATGGTGTCTGTTCCAACGGAGCCCGTGTCACAAGTAGTCTTCGTTCACGACTACTTCCAGGTCGTTTTTCATGGCGATTGCTTCAGCTTCTATGGCCCCGTAGAAGTCAGAAATGACGACCGAGAGTTGACACAAGGGCGACCGGGCTTCTGTGACGCGCTGGTTGAACTCATTGGCGAGCGGGCAACCTCGGTAGTCGTTGGCGACGACGGGGAGTTGACGATTGCCTTCAGCAGCGGCGCTGGACTCAGGGCTCGGCCAGGTCCGCCCGATGTAGGCCCAGAAGCCTGGCTGTTCAATGGTCCAAGCCGCCAGATTGTTGGCAGTGCGTGCTGCTGACCAGCTGCGGTAGTCGGCCATCAGCGGACCTTTGGCATTCAGCCCTCCACGCACATGTCATCCAGAGAACCTCTCGTGTCACCCAGCCGCCCTCAGCCGGTGAGAAGAACGACGATTGAGTGGGCCTTGATGGCGGGATTCGCGTTCCTCATCGCTGCAACTGCGACCTGGCATGCTCTTGGACGACCGAAGTCCTATTTCGAGTATCAGGTCCTCAGCAATCTCTCGAAGCATCGACCGGATTCTTTGAGTCGTCTAGATTTGAAAGACTTGGCTCCGGGCATATGGGAATTGGTCTGTGAAGCCCACGGGTACAGCGGCCCTCTCTACTTGAAAAAGTACGACCGCACCTACCCTGCGGTCAGCGACCTTCAGGATGGTTCATGGGGGCTAGTCTTCATCGAGCCAAGCGGCGCGTTCTCCTCGGTGGCGGGGACGTGCGGCTCGACTGGGGTGCTAATTTCCGTTGACCGTGGCTGTGTTCCAGTTGGAGACGCAGTTCTACAGCGCGTCACCAACAACAGGGCCTGCGCCACCTTCAAATAGTCGAGTAACAAGGGTCCGCTTTCGAGCAAAGCGTATGGCCGGAATGGGCACTCACCGGCCGATGACCACCTTTCGGGCTCAATCACGCCGTCCGGATGCTCGTCAGCAGACCGCTGAGCCATGCTGCCCCTCTTTTCCAGCATTGAGCCACCGTCGAGCATCAGTGCGCGGTTGACGCGATCTTCGACGGCCTAGTTATAAACTCGTTGAATGAAGTCATAGATATTCGAAACTTCGCCAATAGCTTGGTGCTGCATAGACTGGCCGCAATGTCCACCGCGCACGTCGCCGCCGCACAGGCGCTCTCTCTCGATGCGACTTCCCGTCGCAGTTTTTTGGCCACCGGGTCCCTGACGCTGGCCAGCGTGGCGGCTACCGGAATGCTGCCCGTGTTCGCACAGGACGCGCAGACTCAGGCGTTGCTGGGTGTGGCGGCGCAGCAGCTTCCCGCGATTCCCGCGATCAAGCGCTCGGTCATCATTGACACCGACCCAGGCCAGGATGACGCGATCGCCGTGCTGTTCGCGCTGGCCGCGCCCGAGCGGCTCGATGTGCGTGCGCTCACGGTTTCGGTGGGCAACATGCCACTGAGCATCACAGAGAAGAACGCACGTCGGGTGCGCGACTGGGCCGGGCGCACCGACGTGCCGGTGTATGCCGGCTACCCTCGACCTCTGATTCGCGAACCGATCTTCGCCGATGACGTGCACGGCAAGACTGGCCTTGACGGCCCTATGCTTCACGAGCCGCGCGGCCCGCTTTCGCAAGGCCACGCGGTGGACTACCTCATCAAGACGCTGCGCTCGGCCGAAGCCGGAAGCGTGGTGTTGGTGGGCCTCGGCCCGCTCACCAATATCGCCGCAGCGCTGAACATGGCGCCGGACATCAAACCCGCGATCAGCGAGGTGGTGGTGCTCGGGGGGGCCTGGGGCGTGGGCGGCAACATCACGCCGGCCGCCACGTTCAACCTGTACGCCGATCCGGAAGCGGCTTCGGTGGTGTTCCGCAGCGGCGTCCCAGTGACGGCAGTGTCGCACGATGCCGCGCGGCGCGTGCTCGTGACACCCGAGCGAATCGAGCCCTTTCGCAGGTTGGGCAACACCGCGGGCAAGGTCGTAGCCAACATCCTGGACTCGGCCATGGACTTCGCAATGCGCCGTCGGGGCGTCAAAGTGGGTCCAATGTATGACCCCTGCGTGATCGCTTATCTGCTGCAGCCCGAGCTTTTCAAGGGCGCACGCGTGCCCGTGGACATCGAGACCCGTGGCGAGTTCACTGCGGGTGCCACAGTGGTGGACTTCCGGGGCTACACCAAGCGCAAGGCGAACACCTTGTGGATCAACTCGGTCGATATAGACGGCTTCTACGGCTTGTTGGAACAGCACATCGCGCGGCTGCCTTAGTCTAGATCGCTGCGTTGCGGGTCCATCGTAGCGACGATGTTCACCAGGCTCAGCGGTGACCCACGCGCCATCTGGTCAACATCAACCGGCCTTGCGCCAGAGTGCCCGCGCTCGCATTCGGACTGCATTTTCCAGAGCGGCGTCGATTGGGCGGTAAACCTGTAGCTGCTGCGTTAACTGATTGAGCGTCGAGTGAAGATACCTGCGGTGCCACGGCCCTCTGCAAGCGCTGGACGCCGTAACCACCGGTCGATCGCGGGCGGCGAAGCTACCCGGCCCGCCGCACAGGCCACAGGCGCAGCGCAAGCGCACCCAACCCCGACGTTGTCGCCAGCGCGGTCACGCCCAACCATCCCCATTGCGGCAGCACAAGCGCGGCCAACGCGGAGCCCGCGGCCATGCCGATGAACATGCCAGTGAACAGCACCGCGTTGAGCCGGCTGCGCGCCCCGGGCTCGATGCCGTAGACGATTGTCTGGTGTGCGATCAGCGTGGCCTGCACGCCGAGATCGAAGCCGATCGCGCTGGCAGCCAGCAGCCACAGCCGGGCGTGGGGCGACAGCAGCGGCATCAGCGCCATGGCCGCGAACGACACGACAACCAGCCCGGCACCGAGGCGCGTTACCAGTTCCGGGCCGCGGCGATCGGCCAGCCGGCCCGCAAGCGGCGCGGCCAGCGCACCGGCGGCACCTGCAAGCCCGAAAGCGCCGGCTGCAGCGCTGCCGAGATGGAAGGGCTCGCCATGCAGCATCACCGCCAGCGTCGACCAGAACGCGCTGAAGCCGATTGCCAGCAGCCCCTGCGCCAGGGTCGCTCGGCGCAGGCCGGGATGGCGCCGCCACAGCGCGGCCAGCGAGCCCAGCAGCGCACCGTAGGCCAACTGCGTCGTTGGCCGGAAGTGCGGCAGTCCGCGCCAGGCCGCAGCGCCGATCAGCGCGACGCTGGCCGCCGCCAGCACGAACATCGCACGCCAGCCGAAATGCTCGGCCACGAAGCCGCTCAAGACCCGCGACAGCAGGATGCCGAGCAGCAAGCCCGTCATCACCATGCCGACCACCTTGCCGCGTTGCGAATCGGTCGCCAACGTGGCCGCGGCGGGCACGATGTCCTGCGCCATGGTGGCAGCCAGGCCGATCGCCAGGCTGGCCGCCAGCAGGAGCCCGATGCCAGGTGCCGCACTGGCCAGCAGCAAGGCTGCGCACAGCGCCGCCGCCTTCGCAAGGATGATGCGGCGCCGGTCGAAGCGGTCGCCGAGCGGCGCCAGTAGCAATAGACCGAGCGCGTAGCCCAGTTGCGTCAGCGTGGGCACGAAACCGACCTCGCGGCTCGAGGTGCCGATGTCGGCGCCCAGGATGCCCAGCATTGGCTGGCTGTAGTAGATCGACGCCACCGCCAGGCCGGCGCCGCTGGCCAGCAGAAAGACCAGCGAAGCCGGGATTTGCGCGGGGCTCGCCCTGGCGTCGCCTGGAGCGCTAGCATGCGTCACTTGAATGGAAGACATGGTGTAAACCCTTGATTTCTTAAGTGGTCTGGAGTTTGACCCCGCATCCTTTCTCTTGGTAGCCGTCGAAGGCGCACAATAGTTATACGTCCCACGCATATAACCGATTGCATCGTGCTGCCGTCCGCTCTCCCCTCCGTCGTCGCCTCGTCCGACCGCATCGAATTGATGAAGACCTTCGTGCAAATCGTGGAGGCAGGCAGCCTGTCGGCCGCGGCGGCGCAGATGCGAACCACGCAGCCCACCGTCAGTCGCCGGCTGCAGGCGCTCGAGCGCTTGCTCGGGGTGCGGCTGCTGCGCCGCTCCACGCACGCGATGAAGCTGACCGAAGACGGCGAGCGCTGCGTCGAACGTGCCCGGGAGCTGATCGAGAGCTGGCAGGCCTTCGAGGCCGACCTGCGGGGCGACGAAAACGATCCCGAAGGCATGCTGCGCGTGGTGGCACCGCACGCCTTCGGCCAGCAAGTGCTGGTCGGGCCGCTGGCCGCCTACCTCCGTCGCCATCCGCGCGTGAGCGTCGAATGGCTGCTGCACGACCGGCGCCCCGATTTCATCGCCGAGGGGGTCGACTGCGCAATCCAGGTCGGAGAAGTGAACGACCTCGGCGTCGTCGCCATCAAGCTCGGCGAGGTACCCCGCATCGTGGTCGCCGCGCCCTCGGTGCTCGAGGGCGCACCGGTTCCCGCGCACGCGCGCGAACTCGCAGCACTGCCGTGGCTCGCGCTGCGCACCTTCTACCGCACCGAGATCCTGCTGTCGCACGCCAGGAGCGGCGAGAGTTGCCGCGTCGCCTTGCGCCCACGCTTGAGCACCGACAGTCTCTACGCCCTGCGCAGTGCCGCCGTGATGGGGATGGGTGTGTGCGTGGGGTCGACCTGGCTCTTGGCCGAGGACCTTGCGCAAGGCCGCCTGATTCAGCTGGCGTCCGAGTGGCAGGCAGCCGCCCTGCCGGTCTATCTGACCTATCCGCAGGCGCGACTCCATCCACCCAAGCTGAAGCGATTCATCGAGGCAATGCGCTTCGAGTGGCCGACTTAGGTACGCGGGCGCATACCGTGCGTCAGCCGATATGCACGGGGGCGGACTCTGCTGCGAGTGCACTGTTCGGCATGTTGGACACCGCGGCGCTCCCCCAGTTCGAAGTCGCGAGGATGCAGGATGCTTTGCTCTGCGTCCGCGCTGGCACTTCATCGCTCACGAGATCGTTGCTCCCGTGGCGCTCAATCAGTCGTGCATGGCCTGAACACCAGGTGGAGAGACAGTTGTCCGCCAAGCGGCATGTCGAGCGGCAATGCCGTCTGCCCGGCTGACAGGCGGGCAAGCCCCTCGAACACTGGCAGCAGGTCTGACATGGCATTGGGCGGCAAGGCGCGGCCCGCGTCCGATACCGGAGGCGGGGCCACGGCAGGTCCCGGGCGCAAGGACCAGTCCATCGCTGCGCAACTGTGGCTTGTGCGTTCAGGCGCAAGCACCACGCCCCCCGCCAACAGGCCCTGGCTCACATGCACCTGCGTGAGCGGCCCCACCGCCTCTGCGTCGAAGCCCACCAAGAGGATGGGGCGCCGCTCGGCGGCGCACTGCAAGGCCGCCTCCAGCAATGCCGTCGCGAAGCTGTGGTCGAAGCCGCTGACCAGGCTGCTGGCCTGCATGCACCCGGTGCCGATGGTCCAGTAGCCGATGGCAGCGTTGTGCACGGAGTTGTGAAACTTGGTCGGCGAAATCTGGGTCGGCGCACTTGCCAGCGTGCGGCACATGTAGTCGGTGATGGCCAGGTCGCCGTGCGCCGAGGTGAACACGCAGGGCATGTCCGCGGCATGGCGCCCGCAGGCGGCCAGGGATGCGGCCGCGACCTCGAGCGCGAGCGCGACCGAGTCGGGTGCCCGGCGCCGTTCCGCCGGCGCGAGCAGCGACGCCGAGGGCTTGCCTGCTGGCGGATCAGCGGCCGCGCCTTCGCCCCGAAAGGCTGCGCGGGCGATCTTCCAGCTCGGCAGCGAAGGCGCCCAGAAGGCCGGGCCCTCGATATACAGCGGGGGCATGGCCGTCATGCGCAGAGCCCTTCGCCAAAAATCAGGGCGCAGTTGTTGCCGCCGAATCCAAAGGAGTTGGACAGCACGTGCCGTACATGGCCCCGTGCCGATCGAAGGCGGACCTGTGGGCCGCAGATGGGGTCCAACTGCAGGCTGTTGACGGTGCCCGGCATCAGCCCGGTGTCCAGAGCGAGCAGGCTCACCACGGCCTCGACGATGCCTGCCGCGCCCAGGGTGTGGCCGGTGACGCCCTTGGTGGAGCTCGCGTGCGTGCGCGCGGGAAAGCGCCGTGCCACCAGGGCGCCTTCCACCTGGTCGTTCAGGACTGTTCCCGTGCCGTGCAGATTGATGTAGTCGATGTCCTCTCCATTGAGCCCCGAGCGTGCCAACGCGTCGTCCAGCGCGTGCTCGGCGCCCGCCCCCAGGGGATGGGGCGTGGACATGTGGTGCGCATCGCTGGTCTCTCCATAGCCCAGCAGGCGCGGCGCCAGCCTGCCCTCGGGGCGCTCCAGCAGCGCAAACCCCGACGCCTCGCCCACGCTGATTCCGCGCCGAGCCGCATCGAAGGGCTGGCATGGCCGTCCGGAAAGCAGTTCCAGGGCATTGAAGCCGAACAGCACGCTGGCGCACAGGCTGTCGGCACCCCCCACCACTGCGGCGTCCACCAGGCCCAGGCGAATCATGCGTTCGGCGCAAGCGAAGACCTTGGCGCTGGAAGAGCAGGCGGTGGACACCGTTTCACTCGGGCCCTCGAGATCGAGCGCGACCTGCACGAAGCGGCCGAGCGAATGCGTGGTGTGGACTTCGCCGTCGCGGATGCGCTCGGGAACCCTGCCTTGCGCGTCCAGTTGCGTGTACGCCCACTCGGTGTCGACGACGCTGGACGTCGACGTGCCCATCACCACCGCGACGCGGTCGGCGCCGTAGCGCTCGCGCGCCGCGGCGACGGCGTTCATGAAGCCGTCTGCCTGCAGCCCCGCCCAGGCCAGTCGGTTGTTGCGGCAGTCCCAGCGGCGCAGCCTCGGCGGCAGCGGCTCGGTGTCGAGCGCTTCGACCCGGCCGATCCACGTGGGCAGGCGCGCGTCAGACGGTTCCCCGAAGTCGTTGGGCCGCAGGCCGCTGCGCGATTCCTGCAGTGCCGCGTACAGCGCGCCCCGGCCGGCACCCAGGGCAGTCGTTGCCGTGTAGGCCGTGACGGAAAGTGGCGGGATGGGCTGGGGCACTTGCAACGCGCTGGAAGGGGCCAACTCAACTGCGGTCCTTGACCCACTGGTCGCGCGCAAAGCCCAGTTCGGCCAGGCGGCTCTCGACATCGCGCCAAACGCTCGCGTCGACGTCGCTGGTGCGCGAAAGCACCCACATGTAGGTGCGCGAAGGCTCCGTGACGATGGCCACGCGCCGATCGGGCGACAGGTAGACGACGTCGTAGTTGGCCCAGACAAGAGGCATCCACCGCAGCCACTGCGGCGCAAACGCCACCTCCAGCGAGGCGGGCCGCAACTGGCCGGAATCGACGGTCGCGCCTGCCCGTGGGCGCGCCAATCCCACGACTGAATCGGGGCCCGACTTCGTCTGGCACTCGTTGCGCACCTCGATCTGGCCGCGCTCGAGCAGCTTGTAGGTCGCCTTGGTGCCTGACACGCACTGCCGCTGAAACCAGTTGGGGATATGGGCTACCTGCTTCCACTCGCCCATGTAGCTCGCCACATCGACCGAAGGCAGGCGCGCGTCCGCGTCGCGGCTCTTCGCGCCACTGCCGATTGCGCAACCGCTGATGGCGATGGCAGCCGGCAGTGCCGCCATCCATGTGGCGGCGGCCCGGAATCTGAAAGCGACTGGTTGCATGTAGGCCCTTGAAATCAAAAAGGCATTCTGAGTACGCGCGCAGCGCGGTATCTGTCAGACCCGGACGCGTCCTGCGGTGCCACCCGGCGCCGCCGCGTGCACGTTCCGGTTCCGCTTGAGCCAGCAACCGTTCGTGCCGCGATGCCGCCGAGGTGTGTTCATCAACGGACGCGCTGCGGCACTCGGTTCAGCTTTGCTGGCTCGTAACCCTGGCTCGCGACGAACGCGGTGAGCTCCGTGAGCTCTGCTTCCGAGATGGTCGGCGTGCGCGCCATGATCCAGACGTAGTCCCGCTTCTCGCGGGTGACGACGGTTCGCTGGTAGTCCCGCGACAGGAAGGAGATGCGGTAGTCCGCCTTCACCGGCCAGAAGTACTGTTGGCCCCAGATGGCATTGGAGACCGTGTCGAGGACAAACCCTCGCGACCGGTAGGTCTTGACCGGACCTTCGGGGGCGTCCGCGTTGAAGGTGAACGTCGTCGAGATGGTGCCCTCTGCGTCCAGCTGGTAGTTTTCCATCGCGTTGTGCGCGCCACGTTCAATGAAGGTGGGAATACTCGCAATAACGTACCAGTCCCCCATGAAGCGAGGCAGATCGACCTGGGGCACCAATGCAACCGGCTTTCGATCGGACTCGCGCAGGTTCGCGCACGCGACCAGCGCCGCGATGCTCGCCAGGATAAGCATTCGAGATCGCATGACGTTCTCCAGGACCGCGTCGATCCGTCAAAGGCGCAAGCGCACGAAGTGGCGCCCACTGAAGGCAGATTCATGGCAAGACCCTTCGTCGATCGAACTGGAGTGCGACTCAGGGCCAGACCCAGCCTGTACGCAGCCAGTATCGAAGGGGATCAGATGAAGAAGTAACAGCCTGAAAGGGGGCGGGCCCTTCGGCACCTGCGTGCCGGCGGTCCAGGAGGACCTTGTCGTCTCGGACAGCGGCGGCCCGCGCAGCGGACCGTCTGCTGCCATCGCTAGACGCGTGCGCGCCGGTAGTGAACGGCGATCGCGCCGTTGCCGAGCGGCTTCGCCGAGACCAGATCAAGCCGCCTCGTCCTGGGCAGTCCGCCCTGGTAGAGCTTCGGGCCATGGCCGGTGATCCTTGGGTGAACGAGAAATTTGTACTCGTCGATCAGATCCAGCCGGTCCAGCTCGGCCGCAAGCTTGCCGCTTCCGAGAAGCACGCCGGCCGGGGTCGCATCCTTGAGCTTCCGCACGCCCGAGCGCAGGTCGCCGGCGATCAGGTGGCTGTGGGTCCACGGGAACTCCGTTCGCGTGGACGACACGACGTATTTGGGCTTGAACTCCAGCTTGGTCGCCCATTCCCGCACCATGGGCGGAGCCTCCACGTCGCCCCGGGCGACCTTCGGCCAGTAGCTTTCCATCATCTCGTAGGTGGCGCGGCCCCACAGCATCGCTCCACTGTCATCCAGGAGGCGGGTGAAGAAGGCGTGCGTCTCGTCGTCGGCGATTCCCTCCTGGTGGTCGACGCAGCCGTCCAGGGTGATGTTGAAGCTGAAGGTCAGAAGTCCCATTGAAAGTCTCCTGCGAGTTGAGCGACCGCTGGACTTTGGCGCTTGTCGACGCGTACCCGCCTGGTCGGCTTGATCCAGCTGACTTTAAACCGCGGGGCGCACCCCAATCGACTTCCCTCGGCGGGCCGTTTCGAATGGCCCATGCAACACATTCGCCGCATCGCACACCCGCGCCAGCCGTCTTCCACACGGCGCCTTGGACTACCGCACATGTCGCCCGATGCCCGGGATCGCCAGCGTGGAATAGAGGAGTATTCCGTTGCGTCGCCGCGCGGCGATGCCGTCCAGGCGATCCTGTCCTGGCGAACCATCCCAGGAGAACGCAATGAACAAGGATCAAGTCAAGGGAACGCTCGAAAAGGCCAAGGGCCAAGTCAAGGAAGGCGTGGGCAAGGCGGTCGGCAACGAGAAGCTTCAGACGGAAGGCGCTGCAGACAAGGCGGCCGGCGCTGTGCAGAAGAAGGTCGGCGACGTGAAGGAAGCCGCCAAGACGCTGACGAAGAAGCCTTGACGCAACAGGCCCGCCGGCCCTCGAGCGAAGGCGTCGGACGTTAACGGCTTCGGCATCACCGAGCCGGCACACACCCACCCTGCTTTTTCGGTGCTTGAACGACGAGTACACGGTCACCCCATGCCGACACGACGCGCACACGCCGAAGCAAGCGCTGCCGCAGGCGGCTGCGCCATGTCGCGCTACAGTGCCCGCCATGCAGATGAAGCTCTCGACGACCACCGGGCCAGAGCGCCTCGCCTATGGACTTGCCCTCGGCACTGCGGTGGGCTTGGTGCACTGGCCCCTGCTCAACGGCATGGCGCGTGGCGTGCTGGCCTGGACGGCGGGCGCTGGCCTTTACCTGGCGCTGGCCTTCTGGCTTGCCCACACCTTCGATGCGCAGCAGACCCGCGCACGCGCCCAGGCGCTGGACCAGCCCAACGTGGTGCTGCTCATCGTCATGCTGACCGCGGTGGTCTTCAGTGTGGTGGCCATCGCCATGCTGCTGCAGCAAGTGAAAGAACTGGCGGGCATGGACCGCGTGCTGCACGTGGGGCTGGCGCTGGTGGCGCTGACGGTGTCCTGGCTGATGATCCACACCGTCTACGCATTCCACTACGCGCACCATTACTACATCATGGAGAAATCAGGCGAGACGGATGAGCCGGCGCTGGACTTTCCCGGCAAGGCCGAGCCCGACTACTCGGACTTCATCTACTACGCCTACGTCGTGGGCATGACCTCGCAGGTGTCCGACGTGCAGGTCCAGTCGTCCGACCTGCGCCGGATCACGCTGGTGCACAGCGTGCTGTCCTTCGCGTTCAACATGCTGGTGCTGGCGCTGAGCATCAACGTGGTGGCGGGCGTGATCGCCTGAGCAGCCTCACTTCGTCCCCACCAGCACCGGCTGGTAATAGGCATCGTCGATGCGCCGCACATTCCCGAAGCCCGCTTCCGCCATCAGTTCCAGCAGGCGGTCGGTGCCGATGGCGTAGTAGCGCGAGCGCATCACGCGAGTCACCGCGGTCTTCGCGCGCGGGTCCTCCTCGACGACGAAGAAGCTGAAGTCGTAGTGATCGCCCTCGAAGTCCCACACCTGGAACAGCACGTAGCGCCGCCCACCTTCCTCGCGAACCCCGTAGTGCTTGACCAGATTGCGGCCACGCTCCTCCTTCGCGTAGTCGCGCACGCTCAGCAGCACGCCGCCGCCGGATCGCAGGCAGCGATGCATCTCGCGCAGGGCGAGCAGGATGTCTTCGTCCATGAGCAGGTGCGGCACCGAGTTGTCGCAGGACAGGACCACGTCGAAGCCCGAGCCGTGCAGCGCGTGGGCGTGGCGCATGTCGCCCACCGACAGCGCCAGGGAGACGCCCTGCGCATTCGCCTCCTGTCTCGCGCGCTCCACCGCGACCGGCGAGAGATCCGGGGCCCTCACGCTCAAGCCCCTTGCGGCCAGGCCGATGGCTTGCGTGCCGATGCCGCAGCTCAGGTCGAGCAGACGTCGCGCACCGGGCCATTGCACCTGCACGATCGAATGCAGCTGGCCGCCCTGGCGTGCGATGCTGGCGCGCCAGTCGGGAAAGATCAGGTGGTACAGCGGCGCGAGTTCGTCGTAGAAATCCATGGCAGGTCGTGACAGGGTCGAGGTGGAGCACCATAGCCCACGCCGCGCCCGCGCAGAATAGGCACCCTCGCCGCCATGCCCCTGACGCTCCTCCGCCTTCTGCCCGCCCTGCTCCTGCTGGCCTGCGCCACGCAGGCCACGGCGGCGCTGCCCAGCTTCCAGCAGGTGCGCCAGGACTTCCGGCCTTCGGACACCCTGGTGCTGGACCGCAACGGCGAACTGCTGCAGCGTGTGCGCACCGACGCCAGCGTGCGGCGCGGCCAGTGGGTGTCGCTTGCCGACGTCTCGCCGGCCCTGCGCCAGGCCATGCTGCTGAGCGAGGACAAGCGCTTCTACGAGCACAGCGGGGTGGACTGGCAGGCGGTCTCGTCCGCGGCCTGGGGCAACCTGTGGGCCACGCGCACGCGCGGCGCCTCCACCATCACCATGCAGCTGGCGGGCCTCATGGACGAGGACCTGCAGCGGCGCAGCAGCGACGGCCGCGACCTCCAGCAGAAGCTGGGCCAGGCCTGGGCCGCCCGCACGCTCGAGAAGGACTGGCGCAAGGACCAGATCCTGGAGGCCTACCTCAACACGGTGCCCTTCCGCGGCGAGATCGTGGGCATCGACGCGTTATCGCGCAGCCTCTTCGCCAAGGCGCCGCACGGCCTGGATGCGCGCGAGGCGGCGCTGGCCGCCGCGCTGGTGCGCGCACCCAATGCCAAGCCTGCGCTGGTGGCGCAGCGCGGCTGCGAGCTGCTGCGCAGCATGCAGCCGGGCAGCCGCACCGACTGCCTCGCCCTCGAAGCCTTTGCCAACGCCTCCCTCTCGCGCCGCGACTGGCCGGCCAGCGAAGGCATCGCGCCGCACCTGGCACGCCGGCTGCTGCGCCAGCGGGCCGAGCCGCAGGCCCAGATCCGCAGCAGCCTGCGCGCCCCGCTGCAACGCTTTGCGCTGAGCACCTTGCAGCGGCACCTGCGCGAACTGCGCGGGCGCAACGTGGAAGACGGCGCCGTGGTGGTGCTGGACAACGCCACCGGCGAAGTGCTGGCCTGGGTGGGTTCCTCGGGCGATGCGCTCAGCCGCGCGTCCGAGGTCGATGGCGTGGTGGCCCAGCGCCAGCCGGGCTCCACGCTCAAGCCTTTCCTTTACGCGCAGGCGATCGCGCAGCGCCGGCTCACCGCAGCCTCGCTGCTGGACGATTCCAGGGCGCAGATCAGCACCGCGGGCGGCCTGTACATCCCGCAGAACTACGACCGCCATTTCAAGGGGCCGGTGTCGGTGCGCAGCGCGCTGGGCGCCTCGCTCAACGTGCCGGCGGTCCGCACCCTGGTGCTGGTCGGGCCCGAGACCTTCGCGCGGCAGCTGCGCGCGGCCGGCATCGAGCTGCGCGAGAACGGCGACTACTACGGCTACAGCCTGGCCCTGGGCAGCGCCGAGGTCTCGCTGCTGCAGTTGGCCAACGCCTACCGCACGCTGGCCAACGGCGGGCGCACCAGCGCGGCCGGCCAGGGCCTTCCGGTGGCGGCGGCGCCGGCCTTCACGCAGGCCATCGACCCGGGTGCCAGCTTCATCGTCGGCGACATCCTGCATGACACGAATGCGCGCGCGCCCACCTTCGGCCTGGACAGCGTGCTGGCCACCCGCTTCTGGACGGCGGTGAAGACCGGCACCAGCAAGGACATGCGCGACAACTGGGCCGTGGGCTGGTCCTCGCGCTACACGGTGGGCGTGTGGGTAGGCAACGCCAGCGGCGCGCCCATGTGGGACGTGAGCGGCAGCAGTGGCGCCGCACCGGTGTGGGCCGAACTGATGGCCTTCCTGCATCGCAGTGAGCCCAGCCGCCCGCCCGCGCCCCCGCGCGGCCTGCTGTCGATGAAGGTGAGCTTCGGCGACGACCTGGAAGCCGCGCGCGAGGAGTGGTTCGTCGCCGGCACCGAGCAGCCGCGCTTCGCGCTCGATGGCGCCGGCGCGCAAGCCGTCGACGCCGCGGCGCGCATCAGCGCACCGGCCGACGGCACCATCGTCGCGCTGGACCCCGACATTCCGCCAGCGCGCCAACGCCTGGTGTTCGAGGCCGAGGGCGGCTCGCCGCAGCAGCAACTGCAGTGGCGCATCGACGGCCGCACGGCCGGCCAGGGTGCCCGCCTGCCCTGGCTGCCGTGGCCCGGCCGGCATGTGGTGCAACTGGTGGATGCGCGCCAGGGCGCTGTGCTGGATCAGCTGCGCATCGAGGTCCGGGGAGCCGGCGTGGCGCACTCCCGATAATGCGCACTTCGTGTCCGTCACAACAAGACTTCTGAGGAGAACGCTCCCGTGCCCGACCTTTCCAAGATCACCTGCATCGAAGACCTGCGCGTCATCGCCAAGCGCCGCGTGCCGCGCATGTTCTACGACTACGCCGACTCCGGCGCCTGGACCGAGGGCACCTACCGCGACAACGAGAACGCCTTCCAGAAAATCAAGTTGCGTCAGCGCGTGGCCGTGAACATGGAGGGCCGCTCCACCCGCACCACCATGATCGGGCAGGACGTGGCCATGCCCGTGGCCATCGCGCCCACCGGCCTCACCGGCATGCAGCATGCCGACGGCGAGATCCACGGCGCACGCGCGGCCAAGGCCTTCGGCATTCCCTTCACGCTGTCGACCATGAGCATCTGCTCGCTGGAGGACATCGCCGAGGCCACCGGCCGCCATCCCTTCTGGTTCCAGCTCTACGTGATGCGCGATCGCGACTTCATGGAGCGGCTCATCGACCGCGCCAAGGCGGCCAACTGCTCGGCGCTGCAGCTCACGCTGGATTTGCAGGTGCTGGGCCAGCGCCACAAGGACATCAAGAACGGCCTGTCGACGCCGCCCAAGCCCACCATCGCCAACCTGATCAACCTGGCGACCAAGCCGCGCTGGTGCCTGGGCATGCTGGGCACGCAGCGCCGCAGCTTCGGCAACATCGTGGGCCATGCGAAGAACGTGAGCGACGTGTCCTCGCTGTCGACCTGGACGGCCGAGCAGTTCGATCCCTCGCTTAACTGGGGCGACATCGAGTGGATCAAGCGCCGCTGGGGCGGCAAGCTGGTGCTCAAGGGCATCATGGACGCGGAAGACGCGCGCCTCGCCGTGGACAGCGGCGCGGACGCGCTGATCGTCTCCAACCACGGCGGGCGCCAGCTCGACGGCGCGCCGGCCTCCATCGATGCGCTGCCCGCCATCGCCGACGCAGCGGGTGACCGCATCGAGGTGTGGATGGACGGCGGCATCCGCAGCGGCCAGGACGTGCTCAAGGCCCGTGCACTGGGCGCGCGCGGCACGCTCATCGGCCGCAGCTTCCTCTACGCCCTGGGCGCCTTCGGCGAAGCGGGCGTGACCCGCGCCCTGCAGATCATCCACAAGGAACTGGACGTGACCATGGCCTTCTGCGGCCGCACGCAGATCGATACGGTGGATTCGAGCATCCTGCTTCCGGGCACCTTCTAAACCAGAGGCAGGAGGAAGGACACGGCACTCGCCGACAGCCGGGTGTGTGCGACTGGCGCAGAATCTTCGCCAGTCATACAAAACATCAAGAGAGGCTGACCATGAGTGTCCCCATGCCGGGCCAGGCAGGCGCGTCCGTTGCCGACGCACCACTTCCCCACTACACCGCCGAGGAAAAGCGGCACCGCATCTTCGCGATCGTCGGTGCCTCTTCCGGCAACCTGGTCGAGTGGTTCGACTTCTACGTCTACGCCTTCTCGGCCATCTACTTCGCCGGGGCCTTCTTTCCCAAATCCAACCCCACGGTGCAGCTGCTCAACACCGCGGGCGTGTTCGCCGCGGGCTTCCTGATGCGGCCCATCGGCGGCTGGCTTTTCGGCCGCATCGCGGACCGCAAAGGGCGCAAGACCTCGATGGTGATCTCGGTGACCATGATGTGCGCCGGCTCGCTGGTGATCGCCTGCATGCCGACGTACGCGCAGATCGGCGCCTGGGCGCCCTTCCTGCTGCTGCTCGCACGCCTGTTCCAGGGCCTGTCGGTGGGCGGCGAGTACGGCACCACCGCCACCTACATGAGCGAGATCGCCCTGCGCGGCCAGCGCGGCTTCTTCTCGTCCTTCCAGTACGTCACGCTGATCGGCGGGCAGCTGCTGGCGGTGCTGGTGATCGTGATCCTGGAGCAGCTGCTCACCGAGGCCGAACTCAAGGCCTGGGGCTGGCGCATTCCCTTCGTGATCGGCGCGGTCACCGCCGTGGTAGCCATGTACCTGCGGCGCGCGCTGTCGGAAACGCACGGTGAGCAGGGCGCCAGCAACAAGGAGGCCGGCACCATCGCCAACCTCTTCAAGCACCACACGCCGGCCTTCCTCACGGTGCTGGGCTACACGGCGGGCGGCTCGCTGATCTTCTACACCTTCACCACCTACATGCAGAAGTTCCTGGTGAACACGGCGCACCTGCCGATCAAGACCACCAGCTACGTGATGACCTGCGCGCTGTTCGTCTACATGTGCATGCAGCCGCTGTTCGGCATGCTGTCGGACCGCATCGGGCGGCGCACCAACATGCTGCTGTTCGGCGCGCTTGGCACCCTGTTCACGGTGCCGATCCTCACCGCGCTGGCAAGCGTGAGCAGTCCCTACATGGCCTTCGTGCTGATCATCCTGGCGCTGGCCATCGTGAGCTTCTACACCTCCATCAGCGGCATCGTGAAGGCCGAGATGTTCCCGCCCGAGGTGCGCGCGCTGGGGGTGGGCCTGGCGTATGCGGTGGGCAACGCCATCTTCGGCGGCTCGGCCGAGTACGTGGCGCTGGCGCTGAAGACCGCCGGCCACGAGACCACCTTCTACTGGTACGTGACGGTGATGATGGTGGTGGCCTTCCTGGTCAGCCTGCGGCTGCCGCGGCAAGCGAGCTACCTGCACCACGACCACTGAGCGCGAGGTCCGCGGCCGCCTTCAGCGATCGCGCAGCACCTGCGCGATCGCCTCGATCAGGCGCCGTGCGCCGTCGCCGGGCTCGCCGGCGCGGCGCTGCGTGATGCCCACCGGGCCGTCGGTGACGCTGGTGTCGATGTCCAGCCGCACCAGTTCGCCCAGCGCCAGCGCGCTGTCGGCTGCGCCCTTGGGCGCGAACCAGATGGCGTCGGTGCGGCGCAGCAGGCCCAGGGCGAAGCTGGTGTCGGTGGCCTCGATCACCGCGCCAGGCAGTGCATTGCCGCGCGCGAACAGGAAGGCATCGGCGGTGTCGCGCACCAGCGTGCCCTGCTTCACCGGCACCACCAGCGGATAGTCGGCCAGCGAGGACAGGGGCGGCGCCGACCGGCCCGCCAGCGGATGGCCGGGCCGCGCCACCAGCAGCAGCGGCTCGCTGTAGAGCTGCAGAAAGCTCAGGTCCACCATGGCCGAGGGCTGGGCCAGGCGCCCCACCACCAGGTCGATCTCGCCCTGCCGCAGCTGCGTCATGAGCTGCGCGTTGGTGCCGCTCACCACGCGTGCGCGCAGCTGCGGATGGGTGCGGCTGAGCAGCGCGATGGCCTCGGGCAGCAGGCCCGCTGCCATGTTGGGCAATGCGCCCACCACCACTCGAAGCTGCTCGCCCTCGGCCTCGTCCAACGCCAGCGAAAGGCCCTCGCGCAGGCCGCGCAGCGTGGCGACCGAATGGCGCAGCAGTACTTCGCCGGCAGCCGTCAGGTCGACGCCGCGGCGCCGGCGCACCAGCAGCTGGCGGCCCACGATGTCCTCCAGCTCGGCGATGGTCTTGGACACGGCCGGCTGCGTGAGCGCCAGCGCCTTGGCGGCGCGCACCAGGTTGCGCTCCTGGCCCACGGTGGCCAGGCAGCGGAGGTGGCGCAGCTGCAGGCGATCAAAGTTCATGGCTGGTGACGTCGCGCCATTGGGAGTGACGGCCCGCTCAAATATAACCAGGCGGAATGGCAGGCAGAAGAGCTTTCAGTTGTGGGACGAATCCGCGGCTCCTAGAGTGGACCTTCACAAGAACGTCCAGAGACAAGCCACCATGACCTCCTCCTCCTCACCCCTTCGCGCCCGCCGCCTGCTGGCTGGCCTGCTCTGCTGCGCCCCGCTCGTCACCCTGCTGCCGCAGGCGGCCCAGGCGCAGGGCGCCTACCCCGACAAGCCGGTGAAGTTCCTCACCAATTTTCCGGCCGGCGGCCCGCTCGACATGCTGGGCCGTGCGCTGGCCATCCCTTTGCAGGCCGAGCTCAAGCAGCCCTTCGTGGTGGACAACCGGCCCGGCGCGGGCGGCAACATCGGCGCGGACGCGGTGGCCAAGGGCGCGGCCGACGGCTACACGGTGCTGCTGTCCATCGACACCACTTTCACCATCAACCCGCACGTCTACTCGTCCATGCCCTTCGCGGCCAAGGACCTGAAGCCGCTGATGATCTTCAGCTCCTCGGGCCTGGCCTTCGGCGTGAACCCCTCGGTGAACGCGAAGACGCTGCCCGAGTTCATCGCCGAATCGAAGAAGCAGGCGGCCAGCTTCGCATCCGCAGGCAACGGCAGCCCGGGCCACATCGCCGCGGAGATCTTCGCGGACTCGACCGGCTCGAAGATCATGCACGTGCCCTACAAGGGCAATGCGCCTGCCGTGACGGCCCTGCTGGCCGGTGAAGTGCAGGCCGGCATCCTGGCCACGCCGGGCCTGCTGCCGCACATCCAGGCCGGCAAGGTGCGGCCCCTGGCCGTGACGGGCCGCACGCGCTCGCCGCTGCTGCCCGAGGTGCCCACCGTGGGCGAACTGGGCCTCAAGGGCATGGAGTTCGAGGTCCTCTACCTGGCGATGGTGCCGGCCGCCACGCCGCAGCCGGTGGTCGACAAGCTGCGCGACGCGCTGCAGAAGGCCCTGGCCACGCCCGAGGTCAAGCAGCGCCTGGCCAGCCTGGACATGGTGGCCCTGGGCTAAAGCGGCAAGGCGGCCGCCGATCGACTGGAGGCCGCCAAGGTGCGCTACGGCGCCATCGTGAAGGCCACTGGCATGAAGGTGGACTGAGGCCATGGCCCGCACCCCGCGTCCCAACTTCATCTTCATCGTGGCCGACGACCTGGGCTTTGCCGACCTGGGCTGCTACGGCGGGCGCGACGCGAGCTTCGGCCCGGTGTCCCCGGTGCT
>NZ_FOUG01000004.1 GCF_900114785.1 Variovorax sp. OV329
CAAGAACTTATCCACACCGTGAGCCACCAGGCTCGCAAAGAGGGTGGGTCAATATTGGATGGAAATGCCGGGTCAGGATTGCATGGAACTCAACAGTCTCGCTCTCGCACCGTCGATCGAGATCGCTCGATCGTTGCGACCATTGCGGCGCCCACTACATTCAAGAATCACGCAGAGCTTACCGCGTGTCACCATGGCGTACAGGCGACCCTGCGTTTGCAGAAGCCAAGCACTTTCCGATTGCGCTCGCATATCCGCATCTGTGGTGGGATGGCATACGGGTATTGATCCAAGTGCTCTCACGCCGCCGAGTAGCGAAGAAACTATTGAACGCAGAACTTCCGCAAGTGGCGCGCGACGCGCTCGAACTGAGTTCTGCCAGTCGGTGTGAATTTGATTCGCAAGGAATTCAATATCGTCATGGGATGCTCGCTGCGATTGACTCGTTGCTCAATGAATGGCCCAAGCGCTTCGTCTCAGTGATGTCGAATGCTCGAATTACATTGTCCGACTTTCATGCCTGCGAAGTGTCCAGCCCCTACTGGTTGAGTGTGGTCTGCCGCACCGCGCTTGACCGAAAGGCATACCGCGTCAGCGCAATCGAAGTTGATGCAGCTGCTCGCGTTGCTACCGTGGGTGATTCCAATCCGTCGAAAGTTGCCGTCAAACGAGTATTGGGCGTTACTGAAGCCGTGACTCTGGACCGCGCGTTTCCGAGCTCGAACCGCCAACTGACCGACGCCCAGCTCATGACGATCGCGGAGATGCTTGATGCGGACATCGGATGCGCATCGGAGCGGCGCGATCATCGCGCAAGTCTTGTTCGCGATGCAGTTGTTATCGCTGCCGCAACCCAGCTACAGATCTCTTTCAGAAGAGCATGTCAACTCGAACTCAAAGACGGCAGTACTCTCTTGGCAAACTGGCGCGCGAGTGCTCCGATAGGGTGTTCGCGAGCCACTCTCTACGCAAATTGGTTGGACGAATACATTGACCGCACCCGAGTTCGCTTTGAAAGATTTGGCCGTCCGCAGAGAGCCTTGTTTCTCTCTAGGTTTGGCGAGCCCCTCCGCGGATCTAGTGTCGTGCCACGATTTGCAGATCTTCTTCGCCGCACGGGCGTGCAGCAGTGGGGGCGGGGGGCGAGGTTGCTGCAACCGCCCATCGGGACACAGGGTCGACGCATCGTAGGCTCTGAATTCAATCTATGTGGGCCGCAAGGAGGCGCGGATGGCAAAGACTTCAGTTTCCAAGGACAAGAGGGCCAAGCTCATCATGAGCGGAAGCAGCCAAGCCGTGCGCTTGCCCAAACAGTTTCAATTCGATGTTGATGAGATCTACGTCCGTCGCGACAAGAGCACAGGCGATGTCATTCTCTCTACTCGACCCGGTAGCAGCTGGCGTAGGTTCATGGAGCTTCGAGCAAAGCTCGGAGAGGCACCCCAGGACTTCGGAAGCGATCGCAAGCAAGGGGAAGCGCTACGCGACCCATTCGAGGGCTGGAAGGACCGTCTAGATGCTGAAGACATCTCCGCCAGCGCGAGCCCGTACGTCGCGGCACGCAGTTCGAATCTGCATCATCGCCGCGAACGGATTGAAGCGAACGACATGATCACGCCTCCCGAAGCGGCGCAACTCATCGGCACAAGCAGCGCCATGGTCAGATCATGGATCGACGTTGGCCGTTGCATCGGTGTGCCAAGTCTTGGTGGCGCCTTCAAGTTGCCTCGTTGGCAATTCGACCCGGCAATCTGGTCTGTCGTCGCACTCCTTGCGAAGGTCCTAGGTACTACTGACGGATGGCAGCTGCTGACGTTCTTCGAGTCACCCGCACCTGCGCTAGGCGGCGAGGCGCCCCGTGTCGCGTTGGAGCGCGGCGTGCCGGTCGAACGCATATTGGCATTGGCTGCTGCTTGGGCGCACTGAGTTCCAAGTTGTCGGCTTTGGCCCAGTCCTTGGCTCTTTCTCTCATGAGCTGTCGTTTCCCCTTGCGCCTGCAGACTGAGCGATTTGACGTTTTGACGCGCCGAGCATGCGGCGGTCTCTGTCGGCCTGAAGCAGCCGCTCCTTACCGACGGAATTCGTCGTCCGTTGAGCTAGTTTGACGGAAGTAGGCCGTGTGTTGCACGCTGAGGCATGTACCCACGAAAGCCCCTCCCGCACCGCGAGCAGCTAGCGCGCCTGAAAACCTACCTGGGACGCGCACGTACTGAACTGCGACGAAAGTACGACGAGTTTTTCAGCGCCACCAAAGGACGCCGCGACTGCCCGCTCGAGGTGCAGATCAGAAATCGCGCGATCGACAACGCTCTGATCACAGTGAAACTCCTGGAGGCCTGCGTTCAGGAAGTGCAGCGGCAGGAGGCGATGTTCTACGCCCCGTTCAAGCCTGGCGACCGCATCGAGGTCGAGCGTCATGAAGGAGGAGCATTTGAGGCCTATCTTGTCGTCGACGTTCTGCCAGACAAGAAGACCCTGTACTCCTACGAATGTGTCGCGTTGACGAAGAACGGCGCCATGTACAAGAGGGGCGGCAGCGCCAGGATCTGGCCAAGAGCATCTTCGACGATCCGAGCCTCAGAGGCGCCGCTGAATGCCGAGGGCATGTGGGAATCCGAGTATTTTCGGAGGTGCGCTGAAACGTCTCGCATCCTTGCCATGCGCAGGGGGGACGTGAGCCTTTTTGAAGCCCGAAAAACGCCTTTAGGGGTGATTCAGTATAGGAGGAAGGACTTCTTGGATCCGCCTCCTTCAGATTTTGGGGGCGAGTAGGTGAGAGCTCTGCCCCGTGGATGCTGGATCCATTGATAAAACGGTGTCCCGTCACTAGGCTGAGCAAACATTCCATGTGCGACGAGTGCGCGCTCTTCGTGTCATCGTTGTAGGGAAGGAAGTGCTGCAGTTATTCCTGTCATGGCGGTTGAGCCTTTGCAGGCCGATCGAGCGGAGCCTATTTGCAACCCTCGTGCGGAAGCACTTGGCCTATCACTTGCACCGGCCCGTGCAGAAGCACCTCCCACACGGGGTTGCCGAGCCCGGGTAGATCCGTGGGACCCGACTCGCCACGCCAGTAGTAGTGCACGAGCTGCGAGATGCGCACGCCCGAGGAGTCGCAGTGCAGCAAGCTCATGTTCGCCACGAACGCGTCGTGGGCCTGCACTTCGTAGATGGGCATCGAGGTGACGCCGCCGGGTTGAGCCGCGGCAAAGGTGCGCGCCTCCTCCAAGGTGCGCCAAGCGAAGGTGGACACTAGGCGCGAGGGTTGGTCGGGAAAGCAGCTGCGCCGCGCGAATTCCCAAATGAGCTCTTTCACGCGATCGGCCCATGGCGTGTTCGATCCCGGCGCAGTGAAATAGCGATGGCCATGGTCTGACAAGCCTGCGGGAAAGAGTTCGTCCAGGTGCGTGGCCAGGTCGACGGGCAGCTGCGACGCGGGCGGCAGGAGCCCGAGACGCTGCCCTGCTTCAAGGCGTTTGCGCCGATCGACGTGGAAGAACGTAGGCATAAGAAGGCTGGCAGTGAGATTGCAGCGATCCTACTCAATAGCTATGCAAAAAAATCTCGCGTCTCCGGGCGACGGCCTCCGGCGCACGCACGCGACGCATGCGCTCCTGGGACGTTCTTCAACCGAGACGTTTGGCCTTAAGGGTAACGCCGAGATGTTCGCAGAGTGGAGATGGACGGGTAATCTCAATTGGGCCGAATGTAGCCGGTCACCGCGATGCTGTCTGGTTCAGCAACTTTGATTGAAGGTGGGGGTCCGCGCAACAATTTTGATCAGCTCCGCCCAACTTCGGGTCAGAGTTGGTGCCCAAGTGCGTGATGGAGTTGAGGACACGCGATCAACAAATTTGACTCCCCACACAGGTCGCGCGCTACCAAGGGCGGCTGAGCGGCCCGCTGCTGGACCGCATCGACCTGCACATCGAAGTGCCCGCGATCCCCCCGCAGGAACTGCTGGAGGCGCCTGCGGGCGAGGCCAGCGCCGCCGTGCGCGAACGGGTAGCACGCGCGCGCCAGCGGGCCATCGAACGGCAGGGCCAGGCCAACCATGGCCTGGCCGGCTCGCAGATCGACCGCCATGCCGCGCTGGATGCGGCGGCAAGCCAACTGCTGCACAAGGCCGCATCCAAATTCGGCTGGTCGGCGCGAAGCACGCATCGCACGCTCAAGGTGGCGCGCACGATCGCCGACATGGCGGACAGCCCGGCCGTGGGCGCGACTCATGTGGCAGAGGCGATGCAGTACCGGCGTGCGCTGGCGGCCACGGCCTGAACGGCGATCCGGGCGGGCGCTGCAGGCGGCCCCGACTCAAAGCAGCTTTACCAGCCCCACGCAGACCGCGAGCAGCAGCACGACGTTGAGCACCATGCCCAGGATGTGGAGCTGGCGGAAGCGGTGGATCTGGTCGGCATCCGTGGCCGTCATCGTCGCGCGCAGCGCGTCCATGCGCGAAAGGATGTTGCGCCGGCTGAAGAAGGTGATCAGCACGATGGCCGCCATGCTGATGGCGATGCCCGGCCGGCCCGCCACGGCATTGGCCAGCGCGCCGGCCGACGCAGTGACCAGCACCGCCTTGTAGTAGATGTCGAACAGCCCGCGGATGAAGCGCGCGTCCAGCGGCGTGTCGTGCTTGAGGATCATCAGCGGCAGCGAGCTGAACATGAAGAAGCCCATCCATACCAGCAGGATCACGATGGTGGCGAAGGGGGCGATGACGTTGGTGAACATGGGCTTTTCTTTTTGATGGCCTGGCCCGGATCGATGCCGGTCGATCGCGCGGCAGGGCGAATGGTGTCACGCCGTCAGACGTCCTCCAATGGGGGTCAACCTGAGCGTCCGACCGCAGCCGCGGGAGGCCCGTCACACGGCCGTCATGCGCAGGCGCAAGGATCTTGCCGCGCCGGGCCCGCACGGGGCCTGAACACGGCCGACCGACCAGGCAGCCGCGCGCGAAAAAAACAGAAACGTACGGGGAGAAATCATGTCGACCCATCTCCGGTCCCTACAGGGCCTGGCTGCGTGCGCTTGCGCGCTTTTCATCTCCGCCTGCGGTGGCGGCTCGGACGCACCGGCGGCGCCGCCCGCCAGCCCGGCTTCCATGCCGACGGCGGCAGCCGCACCGCCGCCGCCAACACCTTTGCGCAAGGTGCTGGTCATCGGCCATCGGGGCGAGCCGGCAGCGCGGCCCGAACACACCCTGGCGTCCTATCGGCAGGCCATCGAGAGCGGCGCGGACTTCGTCGAACCCGACTTGGTGCCGACCAAGGACGGCGCCCTCGTCGCCAGGCACGAGAACGCCATCGCCATCGTCGACGCGAATGGCTTGGTCACCGAGGCCACCACCAACGTCGCCGAGGTGGCGAAGTTCGCGGACCGCAAGACCACCAGGACGATCGACGGCCGCTCGATCACCGGCTGGTTCACCGAGGACTTCACGCTGGCCGAGCTCAAGGAACTGCGGGCACGCGAACGCATACCCAGGATTCGACCGGCCAACGTCGCCTACGACGATCAGTTCGAGGTGCCGACCCTGGACGAGATCCTCCAGTTGGTCCAGGACGAATCGGGCCGAAGGGGCCGCGTGATCGGCATCTATCCCGAGACCAAGCACCCCACGTACTTCAAGTCGATCGGCCTGGCACTTGAAGACCGCCTGCTCGACACCCTGCAGAAGTGGGGGATGAACAGCGCCGAGTCACCGGTGTTCGTGCAGTCCTTCGAAACGGGCAATCTCCAGGAGATCCGCCGCAAGAGCCAGGTCCGGATCATCCAGCTGATCGACGGACAGGGCGCGCCCTACGACCTCGTCGTGCAGGGCGACAAGCGAAGCTATGCGGACCTGGTCAAGCCCGAGGGCCTGGCGCAGATCGCCACCTACGCGCAGGGCATCGGTCCGGCCAAGGGGCGCGTGGTGCCGGTGGCCGACGGCAAGCTGGCGGCACCGACCCCGCTGGTCCAGGACGCGCATGCCAAGAAGCTCCTCGTCCACGTCTTCACGCTGCGGCCCGAGAACAACTTCCTGCCCGACAGCCTGAAAAAGCCGCCCGTCACCGATCCGACCGTCCGCGGCGACACCGCGGCGGAAATCCGGGCCTTCCTGGACGCCGGCATCGACGGCTTCTTCGCAGACAGCGCCACCACCGCGGTGCCCGTCGTGCGCGACTACCTGGCCGCTGCTTCGCGCTGAGGCGGCTGCGACTGCAGCGTCGGCACTACCAGCTGCGCGAGCCAGTTCAGCATCGCCTGCACCCGCGGCGGCAGTTGGTGCCGGTGCGCGTACAGCAGCGACACGGGCAGCGCCGGTGCCTGGTAGCCGGGCAGCACCGCCACCAGCGCGCCCGCGTCGATCAGCGGCTGCACGCCGCGCAACGGCGCCTGGATGATGCCCAGCCCTGCCACGCAGGCGGCCTGGAAGGCGTCGGCGCTGTTGACGACGAGGGCGCTGCGCATCGGGTGCACCCGGCGCTCGCCGTCCTGCACGTACTCCAGCCCCGCGCCCTGCGTGTTTAAGCGTCCGGAGTAGTGCACGACGCGGTGCTGCGCCAGGTCGGCCAGCGTCAGCGGCGTGCCGTGCGCCTGCAGGTAGGCCGGGCTGGCCACGTTGGCCATCGCCATCTGCCCGAGCGGCCGCACGATCAGTTCCGAATCGGCCAGCGCACCCACGCGCAGCACGCAGTCGAAGCCCTCCTGCACGATGTCGACGAAGCGGTCGGTGGTGCTGATGGCCACCTCCAGCTGCGGATGGGCCGAGAGGAATTCCGGCAGCCGGGGAATGACCAGCTCGCGCGCCAGCGTGTTGGGCAGGTCGATGCGCAGGCGCCCGCGCAGGCCGCTGGCGGCCGGCTGGAACATGGACTGCAGCTGCTCGGCATCGGCCAGCAGCTCCCTGGCGCGGGCCAGGAACTGCTCGCCGTCGGAGGTGAGACGCACGCTGCGTGTGGTGCGCTGCAGAAGGCGCGTGCCCAACCGCGCTTCCAGCTGCTGGACGGCCGCCGAGACCCGGCCTTTCATCAGGCCCAGCTGCTCGGCTGCACGGGTGAAGCTGGCCAGCTCGGCGACGCGGACGAAGATGCGCAGGTCTTCCAGTTGCATGGGGGCATTGTCCGATCAGAAAGAACAGTTCGGATGATTCTCGGTGATTTATCTCCAACGCGAGAACAAACAAACTCCAGCCATCCCATCCAGACACGCAAGGAGTTCCCCATGACCGCCACCGCATCCCGCAACCGCATCGCCCTCGTTACCGGCGCCAGCCGGGGCCTCGGACGCCACAGCGCCCTGAAGCTGGCCGAAGAAGGCATCGACCTCATCCTCACCTACCAGCGCGGCGAAGCGCAGGCGCAGGAGGTGGTCCGCCAGGCCGAGGCCCTGGGCCGCCGCGCCCTCGCCCTGCAGTTGGACGTGGGCGACAGCCGCAGCTTCGACGCCTTCGCCGCCCGCGTGAAGAGCGCGCTCGCCAGCCACTGGCAGCGCCAGCAGTTCGACTACCTGGTGAACAACGCCGGCACCGGCCTGCATGCCAGCATCGCCGAGACCACCGAAGAACAATTCGACGCGCTGTTGAACATCCACCTCAAGGGCACCTTCTTCCTCACGCAGAAGCTGCTGCCGCTCATTGCCGACGGCGGCCGCATCCTCAACACCTCGTCCGGCCTGGCGCGCTTCAGCTTCCCGGGCTATGCGGCCTATGCCGCGATGAAGGGCGGCGTGGAAGTGCTGACCCGCTACCTGGCCAAGGAACTGGGCCCGCGCGGCATCAGCGTGAACACCGTGGCCCCGGGCGCCATCGCGACCGACTTCAACGGCGGCGCGGTGCGCGACACGGCGCAGGTCAATGCGCAGATTGCCGGCGTCACGGCGCTGGGCCGCGTGGGCCTGCCCGACGACATCGGCGCGGCGGTGGCTTCGCTGCTGGCCGAAGGCAACGGCTGGATCAACGGCCAGCGTATCGAGGTGTCCGGCGGGATGATGCTCTAGGCGGCCGCCTTGGCCGCAGCCGCGCCGGCGGCGGCGCGCTGCTGGTTCATCACCTGTGCGATGTCGCGCACGCCGGTGCCCCACTTGGCCATGGCGCTGAAGGCCTGCGTGAAGGGCACGTCGACGATGTGCACGCGCTGCGGCGGCATCAGCAGCACCGTGCCCGAGAAGGGCGTGGGCGAAGACGGCATGAAGACGGTGTAGTTGCCGTCCGCGTGCTCCTCCACCACGTAGCCCAGCGCGGTGTTGTCGTCGAACTCGATAAAGGCGACCTTGAACTCGGCCGACTTGTCGCCGAAGGTGCGCCCCAGCAGGCTGCGCATGAAGGTGTAGCCGGGGATGCGGTCCAGCAGGCCCTTGTCCAGCCAGCGCCCGAGCGGACGGCCGGGCCAGGTCTGCACCGCCAGGCCCACGACGAAGCAGGCGATGACCACCAGCGCCAGCGCGACGATGGCCTGGTGCTCCAGCCCCACCGGCAGCATGGCCACCAAGGGCTTGACCAACTGCGTCAGGCCCTTGATGCCCTTGGCGATCAGCAGGATCGCCAGGTAGGCCGGCAGCAGCACCAGAAGGCCGCCGATGAGGGTGCTCGAGATGAATTTCCAGATCGCCTTCATGTCGCCTCTCCTCCCGCAATGAACGAAAGACCCGGGTGGCTAGCTCAGCAGGCCCCGCTGCGCCAGGTTGCGCATCAGCGCGCCGATGCCGAAGCTCCAGCGCGCGGCCTGGTCCGAATGCAGCACGCGGTTGACCAGCGCCCCCAGTTCGGGCGCGGCGATCAGCACCTCGTCGCCCACCTCGTGGGTGAAGCCCTGGCCGGGGCCGTGGCGGTCCTGCGTGGGCGCGAACATGGTGCCCAGGAAGAGCATCAGCCCGTCCGGATAGTCGTGGTGCGCGCCGATGGCATGCGAGACGATGTCCAGCGGATCGCGGCTGATCTTGGTGAGCGAACTGGCGCCCTGCAGCGTGAAGCCATCGGTGCCGCGCACCGTCAGGCCCACCGTGATGCGCCGCACCTGGTCGATGCCGAAGTGCTCGTCGAACAGGCGGATGAAGGGGCCGATGGCGCACGAGGCGTTGTTGTCCTTCGCCTTGCCCAGCAGCAGCGCGCTGCGGCCCTCGAAGTCGCGCAGGTTGACGTCGTTGCCCAGCGCCGCGCCCACCGTCTTCCCACGGCTGTTCACGGCCAGCACCACCTCGGGCTCGGGGTTGTTCCACACCGACTTGGCATGGATGCCGATGTCCGCGCCCGTGCCCACGGACGAGAGCACCGGGCACTTGGTGAAGATCTCGGCGTCGGGGCCGATGCCCACCTCCAGGTACTGCGACCAGGCGCCCTGGGCGATCAGCACCTCCTTGACCTTCGTCGCCTGCGGCGAGCCGGGCACGATGCCCGCGAGGTTGTCGCCCAGCACGCCAGAGAGAGCCGCGCGGATCGACTCGGCCTTGGAGGCGTCGCCGCGGGCCTGCTCCTCGATCACCCGCTCCAGCAGGCTCTCGACGAAGGTGACGCCGCTGGCCTTGATGGCCTGCAGGTCGCAGGGCGCCAGCAGCCAGGCCTTGGCCTCGTCGCGGATGTCCTCCTGGCTGTTGGCCAGTGCGGCATCGAGCGCAGCGATGCGCGGTGCGCTGCCGTCGGCCAGCGCGGCACGCACGCGCGCTGCGACGTCGTCCAGTTCGAGCAGCTCGCTCGCGGTGGGCGCCATGCGCGACAGGTCGTGCAGGCCGCCGTGGTGCACAGCCACCAGCGTGGGGCCCACGCCCGGCTGCCACAGGCGTCCGACGAGGGTGGCGCGCTCGGCGTCGCGCGGAAGGGTCTTGGCAGGCGTGAGAAGGGTCGCGTCCATGGTGTCTCCGATGAAGGTCCGGCAGCGCGCATGGATCCACGGCGCGCCGCGAGCGAGGCGCCATCGTACGGGATGGCCGTGACGGCGTCCGGGGCGACGGGCGTTGCTGACACCACGTTGTCAGCAGCTGGCAACCATCATCCGTGCCACTCCTTGCCGACGAAAGAGGCGACCCCATGCCCGAATCCACCACCCCGGCCTACGAAGGCGGCTGCCAATGCGGCGCGGTGCGCTACCGGGCCAGCGGCGCGCCGCTGATGACCGCCATCTGCCACTGCCGCATGTGCCGCCGCGCGCACGCGGCGCCGGCCGTGGCCTGGGCCATGTTTTCCGAGGAGCAGGTGCGCATGGGCGGCGAGACCCAGGTCTATCCCTCGTCGGCCGAAGGGCGTCGCGGCTTCTGCCCGCGATGCGGCACGCAGATCTTCTTCCGGGCCGACTACATCCCGGGGCTGGTGGACCTCACCATCGGCAGCCTGGACCAGCCCGACACGCTGCCGCCGCAGTTCCACTACTGGCATGCGGAGCATCTGTCGTGGGTGGAATTCGCGGACGGCTTGCCGCGGCATGCGGCGTTCCCGCCGCAGGGCTGACGCGGCTCAGCGCGCCGCGTTCGCCGAATGCGAGCGCGCCTCGCGCACCTTCTGCGGCAGGTCCGTCCATGCCGGCTCCTGCGGCGCGAAGCGTGCGCGCATGTACTGCGCCAGCTCGGCGATCTGCCGGTCGTCCAGTGCATCGGCGAAAGACGGCATGAAGCCGATGTCCTTCGATGCCGGTTCGCGCACGCCTTCGAGGATGGTGCGCAGCAGGTTGTCGGGCCGGGCGCTCGTCAACTGGCTGTTGAGGGCCAGCGGCGTGTTCACGCCCAGCAGCGTGGGTCCGTTGCCGTCGTGGTGGCAGGCGGCGCAGGCGCCGTCGAAAAGGCGCTGCGCCATGCCGGGCTGCGGCTGCTTGAGTTGGGCGTGCGCGACGACGCGGCGCGCCTGCTCGTCGGCCTGCGCCTCGCTGGTCTCGCCCTGGAAGGACGAGAGATAGCGGGCCATGGCGCGGATGTCCGCGTCCGGCACCTGCCCCAGTTCGCGCACCACCTCCGCCATGGGTCCGCCGGCGATGCCGTGGCGCGGGCTGTGGCCGTTGCGCAGGTATTGGTAGAGCGACTCGGCGGTCCACGGCACGGCTGACTTGGCTGCTAGACCCGTGAGCGCCGGCGCTTCCCAGCCTTCGACCATCGCGCCCGACAGGTAGGCCGGCCCGCCCTGCTCCGCGCCCAGCGCATTGCGCGGCGTGTGGCAGGCGCCGCAATGACCCAGGCCATTGACCAGGTAGGCGCCGCGGTTCCATTCGGCGCTGCGCGCGGCGTCAGGCTGGTAGGGCACGGGATCGTGGAAGAGCGCGTTCCAGCCGGCCATGAGAGGACGCAGGCCGAAGGGGAACTTCATCTGCGGCTCTGGTGTGGCCGCATGCACCGCGGGCTGCGACATCAGGTAGGCGTAGAGCGCGTTCAGGTCGTCGTCGCTCACCTTGGCGAAGGCGGTGTACGGAAAGGCCGGGTACAGCCGATGCCCGTCGCGCGAGATGCCCTCGCGCATGGCGCGCTGGAAGGCGCTGAATGACCAGCGGCCCAGGCCAGTTTCCGCATCAGGGGTGAGATTGGTCGTGTAGACCGTGCCGAAGGGCGTCTCCATGGCCAGGCCGCCGGCATTGCGCGCGCCGCCCGGCGCGGTGTGGCACACGGCGCAGTCGCCCAGCGCAGCCAGTTGCCGGCCGCGCTCGATGGTGGCTTCGCTGTAGACCGGCGCGCTGCTGAGGTTCACCGGCGCGATGGCGGACCTCGCACCCATCAGCCCCGCGACGGCGCCGAGGCCACCGACCAGCAGCGCCGCGCCGGTCGCCCACAGCCCGCGGCGCCGCCGGGGCCACGGTGCGTCGGGCGGCGGGCGGCGCATGGCCAGGTCGCCGGCTCCCGCAGCGCCACCGGCATCGGCATCGGCAACGCCAGCCAACCCGCTAGGCGGCGGCAGCGGATTCAGCGCCGCCCGCACCACCTCCGGCGTGAAGGGCGGCGCGCGAAAGCGCACGCCCGTCGCATCGAAGATCGCGTTGGCGATGGCCGCGGTGCCGGGCACCGAGGCCGACTCGCCCGCGCCCATCGGCGCCTCGCCGGGGCGCGGCATCTGCAGCACCTCGATCACCGGCACTTCGCGGAAGTTGAGGATGGGGTAGCTGCCCCATTCGCGGCTGGCCACCACGCCGGCCGGACGCACGCCGGGCAGGTTCTGCGCCTGTTCCGCCTGCATCTGCGGCTGCGGCGCGAACTGCACCTTCTCCTTCAACGCCCGGCTGGTGGCCTGCAGAACGTTGCCGTGCACCTGGTGCGCCACGCCCGCCGGGTTGATGACCAGGCCGGCGTCATGCCCCACCACCACGCGGCGCACATGCACCTCGCCGGTCTTCGTGTTGACCTCTACGTCGGCCACCCACGCGGCCCAGGCGGCCCCGAAGCCCGGCCACTTGCTGTGCACGTAGCGGGCGTAGGCGAAGCCCTGGCCGAAGAGGATGTCGCCGCCCGGTCCCAGGCCGCCGTCCGCGTTCTCCTGCGGACCGCTGCGCATGCGCCAGCCGGCCTTCTGCGCGGTGGCCTGCACCAGTTCGACGGCACGCGGGTCGTGCAGGTGGCGCAGGCGGAAGGCGACCGGGTCTTCGCCGGCAGCGGTGGCCAGTTCGTCGATGTAGGACTCGTGCGCGAAGGCGTTGGGCAGCGCCGACACGCCGCGCAGCCACGAGGCGCGCACGATGGGCGCCATGTCGTTGACCTTGACCCGCAGGTTGTCGAAGTCGTAGGGCGGTCGCGCGGTGCGGTCGCCCATCTCGTAGGCCTGGGCGGAAGGCTCCACCGTTCGCGTCAGCAGCAGCGCCAGCGTGGGCGCGCCGTTGGACGGATAGGAGGTCTCGAAGTCGTAGGCGGCGACACTCCCGTCGGCCTGCAGCCCGCCCTGCACCTGCATCAGCTGCGCGGCGCCCTTGGGCTCCCAGGCGTGTTCCTGCTCGCGCGTGAGCTGCACCCGCACAGGCGCGCCGACGGCGCGCGAGAGCAGTGCGGCATCTGCCGCCACGTCGTCCGCGCCGTTGCGGCCGTAGCAGCCGGCGGCTTCCATGCGGACCACATCGACGGCCAGCTCGTCCAGCTCGGTCAGTTGCGCCAGGTCGCGGCGCAGGACGTGCGGGTTCTGCGTGCCGGCCCAGACGCGTAGTCGTGTGCCCCCACGCTCCCCCACTTCGTGTGGGTCGCTGCCCCCCGAGGGGGCGCTCGCCCTGGACCCCGGCGAAGCCGGGGCGGCCGGCCCCTCGGGCCGGGGGCTCGGAGCGGGGCTTTCATCCGGCGCCCAATGCGCCACCGCGCACGATGGCCCGATGGACGCATGCATCTGGTAGGGCCACACATAGGTGCGCGGCATGGGCTGGGCCATGGCCTGCAGCGCGCCGTCGACATCGCCCTCGTCCACCAGCAGGCGCTGCGTGGCGGGGTTGTCGCGCAGCGCGCCTTCCAGGTCCTCGACCGAGGGCATGCCGGGCCAGGGCTTCCAGCGCACGCGCAGTGCGCGCATGGCCTGCTCTGCCTCTTCCTCGCGCTCGGCCACCACGCCGACGAAGTCGCGCAGCACCACCACTGCGCGCACGCCGGGGATGTGGGCGATGGAGCTTTCATCCACCGATTCCAGCGTGTTGCCGATGAACTCGCCATGGTCCGCGCCCGCATAGGGCGGGCGCACCACTCGGCCATGCAGCATGCCGGGCAGGCGCATGTCGTGCACGAAGACCAGCTCGCCCGAGAGCTTGGCCGGAATGTCCACCCGCGGCACCGACTGGCCGACGATGCGGTAGTCCTGCGATGCCTTCAGAGGCGCATCGTGCGCCAGCTGCAGCACGGTGCGCGCACCGGCCACCAGGCGACCGAACTCGATCGAATGGCCCTCCCCCGCATGGATGCGCCCGTCGCGCACCTCCAGTAGCGAAGGCACCACGCCGAAGTGTTCCGCCGCCTGCGCCACCAGCCAGGCGCGCGCCTGCGCCGCCGCCCGGCGCAGCGGCGCCGAATGGATCTGGATGGAAGCGCTGGCGATGGTCGCGCCCTGGTTGGGCACGCGTGCGGTGTCGCCCAGCACCATGCGCACCTGCGACAGCGGCGCGTCCAGTTCCTCGGCCACGATCTGCGAGAGCGCGGTCGCCAGGCCGGTGCCCAGGTCCACGTGGCCGTTGAGGCCGGTGACGCCGCCGTCGTCCCACACCGCCAGCAGGATTTCCGAGCCTTCCGCAGGATTGCCCGGGACGGCCGCCGGCTGGCCCGGCACCGGGGGCGCCGCGGGCGGCGTTTCGCGCACCACCAGCAGCACGCCGTCGGCCGCGAGGAAGTCGGCGCGGGTCAGGGTCGCGTGGTCGCGGCGCGTGCTCACGCCGCCTCGTCCTTCCCGGTCGCCTGCGATGCGGCCAGCCGCACGGCTTCCAGGATCTCCACGTGCGTGCCGCAACGGCAGAGGTTGCCCGAGAGCTCGTCGCGGATGCGTTCTTCCGATGGATGCGGCTCGCGCGCCAGCAGCGCCGCGGCCTGCATCACCATGCCATTGAGGCAATAGCCGCACTGCGCCGCCTGCGCCTGCGCGAAGGCCTTCTGAACCGGATGCCAGCGCTCTCGCGGCGGCGCTGGGCCGCCCCGAGGCGCAGCAGGGCCCTCGGGGCGAAGCGAGGACACGAACGTGCCGAGCGCGGGGGCCACGTCCGCCAGCCCTTCGAGCGTGGTGATGCTGCGGCCGGCCACGCCATGCGCGGGAATCACGCAGGCCCGTGCCGCCATGCCATCCACCCACACGGTGCAGGCACCGCACTGGCCCAGGCCGCAGCCGTACTTGGGGCCGTTGAGCTGCAGGTCGTTGCGCAGCAGGTGCAGCAGGCTCGCCTCGCGCGGAATGTCGAGCTGGACTTCTCGCGCGTTGACGGTGAGCGCCAGTGCCGGCATCTGTGCGGTCGTGTGCCAGCTCAGGCGATGTCGGAGGACTGGATGCGCTTGACGCCCTTGGCGCTCATCTGCTTCCAGGCGGCGGCCAGCGAGCCGTTGAGGTCGATGGCGCGGGTGGCGTCCTCGATCACGTAGACCTGGAAGCCCAGCTTGCGCGCGTCCATTGCGGTCCAGGCCACGCAGAAGTCGGTGGCCAGGCCAGTGACATACACGGTGTTGATGCCGCGCTGCTTGAGGTAGCCCGCCAGGCCCGTGGGCGTCTTGCGGTCGGCTTCCTCGAAGGCCGAGTAGCTGTCGACGTCCTTGTGGAAGCCCTTGCGGATGATGACCTGCGCGGTGGGCAGCTTCAGGTCCTTGTGCAGGGCCGCGTCGTCCGAGCCCTGCACGCAGTGGTCGGGCCACAGCACCTGGTTGCCGTACTTCAGCTTGGTGGTCTCGAAGGGCTTCTTGCCGGCGTAGGTGCTGGCGAAGGAAGCATGGCCGGCCGTGTGCCAGTCCTGCGTGACCACGATGTTCTCGAAGGCGCCGGCCAGCTTGTTGATGACCGGCACCACGTCGGCGCCGCCCTTCACCGGCAGCGTGCCGCCGTCGATGAAGCAGTTCTGCACGTCCACCACGATGAGCGCCGACTTGGCGCCCGGCTTGACCTTGGCCTGCGCGAAGGCGCTGGGCGTGAGGCCCAGGCCGCCCATCATTCCCAGGGCGGCGCTGGCTTGGAGGAGGGAACGGCGTTGCAGTTGGCGCATGGTGGACTCCAGGTTTTGATTGAAAGAGTGAAAGGAATCAGACGCTCAGGTAGTTGCGGCGAACTTCGTCGTTGGCGGCCAGTTCGGCCATCGAGGCCTGGTAGCGGATCTGGCCTTTTTCCAGCACATAGGCGCGGTCCGACACCAGCTCGGCGAAGTGCATGTTCTGCTCCGACAGCAGGATGCTCACGCCCTGCGCCTTGAGCTCGATGATCATGTTGGCCATCTGCTCGACGATGACCGGCGCCACGCCCTCGGAGGGCTCGTCCAGCAGCACCAGGTAGGGGTTGCCCATCAGCGTGCGGGCCACCGTCAGCATCTGCTGCTCGCCGCCGCTCATGCGGCCGCCCGTCCGGTTGGGCATCTCGCCCAGGTTGGGAAAGAGCTTGTAGAGGCGCTCGGCCGTCCACAGCGGCGCGTCGCTGCCGTCGCTCCACTTGCGCGCGGCCTGGCGGCCCACTTCCAGGTTCTCGGTGACGGTCAGGTCGGTGAACACGCGCCGGTCCTCGGGCACGAAGCCCAGGCCCAGGCGCGCGGCCACGTGCGGCTCGCTTTTGCTGATGTCGTGGCCCAGGAAGCGCACCGCGCCGCGGCGCTTGGTGAGCATGCCGATGATGGCCTTGAGCGTGGTGGACTTGCCCGCGCCGTTGCGGCCCATCAGCGCCACCACCTCGCCGCGCCGCACCTGCAGGTCCACGTCATAGAGGATCTGCGCTGCGCCGTACCAGGCGCACAGGGCCTTGGTTTCCAGGAGGGTGTCCTGCTGCATCGTGCTGCTCATGCGGCGGCTCCTGCCTTTTCCTTGTCTTTCTCGAAAGTCTTGCCGGTGCCGAAGTAGACCTCCTGCACCTTGGGATGGTCGCGGATCTCCAGCGGCTTGCCCTGCGCGATGAGACGGCCGCGGGCCAGCACGATCATGCGGTCGGCATAGGCGAAGACCACGTCCATGCTGTGCTCGGTGAAGAGCACCGCCATGCCGCGGTCGATGACCAGCTGCTTGGTCAGCGCCATCAGCGAATTGCGCTCCTTGGGCGCCATGCCGGCGGTGGGCTCGTCCATGAGCAGCAGCTTGGGGCTGTTGGCCATGGCGATGGCCAGTTCCACCCGCTTGACGTCGCCGTAGGCCAGCACGCTGCAGGGCCGGTCGGCCTGCGACTTCATGCCGACCTGGTCGAGCAGCGCCAGTGCTTCGTCGCGCTTGTGGTCGGCCGCGCGGCGCCAGGTCGAGAACAGCAGGTGATCGTGCGAGAGCAGCGCCATCTGCACGTTCTCCACCACGGTAAGCGAAGCGAAGGTCTCGGCGATCTGGAAGGTGCGGCCCACGCCCTTGCGCCAGATCTCGCGCGGCTTCCTGCCGATGAGCTCGTCGCCCGAGAGCCTGATCGATCCCTGGTCCGCCCTCAGCTGGCCGTTGACCATGTTGAAGGTGGTGGACTTGCCCGCGCCGTTGGGCCCGATGAGGGCCAGCAGTTCGCCGGGCGCGAGGTCGAAGCTGATGCCGTCCACGGCCTTCACGCCGCCGAAGGACTTGCCCAGGTTGCTGACCTGCAAGAGAGGCGCACTAACGCTCATGGCGTCACCTCCTTCTGCGCGGCAGCGACGGCAGGCACGGCCGTGGTCTCCTTCAAATCGCGCTTGTAGCGCCGGTCGAAGAGCTGCTTGACGAAGCCGGCGATGCCCTGCGGGAACAGCAGCACCAGGATCAGGATGATGGCGCCCAGCATGGCGCGCCAGTAGTCGGTGTTGCGCGCTACCGCGTCGTGCAGCCAGGTGAAGGTGACCGCACCCACCACCGGGCCGGCCAGGGTCTGGATGCCGCCCAGCAGCACCATCACCAGGCCGTCGACCGACTTGCCCACGCTCAGCGACTCGGGCGAGATGCTGCCCTTGGAGAATGCGAAGAGCGCACCCGCCAGACCCGCCGCGATGCCGGCGATGACGAAGGCGGCCCACTGCATGCGCTTGACGTCGATGCCGATCGCGTCCGCGCGCAGGAAGGAATCGCGCCCCGCCCGCAGCGTGTAGCCGAAGGGCGAGAACAGGATGCGCCGCAGCCAAACGATGCCCACGATGACCAGCACCAGCGTCAGGTAGTAGTAGTTGGCCTTGTCCGAAAGCCACTGCGCGGGCCACACACCGGTGAGGCCGTTGCTGCCGCCGGTGAAGCTGTCCCACTGGTAGGTGACGGCCCAGGTGATCTGAGCGAAGGCCAGCGTGAGCATGGCCAGGTACACGCCCGAGAGCCGCACCGCGAACCAGCCGAAGACGATGGCGCCCACGGCCGCCACCAGCGGCGCCACGATGAGCGACAGCTCCATCGGCACCCCGGCGGCGCGCACCAGCAGCGCCGCGCCGTAGGCCCCCAGCCCGAAGTACGCCGCGTGGCCGAAGGAATGCATGCCCGCCGGGCCCATGATGAAGTGCAGGCTGGCGGCGAACAAGGCCGCGATCATCAGGTCGATGGCCAGCACCACGGTGTAGGGCGAATCGGCGGTGAAGGTCGGCAGCGCCACCAGCACCAGGGCCAGCACGGCGGCGGCGATGACATAGCCCCGGCTGGCCTTGCGCAACGGCTCCTCCTGCATGCCGACATACCGGCTGGGCGCCTGCGGCTTGCCGAACAGGCCCCAGGGCCGCACCACCAGCACCACCGCCATCACCAGGAATTCGACCACCAGCGTGAGCTTGGAAAAGGAGATGGCGATGCCGAAGACCTCCACCACGCCCAGCCAGATGCACAGCGCCTTGATCTCGGCGATGAGCAGCGCGGCCGCATACGCGCCGGGAATGGAGCCCATGCCGCCCACCACCACCACCACGAAGGCGGCGCCGATGGTGTTGAGGTCCATCTCCAGCGTGGCGGGTTCCCGCGGCAGCTGCAGCGCGCCGCCCAGTCCCGCCAGCAGCGCGCCCAGCGCGAACACCGCCGTGAAGAGCCAGGCCTGGTTCACGCCCAGGGCGCTGACCATTTCGCGGTCCTGCGTGGCGGCACGCACCAGGGTGCCGAAGCGGGTGCGCGTGAGCAGCATCCACAACAGGCCCAGCACCACCGGGCCCACCACGATCAGGAACAGGTCGTAGGCCGGGAACTGCCGCCCCAGGATCAGCACCGAGCCCGACAGCCCGGGCGCGCGCGGGCCCAGCAGCTCGTCCGGGCCCCAGAAATAAAGCACCCCGTCCTTGATGACCAGGACCAGCGCGAAGGTGGCCAGCAGCTGGAACAGCTCCGGCGCCTTGTAGATGCGGCGCAGCAGCACCATCTCGATCAGCGCACCCAGCACGCCCACCGCCACCGCCGCCAGCAGCAGGGCGGGCCAGAAGCCCAGCCCCGTGCCCAGCCGCTCGACCAGCGAGTAGGCGACGTAGATGCCGACCATGAAGAAGGAGCCGTGCGCGAAGTTGACGATGCGCGTCACGCCGAAGATCAGCGACAGCCCCGCCGCCACCAGGAACATCGACGATGCGCCGGCCAGCCCGTTGAGCAGCTGAACGATAAAGCCCGAGAAACTCACTGACGATCCTTCAAGAAAAGTGCGGCGCTGCGTTCGAAGGCGTGGCACGCGCAGCAAGCAGCGCGGCCAGATCGTGGGCACCCGCGGCACCGGCCCTGCCGGCCCGCCGGATGCGCCCCGGTATCGGGGCCAGAGGCTGCGGTTCGAGGTCCATGCCTTTCACCGCAGCGCAGGAGCTACATGAATGAAGAGAGCAGCGGCCGGACTCAGTCCGCGCGGCCCTTCTTGATCTCGGCTTCGCTCGGCTGGAACTTGGCGCCGTCCAGGTAGACGTAGTCGACCATCACGCCCTTGCCGTTGTCGTTCTTGGTCTTGCCCACGAAGGCGCCCATGGTGGACTGGTGGTCCTGGGCGCGGTATGTGATCTTGCCGAAGGGGGTGTCGACCTGCAGGCCCTTGAAGGCTTCGACCAGCTTGGCCGTGTCGGTGCTCTTGGCCTTGGCCGCGCCGGCGGCCACCGACTTGATCATGCTGTAGCCCACCACCGAGCCCAGGCGCGGGTAGTCCTTGAACTTCTCGTGGTAGGCCAGGAAGAAGGCCTTGTGCTCGGGCGTCTGGATGCCGTACCAGGGGTAGCCGGTCACGATCCAGCCGTTGGGCGTCTCGTCCTTGAGCGGGTCCAGGTACTCGGGCTCGCCGGTCAGCACGCTCACCACGGCGCGGTCCTTGAAGAGGCCCCGGGTGTTGCCTTCGCGCACGAACTTGGACAGGTCGGCGCCGAAGAGCACGTTGAAGATCGCGTCGGGCTTGGCATCGGCCAGGGCCTGCGCCACCGCGCCGGCATCGACCTTGCCCAGCGGCGGCGCCTGCTCCGCGACGAACTCCACGTCGGGCTGCGCCTGCTTGAGCAGCTGCTTGAAGGCCGCCACGGCCGACTGGCCGTATTCGTAGTTGGGGTACACGATCGCCCAGCGCTTGGCCTTGAGCTTGGCCGCCTCGGGCACCAGCATGGCGGCCTGCATGTAGGTGCCGGGGCGCAGGCGGTAGGTGTAGGCGTTGCCGCCCTGCCAGGTCATCTTGTCGGTGAGCGGCTCGCCGGCCAGGAAGAAGAACTTCTTCTGCTTGGCGAAGTCGGCCACCGCCAGGCCGGTGTTCGAGAGGAAGGTGCCGGTGAGCACGTCGATCTTCTCGCGCGCCACCAGCTCCTCGGCCACGCGCACCGCGTCGCCGGGGTTGGCGTTGTCGTCGCGCGTGATGAGCTCGAGCTTCTTGCCGTTGATGCCGCCCTTGGCGTTGATCTCCTCGACCGCCAGCTCCATGCCCTTCTTGTAGGGCTCCAGGAAGGCGGGCTGCGCCTTGTAGCTGTTGATCTCGCCGATCTTGATGACGCCCTGCGCATGGGCGACGGGCACGAGGGCGGCGGAAAGCGATGCGAGCGCGGCCGCACTGTAGACGACTTGACGCAGGTGCTTCATCGAAGGACTCCTAGGGTTCGAACTGGAAGAGTGGATCGGGGGTTTTTCAACGCGTGGCGGCGAAGAGGGCCATTGTCAGCGCAAGCCGTCTTCGCCCTTGATCTCGGAAACCTGCAGGCCGCCGATGCGCGGCAGCGGCCGGCCGCTGTCGGTGACGGCCACGGCCACGACGATCTCGTTGGCGCGCGGCGCGTCGGACACGCGGGCCTCGACGGCGTCGAAGTGGCTGCGCACGAAGGCGGCGTCCTTGTGGCCCAGCGGCACGTCGATGGCGGTGCCCAGCGTGCCGCGCTTCTTGGCCGAAGGCACCAGCGCGGCGCCCCTCTCCACCGCCACGCGCAGCGGCGCGCCCAGCTTGGGGTGCAGGATGGCGGCGGCATGCTCCAGCTCGCCGGCCTCGCCTACGATGGCGGCCTTGCCGTAGCTCTGTGCCTGGCCGGGCTCGATGCCGAGCGCAGCCACGCACTTCTGGCCGAGCAGGCCGCCGAGTTCCTCGCCGATGGCGATGAGATCGTCCAGCGACTCGCTGTAGCGGCCCGCGTAGGGGTTCTCGATGACCGCGATGGCCACCGCGCGGCGGGTGGGCGGATCGATGGCCTTACCCATTTCCTTGCGGGTCTCGTCGACCTGCACGATCAGCTTGCGGATGTTGGCGCTCATGGTGTGTGTTCCGTTGTCGATTCGTCGTTTTTGGATGCGCCAGATCAACGCAGCCCGTCCCACTTGGAAATGTTCTCGGCGCGCAGGCCGCCCACGCGCTCGTGCACGCGGTAGCCGGTGCTCATGGCGAGGATGAACACGATCTCGTCCGCGGCCGGTGCGCCGGGCACGCGCACCTCGATGGCATCGAACTGGCCGCGCACGTAGCTGGCGTTGATGTTGGTGAGCGGCACGTCCAGCGTGCTGCCCGCCGCGCCCACCTTCTTGGTGGAGGGCACGATGGACAGCGCATTGCCGGGCTGCCCCGTCTTCTCCTCGGCCTTGCCCTGGCGGTAGGCGTTGCGGTCGCCCTTCCAGCCCAGCAGCTCGCGCATGGCGTAGCCGCCCGGCACGTGCCACAGCGCACCGTGCTCCAGCTCGCCGGCGGCGCCGACGATGGCGCCCTTGCCGTAGGTGCTGATGTCTTCCACCGGCACGTCCATGGCGGCGCGCAGGCGCTGTGCCATCTCCAGGCCCACCGGGTCGAGCAGCGACATCATCGGAAGGATGTCGGCTTCGTAGCGGCCCGCGAAGGGATTGGTGAGCACCGCGCCGATGGCGCCGCGCACCAGCGGCTTCTCCGGCCGCGGCCCGAACTCGTGAAAGATGTGTTCGACCTGGGTGAACACGCGGCGTATGTCGATCATGGACTCTTCTTGCCTTGCTGCGTTTCGTTAAGCAAATACTGAACCAGTTGCGTGGCCCTGCATAGGCCTGGGCGGCAATGCCGCGCGATCGGCCGCAGGCAGGGAGCTTAGCGGCTGGACGATGCGCCATTGCCCCTGGCAAACGAGGGCCACAGACCAGATGAGGCCGGCGCGCTGCAGCACGCCGGCACGCAACGCGCCCGCGGCCAGTGCGTGCTGCACCTGCGTTGGCGCGAGCACTGCGACGTCGACGGTGACGGGCAGATCGCCCAGGTCGCTGTCGTCCTTGCATTCGCTTGCCGGCCGGCGCTGGATGGCCGCGTCTTCCACGTTGACCGCGTTGGCGATCAGCGTGGCGGCAGCGTCGGCCTGCGCGGCCGTTTGCGCCAGCACGGTGACGCTGTCGGCAATGCCCAGCGAGAAGCTGCGGCCGCGCCAGCCGCTGGTGGCGATGCCGCGCACGGGCGTCGATGCATGCACATCGAACTGGCCGTCGGTTTCCAGCGGGGCCTCGTGCTGCATCGGGTCGAAGCGCGCGAGGTCGGCGAACACGCCCACGCGCGCCGAGCGGCCGGGCGCCAGGTGCAGCGCGATGTCGCCGCCGTTGTTGACCCAGGCGCGCTCGATGCCGGGGCGCCTGTAGAAAGCAATGAGTTCCTGCGCCACCGAGCCGGCCACCGCCGCCATCGGCGTGATGAAGGGCGATCCGCAGGCGAGGCTGGCCTGCTCGCAGGCATTCCGCATGCGCTGCGCGATCTGCCCCTTCAATGTGTGCGCCGCCGAGACCGGCTGGCGCAGTCCGCGCAACTCGCCCACCAGCTCGTCGAGGATGCCGGCAAAGCGCTGCCAGGCGGCCTCGTGCGCCTGCGCGAGCACCGATGCATCGCCCTCGGCCTGCACCACGATGTCGATCGGGCCGTGCTGGAAATGCCAGCGGCCGCCGTCGAGTGGGGTGCGTTGTGCCGCCATGGTGGTGCTCAGCCCAGCATGGGCGCGTGGCCGATGGGCCAGGGATTGGCCGGGTCCAAGGCTTCCCAGCGGCGTGCCTGAGGCGCGCCGTCGTTGTGCCACGCGCCACGCTTGAGTGCCTCTTCCAGCGAGAAGACCTGCTCCGTGTGGCCGCCCAGCGCCGCGAAGTCGCTGGCCCGCATCGTGAACTCGATGGGCGCGACGATCGCCGGCGTGGGCACGGTGCCGAAGCTCATGTCGGGCATGCGCATGACGTCGGCCATCACCGTGATGCCGCCGCCCGGCCACACGTAGGCCGGCGCACCGCCCAGCGTGACGTTGACCAGCGCATTCTTGATGGCGCGCGTGAGCAGCACCGGGTTCTCGGTGACGCCGGCGCGCAGCGAGCCGCCCGCACCACCGAGGAACAGCACCGTGCACAGCGAGGGCTCGCAGTTCTCGCCGATGCGCTCGACCACGCGGCGCACCTCGGCGGGCATGTCCTGCTCCACCGGCTGCAGCGAATCGTCGAGCACGAACCACTGCGCGTGCTCGCCGGTGGTGGAGGTCATCAGCATGCGCAGGCCGGGCCGGGCCACGCCCTCTTCCCAGCCCTCGATGATCGACAGCGGATCGGCGATGTCGGTGCCACCCCAGCCGGTACCGGGGTTGGCCACCTGGAAGTAGCGCCCCGGCGTGGACTTGCGCCCGCGCATCTGGATGCCCGAGGGGCCCATGCCCAGGCAGCGGCCAGCCTGGTGCTCGGTGAGCACGCCGGTGATGTGGTCGTCCACCACCACCACCTCGTCGCACAGGTCGCGCAGCTGGCGCGCGAAGATGCCGATGGTCGCCGAGCCGCAGCCCACGCGCATGCGTTGCTCTTCCACGCCGCCGACGATGGGCGCCTTGCCGGCTTGCACCACCACGGTGGAGCCGCCGTCGATGGTGCATTCGGCCGGCTTCTTGTTGCCCAGGAGCTGCATCACCTCCAGCGTCATGCGCCCTTCCTTCTTGCTGCCGCCGGTGAGGTGGTGCACGCCGCCCAGCGAGAGCATCTGCGAACCGTACTCGGCCGTGGTGACGTGGCCCACCACCTCGCCCTTGTAGCGCACGTTGGCCTGCTCGGGGCCCAGGAAGCGGTCGGTGTCGATCTTCACCTTCAGGCTGCAGTAGCTGAAGATGCCCTCGGTGACCACGGTGACCATGTCCACGCCCTGCGCCTTGGAAGCCACGATGAAGGGCGCGGGCTTGTAGTCGGGGTAGGTGGTGGAGGCGCCCAGGCCGGTGACGAAGACCTCGTCGGCCAGCAGCAGGTCGCCGTTCCAGTCGGGCTGGGGCTCGGCCGCCGCTTCGGCGCCCGCGTCGGCGCCCTTGTCCGCGAAGGCCACCAGCGCAGGCTGTCCACCGGCCAGCTCGCGGCGCAGCAGCACCACCGGGTCGACGCGCACCAGCGCGCCGTTGCGGTTGGCGTAGCGGTCGCACGCGCCCGTGCGGCCGTCGGAGATCTGGCACAGCACCGGGCAGGCGTTGCACTCGATCTTGGCGGTGCTCATGCGCTCGCTGCGCGGCGCGCTTCGCAATTGCGCGTCGGCCAGCACCGGCATGTCGATGCCAGGCAGGCCGTCCGTCTTGGTGTGTTCGGTCATCGGGGCGATCTCGAAAAGGAACTCGATCCGCAGGCTTGCAAGAAGCAGGCCTCGCATGTAGCATTCGCTACACTTTCATGTTGCGTTCACTACATGAAATCAATGTAGCAAAGGGAGCGAGGCCTTGCAATGGTGTTTTTCCGACCTGTGGGCGAAGCGGCGACAATAGAGGGCTGGGGCCCGGTTCTCCGGGCGCCGGATGCGCTTCGCAGCCCACCGCCAGTCGAGCGCACCTTTTGCGGGCACGCAGCACGCGGCATGCGTCTTGCACCCGCCCATCCACCAACCGAATCGAGTTTCGTATGAGTGCATTCAGCGAAGAGCGTGTTCTCTCCGTCCACCACTGGACGGACCGCCTGTTCACCTTTACCACCACGCGCGACCCGGCGCTGCGTTTTTCCAACGGCCACTTCACCATGATCGGGCTGAAGGTCAACAACAAGCCATTGCTGCGCGCCTACAGCATCGTCAGCCCCAACTACGAGGAACACCTGGAATTCCTCTCGATCAAGGTGGAGGAAGGCCCCCTCACCTCGAGGCTGCAGCACATCCAGGTGGGCGACACCATCATCGTGGGCCGCAAGCCCACCGGCACGCTGCTCATCGACTACCTGCTGCCGGCCAAGCGCCTGTACCTGTTCGGCACCGGCACCGGCATGGCGCCCTTCATGAGCATCATCCGCGACCCGGAAACGTACGAGAAGTACGAGCAGGTCATCCTCGCGCACGGCGTGCGCCAGGTGGACGAGCTGGCCTACCACGACCTGGTGGTGGACCACCTGCCCAAGCACGAGATCCTGGGCGAGATGATCGAGAAGCAGCTGCTGTACTACCCCACGGTCACGCGTGAGGAGTTCCGCAACATGGGCCGCATCACCGACCTCATCTCCACCGACAAGCTCACCAACGACCTGGGCCTGCCCCCCATCAATCCCGAGGAAGACCGCGTGATGCTGTGCGGCAGCCCGGGGCTGCTGGTGGACCTGAAGCACATCCTGGAGGCGCGCGGCTTCAAGGAAGGCAACACGAGCACGCCAGGCGAATTTGTCGTAGAGCGCGCCTTCGCCGAAAAGTAAGCGGGGCATCCAGCACAAGATGGCCGAGGGCAAGTCCTCACGCGGCACGACGACCAAGGCGCCCACGCGCCGCACCGGCGTGCGCGAGGCGGCTGCCCAGGCCACCCGCGACAGCATCCTCAAGGCGGCGACCAAGGTGTTCGCCCGCTACGGCTACGACGGCGGCAGCGTCGAGAAGATCTCGAAGGCGGCCAACTCGTACGACCGGATGATCTACTACTACTTCGGCAGCAAGGAAGGCCTGTTCATCGCGGTGCTGGAAGGCATCTACCGCCGCATGGACGAGGCCGAGGCCGCCATCGAGCTGGACGAGACGCGGCCGGTGGAAGCGCTCACCGCCGTGATCCGCTTCGTGCTGGGCTACTACAGGCGCAACCCCGAGTTCGTCACGCTGCTCAACAGCGAGAACCTGCACAAGGGCAAGCACATCTCCAAGTCGCTGCGGGCGCGCGAGTATTCGTCGCATGCCATCGAGATCCTGCAGCGCATCGTCGAGGCCGGCGTCCAGCAGGGCCTGTTCCGCCCCGACGTGTCGGCGCGCGATCTCTACTTGCTGATCGCGGCCACCGGTTACTTCTACACCTCGAACCGCTACACGCTCAGTGCATTCCTGGGCGAGCCGCTCGAGAACCAGGACGCCGTCGCGCACTGGGAAGACTTCGTGATCGAGACGGTGCTGCGCACGGTGGACGTGGCCGGCAGCGCCGCCAACGACCCGCCACACAAAGACAGCAGATCCACCCACGAGGAACAGAAGTCATGGCAGAAGCAGCAGCAGCCGGCGGCAAGTCGGGCAAGGTAGTCATCCGCAACATCGGTCTTCTTCTTTCGGGCGACATCGACAAGCCCATCCTGGAAGCCGACACCATCGTGGTGAACGACGGGCTGATCGTGCAGGTCGGCAAGGAGAAGGACTGCAACACCGAGGGCGCCAAGACCGTCATCGACGCGAAGAAGACCTGCGTCGCCCCCGGCCTGATCGACAGCCACGTGCACCCGGTGGCCGGCGACTGGACGCCGCGCCAGAGCCAGCTCAACTGGATCGAGTCCAGCATGAACGGCGGCGTGACCACCATGATCTCCGCCGGCGAGGTGCACTACCCCGGCCGGCCCAAGGACATCGTGGGCCTGAAGGCGCTGGCCATCACCGCGCAGCGGGCCTTCGACGCCTTCCGTCCTGGCGGCGTGAAGGTGCTGGCAGGCGCGCCGGTGATCGAGAAGGGCATGGTCGAGAACGACTTCAAGGAGCTGGCCGAGGCCGGCGTGGGCCTGCTGGGCGAGGTGGGCCTGGGCTCGGTAAAGGCCGGCTACGAGGCCAAGGAGATGGTGGCCTGGGCACGCAAGTACGGCATCCAGAGCACCATCCACACTGGCGGCCCGTCGGTGCCGGGCTCGGGCTACATCGACAAGGACACGGTGCTGGAGGCGGACGCCGACATCATCGGCCACATCAACGGCGGCCACACCTCGCTGCCGCTCAAGCACGTGTGCGAGTTGTGCGAGCAGAGCACGCGCGGCATCGAGATCGTGCACAACGGCAACGAGAAGGTCGCGATCGGCGCGGCGCGCGCGGCGATCGAGCTCAAGTGCCCGCACCGCGTGATCCTGGGCACCGACGGGCCGGCCGGCTCGGGCGTGCAGCCGCTGGGCATCCTGCGCATGGTCTCGCTGATCTCGGCGCTGGCGGACATCCCGGCCGAGACCGTGTTCTGCTTCGCCACCGGCAACACGGCGCGCCTGCGCAAGCTCAACTGCGGCTTGATCGAAGCGGGCCGCGACGCCGACTTCGTCTTCATGGACAAGGCGCAGCACACGGCCGGCAAGACGCTGCTGGAGAGCGTGCAGTTGGGCGACATCCCCGGCGTGGGCATGGTGATGATCGACGGCATCGTGCGCTGCGGGCGCAGCAGGAATACGCCGCCGGCGACGGAGGTGGCGGTGGTGGTTTCGGGCGCGGCGCATTGACGCGCGCGCCAGCGCCCTACTTCGCCGCCGCCGCCTCCAGCTTCGCCACCATCGCCCCATAGCCGCGCGAGCGTGCGAGCTGCAGGGGCGTCTTGCCGTCCCGGTCGGCCAGTTGCGTGTTCGCCTTCGCATCCACCAGCAGCGCCAGCGTCTGCTGGTGCCGCGTGCCACCGTCGCCCAGCACGATGGATTCGATCAGCGCCGTCCAGTGCAGGTTGTTCACGTGGTCCAGCGGCGCACCGGCGGCGATCAGCTGGCGCACCACCTCGACATGGCCCAGGTGGGCGGCTGCGATGAGCGCGGTTCCGTCGTACGGGCTGGTGGTTTGCTTGGCACTGGCGCCGAGGGACAGGAGCAACGCCAGCGTTTCCGGATCGTCGGCCACCGAGGCGATGGTGACGGCGTCGTAGCGCTGCGAATCCATGGCGTCGAGCTTGGCGCCCGCACGCGCCAGCCGGCGGATCGCCTCGCGCTGCTTCGCATAGGTGGCGATCTGCAGGGGCGTGCGGCCGTGCGGATCGCGCACTTCCAGGTCCGCTTTGCTGCCTTGGGTCAGCAGCTTGTCCAGTGCCGGCAGGTCGCCGCGCCAGGCGGCCTGCTGCAGGCCTATGTAAGCGCGTTGCTCCGAAGCTGAAGGCATCTGCTGGGCGGATGCACCGTGAGCGCACAGAGCGGCAAGCGCCAATGCAGCGACGGCACCAAGCGGATGACGAAGAAGACGAGGCATGGCAAGGGCTCCTGCAGGTCGCACGGGCGGCGACTCTCTTGCCTGCACTCTAGGGCGCCGGCGGTCTTCGAACCATCCGGTCGATTGCGGCGGCACTCCGTAGTCCTACGGAGTCCGGCGCCCGACAATGCGCCGATGAGCATCGATGTCCCTGCCCCGCTGCTGGAAGCCCTGCGCTCCGCCCGCCGCATCGTCGCCTTCACCGGCGCCGGCATGTCGGCCGAGAGCGGCATCCCCACTTTCCGCGACCGAGGCACGGGCCTGTGGTCACGCTTCGACCCACAGACGCTGGCGACGCCCGAGGCCTTCATGCGCGACCCGGAGATGGTCTGGGCCTGGTACGAATGGCGGCGCAGGAAGGTCGCGCACGCCCGGCCGAACGCCGGGCACGAGGCACTGGCCCAACTCGCGGCCGCGCCACAGGTCGAGCGCCTGTCGATCGTGACCCAGAACGTGGATAACCTGCACGAGCGCGCCGGCTCGGCTTCAGTCGTGCACCTGCACGGCAGCATCTTCTCGCCGCGCTGCTTCGATTGCTCGGCCCCCTTTACCTTGCAGTCCGTTGGCGACTTCGACCCGCAACAACCGCCGGTCGAACGACTGGCACCACCACGCTGCCCGCATTGCGGCGGCCCCATCCGCCCCGGCGTGGTGTGGTTCGGCGAAATGCTCCCGGAGCAGGCCTGGACTGAGGCGCTTCAACTGGCGGCTGAGGCCGACCTGATGCTGGTGATCGGCACCTCCGGCCTGGTGCAGCCCGCGGCGAGCCTGCCAGCGGCGACGCGCGCGGAAGGGGGGCGCGTGGCGGTGATCAATCCCGATCCGGACGCACATGCCCATGCATCGGACCTGTACTGGCCAGTGACGGCCGCGACGGGCCTGCCGGCCCTGCTCACGCCAGCAGCTTCCCATTGAGCGCAATTTGCAGGGTGCGCAGCGTCAGCACCGCAAGCGCCAGGCTCAGCAGGCCCAGAAGCACCGCCGCGAGGCCCAGAAGCACCGCACTCTGCCGGAACTGCGCGTACTTCAGCGCGGCATTGACCAGTGCAGCCATGGGAAAGCCGATCGCCCACCACGCCGCAGAAAAGCTGGCGCCCCGGCGGAACACCTTCGGGGCGACCACTGCGAACATGAAGAGCGCAAAGTAGAAAAGCAATGCGGCGAAGCGATCGATACCGCCGGCGATGTTGACGTACGCGAGGAAGCCCACGGCAAATGGCGCGACGAGGATCATCAGGGACGGGGTCATCGCAGGCGCGAGCGGATCGCGATGCACCAGCCGGCTCACGATCATGGCGAACAGCACCAGTGCCAGCACCGCGCCGACCGCGCCCGCGAACAGGTTGATTTCCATGGCCCATTGCATCGGCATGTGGCCGCCGGTCACGGCGATGTCGAATGTCGCAACGCCCGGGATGAGCCACGCCGGCACCGCATGCGACGCATCCACCTGGCCCTTGAGCAGGCGCGAGACGGCGACGAAGCTGAGCGGGAAGGTCGTTGCCACGCCCAGCGTCCAGAGGGCGCGTGCCGCAGGCGCGCTATAGGGCTCGACGACGGCAGACAGCAGAAGCAGCGAGATCACGATGGTGCCGAAGAAGTTGCCGGCCACCGGATGAAGGAACTCCGCGCGCACGGCCTGCGGGTGCTTCGCCAGCTTCGCGAGATAGCCCAGTGAGACGAGCACGAAGACGGCCAGCGCGAACGCGGCGATCGCCTCGCCGACAAGAGAGGGTGCGCCCAGGCTGCCATGTGCAAGGCGCCACGCCAGTGCCAGCCCCGAAAGGCCCATGACCGAGGCGAACAGATTGACGGGCAGGTTGCGGATGGATGCTTGTGCGCGATGAGGCGCCCTCGAGGGGGACGGGGTCAGGGAAAGGCTTTGCATCGGTTTTGGCAGAATTTGCAGCTCGGGATAGTTTCTGCCAAGCTCGCCATCCTGTCTGCGACTCCTTGCGGCGATTTCTGCCAACTATCGGATCTTGTCAGCCATGCGCATCGCCATCCTCGCCTTCCCCCGCGTCCAGTCGCTCGACGTGGCCGGCCCCGCTGATGTGTTTGCCGAGGCATCACGCCAGCTGGGCGACCGGCGTGCGTACACGGTGCAGCTCGTCGGCACCCAGGAAGGCCTGCTCAAGTGCAGCAACGGCTTGTGCCTGGCGGTCGACACGACGATAGCGGCCTGCAGGGGTCCGATCGACACCCTGCTCGTGGCCGGCAGCCCCGGCATCGACAGGATGGCGATCGATGGAACGGTGCACGACTGGCTGCGACGCCAGGCTGGCAAGGTGCGGCGCTACGGCTCGGTGTGCAGCGGGGCCTTCGTGCTGGCGGCCGCCGGGCTTCTGGACGGAAAACGGGTGACCACGCACTGGAATTCCACCGGCCGCCTCGCGGCGTCGTATCCGAGTGCGTGCGTCGAGCCCGATGCCATCTACGTGAAGGACGGCAAGCTCTTCACTTCGGCCGGCGTCACTGCGGGCATGGACCTGGCCCTCGCGATGGTGGAGGAAGACCACGGCCGCGAACTCGCGCTGCGGGTGGCGCGCGAACTGGTCATGTTCCTCAAGCGTCCCGGCGGCCAGAGCCAGTTCAGTGCCCACCTGGCGGCGCAGACGGCCGATCGCTCCAGCATGCGCCTGGTTCAGGACCATGTCCTGGCGCATCTCAAGGACGACCTGTCGGTGCCGGCGCTGGCGTCGCGCGCCGGCATGAGTGAAAGAAGTTTTGCCCGGATCTTCCGCGGCGAGACTGGCACGACGCCTGCGGAGTTCGTCGAGAACGCGAGGATCGACGCCGCCCGACGCCTGGCCGAAGAGTCGGAGCTACCGGCCAAGCGGCTGGCCGATGCAGTGGGCTATGCCAGCGTGGACGGCTTCCGCCGTGCGTTCGCCCGCCGCCTCGGAGTCAGCCTGGTGGAGTACCGGCGCCGCTTCGCGCGCTAGGGCTTGGGACTTCGCGCGCCGCGACCGGCGTTCGTTGACTACAGGTTCGGCGCCAGCAAGCGCTCCAGCTCCGACTCGCTCGCACCACGCCGCGTGGCCTGGTCCATCAACTGGTCGTGCCCAATCTTGCCGACGTTGAAGTAGGTCGATTCCGGGTGGCTCAAGTAGAAGCCGCTCACGCTGGCGGCCGGCGTCATCGCCAGGCTTTCGGTGATGCCCATGCCGATCTCGTCGCACTGCAGCACCTCGAACATGGCGCGCTTCACGCTGTGGTCGGGGCAGGCGGGATAGCCGGGCGCGGGGCGGATGCCCTTGTACTTCTCGCCGATCATGTCTTCGTTGGAGAGCGCCTCGTCGGGCACGTAGCCCCACAGGTCGGTGCGCACGCGCTGGTGCATGGCTTCCGCGAAGGCCTCGGCCAGGCGGTCGGCCAGGGCCTTGAGCATGATCGCGGAGTAGTCGTCCAGGTCATCGAGGAAGAACTTCTCCTTCTTCTCCACGCCGATGCCGGCAGTGACGGCGAACATGCCCACGTAGTCCTTCAGGCCCGACTCGCGCGGCGCGACGAAGTCGGCCAGGCAGCGGCTGGGGCGCGTCACGCCGTCGATGACGTGCTTCTCGGTCTGCTGGCGCATGCCCCACCAGGTCAGCAGCTTGTGCTCGCGCGACTCGTCGGTGTAGAGCGTGATGTCGTCGTCGTTCTCGGTGTTGGCCGGCCAGAAGCCGATCACGCCGCTGGCGGTGAGCCAGCGGCCCTCGATCAGGCGCTTGAGCATGCGCTGGCCGTCGCCGAATACGCGCACCGCCTCGCTGCCCACCACCTCGTCCTTGAGGATGGCCGGGAAGGGGCCGGCCAGGTCCCAGGTCTGGAAGAAGGGACCCCAGTCGATGTACTTGGCCAGCTCGGCCAGGTCGTAGTTGCGGAACACGCGGCGGCCGATGAACTTGGGCGCCGGCGGCTGGTAGCCGGTCCAGTCGATGGGCGTCTTGTTGGCACGTGCCTTGGCCAGCGGCCACAGGGGGACCTGCTTCTTGTTGGCGTGCTGGTGGCGCACCTTCTCGTAGTCGGCGTTGATCTCGTCGATGTACTTCGCCGCCTGCTCGCTCAGCAGGCTCTGCGCCACGCTCACGCTGCGCGAGGCATCGGGCACGTAGACGACAGGGCCCTCGTAGTGCGGTGCGATCTTCACGGCGGTGTGCACGCGGCTGGTGGTGGCGCCGCCGATGAGCAGCGGGATCTTGCGCAGGCGGAAATGCTCGTCCTTCTGCATCTCGCCGGCCACGTACTGCATCTCTTCCAGGCTAGGCGTGATCAGGCCCGACAGGCCCACGATGTCCGCGCCCTCGACCTTGGCGCGCGCCAGGATCTCGTGGCAGGGCACCATCACGCCCATGTTCACCACTTCGAAGTTGTTGCACTGGAGCACGACGGTGACGATGTTCTTGCCGATGTCGTGCACGTCGCCCTTCACGGTGGCGATGATGATCTTGCCCTTGCTGCGCACGTCGCGGCCCGCGGCCTCGTCCTGGCGCTTCTCTTCCTCGATGTAGGGAATGAGGTGGGCCACGGCCTGCTTCATCACGCGGGCCGACTTCACCACCTGCGGCAGGAACATCTTGCCCTGGCCGAACAGGTCGCCCACGACGTTCATGCCGTCCATGAGCGGGCCTTCGATCACGTTGATCGGCCGGCCGCCGCCGGCGATGATGGCCTGGTAGGCCTCCTCGGTGTCCGGCACGATGAAGTCGGTGATGCCGTGCACCAGCGCATGCGCCAGGCGCTGGCCCACCGACACCGGCGCCTCGGGCGTGCCGCGCCAGTCGTTCTTGCGGCTGTCGTCCTTGGCCGCGCCCTTGGCCGATTCGGCCACTTCCACCAGGCGCTCGCCGGCATCGGGACGGCGGTTGAGCACCACGTCTTCCACCCGCTCGCGCAGGGTGGGCTCCAGGTCGTCGTACACGCCGACCATGCCGGCATTGACGATACCCATGTCCATGCCCGCCTGGATCGCGTGGTACAGGAACACGGTGTGGATGGCCTCGCGCACCGGGTCGTTGCCGCGGAAGGAAAAGCTCACGTTGCTGACACCGCCCGACACCTTGGCGCCCGGCAGGTTCTTCTTGATCCAGCCCGTGGCCTCGATGAAGTCCACGGCGTAGTTGTTGTGCTCCTCGATGCCGGTGGCCACCGCGAAGATGTTGGGGTCGAAGATGATGTCCTCGGGCGGGAAGCCCACCTCGTCGACCAGGATGCGATAGGCGCGCTCGCAGATCTCGATCTTGCGCGCGTAGGTGTCGGCCTGGCCCTGCTCGTCGAAGGCCATGACCACGGCGGCGGCGCCGTAGCGGCGAACCAGCGCGGCCTCGTGCTTGAACTTCTCGACGCCTTCCTTCATCGAGATGGAGTTGACGATGCCCTTGCCCTGCACGCAGCGCAGGCCGGCCTCGATCACCTCCCACTTGGAGCTGTCGATCATGATCGGCACGCGGGCGATGTCGGGCTCGCTGGCGATCAGGTTCAGAAAGCGCACCATGGCCGCCTTGCTGTCGAGCATGGCCTCGTCCATGTTCACGTCGATCACCTGCGCGCCGTTTTCCACCTGCTGCCGCGCCACGGCCAAGGCTTCCTCGAACTGGCCGTTGAGGATCATGCGGGCGAAGGCTTTGGAACCGGTGACGTTGGTGCGCTCCCCGATGTTCACGAAGAGCGTGCCCTCGCCGATGCGAACCGGCTCGAGGCCGGACAGCTTCATGGGAGGGACGGAGTGTTGGGTGTCGGACATGGGCTCACCTGCGAAGGCACGTACAGGCGAGCGTCGTTGCAAAAAAGCTGAGGCCCCAAGCCTGACGCTGCGCCGCCAGATGTGTGTGGCGGCGAGCGCTGCAACGCTCCTTGGGGAGGAGAATTTTACTCGACCAGCTATTCCCTGACAGGTCTCCAGCCAGACCGCAGGCTATTGCCGCTTGAGGTTCTTCAGCTTGGCTTCGGCGAGCAGGACGAGCTGTGAAGTCTGCATTCCCAACGCGGCGGCGAGTTTCGCAGCGCTGTACACGGTCAGGTTCCGCTGCCCCCGCTCAAGCAGGCTGACGTAGCTCACGCTCAGGTCGCAGGCTTCCGCCAGCATTTCCTGGCTGACCGCGAGTTCGTTGCGACGCTCGACGATCGCCTCGGCGAACGCACGCCTCAAGTCCTTCTGGGCGGGAGGATTAAGGCGGGAACTCTGCATCCACGAAGTGTTCGTGGACGTACCATAGTACGTCAGAGACTATAGTATGTGCATGCATCAATGTCGAAGCCAGCCTATGCGTCCGATGCGCGGCCTACTGAATCACCTGGGCCGCCTTTCCTTGGATGGGCAAGGCCAGTTCGACCTGAGTGCGTGCGAGGCGCCAGTTCTCGAGGCGATCGTTGAGGACGCCGAAACGACTCTGGCCGCCATCCACTCAGGCCTGAGCGCTATTGGTCATCTCCTCGCCCACTCTGCGGTCGTCATCGAAGATGGAACCGTCGGTGCGGACAGTCTGGAGAGCCTGGGCTTCCGTCCGTAAACGCGGTCGCACCTCACTATTGAAGAACGAAGGTGTAGACAAGGACACAGTGCAGCGGACCAAGCCAAGACCGGCCCAATGACACCCTCAGAGAAATCGGTCTTTGGCTGCTCGGGCCCCGTCGTGTCAAATCCCGGTGTCTGCTACTTCCAGGTTGCACTGCGCGAACGGTGCCTCTGATGAAACGCCTCTTGAAATCTTTGACGTGGTCGCTCGCTGCATTGACTGCGGCCGCGTGGCTCACGCGACTGGGAATGCAATCGATCATTCCCTTGCCGGTCAGCGATTCAATGCTCGAATGGGCGCTTGTCTTCTATCGCGCGCAGGACCAGGAAGAGGTCACCGACCTGCTCGCCGTGCTCGGGTTGCTGGTCTGGACACCAGTCGTGGCGCTCCTCCTGTGGGGCCTTCTGCGAGTCCGGCATGCGCGCTGCCGGGGCAGCGCTTCAAGCTAGGCCGGCTTCAGCGACGACGCCGGCAGCCCGAAAACAGCGTCGAACACCCAGTTGAACACGAAGGTGTAGACCAGGAAGAACACCACCAGGCCCAGGTCCATCAGCAGCGCGGCCCACAGCGACACGTCCAGCCACCAGGCCACCAGTGGCACCAGCATCAGCACCAGGCCGCCCTCGAAGCCCATGGCATGCGCCACGCGGCGGCCGACGCTGCGGCCCTTGACCGCCTGGCGCGACTCCCACATCTCGAACAGGTTGTTGAAGATCAGGTTCCAGCCCACCGCGATGACCGAGGCGGCCACCGACAGCGGCGCAGCGTGGCTGAGTTCCTGGCCCGACATGGCGGCAAAGCCGAAGCTGGCCACAACGATGGCGATGGCTTCGTACAGACCGACGTAGACGACTTTGCGCTTGATACCTTGCATGACCTTCCTTGGGGAGCCAAAACTGATTGCTTGACCTGGACTTTATGTGTTGTTGTCTGATATATAAAGTCATCTTCTTTCAGTTTTATTGAAAGGTCGGTCGCCCATGGGCCTTTCCAGCGACAACCTGCAGGTCTTCCTGGCCGTTCTTGATCACGGCTCCTTCTCGGCCGCCGCGCGGGCGCTCCGGCGCGTGCCGTCGGCGGTGAGCATGGCCATCGCCAACCTGGAAGCGGACCTGGACCTGCCGCTCTTCGACCGCAGCGGGCGCGAGCCCAAGCCGACCGCTGCCGCGCGCTCGCTGGAGCCACAGGCTCGGCTGGTGGATGCACAACTCAAGGCCCTGCAGGTGCAGGCGCTGGGACTCACGCAGGGCCTGGAATCGCGCCTGACGCTGGCGGTGGCGCCGGAACTGCTGGCGGCACCCTGGAGCAATGTGCTGGCCACCCTGGCGGCCGAGCATCCACTGCTGGAGTGCGAGGTGCTGGCCGCGCCGCAGGCCGACGCGCTGAGCATGCTGCACACCGGCCGGGCCCAACTCGCGCTGGTCTTCGAACGGCCCAGCCTGGACGGGCGCGAGGGCTTCCAGGAGGTAACGACCGAGACCCTGGCGATGATGGTCGCGCCCACGCACCCGGTGCTCCAGTCGGCGCGAAACGGCAAGCTGCGCGAGGAACACCTGCACAACACGCGGCAGATCGTGGTGGCCGGCCGCGACCGGGCCACCACCGACTCGCGCCTGGTCTTCGGCCGCCACACCTGGCGCACCGACAACGCGCTGGCGGCCCTGAGCATGATCAGCGCCGGCCTGGGCTGGGGCTGGCTGCCACGCAACCTGGCGCGGCCGCACGTTGCGGCCGGCACGCTGGTGGAGATCGTGTTCGAGAACCTCTCGAACGAACTGGACCTGTGGGTGGACGTGGTCTGGTCGAAGGAGCGCCCCCTGGGACTGGGGGCGCAGCGCTTCGTGGCGCTGATGGGCCGTCGCTAGCTGCGGCCGCCTGGTCCGCCCTGGCCGCCCTGCCCACCGGGCCCGCCACCGCCGCCGCCACCGCCACCCCGGTCCCCGCCACCTCCGCCACCGTGGTTGCCGCGATCGCCTCCGTGATTGCCGCGGTCACCCCCGTGGCTTCCGCGATCGCCCTGCGGGCCCTGCGGCCCGCCTGGCCCGCGACCGCCAGGATGCGCCTGCGGTCCGCCGCCAGGACCCCGGTCGCCCGGGCGCCCCTGGGGACCGCCCTGTCCGCGGCCGCCATGACTGTCCCACTGCCGCCCCTCGCCCAGGTTGGCCGGACGGCTGCTCATCGGTGGTCCTCCCGGAGGCCCGCCAGGCCCCGGCCGCGGTGGCCGCACGCCCGGGTCGTGCGGGGGCCGGACGTTGTTGTCGGGCCAGCCCGGCTGCTGCCAGGCCGGCGGGCGCGGCGGCCGGAAGTTCGGTGGCGGAGGTCCGGGGTGCGGCTGCCATGCGGGCCGTCCCGGGGGCGGCGGCCGCCAGCCCGGCGGCGGTGGTGGGGGCGGCCTTCCGCCCCACCAGCGGGGCTCGCCATACCAGGGCCGATCGCGGTAGTAGCGGCCCCAGTAGTTGCCCACGCTGAAGGTGATGATGGGCACGCCGATCACCGCGCCGTAGCCTGCCAGCGGCACCGGTGTGCCCTGGTAGGGGTACGCCAGTGCGTTGGCAAAGACCCAGCCGCGCAAGCCATCGGGCAGCATCACGTCGCACCAGCCATAGCCTTGGGTGCAGCCCATGACGTCCACCGGCTGGCCCTGGCCCAGCTCGGCCACGGCCGGGTAGCTGTTGCCGGGCCCGGCCATGAGCGTCACGCCGGCGCGGGTGACCGCCTGCTGGGCCATGGCGGCCAGAGGCAGCGCCAGCAGGCCGGCGACGACGGCTTGCCGGATGCGCCAGCGCAGCCACATTCGCGGACCTGCTTGTTGTTCTGTGTTGTTCATCAATGGCTCCGTGTTGTGCTCGACCCATGAGGCCGGCTGGCGCCGCGGCTGTCAATCAGCCAACGTCGCGTGCTCACCCAACGGCGGTGCGGGCTGCCCGGTGCACGGCCCTTACATCGGGTGGTCCGCTTTACCCGGCCTTCATCAAAGCAAAAGGGCGCCGCGGCGCCCCTTCGCACTTCATTGCAAGCACTCACTCAGGCAGCTTCGCGATAGAAGGCCTGGCGCTGCTGCACGCCGCGCGCCGCCACCGGCGACACCGCCGCGCCGATGGCCGCGATGTGGTCCGGCGTGGTGCCGCAGCAGCCGCCCACGATGTTCACGAGTCCTTCGGCCGCGAACTCGTACAGCAGGCGCGAGGTGACGTCAGGCGTCTCGTCGAAGCCCGTGTCGCTCATCGGGTTGGGCAGACCGGCGTTGGGGTAGCAGCTGATGAAGGTGTCTTCCGCCACCTTGGCCAGCTCCTGGATGTAGGGCCGCATCAGCGCCGCGCCCAGCGCGCAGTTCAGGCCAATGGCCAGCGGCTGCGCATGCCGCACGCTGTGCCAGAAGGCAGTGACGGTCTGCCCGCTCAGGATGCGGCCCGAGGCATCGGTGACGGTGCCGCTGATGATGATGGGCAGGCGCTCGCCGCTGTTCTCGAAGTACTCGTCGATGGCGAAGAGCGCAGCCTTGGCGTTGAGGGTGTCGAAGATGGTCTCGACCAGCAGCAGGTCGGCGCCGCCTTCCACCAGGGCTTCCACCTGCTCGTAGTACGAGGCACGCAGCTCCTCGAAGCCCACGTTGCGCGCGCCTGGGTCGTTCACGTCGGGGCTGATGCTGGCCGTCTTGGGCGTCGGGCCCAGGGCGCCGGCCACGAAGCGCGGCTTGTCGGGCGTGCTGTACTTGTCGCAGGCCTCGCGCGCAAGCCTGGCCGATTCGACGTTCATCTCGCGCGCCAGGTCGGCCATCTTGTAGTCCTCCTGCGCGATGCGGGTGGCGCCGAAGGTGTTGGTCTCGACGATGTCGGCGCCGGCCGCGAGGTAGCCCTCATGGATGTCGCGGATCACGTCGGGCCGCGTGAGCGAGAGCAGCTCGTTGTTGCCCTTGACGTCGCGTTCGAAGTCCTTGAAGCGCTCGCCGCGGTACTGCGCTTCGCCCAGCTTGAAGCGCTGGATCATGGTGCCCATGGCGCCATCGAGGATGGCGATGCGATTCGCGAGGATGCCGGGCAGGGCCTGGCCACGGGTGTAGGCGGTGGGCTTCATAAGGCTCGATTCTATGGACCGGCACTCGCGCGCGTTGTGTGCCTGCCTGAACCGCGGCCGACCTTCGGGTCGGTCTGATGCGTCCTCACAGCGCTCAGGGTGTCCTCGCATTGACGAGTGTTAGTAACGTGACTAACATACAGTTCAGGATCGGATTCCAGCCGATTGAAAGGGAACCAATCATGGGACACGCACAAATCAAAACCGTCACGAGCCGAGAGTTCGTGCACAACGTCAGCGCGGCGAAGCGCGTCGCCAGCGAAGGCGGCACAGTGATCATCACCGACCGCGGTGAGCCGTCCTTGGCGCTCATCCCGATCGCCGAGTACCGCCGCCTCACAAAGACAGACAAGAGCCTGGTCGAGCTGCTGCGCATGCCCGACGCCGACGCCATCGAATTCGACTTCGAACCGGTCGCCATCAAGGCAAGAGACATTGACGAATGAGCCCACCGCAGCAGGCAACCGCCAACGTTTTCGCTGTATCGCCAGGCATGGCAGGCGCGTCGTTGATTGGGCCGACTCGTCGGCGCATTGCCCTCATGTGATGAGCGGCGTACTCGTCGGACAGTGCGAGACATCATGATGTTCGTCCTGGACACGAACGTCGTTTCTGAAGCGCGCAAGAGCGCGTGCGACCCGAACGTGAAAGCCTGGCTCAGGGCGCAGGCGACCGACGCCCTCTGTATCTCCTCTATCACCGTACTGGAGCTGCAGCGTGGCATCACCCAGCTGGCGCAACGCGGTGACGAACCGCAGGCGGCGATTCTTGGCCGGTGGCTCGATGAGATGGTGCTGCCAGCGTTCGCAGGGCGAATCCTGCCAGTCGACCACCTGGTAGCACGCAAGGCCGCGAGCTTGCCGTGGTCAGATGCGCGTGACTACCGCGACCCTCTGATCGCTGCCACTTGCCTTGTCCATGGCGCCGCCGTGGTGACGCGCAACGTGCGGCACTTCGAACCGACGGGGGTGCCTTGCATCAACCCCTGGATGGCAAGCTAGTAGAGAAAGACTAGCGAGCTTGCATGGCCTGGTGTCCGACGATGCGCGGCTGATTCGCCGGTTTCAAGTGTTGGGAGCGCTGCTCATTTGCGCTCGACGAATTCCAGCACCGCCTCCAGCATGCGCCGCACATGCGGCTTCACGCCGGCGGCCACTTCGGGCAGGTAGTCGAAGGGCAAGGCCTCCTGCATGTAGCTGCTCTGGGTCATTTCCAGCTGCACCGCGTGCACGCCGGCGGCAGGATTGCCGTGCTGCCGCGTGATGTGGCCGCCCTTGAAGCGGCCGTTGAGCACGCCCGTGTAGCCAGTGGCGTCCTTCGCGATGCCCAGCAGCGTCTGCGCCAACTCCGGGTCGCAGCTGGCACCGTTGGCGGTACCCAGGTTCAGGTCGGGCAGCTTGCCTTCGAAGAAGCGCGGCAGCACCGAGCGGATGGAGTGCGCATCCCACAGCGCAGCGACACCGTGCGCTGCCTTGATGCGCGCCAATTCCTCGGCGAGCTTCGCGTGATAGGGCCGCCAGATGGCATCGCGCCGCCCGGCGATCTCTTCGTCTACCGGCAGGTCCTTTGGATCGGCGTACAGCGGCGTGTCGTCGAAGGTGTCGACGGGGCACAGGCCGGTCACGCTTTGGCCGGGGTACAGGCTCGCGCCATCCGGCGGGCGGTTCAGGTCGATGACGTAGCGCGAATGCGTGGCCACCAGCACCGAGGCGCCCAGTTCGTCGGCGAAGTCGTAGAGCTGCTCCAGGTGCCAGTCAGTGTCGGGCACGTGGCGCGCTTCTTCCGTCAGGCGCGCGGCCAGCGCGGGGGGCACGTGCGTGCCCACGTGCGGCATGGAGATGAGCAGCGGGCGCGTACCCTGGCGAAAGCGGAACGGCGGCTCGGTGGTGCTGAAGGCCATGGTGAAGATCAATCCTTGAGAAGTTGGCTGCGCGCCTGCACGAAGCCGCGCGCAGCCTCGTCGTGCAGTGCGTGGCGGCCGGCCGCGACGCGCGGCTTTCCGCCCACCCACACGGCGTCGATGGCCGAAGTGCGGTGGCTGGCGAAGACGTGGGCCGAGAGCATCTCGGGTGCGCCCAACCCCTGCAGCGCCAGGTGGTCTGCGTCGAGTATCACGAAGTCCGCCTGCTGCCCCGCTTCGAGTCCGCCGACGGCACGGCCGGATGCCTGCGCCCCGCCCTGCACCGCCGCAAGCGTGAGGGCCGTGGCCACCTGCGGCTGCGCGGCGCTCGCGCCCACGTTGCGCTGGCGCGTGGCCAGGCGCTGGCTGTATTCCAGCATCAGCAGTTCCTCGGCCGCATTCACCGTCGCGTGGCTGTCGGAGCCCAAGCCCCACGCGCCATGGTGGCGGCGCCAGCGCGGCAGGTCGAAGATGCCGTCACCCAGGTTGGCCTCGGTGGTGGGGCACAGGCCCGCCACCGCGCCGCTGGCCGCCGCGCGCTGGTATTCGGCGTCGCTCATGTGCGTGGCATGCACCAGGCACCAGCGCGCATCGACGGGCGCATGGTCCAGCAGCCATTCGACCGGGCGGCTGCCGCTCCAGGCGATGCAGTCCTCGACCTCCCGGGTCTGCTCGGCGATGTGGATGTGGATGGGCGCGCTGCGGTCGATGGCGTCGAGCCCGGCGATCGCCTCGCGCAGCGCATCGGGCGGCACGGCGCGCAGCGAATGCGGCGCCAGGCCCAGGCAGGCGCCCTGCGCGTCGCAGCGGGGCTTGAGCGATTCGAGCAGCGCCAGCATCGACTCGGTGGAGCGGATGAAGCGGCGCTGTCCCTCGTTGGGCGGCAGGCCACCGAAGCCGCTGGTTTGATAGAGCACCGGCAGCAGCGTGAAGCCGATGCCCACCTTCTGCGCGGCGCGCAGCAGCGCCAGGCTCAGCGTGGCATCGTCGGCATAGGGCCGGCCATCGTCCTGGTGGTGCACGTACTGGAACTCGCACACGCTGGTGTAGCCCGCCTCCAGCATCTCGGCATAGAGCCAGGTGGCGATGGCTTCCATGTGCTGCGGCGCGAGGCGTCCGGCGAAGCGGTACATCAGCGTTCGCCAGCTCCAGAAGCTGTCCTGCTCGCCGGCGCGGAATTCGGTGAGGCCGGCAAAGCCGCGCTGGAAGGCATGCGAATGCAGGTTGGGCATGCCGGGGACCAGCGGGCCCTTGGCGCTCTGCACGCCGGCAGGCGCGTGCGTACCGGCTTCGATCCGCGTCAGCTGCCCCGCATCGTTCCAGGCCAGCAGTACGTTCTTCGCCCAGCCCTCGGGCAGCAGCGCGTCGGCGGCGAAGAGGCGGCCTGCGGTCATTGGAGTTCCTTCGTGCTTCGCACCGCGGTGCGAGCTTGCTTGGGGCGGCCTGGCGCTGCGATCATGCGGCGGCCCCTGATGCGATGCGGCCCTGGCGGACCACGGTGCGCAGCGGCCGCTGGCCGAACCAGTAGGCCAGCTCGGCGCCCTCGCTCACGTCCCACAGCACGAAGTTCGCGGGCATGCCCGCAGCGATGCGTCCGTGCGTGTCCTGCAGGCCGAGCGCGCGAGCGGCATGCTGCGTGACGCCGGCCAGCGCCTCGGGCACGGTGAGCCTGAACAGCGTGCAAGCCATGTTGACCATCAGCAGCAGGCTCAGCGCGGGCGAGGTGCCCGGGTTGTGGTCGGTGGACACGGCCATCGGCACGCCCGCGGCGCGCAGTGCCTCGATGGGCGGCAGGTGCGTGTCGCGCAGCGTGTAGTAGGCGCCGGGCAGCAGCACGGCCACAGTGCCCGATTGCTTCATCGCGGCGATGCCCTTGGCCGACAGATGCTCGATGTGGTCGCAGGACAGCGCTCCGTAGCGTGCGGCCAGCGCGGCACCGTCCATGTCCGACAGTTGCTCGGCATGCAGCTTCACCGGAAGGCCCAGCGCCTGCGCCGCCTGGAAGACGCGCTCGGTCTCTTCCAGCGTGAAGGCGATGCGCTCGCAGAAGACGTCGACTGCGTCCACCAGGCCTTCGTCGGCGAGCGCGGGCAGCATCTCCTTGCAGACGAGGTCGATGTACTCGCTGTTGCGGCCCGCGTACTCGGGCGGCAGCGCGTGCGCGCCCAGGAAGGTGGTCTTGACTGTGACGCCGAAGGCCTCGCCCAGGCGGCGCGCCACGCGCAGCTGCTTGCGCTCATGCTCCAGCGACAGGCCATAGCCCGACTTGATCTCGATGGCGCATACGCCATCGGCCAGCAGGCTCTGCAGGCGTGCGGCGCCCGATTCGAAGAGTTCGTCCTCGCTGGCTTCGCGCGTGGCCCGCACGGTGGAGACGATGCCGCCGCCCGCCTTGGCCACTTCCTCATAACTCGCGCCGGCCAGGCGCATCGCGAACTCGTTGGCACGACGGCCGCCGTAGACCAGGTGCGTGTGGCAATCGACCAGGCCGGGCGTGACGAGCGCGCCACCGCCCTCGTGCACGTGCAAGCCGGCGAAGGCCGCGGGCACCTCGCTGCGCGCACCCACCCAGCGGATGGTGCCCTGCTGGACCACGATCGCGGCCTCGGCGTGCTCGGAAAGCGAAAGGTCGGGGGCAGCGCCGGAAGCGAGGCGCAAGCCGATCCACAGTCCATCGGCCGGAGGCAATTGCTTTGCGGGTTTCAACATCTCTTCGTTTCTCCTGCGGCTCACGGGTCAGGCCGGCACGATGCGCACGGCGGCCAGCCGCGCTTGCGGGCCGTCCGGCACCGCCTGCCACGCGTGCGGTTCGCCGGCCCAGCAGCGGCCCTCGCCCTCGCGGCAAAGCCCGTCATTGAGCCGCCAAGCACCGCGCAGCGCAAGCAGCACGCCGTGGGGCGCCGCGTCGATGCTCGTGGCATGCGACAGCACCTGCACGTCGGCGCGCCACTTGCCGCGCCGGGTCATCACGTTGAAGTCGTGCGATGCGCCGCCGAGCAGCGTGCAGTCGATGGCCTGGTCGCCGCTGAACGCAAAAGGCTGGTGCGCCACGTCAAGCTGGTGGTCGATGTCGCCATCTGCCGCAAACAGGCGTACACCGTCGCCTTCCAGCAGCATGATGCTCCGATCCACACCCGGGAACGCCGAGAAAGGCCCGGCCGCCGCGATGCAGGCAATGCTCACGCGCCAGCCGAAAGTCTCGATCCCTGCGCCGGGCGGCCAGCTCATGATCTGCTGCGTGGTGCCGCCGCCGTTCTTCCAGGGCGTGACCGGCAACGCGGCGCGCGAGAAGTCCGTCAGGCTCATCGCACCAGCCCGCCTTGGCGCAGCCGTTGCTCGAAGTGGCGCAGCACCAGCGTCATGGTTCCGGTGAGCACGAAGTACACGAGCGCGATGGCCAGGTACACCTCGAGCGAGCGGTACGAGACGCTGATGATCTTCTGGCCCTCGTGCATCACGTCGTGAATGGTCAGCAGGGAGACCAGTGCCGAGTTCTTGATGAGCGCGATGAACTCGTTGCCCAGCGGAGGAATCATCCGCACCACCGCCTGCGGCAGCACGATCTGGCGCATGGCCACCGCCGGCGTCATGCCCAGCGACAACGCGGCCATGGTCTGCCCCTTGTCGATGGACTGGATCGAGCCGCGCACGATCTCCGACACGTAGGCGCCCGAGTACACGCCCAGGCCCAGCACTCCGCAAAGGAAGGCCGGCAGCAGGATGCCGAAGTGCGGCAGCCCGAAGAACAGGATGAACAACTGCACCAGAAGCGGCGTGCCGCGGATGACCGCCACGTAGGCGGTGCAGATCCCGTAGAGCCAGCGCCGCTTGGGATTCAGCCGGCCGATGCCCACCAGCAGGCCAAGCACGCAGCCCAGCGCCAGGGCGCAGGCCGTGATCTCCACCGTGACCAGTGCGCCACGCAGCAGCGCGGACCAGCCGTCCCAGACGGGCGAGAAATCGAGGTCCATCCGTCAGTCCGTCCGGCGGCCGGTCGCCGGGCCGAGCCAAGCCAGTCGCGCCAGCCTGCTGCGTGATGGAGTTCCACGCGCGCAGCGCGTGAAAGGCCGGGGGGTCATCATTGCTTGAACCACTTGCTCACGATCTGGGCGTAGGTGCCGTCGGCCTTGAGCTTCTCGATGGCGCCATTGACTGCCTTGGTCAGTTCGGGCGTGTCCTTGCGGATGGCCATGCCGTATTCCTCCGTGGTGAGCTGCTCGGGCAGCACCTTGAGCCCGCCACGCGTGCGCACGTACTGGTAGGCGGCAGGCTTGCCGGTGACAGCGGCGTCGGCACGGCCGATGTCCACCAGGTTGAACATCTCCTGGTTCTTCTCGACCTCCAACAGTTGCACCTGCGGGAACTTCTCCTTGGTGAAGGCCACCGACTTGGTGCCCACCTGAACGCTGACCTTCTTGCCGTTGATGTCGGCCGGCGCCTTGATGGCGGTGTTGCCATCCTTGACCATGACCACCAGGCCCCCCGCGTAGTAGGGCACGGTGAAGTCCACCACCTTCTTGCGCTCGTCGGTGATGTAGATGCCCGAGACGGCCATGTCGAAGCGCTTGGACACCAGGCCCGGCACCAGGCCCTTGAAGTCGATGTCTATCCACTCGATCTTGCGGCCCAGGGCCTTGCCGACGGCCTCGACCAACTCGACGTCGAAGCCGGTGCGCTTGCCGTTCTCGACGAACTCCATCGGCGGGAAGGTGGCATCGGTGGCAACGCGCAACGGCTCGCCTTGCTGTGCCTGCGCAGCACCGGCAAGACCGAGGAAGGCGAGGCCGGACAGTGCGGCGGCGACGAGGGTGCGACGGGTGGTCATGGGCTAAGGGTCTTCCTTGTGGGTGATTGAGAAGGGGAAAGAAGAAAGCGCGCTACTGCAGTGCGCGCGAGATGCGAGCCGCCGTGACGACGGTCATGTGGAGCAATGCAGCTTCCATGCCTTGGACGCGCGAGAGCGGCGCCATGAGCGTGATGGCGCCTCGCAGCCGGCGGCCGGTGCCGAGCAATGGCGCGCTCACGCCCCATACCCCGGCATCCACCTCGCCTTGCGTGATGGCATGGCCAGCGGCGCGGATGGCGTCGAGTTCGGCGGCACGCCTGGCGCGCAGCGTTGCACTCTCGCGCACGGCGTCGAGCAAGGCATCGCGTTGCTCGGCCGGCATGTGCGCAAGAAGGCACTTGGCGCTGGCACCGTCGCGCGCCGGCACGCTGCGGCCGCGGTCGAAGGAGCAGCGCAGGGACTGCTCGCTGTCGATCATCTCCAGGCACACCACGCGGTCGTTGACGGCAGTGACCAGGGCCACGCTTTCGTGCGACTGCTCGGCCAGCGCGCGCATGTCGGGGCGCGCCGCCATCACCAGGTCGGAGTTGCCATCGAAGCCGCTGGCCAACTGCACGCTGACCGGGCCGGGCGAGTAGCGCCCCTCGGCCTCCATCACGAAACCCCAGCGCCGCAAGGTGGCGATCTGCCGGTACAGCGTGCTCTGCGACAGACCGGTGGCCTCGAGCATCTCGGCTGCCGTCATCGCCGTGCGGCTTTGCGCGAGCACCGACAGCAAGTGCAGCGCACGGTCGTTGTGGGCGGCTTCGGGCGGGGGCGTCATCTGGGCGGTGGTTCGCGCGTCGGAAGGTGGGATTCGGCAGGCAGTATCTGGCCCGCCGTCCCGGTTTCCAAGCAATGATTCCCACTGGGTGGGAATCGCATCGCCTTTCTTCCTTGTTCCTACTTCAGCATGGGCAGGTTCAGGCCCTGCTTCTTCGCCGTGTCGATGGCGATGTCGTAGCCCGCATCGGCATGGCGCATGACGCCGGTGGCCGGGTCGTTCCACAGCACGCGCTCGATGCGCTTGGCGGCCGCGTCGGTGCCGTCGCACACGATCACCACGCCCGAATGCTGCGAATAGCCCATGCCCACGCCGCCGCCATGGTGCAGGCTGACCCACGTGGCGCCGCCGGCGGTGTTCAGCAGCGCGTTGAGCAGCGGCCAGTCGCTCACTGCGTCCGTGCCGTCCTTCATGGACTCGGTCTCGCGGTTGGGGCTGGCCACCGAGCCGGTGTCCAGGTGGTCGCGGCCGATGACGATGGGTGCCTTCAGCTCGCCGCTCTTCACCATTTCGTTGAAGGCCAGGCCGGCCTTGTGGCGCTCGCCCAGGCCCAGCCAGCAGATGCGCGCCGGCAGGCCCTGGAAGGCGATGCGCTCGCGCGCCATGTCCAGCCAGCGATGCGTGTGCTTGTTCTCGGGGAACAGCTCCTTGATCTTGGCGTCGGTCTTGTAGATGTCTTCCGGATCGCCCGACAGCGCCACCCAGCGGAACGGGCCCTTGCCCTCGCAGAACAGCGGGCGGATGTAGGCCGGCACGAAGCCGGGGAAATCGAAGGCGTTCTTCACGCCCTCGTCGAAGGCCACTTGGCGGATGTTGTTGCCGTAGTCCACCGTGGGGATGCCCATGGCCTGGAAGTCCAGCATGGCCTGCACGTGCACCGCGCAGGACTTCGCGGCGGCGGCCTTGAGCTCGGCGTGTTGCGCTTCGTCCTTCATCGCGGCCTGCCACTTGGTCACGCTCCAGCCCATGGGCAGGTAGCCGTTGATCAGGTCGTGCGCCGAAGTCTGGTCGGTCACCAGGTCGGGCTTGAGGCCACCGGCCTTCGCGCGCTTCACCAGTTCCGGCAGGATCTCGGCGGCATTGCCCAGCAGCGCGATCGACACGGCTTCCTTCGCATCGCAGTGCTGCTTGATCAACTCGAAGGCGTGGTCGATGTCGCGCGCCTGCTTGTCCACGTAGCGCGTGCGCAGGCGGAAGTCGATGCTGCTCTGCTGGCATTCGATGTTGAGCGATACGGCGCCCGCCAGCGTGGCGGCCAGCGGCTGCGCGCCACCCATGCCGCCCAGGCCGGCGGTGAGGATCCACTTGCCCGACAGGTCGTTGGCGTAGTGCTGGCGGCCCGCTTCGACGAAGGTCTCGAAGGTGCCCTGCACGATGCCCTGGCTGCCGATGTAGATCCAGCTGCCGGCGGTCATCTGGCCGTACATGAACAGGCCCTTGCGGTCCAGCTCGTTGAAGTGCTCCCAGTTGCCCCACTTGGGCACCAGGTTGGAGTTGGCGATGAGCACGCGCGGCGCGTTCTCGTGCGTCTTGAACACGCCCACCGGCTTGCCCGACTGGATCAAGAGCGACTCGTCGTCGTTCAGTTCCTTCAGCGTCGCCAGGATCTGGTCGTAGCAGGCCCAGTTGCGCGCCGCGCGGCCGATGCCGCCGTACACCACCAGGTCCTGCGGGCGCTCGGCCACCTCGGCGTCCAGGTTGTTCTGCAGCATGCGGAACGGTGCCTCGGTGAGCCAGCTCTTGCAGTTGAGCTGGCTGCCGCGCGGCGCGCGGATCACACGCGTGGGGTCGTGGCGCGGGTCGGCCATCTGGGCGATGAGCTTGTTGTCGGGTGCGTTCATGGGTCAGACCTCCGAGGTGTGGCTGGGCAGGATGTGGAGCAGGACGTCGGGCAGCTGGGCGTTCATGGCCCACTGCCGCATGGATTCGATGTCGGGTGCGAGGTAGCGGTCGCGCTCGACGAAGGCGACCTTCTGGCGGATGGCGGCGAACTCGGCTTCGACCAAGGGCGAGCTTTTCAGGCCGCGCTTGAGCTCGATGCCTTGCGCAGCCGCCATGGCCTCGATGCCGACGACCACCGCCGTGTTGCCCACCATGTCGCCCAGGCGGCGCGCCGCATAGGTGGCCATGGAGACATGGTCCTCCTGGTTGGCCGAGGTGGGCAGGCTGTCCACGCTGCCGGGGTGGGCCAGCGACTTGTTCTCCGAGGCGAGCGCCGCAGCTGTGACCTGCGCGATCATGAAGCCGGAATTGAGTCCACCGTCCTTCACCAGGAAAGGCGGCAGGCCCGACAGGCCCGTGTCCAGCAGCAGCGCGGTGCGGCGCTCCGAGATGGCGCCCACTTCGGAAACCGCCAGCGCGATGATGTCGGCAGCGAAGGCCACCGGCTCGGCGTGGAAGTTGCCGCCCGAGATCACCTCGCCCGTGTCGGTGAAGACCAGCGGGTTGTCCGATGCCGCATTCGCCTCGATCACCAGCACGCGCGCGGCATGCGAGAGGTTGTCCAGGCAGGCGCCCATCACTTGCGGAATGCAGCGCACCGAATACGGGTCCTGCACGCGGCCGCAGTCGGCATGCGAAGGCACGATCTCGCTGCCTTCGAGCAGCGTACGCACCGCGGCGGCCACGGCGATCTGGCCGGGCTGGCCGCGCGCGGCATGGATGCGCGCGTCGAAGGGCTTGATGGAACCCTGGATGGCTTCCAGCGAGAGCGCGCCGGACATCAGCGCCGCCGCGAACACGTTCTCGGCACCGAAGAGTCCAGCCAACGCCAGCGAGGTCGAGACCTGCGTACCGTTGAGCAGCGCCAGCCCTTCCTTGGGGCCGAGCACGAAGGGATCGAGGCCGATGAGCTTCATCGCCTGCGCACCGCTCACCTTTTCGCCTTGGGCCGTGAAAGCCTCGCCTTCGCCGATCAGCACGCAGGCCAGGTGCGCCAGCGGCGCCAGGTCGCCCGAGGCGCCCACCGAGCCCTTGCAGGGAATCGCCGGCGTGATGCCCGCGTTGAAGAGTTGCAGCAACGCATGCGCCAGCGCGGGCCGCACGCCCGAGTGGCCGCGCGCCAGGCTCACCGCCTTGGTGGCCAGCACCAGGCGCACCACGGCGGCATCGAGCGGCGCCCCGGTGCCAACGCTGTGCGAGAGCACGAGGTTGCGCTGCAGTTCTGCCAGGTGGTCGTTGCCGATGCGCGTGCTGGCCAGCTTGCCGAAGCCGGTGTTGATGCCGTAGACCACCTCGTCGTGATCGACGATGCGCTGCACCGCGGCCCGCGCGGCGTCCATGCCGGCGGCGGTGCTGTCGGCCAGCTTCAATGCGATGCCGCCCGCGTGGATGCGGCGCAGCAGGGCCAGGTCCACCTGGCCCGGGTTCAGTGTGACAGTCTTTGTGTTCATGGTTGTAAGTTGTCTATACAAGTAGTTTCGTGCGTACGCTGCGACGGATGTGCCGATTCGTCAGCCGAAGCTGGGGTTGCCGTCCGCGCGGAAGCGGCTGCCTAGCCGGTACCTGGAGGCAGGGTGCAGGCAGCGCACCAGCGTGACCGGCACGCTGCGCGACCAGGTGCGGCGCGTGAGCAGCAGGCAGGGCTCGGCCGCGGGCATGGCCAGGCGCTGCGCCTGCTCGGCGGTCGGCAGCACCGCATCGACCAGGTGCTCGATCTGGTCGAAGGGCACGCTCTTCACGAGGTACTCGCTGGGCGGCGTGACTTTCAGGTTCTGCTCCAGAAAGTCCGGCACCACGCGGGGGTTCACGTAGCGGTCTTCCAGCTGCACCGGCACGCCGTCTTCCAGGTGCAGGCACACGCTGTGGAACACCGACTCGCCTGCGCGCAGGTCCAGCCAGGCGGCCACGTCGGCAGACGCCGCCACGCGCTCGCCCGACACCAGGCGGTAGCCGTAGTCGTGGCCGCGCGCGCGGATCTCGCTGGCGATGTTGGCGATCTGCAGCAGCGTGGACTGCGGCTTGTCCTCCGCCACGAAGCTGCCGACGCCGGCCACGCGCACGACGCGGCCCTGCTCCACCAGCTCGCGCAGCGCGCGGTTGACCGTCATGCGCGAGATGCCGAACTGCGCGACCAGCTCGTGCTCCGACGGCAGGCGGTGCCCCGCGGGCCAGGAGCCGTCCTGGATGCGGCGGGTGATGTGTTCCTTGACCTGCTCGTACAGCGCGAGCGCGGGCATGGCCGGCGCGGGGGCGGCGGCTTTTGCGGTGGTGCGCTTGTGCGGCTGGACGGGGCGGGTCTTGGACATCATCGAGTTCTTCTTCTTCGCGTCAGTGTTCGGCGGCTGCCATGGATTCGGCGCGGATCTCTTCCGTGAGGCGTGCCTTCAGGTCCATGAATTCTGGCGAAGTCTTGATGGTGTAGTGGCGCGGGTGCGGCAGGTCCACCGCGATCTCGCTCTTGATGCGGCCCGGACGCGCACTGAACACCGCCACGCGATTGGCCATGAAGATGGCCTCGTCGATGTCGTGCGTGACGAAGAGCACCGTCTTGCGCTCGGCCTCCCAGATGCCCAGCAGCAGTTCCTGCATGAGCACGCGGGTCTGGTTGTCCAGCGCGCCGAAGGGCTCGTCCATGAGCAGCATCTTCGGGTCGTTGGCCAGCGCGCGGGCGATGGCGGTGCGCTGCTGCATGCCGCCCGAGAGCTGCTTGGGAAAGTGGTGCTCGAAGCCGCGCAGGCCCACCTTGGCGATGAAGTAGGCGGCGCGCTCCTTCTGCTGCGCTTCGCTCACGCCACGCTCGCGCAGGCCGAAGCGGATGTTCTGCTCGATGTTGAGCCAGGGGAACAGGGTGTAGCTCTGGAACACCATGCCGCGGTCGGCACCCGGGCCCTCGACGGCCTGCCCGTCCAGCAGCACCTGGCCACCGGTGGGGTAGTCCAGGCCGGCGACGATGCGCAGCAGCGTGGACTTGCCGCAGCCCGAGGGGCCGAGGATGGTGACGAAGTCGTTCTCGCGCACTTCGAAATCCACCGGCAGCAGGGCCTGGGTCTTCTGGCCGCGCGCGCCTTCGAAGGTGCGCGAGACGCCACGGATCGACAGTTGATTGTTCATAGCGATGCCCACGCGAAGAGACGCTTGTTGATCGCCTTGAAGACGAAGTCGGAGATCAGGCCGATGACGCCGATCACGATGATCCCGAAGATGATCTGGCCGGTGTTCAGCAGCGCCTGGCTGTCGGTGATCATGTGGCCGATGCCCGACGAAGAGCCGATCAGCTCGGCCACGATCACGTAGGTCCAGGCCCAGCCCAGCACCAGGCGCAGCGTCTCCGCGATGCCGGGCGCGGCACCTGGAATGAGCACGCGCCGCACGATGCCGCGGCTGTCGGCACCCAGGGTGTAGGCGGCCTCCACCAGGTCCTTGCGGGCGCTGCCCACGGTGACGGCCACCATCAGGATGATCTGGAACACCGAGCCAATGAAGATCACCAGCAGCTTCTGCGTCTCGCCGATGCCCGCCCACAGGATCAGCAGCGGAATGAAGGCCGAGGCCGGCAGGTAGCGGCAGAAGGAGACGAAGGGCTCCAGGAAGGCCTCGACGGGCTTGTACGCGCCCATCGCGATGCCCAGGGGCACGGCGACGACGGCCGCCAGGATGAAGCCGCCGAACACCCGCCAAACGGTCATGCCGATGTCGTGGATGAAGTTGAACTCGGTGAAGAGCAGCCAGGCTTCCTTCACCATGGTGGCGGGGCTGGCCAGGAAGGTGGGCGACACCAGCCCGCCCAGCGTGACTGCGCCCCACACGAGAACGAAGAGCACGAAGAAGGCAACGCCCAGCACCCAGCGGCTGCGCGGGCTCACGGGCTCCAGCGGGGCCCAGGCGCGCGAGCGGCGCGCGGGCTTGGCAGCAACGGCCGGCAGGGGTGCCGGCGCGGCTGCATTGCGGATCGGGGACGCGGCTTGCATCGTGCTCATCCTGTTGCGCTCTGTGCTGCTGCTTTACTTGATGAAAGAAGCGTCGAATGTCGCGTTCAGGTCATCGGGCGCCTTGCGGATCACACCGGCCTCCAGCAGGATCGGCACCGACTCCCTCATGAACTGCATCAGCTCGCCCGCGAAGAACTTCTGGTTGGCCGCCTTGTCCTGCCAGCGCAGGTACTTCGACGATTCCGCGAACTTCTCGCCCGGCTGCTTCACCGCGGCGCCCATGATCTCGTTGGACTTGGCCGGGTCGGCCTTGATCATCTCCAGCGCCTCGAAGTAGGAGTTGGCCAGTGCCTGCGCGGCCTTGGCATTGGCCTTGAGCCAGGTGGGCGCGCAACCCACGGTGTCCATCACCATCGGGTAATCCAGCGTGGTGGCCAGGATCTTGCCGGCGGTGGGGTTGGAACGCACCGTCGACAGGTAGGGCTCGTAGGTCATGGCGGCGTCGTTCTGGCCGGCCACGAAGGCCTGGGCGGCGGGCTGCGGCTCCAGCGAGACCAGTTTCACGTCCTTCAGGCTCATGCCGTTCTTGCTGAGCATCCAGGCCAGGCCGAAATAGGGTGCGGTGCCTGGGGCGCTCACGCCGATGGCCTTGCCCTTGAGGTCGGCGAAGCCCTTGACGTCGTTGCGCACGGCCAGGCCGTCGGCGCCGTAGGACTTGTCCATCTGGAAGATCTGCGTGATGGGCACGCCGTTGGCGTTCCAGGCCACGTGCGTCTCCACCGTGGTGGCCGCGCACTGGATGGCGCCGGAGGCCAGGGCCAGGTGGCGGTCCTTCTGCGGAATCATCTTCAGTTCCACGTCCAGGCCGTTCTTCTTGAAGATGCCGGCCTTGTCGGCCAGCGTGAGCGGCGCGAACCCGGTCCAGCCGGACATGCCCAGCGCGAGCTTGGTTTCTTGCGCCTGCGCCGCGCCGCTGGCGAGGAGGCCTGCAGCGACGACGGTGGCAACTTGGACGACGAGCTTCTTGACCATGGAGACTCCTGGAGGAACGACAAACGTTTTTGGAAAGTAGGCGAATTTTGTGCGGATGCCTGTGCCTGTCTATACAGGTCAAACCCTGACGAGGCCCATTTCGGTGCGTTTTCCTCGATGGTAGCGCACCAGAATGCTGTCTATACAGGTCAGACTATCCGGGCGATATTGCTTGCAAGGGTCGTGCCAGTTGCTCGAGGGCGCGCTCCAGAAGCAATTCAGTGACGCTTCTGGCGGCGGTCTCGGCGAGGCTGAGACAATTGGAGCCCATGCGCCGCTCCAGGCGCATGCCTACCCTTGTAGCCCACCCGTGTCCGCCCTCCCCCAGCCCGACTCCGCCACCGCCATCCTCACGCACCAGATCCTGCAGGAGGTCTTCGGCTATACGGACTTTCGCGGTCCACAGGCCGGCATCGTCGAGCACGTGGGCGACGGCGGCGACGCGCTGGTGCTGATGCCCACCGGCGGCGGCAAGTCGCTGTGCTACCAGATCCCCGCCATCGCGCGCCAACGCACCGGGCATGGCGTGACGGTGGTGGTGTCGCCGCTCATCGCGCTCATGCACGACCAGGTGGGCGCGCTGCACGAAGCGGGCGTGGATGCGGCCTTCCTCAACTCCACCCTGGACTGGAACGAGACGCTCGACGTCGAGCGCCGCGTCGCGCGCGCCGAGATCACCCTGGTGTACGCAGCGCCCGAGCGCGTGACCACGCCGCGCTTCCTTGAAATGCTCGACGGCCTGCATGCACGCGGCAAGCTGAGCCTGTTCGCCATCGACGAGGCGCATTGCGTGAGCCAGTGGGGCCACGACTTCCGCCCCGAGTACCGCGCCCTCACCGTGCTGCACGAGCGCTTCAGCAGCGTGCCGCGCATCGCGCTCACCGCCACGGCCGATGCACTCACCCGCGCCGACATCGTCGAGCGGCTGCAGCTGCAGGAGGCGCGGCAGTTCGTCAGCAGCTTCGACCGGCCCAACATCCGCTACACCATCGTCGAGAAGAAGGACGCCACCACGCAGCTGCTGCGCTTCATCGAACGCGAGCACGAAGGCGAATCGGGCGTGGTGTACTGCCAGTCGCGCAAGCGCGTGGAAGAGGTGGCGAAGTTGCTGATGGACGCGGGCATCAACGCACTGCCCTACCACGCCGGCCTGGATGCGGCCGTGCGCCAGAAGCACCAGGACCGGTTCCTGCGCGACGAAGAGAGCGCCATCGTGATGGTGGCCACCATCGCTTTCGGCATGGGCATCGACAAGCCCGACGTGCGCTTCGTGGCGCACCTGGACATGCCCAAGAACATCGAAGGCTACTACCAGGAGACCGGCCGCGCCGGCCGCGACGGCCTGGCGGCCGATGCCTGGATGGCCTACGGCTTGCAGGACGTGGTGAACCAGCGCCGCATGATCGACGAGAGCCCCGCCACCGAGGATTTCAAGCAGGTGATGCGCGGCAAGCTCGATGCGCTGCTGGCGCTGGCCGAGGCCATCGATTGCCGGCGGGTGCGGCTGCTGGGCTACTTCGGCGAGAAGAGCACGCCCTGCGGCAACTGCGACAACTGCTTGAATCCACCGCAGGTGTGGGACGGCACGGATGCGGCGCGCAAGCTTCTCTCCACCATCTACCGCGTGCAGCAGCAAAGCGGCATCAGCTTCGGCGCCGGGCACATCATGGACATCCTGCGCGGCAAGAGCACCGAGAAGACCAAGCAGTACGGGCACGAGCGCCTCTCCACCTTCGGCCTGGGCGCGGAGTTCAGCGAGCCGCAGTTGCGTGGCGTGCTGCGCCAGCTCATCGCCACCGGCGCGCTGAGCGTGGATGCGCAGGCTTTCAACACGCTGCAGCTCACCGAAGCTTCGCGCGGCGTGCTGCGTGGCGAGGTGTCGGTGCAGCTGCGCGAGTCGGTCTCGCAGCCGGCATCGTCGCGCAGCGGTTCACGCAAGCGCAGCGGCAGCGGCGGCAGCAGTTCCAAGCCGGCTGCGGCGGCCGCCACGCTGGACGCCCACGGGCAGAAGCGCTTCGAGGCGCTCAAGGCCTGGCGCGCCGAGGTGGCGAAGGAGCACAACCTGCCGGCCTACGTGATCTTCCACGACGCCACGCTCGCCGCCATCGCCGAGCGCGCGCCGGCCACGCTGGACGACCTGCATGGCATCAGCGGCATCGGCGAGAAGAAGCTGCAGGCCTACGGCACCGAGGTGCTGCGGGTGTGCGCCGCCTTCTGAGCTCGACGCCGGCCCGGTGCCGTCTCAGCCTGCCGGCGGCAGCGCGACCGGCACCGGGCGCGTGAGCAGGTCCACGTACAGGTCCAGGAAGCGCGCGTTGTCGAAGCGCTTGACCACCTTCATCTTCTGCAGCTTCACGCCTTCGGGTGGCTGCGCGTAGCCGACCGAGCGGCCGTTCTGCGGATCGCCGGGTTTGGCGATCACGTCCACGTACTCCTCGTCGACCTGGGTGGCATAGCTGGGGTCGAGCAGGTAGGCGATGACCAGCGTGTCCCAGATGTTGCTGGTGTAGTTCGGGTCGCGGGCGAAGCGCCGGCTGAACCACTCCTGCGCATAGACGCGCGTCACGGCCGTGGGCGGGCTGGCCAGCGCGATGCGCTCGAAGGTGGCCTTGTTGAGCTGCACGGTGTTGGTCACGTCAAGCGGCACTACCACCTGCGGGATGGGCTGGCGCAGCACGAACTGCGCCGCCTCGGGGTCGAACCACCAGTTGAATTCCGCCGCCTTGGTGGTGTTGCCGGGCACGTGCACGGCACCGCCCATGTAGATGATCTGCTGGATGAGCGGCACGATCTCCGGGCTCTGGCGAATGGCGAGCGCGATGTTGGTCAGCGGGCCAACGGCCAGGAGGGTGATCTCGTGCGGATGGGCCTTGATGGTCTGGACGATGAAATCCACGGCACCCGTGGGTTGGACCTGGGTGCGCGTCGCAAAACCGTCCGGCGGACGCACCAGGTCAGCCGCGGACCTGGGCTCGGGCGTCTTCCACGCGCCCAGGTAGCCATCACCTCCCGCACCGGCCTTCAGCTCGGCCTGGATGGTGACGTAGTCATGGTTGAGCGGCAGGTTCGCGCCTGCATACACGCCGATGCGATCGCCAGCGCCCAGGCGCTCCATCGACATCAGCGCCTCGGCCACGCCTTGCTGCAGCCACTTGTTGCCCGAGACCACGGTGATGCCCATGACCTGCAGACGGCCCTGCGCCTGCAGCTGCACCGCCATGGCGCCCAGCTGGCCGTCGTCGCTCATGGTGTTGTAGTCGCTGTCGATGATGACCTTGGGTCCGCCCTGCGCCCGGCGCACACCGGCGCAGGCCGCGAGCGCGGCGGCAGACGCGGCCGACAGGAGCCAGGCTCTTCTCTTCATGTTGTGCATCTCCCTCGTGCTGCTTGCAGGATTTCGGTGCGCGCATTGTCACGCACCGATCACGGGGAGTCGTCGGCAGGGGGCGTTCAGACGATGCGGCTGGCGTGCCCCTGCCAGTAGGCGTCGCGCAGGTGCCGCTTGTAGAGCTTGCCGGTGGGCAGGCGCGGCAGCTGCCCGGTGAAGTCGATGGAGCGCGGGCACTTGATGTGCGCCAGGTGCTCGCGGCAGAAGCCGATCAGCTCCGCCTCCAGTTCCGGCGTGTGCGCGATGCCCGGCAGGGGCTGCACCACGGCCTTCACCTCCTCGCCCAGGTCGGCGTTGGGAATGCCGAACACCGCCGCGTCCGCCACCTTGGGATGCGTGATGAGCAGGTTCTCGCATTCCTGCGGGTAGATGTTCATGCCGCCCGAGATGATCATGAAGGTGGAGCGGTCGGTGAGGTGCAGGAAGCCGTCCTCGTCGAGGTAGCCCATGTCGCCCACCGTGGTCATGGTGCCGTCGGGCGAACGCGTGAGCGCGGTGCGCTCGGGGTCGTTGAAATACACGAAGGGCGAACCGGTCTTGAACCAGATCTCGCCGCTCTCGCCCTTGGGCACGGGCTGCATCTGCTCGTCGACGATGTGGATGTCGCCCAGCAGCACGCGGCCCACCGTGCCACGGTGCGCCAGCCACTCCTGGCTGTCGCAGGCGGTGAAGCCCAGGCCCTCGGTGGCGCCGTAGTACTCGTGGATGATCGGGCCCCACCAGTCGATCATCTGCTCCTTGATCTGCACCGGGCATGGCGCGGCGGCATGGATGACGATCTTCAGGCTGGAGGTGTCCGCCTTCGCGCGCTCCTCCGGCTCCAGCTTGAGCATGCGCGTGAACATGGTGGGCACCAACTGCGTGTGCGTGATGCGGTGCCTGGGCAGCAGCGCCAGGTAGTGCTGAGGATCGAAGTGCTCCATGATCACCGCCGTGCCGCCATTGCGGATGACCAGCGACACGTTGGCCAGCGGTGCCGAGTGGTACAGGGGCGCGGGCGAGAGGTACATCATCCCCTCCTCGCACTGCCACAGCTTGTTCAGGAAATGGAAGAGCGGCAGCGGCTCGCCGGGCGGGTTCTCCGGCAGGGGCCGCAGCACGCCCTTGGGGCGGCCGGTGGTGCCCGAGGAATAGAGCATGGCGGTGCCCAGCCACTCGTCGTCCACGGGCGTGTCCGCAAAGGCCGCCACGGCTTCATCGAAGTCGACCAGGCGCGCGGCGCCCGCATGCGCCTCGCCATCGAAGCCACCTGCCACCAGGCACAGCGTCACCTTGGGACACTCGGCCAGCGCCTGCCTCGCCACGGGCAGCTTCGCGATCGAGGTGATGAGCACCTGCGCCTCGCTGTTGTTGATGACGTAGGCCAGTTCCTCGTGCGCGAGGTAGGCGTTGATGCAGGTGTAGTACAGGCCGGTGCGCTCGCCCGCCACGCAGGACTCGATGAAGTGGCGGTTGTTCTCCATGAACACCGCGTAGTGGTCCAGGCGCTTGAGGCCCCGGGCCCGCAGCAGGTGCGCCAGCCGGTTGCTGCGCGCCTCCAGCTGCGCATAGCTCAGGGATTCGCCGCTGGTCGCCATGATGAAGGCGGGGCGGTCGGCATGCTGCTGCGCGTACTTGCCTGGGTACATGGCAGGTCTCCGGATGCTGCGGATGGGTGCTGCATTGTCCCGATTCGGCCCGCGCCGCCACGGCGGGTTTCTACCGGCGACTCCTGGCCGCCGTCATGGCAAAAGACGGAAGCCTCAGGGCCGGTGCGCCAGCATCTGAACCATGAACGCCGCCCACAACCCGGCCAGCAGCACCAGCCCCAAACCATAGGCCGTGAAGCGGTGCAGCACCCGGTTGTAGCTGCAGTGGATGGCGCTGTGCACGTAGCGCAGCAGCACGAAGCACCACGATCCCGCCACCAGCCAATCCGGCACCGGCGCCGTGGCCAGGGCCACGGCGACCAGCGTGTAGAACAGCACCGGCAACTCGAACAGGTTCCTGAAGTTGTCCGCGGCCTGCACCCTGTCCAGGCGCGACGCCACCTTCAGCGAGTCGGCGGCGGCCTGCGGATGGATGCGCTTGGCGCGCATCTCGTCCACGCGCACGGCGAACAGCCGCAGGCCGACGATGGCGACCAGCAGCACCATCGCGGCGCAGGCCGCGACCAGGTGCTGGGCGTTGCTCATCGTCCGCTCATCAGCCGGTCTTGCCGCCGGCCAGGTGGTGAGCCACCAGCGCGTTCGCGTGGCCATGGCCCATGCCGTGCTCGTCCTTCAGCCGCGCCACCATCTCCATGTGCTTGAGGCCCTTCATGCTGCCCAGCAGGCCCAGCCAGTGGGCGATGGGCTGGCCGTACTTCTTCTCGATGGAGGGGAAGTACGAGGCGGGTCCTTTCACTTTTTCTGCATCAGCCATGTCGCGGTTGTCTCCATGCGGTCGTTGTCGATCGAAGCGGAGGCCGACTTTAGAGCACGCGCTCAGGTCTGCGGCTGCATCAGCGGATCGATGCGCTTGATCTCGCGCATCGGATCGCGCCGCAGGTAGGGCGCTTCCACCAGCGTGCCGCCGGCCTTCTGCGAACCCGAGCCCGAGCCGGACGCCGCGGGGCAGGTGCCGCCGGCCCGCAGGTTCAGCGCCGCCGCCAGCCGCGCTTCCTGCGGATCGCCCAGCGCATGCTCGAAGTCGTCGGCCACAGCGCACTTGGGTGCCATGCCGTCGCCGTAGTCACCGAAGCCCTGCGCGTTCACCCCCTGGAAGTTGATGGCGAAATAGGTGGTGCCGCAGTTGCCTTGGGCGAAGAAGCCATAGGGCTTGCCGCAGGTGGTGTTGCCCACCAGGTCGACCTGCACGCCGACACCGCGCAGGCCGTTCACCACCGATTCGCTGGCCGAGCAGGTGTCGGGGCCGCTCAGCACCGTGACCTTGTTCAGTCCCAGGAAGGGCAGCGGCTGGCCGGCCGCCGTCGAATAGCCCAGCGCGGTGGACTGGAAGGGGTAGGTGGACTGCGCCGCGCTCATGCCGTAGGGGTTCTTGTGGTTGGTGACCAGGCGCTCGAAAGTCTTGCCTTGCGTGACGACCGGGCCGGCCACCATGTAGGCCAGTTCGCTGGCGACGCCCAGCAGGCCGCCGCCGTTGTAGCGCATGTCCAGCACCAGGTCGGTGACGCCCAGGGTCTTCAGTTGCTGGAAGGCCGCGACCAGTTGCGATTCAGCCAGCTCGGTGTGGTCGTTGAACTGCAGGTAGCCCACCGTGCTGCCGGCCACCGGCAGCGCCTTCACGTTCATCACCGGCGGCGTGCTGACCGACGCGGCGGTGAGCGTCACGCCGCGCGTGCCGCTGGCCGCGCTGGAGGCGACCATGCTGTGCACCTCGCCGGCGCGCTGCGGTGCCAGGGCGGCGTTGAGCGTCGTGGCGGAACCGGCGGCCACGTCCGCACCGTCGAGCGTCAGCAGCCGGTCGCCACGCGCCAGGCCGGCGAGCGCGGCCGGGCCACCCGGCGTGACGAAGGCCACGCGCACCTCGCGCGGCGGAGCGCTGCGCAGCACCGCCACCTCCATGCCGTAGCCGATGGTGGTCGAATCCGAAACGAAGGACTGGTAGGAGGCGGTGTCCTGCGTGAAGTGGAAGCGGTCCTTGGGCTGGCCCGACGCGGTCTTCGACGGCGTCTTCAGGTCCGCGAAATAGGCCTGGGGCGTGCCGTAGTCGGAAGCCTTCAGATCCGCGGGCACTTCGTCGTACCAGAGGTAGGTGTCGTCGATCCAGGCTCGCACCCACGACTTCTCGGTGTCGAGGCTGCCGGCGCGGTCTGTGAAGGCCCGGCCGGTGGCGGGATCGAGGCCACTGCGCGGGTTGGCGCAGAGACCGGCAACGCTGGCGGCCGAGGCGCCGCCCGAAGGGTTGAGGGGCGAGTTGTCGCTCCCACCGCCCCCGCCGCAGGCGGCGAGCACTGCGCTGGTCAGGGCAATGGAAAGAACACGGCAGGCGGATTTCATGGCCGGGCAGCGTAACAGCCCGCGCCCCGGGCGGTCGTTGCGCCGGCGCGACTCAGTGCATGAAGCCCATGCCGCGCGATTCCCGCACCTCGGGCTTCACGCGGTGCTCGGCCTCGAGCTGGTCCATGAATTCATCGGCCGAGAACTCTGCCGCGAGGATGTCGGTCTGCCGCTTCACCGCGGCGAAGTCGCCGGGGCAAAGCTGATCGAGCCGCGCCAGGCGCGTGCGCAACTCGGCGCCCATCTGCTGCGTGTCCCCCGCCAGGGCTTCGTTGACGAACATGCGCTCGCGCTGCGAGCCGGTGAGCGGCATGAATTTGATCTTGAAGGTGAAGCGGCGCAGCGCTGCCTGGTCGATGCGGTCCAGCAGGTTGGTGGTGCACACGAACACGCCGTTGAAATGCTCCATGCCCTGCAGCATCTCGTTGACCTCGGTCACCTCGTAGGTGCGCTGGGCGCCGCGCCGGTCCTGCAGGAAGCTGTCGGCCTCGTCCAGCAGCAGCACGGCCTTCTCGGCCTCGGCCTCGCGGAACATGGCGGCCATGTTCTGCTCGGTCTCGCCGACGTACTTGCTCATCAGGTCGCTGGCCTGCTTGACCAGCAAGGGCCGGCCGATGGCGCGCGCGATGTGCTCTGCCAATGCGGTCTTGCCGGTACCCGGTGGGCCGTAGAAGCACAGGGTGCCGTGGCCGCGCGCCTTGAGCGCGGTCACGACGCGCGGCACCTCGAAGCGCGTCTCCACGTTCAACATGTCCAGGTCGTAGGTGGTCACGCTTTGGCGCATGCCGCGCTCCTGCGCGAGATTGCCCAGCGCCTGGTCGGCATTGCGCAGCTGGCGCTCGATGAGGCTCTCGACCGAGGCCTCGCCCACTTGCGCCAGCCCTGCGAAGCGCACCGCGGTGCGGATCTGCGCCGGCGTGAGCCCCTTGCGCTCGGCCAGCTTGGCGGCGAAGGCGTCGGACACCGGCACGCCTTCCAGCGTCTTGCGCACCAGCTGCTCGCGCGCGCCGGGCGGCGGCGACTTCAATTCCAGGTGATATGCGAAGCGCCGGCGGAAGGCCGGATCGATCTGCTCGATGCGATTGGTGACCCACAGCGTGGGCACCGCGTTGGATTCGAGGATCTGGTTGACCCAGGCCTTGCCGCTCACGCTGCCGCTGGGTGCGGCGGCGATCTGCTCGGCGCGGGCCATGTACTGCGCGGCCTCGGTGCTGATGGGCGGGAAGACGTCTTCCACCTCGTCGAACAGCAAGGCCGCCTGCGCGCTGCCCTTGAGGAAGACCTGCGCGATCTGCAGCGAGCGATAGCGGTCGCGGCCACTGAGCGAGTTGCCGTCGCGGTCCGCGTATTCGACCTCGAACAGCTCCAGCCCCGCGGCCTGCGCCACCACCTTGGCCAGCTCGGTCTTGCCGGTGCCGGGCGGGCCGTACATCAGCACGTTCACGCCCGGCTCCTTGCGCGCCACGGCGGCGCGCAGCAGGGCGATGAGCATGTCCGCGTCCTCGCGAACGAAGGCGAAGTCCTCCACGCCCAGCGTGGACTTGGCCGAGGGCCGGGTGAACACCGCCATCAGCTCGTTGTGGTCGCGGTATTCGCGCATCAGCACCGGCGGCAGCTTCTCGCTGACCTTCATCAGGTCGGCCAGGTCGGTGATGTTGTGCTCGGAGATGAGGTTCTCCACCAGCCCGATGCGCTCCAGCCGCGAACCGGCGCGCAGCGCCTCGCCCACGTCGGTGGCGCTGACGCCGGCCACCTCGGCGATGGCGGCATAGGCCTCGGGCGCGTTGTTGACCTTGAACTCCACCAGCAGCGAGCGCAGGTCGCGCTGGTAGCGCGCGAGCGTCCCGTACAGCAGCAGCGCGCGCTCGGCCTTGTTGAGCTGCAAGAGGCCCGCCAGCGCATCGATGTTCTTTTCCACCAGCGTGGACTGCTTGCGCAGCGCGTGCGTGAGCCAGTCTCGCGTGACCGAGAGCACCGACAACAGGTCCTTGGGCTGGTCCTTGGCGTATTCGTCCAGGTAGAAGAAGAGCGTGCCTTCCTCATAAGGGCCGCGCCACACGCCGTGGCGCTCCAGCAGGGTGCGCGGCTCATAGCCCTCCACGCCGCTCCACACCTCGTTGCCCACGCAGCGGCGCGAGAGGAATTCACGCAGGCGCATCAGCACCGGCGCGGGCCACACCAGGTGGCGGCCGGTGAGCGAGAGCAGTCCGTTGAGGTCGCGACGCACGTTGAAGCGCGGGCCCTGCTTGGCCGCCAGGGTCAGCACGAAGTGCGAGCACATCAGTTCGAGCACCGGCGCCTCGCGCAGGCCAGGCGAGGGCAGCGACTGCGCCCGCGTGGCACCTGCGATGGGGTCGATCCCGGCGCGCCTGACCATGTTGAACTGCCTCCTCTCGATTGAGACGGCGCCGCATGGGCGCCAGTGGGTCGTATTGAGCGCGACCATAGCGCAGGTTTTTGGCTTCGTGAAGAGTTCGCCAGCGGATTAACCCTAGCGATCGCGCCGAAGCTGCTCCATTGCTGCGACACCGCCACCGCAGCAGTGCATTGCCGCCACAATCCCGCATGGTTTCCATCGAAGACATCCGCCTGGCGCAGGCGCGCATCGGCGGGCAGCTGCTGGCCACGCCCTTTCTCGAATCGCGCACGCTGTCGCAGATCGTGGGGGCGCAGGTCTTCCTCAAGTTCGAGAACCTGCAGTTCACCGCCTCTTTCAAGGAACGCGGCGCCTGCAACATGCTGATGCAACTGGCCCAGCAAGGGGTGCGCGGCGTGATTGCAATGTCGGCCGGCAACCATGCCCAGGGCGTGGCCTATCACGCGCAGCGGCTGGGGCTGGCGGCCACCATCGTCATGCCGCGCTTCACGCCGGCAGTGAAGATCGAGCGCACACGCAGCTTCGGTGCCGAGGTGGTGCTGCACGGCGACACCCTGGATGCCGCACGCGAGCACGCCTTCGAACTCGCGAAAAGCCGCGGCCTGAGCTTCGTGCATCCCTACGACGACGACGCCATCATCGCCGGCCAGGGCACCCTGGCGCTGGAGATGCTGGAAGAAGTCCCCGACCTCGACGCACTCGTGGTCGCGGTCGGCGGCGGGGGCCTGCTGGCCGGCATGGCCGTCGCGGCGCGCGCGATGGCGCCGACCCTGGAGATCGTGGGCGTGCAGACCACGCGCTTTCCGGCCATGTTCAACGCGGTCAAGAAGACGGCCCACGAGCCGGGCAGCAGCACCATTGCCGAAGGCATCGCGGTGGGCACGCCGGGCGTGCGCACGCTGGAAATCATCTCCGGCCTCGTCGACGACATGCTGCTGGTGGACGAGGGCGACATCGAGCAGGCGGTGCTGATGCTGCTGGAGATCGAAAAAACCCTGGTAGAAGGCGCCGGTGCCGCCGGACTGGCCGCGCTCCTGCGCCACCCCGACCGTTTTCGAGGCAAGCGGGTGGGGCTGGTGCTATCGGGCGGCAACATCGACCCGCTGCTCCTGGGCGCCATCATCGAGCGCGGCATGGTGCGGGCCGGCCGGCTCGCCCGGCTGCGCGTGAGCGCCCGCGACGTGCCGGGCATACTGGCCCGCATCACGGCGGTCGTGGCCGAAGCGGGCGCCAACATCGACGAGGTCCACCACCAGCGGGCCTTCACCATGCTGGCGGCGCAGAACGTGGAGATCGAGCTGGTGCTGCAGACCCGCGGACGCGAGCACCTGGCCTCGGTGCTTGCTGCCCTACGCCAAGCCGGGTTCCAGACTGACGGGGAAGCCTGAGGGCCTATATCGCTTGCCCTGAGTCCGCGCCAGGGAGCGCCGGGTAAAATCGTGTTCAGTCGAGACACTTCAGGATCAGAGCAATGTCCCACCCCGCTCCCGCCGATCACGGCCACGCTGCCGGCGTCGAACAAGACACCGTCGAATCGATCGTCCCCTTGATGCCCATCGTGCTGCCCCTGTGCGGCGGAGTGCTGATGCTGCTGCTGGCCTCCATCGCCATCTACCTGGCCTGACGCAGCGCCCCCAACGGCGCCCCCTGAACAGAGGGGCGCCATTTTTTTCTGCGTTCGGCACACTGAAAAAACCCGACAGGAAAGACGTTTTCTCAAACGACACTCGCCGCCCCGCGCGTTCCGAGACTCGTTCGAAAAGACCGTTTTTCAACTTAGGAGTTTTTCGATGAACGCACCCGTGATGAAGGGCCTGACCATTCAGGCGCCCTCGTATGTGAAGAATGCCCGGCTCATTGCCTGGGTGGCCGACATGGCGGCGCTGTGCAAGCCTGAGCGCGTGGAATGGTGCGACGGCAGCCAGGAGGAATACGACCGCCTTTGCCAACTGCTGGTCGACGGCGGCACCTTCAAGAAGCTCGACCCGGCCAAGCGCCCCAACTCCTTCCTCGCCAACTCCGACCCGAGCGACGTCGCCCGCGTGGAAGACCGCACCTTCATCTGCTCCGAGAAGAAGGAAGACGCCGGCCCGACCAACAACTGGGTCGCCCCGGCCGAGATGCGTGCCACCCTGCAGCCCCTGTTCGACGGCTGCATGAAGGGCCGCACCATGTACGTGGTGCCCTTCTCCATGGGGCCGCTGGGCTCGCCCATCGCGCACATCGGCATCGAGCTGTCCGACAGCCCTTACGTGGCGGTCAACATGAAGATCATGACCCGCATGGGCAAGGCGGTGTACGAGGTGCTGGGCACCGACGGCGAGTTCGTGCCCTGCGTGCACACCGTGGGCGCCCCGCTGGCCGCCGGCCAGAAGGACGTCAGCTGGCCCTGCAACAAGACCAAGTACATCGTCCACTACCCCGAGACGCGCGAGATTTGGAGCTACGGCTCGGGCTACGGCGGCAACGCGCTGCTGGGCAAGAAGTGCTTCGCGCTGCGAATCGCCTCGACCATGGGCCGCGACGAAGGCTGGCTGGCCGAGCACATGCTGATCCTGGGCGTGACCTCGCCCGAAGGCAAGAAATACCACGTGGCCGCCGCCTTCCCCTCGGCCTGCGGCAAGACCAACTTCTCGATGCTCGTGCCCCCAGCCGGCTTCGAGGGCTGGAAGGTCACCACCATCGGCGACGACATCGCCTGGATCAAGCCCGGCAAGGATGGCCGCATGTACGCCATCAACCCCGAGGCCGGCTACTTCGGCGTGGCCCCCGGCACCAACCTCAAGACCAATCCCAACTGCCTGCAGAGCCTGGACCGCGACGTGATCTTCACGAACGTGGCCCTGACCGACGACGGCGACGTGTGGTGGGAAGGCCTGGAAGACGACGTGCCCGGCAAGAAGCTGCCCGAGCACCTGATCGACTGGCAGGGCAACGACTGGACGCCGGCCATCGCCAAGGAAAAGGGCACCAAGGCCGCGCACCCGAACTCGCGCTTCACCGTGGCCGCCACCAACAACCCGGCGCTGGACCCGGCCTGGGACGACCCGGCCGGCGTGCCCATCGATGCCTTCATCTTCGGTGGCCGCCGCTCGACCACCGTGCCGCTGGTGACCGAGGGCCGCAACTGGACCGAAGGCGTCTACATGGCCGCCACCATGGGCTCCGAGACCACCGCCGCCATCGTGGGCCAGGTGGGCGTGGTGCGCCGCGACCCCTTCGCCATGCTGGCCTTCGCCGGCTACAACATGGCGGACTACATCCAGCACTGGCTGGACCTGGGCAAGAAGCTGGAGGCCTCGGGCACCAGGCAGCCGCGCATCTACACCACCAACTGGTTCCGCAAGGGCGCCGACGGCAAGTTCGTCTGGCCCGGCTACGGCGAGAACATGCGCGTTCTCAAGTGGATCATCGACCGCATCGAAGGCAAGGCCCAGGGCACGGACCACGTGTTCGGCGTGAGCCCCACCTATGAAGAGCTCAACTGGACCGGCCTGGACTTCAGCGCCGAGCAGTTCAAGAGCGTCTCCAGCATCGACAAGGCCGCCTGGGCGGCCGAGCTGAAGCTGCACGCCGAGCTCTTCGAGCAGCTCAAGGACCACCTGCCCAAGGAAATGCCGGAAACCAAGGACGCCATCGAGCGTCGCCTGGCCGCCTGACCGGCCTTGATCGACCTGCAGCCGCCCCGGCTGCAGGCAAAAAAAGCCGCCCTTGTGGGGCGGCTTTTTAATTGGCGCTGATTGGCTCAGTAGTAGTAGGCCATGCGCACGCGGCGCGTGGATTCGTACAGGCTGGGCAGCTCGGCGGCCAGCTTGCGCTGGGCGGCGACGGCAGCCGGCGCGGCTTCCGGGTTGGCCGACTCGTAGCGGGTGATGGCGGCTTGCAGCTCGTGCATCACGCGGGGGTCGAAGGCAGCGTAGGCCATGAACTGCGCGTCGGCGCGGGCGTTGGCGCGGCGCTCGGCGGCACGTTCCCAGGCGGCGGTCAGGCGGGCACCCAGCGGAAGCAGGGCATTCACACCCACCGACACGGCGACGAAGAACAGGGCGGAGATCACGGCCCACATGGCCAGCATCTCGCCGTCCTGCAGGTTGGCGGCCATGCGGTCCACCACCACCAGGATGGCGCCGACGACGGCGGCCAGCAGCAGGGCGGCCATGCCGCGCGCACCGTTCAGGCGGCCGCGAGCCATGCGCAGTTGGGAAACGACGGCCTCGGCGCGGGCGACGCCGGGGTGTTCGGTAGGTTGTTCGACGTGAACGAAGCTGTTGGTGGTCATGATGTTTTTCTCTCTCTCGATGTACGGCTTGTGGCCTGATGGGATGAATATTAGGGTTCTCCCTGATGTTTAGCAACTTTATCTTTGTGATGCTCGTCATTCACCACGCTTATGTCTGTCAACTTTCGCACGCTTGATCTCAACCTGCTGCGCGTCTTCGACGAGGTCATGGCCGAGCGCAACCTCACCCGGGCGGCGCGCAACCTGTCGATCACCCAGCCGGCGGTCAGCAACGCCCTGCGCCGCCTGCGTGATCTGCTGGGCGATGAACTGGTGCGCCGGGCCGGCAGCGGCGTGGAGCCCACGCCCCGCGCCCTGGCCCTGTGGCCGACGGTGCGCGAGGCCTTGCGCCAGCTGCAGCACACGCTGGCGCCCAGTGCCTTCGATCCGGGGCTGGCCCGGACGACCTTCGTGCTGGCCATGGCCGACGCCACCGCGGCCGAACTGATGCCGGGCCTGGTCCGCATCGGCGAGGCCGAGGCGCCGGGCATCTCGGTGCGCACGGTGCCGCTCACCACCCGCGACCCCCGGCCGCTGCTGGAAGAAGAAGCGGCCGACATGGCCATCGGCTACTTCCCGGCGCTGATGGCCAGCCTCACCGCGGCCGCCCAGTCGGGCGAGGCGCTGCCTTTCGAGTCCCAGCGCCTCTATGTCAGCCAGTACGTGTGCGCCATGCGGCACGACCACCCTCTGGCCCAGGTGCCGCTCACGCTGGACGAGTACTGCGCTGCGCGCCACCTGCTGGTGAGCTTCTCCGGCCGGCCCTTCGGCTTCGTCGACCAGACCCTGGGCGCGCTCGGGCGCGAGCGGCGCATCGTGGCCACGGTCAACCAGTTCTTCACCGCCGGCCGGGTGGTGGCCAGCTCCGACCTGCTGACGGTGCTGCCGCGGCACTTCATCGGCGTCACGGGCTTCCGGGAGCAGCTGGTGCTGCGCGACCTGCCCTTCGAACAGCCGCTGATGCACGTGGATGCGGTCTGGCACCGCCGCGCCCAGTACGGCCATGCCCACGAGTGGCTGCGCGAGGCGCTGGTGCGTTCGGCCGAAATGGCCTTCCCCCGCCCTGCCCGGCCGGACTGACCCGGCGCGCCCAACCCTGCTCACCGACATGGCCCACATTCCCAGCTTCGACCAGCTTCCCTTCCGGCGCCGCATCCAGGCGCTGCGGTGGGTGCGCATCCTCTGGTGGCCGCTGGTCCTGCTCATCGCCTGGGGCCTGCGCGCGCGGCTGGGCGGTGCGGTGCTGGCCCTGCTCTTCTTCGGCGTGGTGGGCTGGGCGGCGCTGTCGGGCTGGCTGGCCAGCCTGCGCCGGCAGTTCCTGCGCGAGGCGCAGCTGCCGTCCTTCCTCGCCGACAAGGTCCGCGAGGCCTATCCGCAGCTTCGGCCGCGCGACGCCGACCTGGTGCTGCACGGGCTGCGCCAGTTCTTCCTGGCCCATTCGCGCAGCAAGCACCAGTTCGTCGCCATGCCCTCGAAAATCGCGGACGCGGCCTGGCACGAGTTCATCCTGCACACGCGCGGCTATGCGCGCTGGTGCGACATCGCCTTCGGCCGCCTGCTGCACCACACGCCGGCCGAGGTGCTGGGCAAGAGCGCCAGGCGCAACGACGGCCTGCGGCGTAGCTGGTACTGGGCCTGCAAGGAAGAGAGCATCGACCCGCGCAAGCCCTCGCGCCTGCCGCTGCTCTTCGCGCTGGATGCCAAGTTCGCCGTGGCCGGCGGCTTTGCCTACGTGGCCGACTGCAGCGCTATCGACAAGGCGGCACGCTCGGACGTCTACTGCGGCAGCAGCTTCGGCAACGAGGGCGGTGGTGGAGGCGGTGGCTGCGGGGGCGACGCGCAGGGCTTCGGCGGCAGCGAGTCCTCGGGCGATGGCGGTGGCGACGGAGACGGCGGCTCGGGCTGTGGCGGCGACTGAGGGAGCGCTGCATCACGGACAGCCGGGCCGCGGCGCGCTTCGTGCTTGAAGCAAAACGTCCACAAACCTAATCTTTCAGACATGACCAAGCTCACCCGCCGCGGCGCCATCTGCGCCCTCGGGGCTGGCGCCGCCAGCCTTGCCTTGCCAGCCTTCGCCGCCTGGCCCGAGCGCCCGATCAAGATCATCGTGAGCTTCCCGGCCGGCGGCGCCAGCGACATCGTCGCCCGCGTGCTGGGCGAGCAGCTCGCGCGCAAGCTGGGGCAGCCGGTGGTGATCGACAACCGGCCCGGCGCCGGCGGCAGCGTGGGCGGGCTGGCGGTGGTGGGAGCGCCGGCCGACGGCTACACGCTGCTGATGGCCAATTCGACGCCGCTGTCCATCGGCCCCTTCGCGCTGGACAAGCAGCCCTACGACCCGGTGGAAGGCTTCACCCACATCGCGATGGTCGGCACGGCGCCTTGCGTGGTCATGGCCAACCCGCAGACTCCGATCAAGACCATGGCAGACATCGAGAAGCAGGCCAAGGCCACCGGCCGGCTGGATTTCGGCTCGGGCGGACCGGCCTCCATCGGTCACATCTATGGCGAGCTGATGCGCAAGGACATGAAGGCCGAGCTGGTGCACGTGCCCTATCGCGGCGGCGCGCCCATGACCACCGACCTGATCGCCGGCACCATTCCGCTGGGCATCGATGTGCTGACGGCCTTCGTGCCGTACTTCAAGGCGGGTCAGATCCGGCCGATCGCGGTCACGTCCAAGACGCGCTCTGCGCTGGTGCCGGACGTTCCGACGGTGGAGGAAGCGGGTTACCCGAAGCTGGTGCTGGAGAACTTCTTCGGCCTGTCGGGCCCGGCAAAGCTGCCGGCCGACGTGGTGGCACGGCTGAACACGGCCACCAACGAGGTGCTGCAGGACGCAGACTTCAAGAAGAAGATGGCGGAGCTGGGCATTGCCACCCTGGCGACCAGTGCGGCCGGCTTCACATCATTCGTGCGCGAACAGGTCACGCAGCTGGCCCCGGTCGTGAAGGGCTCCGGGGTCAAGCTCTAGCCAGCGTCAGTAGGCGCTGACTTCTACCACAACGCTCAGCGGACGACGCTAAGCCAGGCGCTGGCGGCAGCGCGCAGTTCCTGGGCGTGGCGGGCGTCGTAGCCGGCCATGCCGTCGGCTGCTTCCATCAGCGCCGAAGCGTGGCTGGGCTGGGCAGCGGAGGAACGGAAGAAATTCACCACTTGGGCGATCAAGCTAAGCATGATGTTGCGGGTCCTTGAGACCACGCCTCTGAGTTGTCGATGGGTCTACTTTAAGGGTTTTCCCTAGCCCTTGCTTGCCAAGGTTATGCGGGCTGCGCATAACCCGATGAGCGGAACCCTCGGATCTCGGCGTCGACAATGGCCCCATGAAGCTCCAACTCCTATCCGACCTGCACCTGGAATCGCATCCCAAGTTCGAGGTCGGGCCGGCGCCGGGCGCCGACCTGCTGGTGCTGGCCGGGGACATCGGCTCCTACCAGGCGGGCTCGCGGCTGGAGGACACGCTCTTCGGTCTGGAACGCTTCTCACCCAGGCACGGCTGGCCGGTGCCGGTGCTCTACGTGCCGGGCAACCACGAGTACGACAACGACGACTTCGACGCGGTCCACCTGCGCCTGCGCGAGGCCTGCGACGCACTGGGCATCCAGTGGCTGGAGTCGGAAACGCTGCTGATCGATGGCGTGCGCTTCATCGGCAGCACGCTGTGGGCCGACTTCGACGCGCTGGTGGATCCGGCGAAGGACTCGATGACCGAGCAGCTGAAGAAGCGCGGCAAGGCCATGCGCGCGGCCAACTACTACCTCAGGACCTGCGCGACCACGCGCAACGGCCAGCCCTTCCTGGCCGAGGAAGTGCGCGCCCAGAGCCTGGACAGCCAGGCCTGGCTGCGCGAGGCCTTGGCGCAGCCCTTCGACGGAACGACGGTGGTCGTCACGCATTTCGCGCCCAGCCTGGCCAGCGCCGATCCGCGCTACGGCCTCACGCCGGGCACGGCCGGCTTCTGCAATTCGCTGGACGAGCTGCTGCCCCAGGCGCAGCTGTGGCTGCATGGCCACCTGCATTGCGCCTTCGACTACGTCAAGGACGGCTGCCGCGTGGTGGCCAATCCGCTGGGCTATCGCAGCAAGGGCGAGCAGGAAGGCTTCAGGCCGCACTTGCTGATCGAGGTGCCGGCGCCGCGCTGAGCACGGCCAGGGCGCGCAGACTCAGCCCGCCATCACGCCGGCGCGTCCGTCTTCCACGACATAGAGGGCCTGCCGGCCCAGGGGCGCGTCCTTCAGGGCCGGATGTGGCGTGGCGCGGAACTCGCAGCGCGCCGCGCCGCGGTCGATGTCCAGGAAGGCATAGCCGCGCTCGTCGCCGCGGGCATGGGCGATGTCGGGGTTGTCCAGGCGCATCTTGTCCATGGCCGCCCGGCTGGCGCCGCGCGAGGTGACCGAGCCGCCGACGAACTCGCTGGCGACGACGGGCGAATCCGCCTCGTTGGGCCGAACGCGCAGGTCGGCCGCGATGAAGCGGTGCACGTCGCCCCCCAGCGTGACGGCATTGCGCAGCTTCGCATCGGCCATGGCCTGCAGCATGCGCTGGCGGGCCACCGGGTAGCCGTCCCACCCGTCGGTCCAGGTCTGGCGGCCTTGTGCGGTCTCGATGCTGGTGGCGCTGACCTGCGTGGACTGCGCGAGCAGCTTCCAGCGTGCCTTCGACGTGGCCACGCCTTCGGCCAGCCAGCGCTCCTGGGCCGTGCCGAGCATGGTGCGCGCGGGGTCGGCGAGCTCGGCGCAGTTGGTCAGCATGCGGCCGTGGTCCATCTGCGGATCGGCGCAGGCGTGGTGGCTGCGGTACTGGCGGCAGTCCAGGGTCCAGATGTCGGCCAGGTCGCCCCAGGCGAAGCGGTCGTGGATGCGCATGTCGGGGCCCTGCGGCGCCAGCGCCAGCGGCATGTGCTCGAAGTAGGCCCGGTAGGCGGCGGCGCGGCGCCGCAGGAACTGCTCGGTGCCGGTGGGCGCGGGCTCGCGGTCCGAAGCGTAGTCGTTGACCACCTCGTGGTCGTCCCAGGTCAGGATCCAGGGGTGCGCCGCATGCGCGGCCTGCAGGTCCGCATCGCGCTTGTAGTGGGCGTGGCGGGCGCGGTATTCGTCCAGCGTGAGCGGCACCGGCCCGTCGTGGCGGCGCTGCGCCAGCGATGGGCCGATGTGCCCTTCGTAGATGTAGTCGCCCACGAAGACCACTGCGTCGAGATCGCGCCCGGCGATCTCGCGGTGCGCGGCGTAGAAGCCGTATTCGTAGTGCTGGCAGGAAGCCAGCGCCAGCCGCAGGCGCGCCACCGCGGCACCGGCCGCCGGCGCGGTGCGCGTGCGGCCCACCGGGCTCGCTGCGTCGCCGCAGGTGAAGCGATACCAGTAGCTGCGCTGCGGCGCGAGCCCGTTCACCTGCACGTGCACGCTGAAGGCGCGCGCCGCATCGGTCACTTGCTCGCCGGCGGCGACGCGCTGGCGCAGCGCCTCGTCGGCGAAGACTTCCCAGCGCACCTGGCAAGGTGGACGCGCATCGCGCTCGGCGGATTCCTCGCCCAGGGGCGCGAGCCGGGTCCACAGCACCACGCTGCCTTCGCGCGGCATGCCGCTGGCCACGCCCAGCCCGAAGGGATCGCTGCGCCAGCGGGGCGCTTCCTGCCCGTTGGAAGGACGCGGCAGGGCCCACGCACCCAGCGCAATGCAAAGTGCAGCACGGTTCAGCTCTCGGCGATTCAGCATGGCGCGGATTGTGGCGCGGGATAGGCCACACTCCGGGCCCATGAAAGTCATTGTTCTTGGCGCCGGCATCATCGGCGTCAGCACCGCGTGGCATCTTCTGGAGCGCGGTCACGAAGTCACCCTGGTCGATCGACAGCCCGATGCAGCCCTCGAAACCAGCGCCGGCAATGCCGGGCAGATCTCCGTCAGCTACTGCGAGCCCTGGGCCTACAAGGGCGCGCCGCTGCAGATCCTGAAGTGGATGTTCCGCAAGGAAGCGCCCCTGCTGTTCAGGCCGCAGGCCGACTGGCAGCAGTGGCGCTGGGGCCTGGCCTTCCTGGGGCAGTGCAACGACAAGGCCTTCGCGCGCAACGTGGCGCAGCTGGTGGCCCTGGGCGCCTACAGCCACGAGGCACTGCGCGACGTGGTCAGCATGACCGGCATCGAGTACGACCGGATCGAACGCGGCATCGCCCACTACTTCACCAGCCGCAAGTCGCTCGACGAGGCGGCGCAGGCTGTCGAGCTGATGCGCGCGCACGGCGTGCAGCGCCAGGTGCTCACGCGCGACGAACTGCTGGCCATCGAGCCGGCCTTCCGCGGCTGGGGGGAGCAGCACATCGTGGGCGGCACCTACACGGCCAGCGATGAATCGGGCGACGCGCGCAGCTTCACGCAGGCGCTCGCGCGGCACTGCGCGCGGCTGGGCGCGCGCATGCTCTTCGGCCGCACGGTGCACGGCATCGAGGTGGAGGGCAACGAGGTCAAGGCGGTGCACGTGAGCGCGGGCAGCGGCGAGGACTCGGCCAGCAACGACGTCTCGCTGCAGGCCGATGCGGTGGTGGTGGCCTGCGGCTCCTACAGCGCACCGCTGCTGCGCAGCGTGGGCGTGGACCTGCCCATCTACCCCGGCAAGGGCTACTCGGCCACCTTCCGCATCCTGCAGCCCGAGGCCGCGCCCTGGATCAGCACCATCGACGACGAGGTGCAATGCGCCATGACGCGCATGGGCAGCCACCTGCGCGTGGCAGGCACCATCGAGCTGGCCGGCTTCGACACCTCGCTGGACACGCCCCTGGCACGCGCCCGCTGCGATCTGCTCAAGCGCCGCGTCGAAGAGGTGCTGCCCGGCGTGTGCGACACGCGCAGCGAGGCCGAGGGCGGCGAGCCGCACTACTGGACCGGCCTTCGCCCGGCCACGCCGACGAACATCCCCTTCATCGGCCAGACCCGCGTGAGCAAGCTGTGGGTGAACGCCGGCCACGGCACGCTGGGCTGGACCCATGGCGCCGGCTCGGGCAAGGCCATTGCCGCGCTCATCAGCGGCGACCGCCAGCCCATCGAAGGCTTCGGCTTCCTCGGCGCCGCCTGACAAGATCACGCCATGCTGAACGCGCTGTGGCTGGGCTTTTTCATCGCGGCGGCCATCGCCGGCTTCGCGCGCTGGCTGGGCGCGGGCGATGCGACGGTGTTCGCAGCCATGGTCGAGAGCCTCTTCGCGATGGCCAAGCTGGCGGTGGAGGTGATGGTTCTGCTCTTCGGCACGCTCACGCTGTGGCTGGGCTTCCTGCGCATTGCCGAGGCCGCCGGGCTGGTGAGCGCGCTGGCGCGCTGGCTGGGGCCGCTGTTCAAGCGGCTGATGCCTGAAGTGCCCGAGGGCCATCCGGCCCTGGGCCTGATCACGCTCAACTTCGCGGCCAATGCGCTGGGCCTGGACAACGCGGCCACGCCCATCGGCCTGAAGGCGATGCGCGAGCTGCAGGCGCTCAACCCCAGCCCGGTCAGCGCCAGCAACGCGCAGATCCTGTTCCTGGTGCTCAACGCGTCCTCGCTCACGCTGCTGCCGGTGAGCATCTTCATGTACCGCGCGCAGCAGGGCGCGGCCGACCCGACGCTGGTGTTCCTGCCGATCCTGCTGGCCACCAGCGCCTCGACGCTGGTGGGGCTGCTGACGGTGGCGGTGGCGCAGCGCCTGCGCCTGTGGGACCCGGTGGTGCTGGCCTACCTGCTGCCGCTGGCCCTGGGCCTGGGCGCCTTCATGGCCCTGCTGGCCAGCCTGAGCGCGGCGGCCCTGGCCTCGCTGTCCTCGCTGATGGGCAACCTGGTGCTCTTCGGGCTGATCCTGCTCTTCCTCGTGCTCGGCGCCATCAGGAAGGTGGGCGTGTACGAGCGCTTCATCGAGGGCGCGAAGGAAGGCTTCGACGTGGCGAAGAACCTGCTGCCCTACCTGGTGGCCATGCTGTGTGCCATCGGCGTGCTGCGGGCCTCGGGCGCGCTGGACCTGGTGCTGGACGGCATCCGCTGGGCCGTGGCGCAGACCGGCTGGGACACCCGCTTCGTCGACGCTCTGCCAACGGCGCTGGTGAAGCCTTTCTCGGGCAGCGCGGCGCGGGCCATGCTCATCGAGACCATGCAGAGCCACGGCGTGGACAGCTTCCCGGCCCTGGCCGCGGCCACCATCCAGGGCAGCACCGAGACCACCTTCTACGTGCTGGCGGTGTACTTCGGCGCAGTGGGCATCCAGCGCGCGCGGCACGCGGTGACCTGCGCGCTGCTGGCCGAGCTGGCCGGCGTGGTGGCGGCCATCGCCGTGAGCTACTGGTTCTTCGGCTGAGGGGCGCCGGCAAGGCCATGTCGCGCTTGCGCGGCGCGATCGCGCCCGTTCGGCCAGAATAGGCGCCCCGCCCCTGCCGGCGGCAGCACTTCCTGCCTTCCAACGTGAGTCCACCCCAACGGGCGCAAGCGCCCTCCTTCACCAACGACGAGTTCCGCGCCGCGCTGGGCAATTTCGCCACCGGCGTCACCATCGTCACGGCGCGCTCGTCCAACGGCAGCCTGGTGGGGCTCACGGCCAACTCCTTCAACTCGGTCTCGCTGTCGCCGCCGCTGGTGCTGTGGAGCCTGGCACGCAGCGCTGGATCGATGCCCGCATTGCGCACCGGCTCGCACTACGCCATCAACATCCTGGCGGCCAGCCAGAAGGACCTGGCGGAGCGCTTCGCCACCCGCAACGTGGACCGCTGGGCCGACGTGCAGTACAGCACCGGCATCGGCGGCGCGCCGGTGCTGGACGGCTGCGTGGCCAGCTTCGAGTGCTTCAACCGCAGCCGCTACGACGAGGGCGACCACGTCATCTTCGTGGGCGAGGTGGAGCGCTGCACGCACCGCCCGGGCGCGGCGCCGCTGCTGTTCCACGGCGGGCGCTTCTACACCGAGCATCCGCTGTGATGCCGGGCCACCCCATCGGAACCACCGCCTCTTCATGATCGCCCGCAAGGACCACCTCGACACCCTCGCCGTCTCGCTTCTCATCGCCTGCTGCGCCTTCTGGGGGCTTCAGCAGATCCTGATCAAGACCACGGTGGCCGAGGTGCCGCCGCTGTGGCAGGCATCGATCCGCATGTCGGGCGCGGTGGTGCTGCTGTGGGCCTGGTGCATGGCGCGGGGCGTGAAGCTGTTCGAGCGGGACGGCACCCTGTGGAGCGGCCTGCTGGCCGGCGCGCTGTTCGCGGCCGAGTTCACCTGCATCTACATCGGGCTGCAGCACACCAGCGCCTCGCGGCTCACGGTGTTCCTCTACACCTCGCCCTTCGTGGTGGCGCTGCTGCTGCCGCGCTTCGTGCCGGCCGAGCGCCTGCGCGGCGTGCAGTGGGTGGGGCTGGCCATTGCCTTCGCCGGCGTGGTCGTGGCCTTCAGCGAGAGCTTCGGCCACAGCTCCAGCTCGATGCTGCACGGCGACGCGCTGGCCCTGCTGGCCGGCGTGCTGTGGGGGCTGACTACGCTGGCCATCCGCACCACGAAGCTGGCCACGGCCAGCGCGGAGAAGACGCTCTTCTATCAGATCGCCGTCACCGCGGCGGTCTCGCCTTTCCTCTCACTGATGCTGGGCGAAAGCTGGAGCTTCTCGTACTCGGGCTATGCGTGGCTGTCGGTCGGCCTGCAGACCGTCATCGGCGCCTTCGCCAGCTACCTGGCGTGGATGTGGATGCTGCGGCACTACCCGGCCACGCGCATCTCCTCCTTCACCTTCCTCACGCCGCTGTTCGCGCTGGTCTTCGGCGTGGCGCTGCTCAAGGAGCCGCTCACGCTGCAGCTGGTGCTGGCGCTGGGCGGCGTGGGGCTGGGCATCCTGCTGGTGAACCGGCGCGCCTGAGGCGCGGCGTCTCCCTCAGCGCTTGCAAAGGCCCAGCACCATCTCCTGCTCGGTGCAGGCGCCGGTGCGAGGCGGCGTGCTCTGGTCGGCAGCGGCCGAGCTGCGCGGCTGCTGGCCGGCGGCGCAGTTGCGCAAGCGCCTTTCCACCGGCGCGTAGTAGCGCCAGTCGCGGCCCAGCGGCGGCAGCTCCATCTTCACCTGCTTCCACTTGGGATGGCCGCTGGCCTGCAGCTTGTCGAAGTTGGCGCACAGCGAGTCGGCAAAGCGGCCAAGGTTGACCACGGTGGACTGCAGGCCGTAGTCGTAGGTCACCAGGAAGGCCTTCACGGTGAGCGTGGGAATGTCGGCCGTGAGCCACGAGGGATAGCTGCTGGCGCGGATGGTGGCCGGGAAGTAGGTCTTGCGGGCGCGCGCGCTTTCCAGCGCCGACTCGTCCAGCTTGAGGATCTTGATGAACTTGCGCGCGTCGGGCTGCATGTCCGAGAAGAGCTTCGCGGGCTGGCCGGCCACGATGATGGCCACGTCGATGGTCTTGTCCACGGTGAGCTGGATGAGCGCTTCCTCGTTGCTGAGGTACCTGGCGTTCTCGGCGGGAATGGGCTCGTTGAACATCAGCTGGTAGAGCGTGCGTGCGCTCAGCGCGGTGCCGCTGCCGATGGGCCCCACGCTGATCTTCTTGTTCTTGATCTCGTGGATGGAACTCAAGGGCGCGTCTGCCCGCGCGACGAAATAGATCTCCTCGTCGTACAGCGGCATGATCACGCGCAGCGGCTTGATGATCTTGCCGGCCTCGGCGTTGCCGGCCTTGGCCTCGTCCAGGAAGGCCTGGAACACGTCGGACTGCACCAGCGACAGCTTCACGTCGGGCTCGAAGCGCATGCGCCGCACGTTCTCGGCCGATCCCTTGGACTCCAGCACCTCCAGCTCGATGCCCGCGGGCTCGGCCACGATCTTGGCCAGGTCGCGCCCGATCTGGACGTAGGTGCCGGTCTTGGAGGCCGTGACGATCTTGTATTGCACGAGGGGGGCCGCCGGCGCCGCCGCCGCGGGCGCACGGCCAGCGGGTGGGCGGGTGTTCTGCGCGGCCGCGGGTGCACCGAGCAGCGCGGCCACAGCCGCCATCAGCATCAACCGTGTCAGCATCGATCGGATCGGCATGGCAGCTCCTCGCGAGTGGTGGGTCATCGATTGGGGCACAGGGCCATCGCGGCCAGTGCCTCGGGACAGGGGGCCGTGCCCTGGGGCGCGGCGGCGGGTGCAGAAACAGGCCCGGCAACGCCGGGTGCTGATGCGGCAGGAGGCGCCGGCGGGGCCGTTGCGGGCGTCGCCGGAACAGGGCTCGAGATGGCGCTTTCGCGCGGCGCGGATGCCGTGGCGGCTTCCCTGGATGGCGTGGATGCAGCCGTCGTCGCAGCCGGTGCAGGTGCAGGTGCCGATGTCGGTGCCGGTGCCGGTGCCGGTGTTGCGGCGGCAGGTTGCACGTCGGTCGCCTTCACCACATCCCGCGCGGCGCCGCCCTGCTCCTTCCCCACGGCCGCGCGCAGGCGGTCGCGCTCGGCCGTGAGTTCCAGCACGCGGCGGTCGAAAGCCTGGCGCCGGGCTTTCACGTCGGGGTCGTTGGGATTCAGCGCGTCCAGGATGTCGAGCTTGAGCTGTACCTCGTTGAGGTCGCCGCGGGCCAGTGCCGACTCGACCTGCGAAAGTGCAGTACCCAACTCCGCGCGGCGGGTGGATTCGTCCTGTTCGCCGCGGTAGAGGTCGTGCAGCAGGTACGCGGCCAGCACCACCAGCACGACGGCGGCGATGCCCAGGATCCAGCGCGCCGGCGAAATGCCACCGCCCCGCGCCATGCCCGGCGCGAAGGCGGGGTCATCGAAGGGTGGTGACTGGAGAGCGCCCCTTCGCCCGGCCGGCGGCGCGGCCGTGGCGCGCGGCATGAAATCGGGCCCCAGCGAATCGGTGAGCGTGATGACCTCGGCGTCGGGGCTGATCTCCTGCTCGTGCCCGCAGAAGCGGCAGAAGCGGTCGCCTTCCTGCAGGAACTGCCCACAATGGCTGCAGCTCACCAGCGAGGCGGTATCGGAGAAGTCGGCCAGGGTCACCATGCTCTGACTCGCCGCAGATCGGTTCGCGTCGTGCCGCGTTGCCTACCGGGGCCTGAAGGCGCGGGAAGCCGTGCGGGCCCCTTCGCGCCACGCGGGGGGCACGAGACAGCGCCTGGCAAGCCTTGGCGAGTCCGGCTGTTCCTTCGATGCGGCCATCTGCGCTCCTCTCTTGGGCTGCCCTGGCGGCAGGCCCGGGCTTGTTCTGAGGAACATCCTAAGCCCGTCGGCGCGGGCCTGTCGAGGGCGACACCCCCAGGGTCGCGCTTATGGCGTAGGAGAGAAGCCTAGCGCAGGCCTTCCCACCAGTTGCGGTTCTCGCGCGCCTTGCCCACGGTGAGCACCTCGCCGATCTCGGGCGTGGCCAGGTTGATGCCGCGCTCCTTCGCCAGCGCCGCCACGCGCTCCAGCGGGTCGCGCCAGCCGTGGAAGGCCAGGTCGAAGGTGCTGTTGTGCACCAGGTAGAGCTGCCCTGCGCGCAGGTCCTGGAAGGCCTGCACCGTTTCCTCGGGCGTCATGTGCACCATGGGCCAGTAGCTGTCGTAGGCGCCGTTCTCCATCAGGGCCACGTCGATCTTCGGCAGGCGCTCTCCGATGGTCTTGAAGCCGCCGAAGTAGCCCGAGTCGCCCGAGTAGAAGATGTGGTCCTGCCCGCTGCGCAGCGACCAGGAAGCCCACAGGGTGCGGTTGCGGTCCCACAGCGTGCGGCCGGAGAAGTGCTGCGCTGGCGCGGCCGTGATCTTCACGCCGTTCCACTCGCGCTCCTGCCACCAGTCGAACTCCTCGATGCTCTCTGCCGGCACGCCCCAGTCGCGCAGGTGCTGCCCCACCCCCAGCGGCACGAAGTAGCGCTTGACCCGGCCCTTGAGCGCCTCGATGGTGGGCACGTCCAGGTGGTCGTAGTGGTCGTGCGAGAGGATCAGGCCCTCGATGGGCGGCACGTCTTCCAGCGCCAGCGGCGGCGGATGGAAGCGCTTGGGCCCGGCCCAGCTCACCGGCGAGGCGCGCGGGCCGAACACCGGGTCGATCAGCCACCACTTGCCTCGCAGTTTCAGCATGTGCGAGGAATGGCCCAGGCGGATGATGTGGTTGCTGCCGTTGTCCAGGCCGTCGAGCGTGGCCTTGTCCAGCATGCGCACCGGGATCGCATCGACCGGCACGGTGCCTTCCTTGCTCTGGAAGAAGAAGCGCGACCAGATGTCCCAGGTGCCGCGGTTGGGCTTGGCGTCGGGATTGGGCAGGTTCTGGAACCGGTGCTCCTGCACCACGTACTGCGGCGAGCGGGCCAGGTCGTCTTCGGTCACTTCGGCCTGGGCGCCGTTGGGCAGCAGCGCACTGAACAGGGGCAGCAGGCAGCCGCAGGTGAAGCGTTTCATGGCAGGCGACTTTCTTTCGCGCGGGAAGTGGCGGGCGCGAGCATAGTCCCGAACGCCACGGCCTGCGAGCCTGCAGGGGCAATGGCGGAGGGCGCGTGGCACCGTCCGCCATGCCCCGTCGCTTGCGTCAGATCACGTTGCCTTCGCGCAGCGATGCGATGCGCGCCGCATCCAGCCCCATCTCGGCCAGCACCTCGTCGGTGTGTTGACCCAGCGCAGGCGGCGCACGGCGCAGCACGGGCGGGGTGGCCTGCAGCCGCAGCGGGCTGGCCACGCTGCCCAACTGGCCGATGCCGTCGCCGGCGTCGCGCGGCAAGTAGACCGCTAGGCCGCGGGCCTTGACCTGCTCGTCCTCGAAGGCCTGGGCGATGTCGTTGATGGGACCGCAGGGCACGGCCTTGTCTTCCAAGAGCGCGATCCACTCGGCGGTGCTGCGCGTGCGGGTGACTTCCTCCATCAGCGGAATCAGCACCTCGCGGTGGCGAACCCGCAAGGGGTTGGTGAGGAAGCGCGGGTCCTTCGCCCATTCGCCGTGGCCGGCCGCCTCGCAGAAGCGCTCGAACTGGCCGTTGTTGCCGATGGCCAGCAGCACCGAGCCGTCGGCCGTGCGGAAGTCCTGGTAGGGCGCCAGGCTGGGGTGCGTGTTGCCCTGGCGCTGGGGAGCCACGCCGGTGTTGAGGAAGGCGCTGGCCTGGTTGGCCAGGATGGCCATGCCCACGTCGAGCAGGGCCATGTCGATGTGCTGGCCTTCGCCGGTCTGGTGGCGCACGTTGAGCGCGGCCAGGATGGCGCTGCTGGCGTACACGCCGGTGAACAGGTCGGTGAGCGCCACGCCCACCCGCAACGGGCCGCCGCCGGGCTCTTCGTCGGGACGGCCGGTGATGCTCATCATGCCGGTGGTGGCCTGGATCATCAGGTCGTAGCCGGCGCGCTGCGCATGCGGGCCGTCGTGGCCGAAACCAGTGACGCTGCAGTAGATGAGGCGCGGGTTGAGTTCGCGCAGCGACGCGTAGTCCAGCCCGTATTGCTTCAGCCCGCCGGTCTTGAAGTTCTCGACCAGGATGTCGGCCTCCTGCGCCATCTGCCGCAGCAGGGCCTGGCCCTCGGCGCTGGCCATGTCCATCGTCACCGAGCGCTTGTTGCGGTTGCAGCAGCTGAAGTAGCTGGCCTGGTCGGTGTCGCGGCCCTGGTCGTCCTTCAGGAAGGGCGGGCCCCAGTGCCGCGTGTCGTCGCCCACCTCGGGGCGCTCGATCTTGACCACGTCGGCGCCCAGGTCGGCCAGGATCTGGGTGCACCACGGCCCCGCGAGCACGCGGGACAAATCCAGCACCTTGATGCCGTCAAGCGCAGCGCGCGTGGCCATCAGAACGCTGCGATGCCGGTGATGGCGCGGCCCAGGATGAGCGCGTGGATGTCGTGCGTGCCTTCGTAGGTGTTCACCACTTCCAGGTTGACCAGGTGGCGGGCCACGCCGAACTCGTCGCTGATGCCGTTGCCGCCCATCATGTCGCGCGCCAGGCGCGCGATGTCCAGGGCCTTGCCGCAGTTGTTGCGCTTCATGATCGAGGTGACCTCGACCGAGGCGGTGCCCTCGTCCTTCATGCGGCCCAGGCGCAGGCTGCCCTGCAGGCCCAGCGTGATCTCGGTCTGCATGTCGGCCAGCTTCTTCTGGATGAGCTGGTTGGCCGCCAGGGGCTTGCCGAACTGCTTGCGGTCCAGCACGTACTGGCGGGCGCGGTGCCAGCAGTCTTCGGCGGCGCCCATCGCACCCCACGAGATGCCGTAGCGCGCGCTGTTCAGGCAGGTGAAGGGACCTTTCAGGCCCTGCACCTCGGGGAAGGCGTTCTCCTCGGGACAGAAGACGTTGTCCATCACCACCTCACCGGTGATGCTGGCGCGCAGGCCCACCTTGCCGTGGATGGCCGGGGCCGACAGGCCCTTCATGCCCTTTTCCAGCACGAAGCCGCGGATCGGGCCGACGGTGCCGGTCTCGCTCACTTCCTTGGCCCAGACGACGAACACGTCGGCGATCGGGCTGTTGCTGATCCACATCTTGGCGCCGCTGAGCGAGTAGCCGCCCGGCACCTTCTTGGCGCGGGTGACCATGCTGCCGGGGTCGGAGCCGTGGTCGGGCTCGGTCAGGCCGAAGCAGCCGATCCATTCGCCGGTGGCCAGCTTGGGCAGGTACTTCTGCTTCTGCGCCTCGGTGCCGAATTCGTTGATGGGCACCATCACCAGCGAGCTCTGCACGCTGGCCATCGAGCGGTAGCCCGAATCGACGCGCTCGACTTCGCGGGCGATCAGGCCGTAGGCCACGTAGTTCAGGCCGGGGCCGCCGTACTCCTCGGGAATGGTCGGGCCCAGCAGGCCCAGGGCGCCCATTTCGCGGAACACGGCCGGGTCGGTCTCGCCATTGCGAAAGCCCTCGAGCACGCGCGGTGCCAGGCGCTCCTGGCAGTAGGCGTTGGCGGCGTCGCGGATCATGCGCTCGTCGTCGGTGAGCTGCTGGTCGAGCAGGAAGGGGTCGTCCCAATGGAAGGCAGCTTTCTTGGTGGCCATGGCGGTCTCTCGTGTCGAAGTGATGGGGGATGCTGGGGGCGATCGTAGTCCTGCCAGCCGCACCGAGGCAACCGATTGTTCCGCACCCAGACATGCAGTCCAGGCATATCTGGACGGTCGAATTCTGGGAATCGTGCGAGCAAAACGCCCTGGCGAGTCATACACTCTGCGCATACATGCGACGCAAGATCCCGCCCATGCAGACCCTCGTCTGCTTCGACGCCGCTGCCCGGCACGAGAGCTACACCCGCGCCGCGCAGGAGCTGTCGCTGACGCAGAGCGCAGTGTCGCGCCAGATCGGCGCGCTGGAGTCCTTCCTGGGCGTGCCGCTGTTCAGGCGCACGCGCCACGGCGTGGCCCTCACGCAGAGCGGCGCAGCCTACGCGCGGCAGATCTCGCGCCGGCTGGAGGCCATGGAACGCGACACGCTGGATGCCATGGCGCGCCAGGGCGAAGGCGGCTCGCTGTCACTGGCGGCCGTTCCCACCTTCGCCACGCGCTGGCTGGTGCCGCGCCTGCCGGATTTTGCGAAGCGGCATCCCGACGTGGTGGTGCACATCGAGACCCGCACCCGGCCGTTCCTCTTCGCTGACGCCGAATTCGACGCCGCCCTGTACGCCGGCACGCCCGCGCAGGTGCAGAGCTGGGCCGGCACGCGCGCCCTGCTGCTGATGCACGAGGACGTGGTGCCGGTGTGCAGCCCCACCCTGCTGCCGCGCGGCAAGCCGGTGACGCCCGCGGCCGTCGCGAAGCTGCCGCTGCTGCAGCAGAGCACCCGCCCCGATGGCTGGCGCCAGTGGTTCGACGCGCAGCAGGTGGACGCGCCCAATGCCCGCGGCGGGCCGCGCTACGAGCTCTTCTCCATCCTCGCGGCCGCGGCATCGCACGGGCTGGGCGTGGCACTGATGCCCACCATGCTGGTGGAGGACGAACTGGCGCGAGGCGAACTCGTCGTGGCCTGCGCGCGGCCGCTCTCGGGCCGGCGCAACTACTACTTGGTGACGCCGGAGCGCGCCGATGCGGGCGCGCTGCTGCAGCTCTTCAGCGACTGGCTGGCGGCGCAAGCGCGGGCAGGCTGACGCGCCAGGAAACCCACGTCCGGAAATGGCCGACGAGGGCGCGGCTTTGCGGACACACTGGCCGCATGACTTCCGCTTCCGCCCGCGTGGCCGCCCTGCCCTGGCCGCGCATCGAGACCGAGCTGGCCACCCAGGGCTGCGCCACCACCGGGCCGCTCTTCACGCCCGATGAATGCGCCGCGCTCACCGCGCTCTACGGCCAGGACAAGCCCTTCCGCAGCCGCGTCGTGATGCAGCGCCACGGCTTCGGCCAGGGCGAATACAAGTACTTCGACTATCCGCTGCCCGTCACCTTGTCCGATTGGCGCGAAGCGCTCTACGAGCGCCTGGCGCCACTGGCCAATGCCTGGGCGCCCGCGCTGGGCGTGGACGCGCCCTACCCCCTGCGCCACGCCGAGTACATCGCCCGCTGCCACGCGGCAGGACAGACCCGGCCGACGCCACTGCTGCTGCGCTACGAGCCAGGCGACTACAACTGCCTGCACCAGGACCTGTACGGCGAGCTGCAGTTCCCCCTGCAGCTGACGGTGCTGCTGAGCCGCCCCGGCGAGGACTTCGGCGGCGGCGAGTTCGTGCTGACCGAGCAGCGGCCGCGCATGCAGTCGCGCGCCGAGGTGGTGCCGCTGCAGCAGGGCGAGGCGGTGATCTTTGCCGTCAACCAGCGGCCGGTGCAGGGCACGCGCGGCACCTACCGCGTGACCATGCGCCACGGCGTGAGCCGCGTGCGGTCCGGGCGGCGCATGACGCTGGGGTTGATCTTCCACGACGCCGCCTGAACGGCGCGCGCTACCCCGCCCCGCGCACCTCCGCCACCATCTGCTCCAGCTGTTCCACGTCGCACAGCAGCAGCGCCTTGCCCTCCTTGGCCAGCAGGCCGCGCTGCTGCAGCGCATTGAGTTCGCGCGTGACCTGCTCCCGGTTGGTGCTGACGCGGCTGGCCATCTCGGCATGCGTGGGCGCGGGATCCAGCCGCGCGCGGTTGCTCTCGCAGCCGGCCTCGCGTGCCAGGCGCAACAGTTCGGCATGCACGCGGTTCTGCACGCCCAGGGTACTGAGGTCGATGACGCGCTCGGAGATCTGCCGCACCAGGCGGCACAGCCCGCGCATCACGCGCTCGCCCACGCCGGGCTCCTCCTGCAGCAGGCGCAGGAAGTGCGATGCGCCCAGCGAGGCGATGAGGCTGGGGCGCAGCGTCAGCACGTCGGCCGAGCGCGGCTCGCCATCGATGGCGGCCAGCTCGCCGAAGTGGCCACCCGTGCCCACTTCGCGAAAGGTGAGCTGGCGCCCGTTGAGCGCGAAGATGGTCACGCGGATCTCGCCGTTGATGACGAAGTGCACGTCGCTCTCGCGCTCGGCGCGCTGAACCAGCAGGCGCCCGGCCGGCAGGCTGCGCCACTGGCAGGCCTGCGCGAGCGCGTCCAGCCGGTCCGGCGCAAGCCCCTCGAAGAGCTGCACCGAGCGCAGGCCCAGGCTGGAACGCGGCGGCAAGGCGGAGGAAGTCGACATTGGCATGCCCCAGCGCGACTGGCGCGGCCGGGTGCGCCATCGTCGCGAATGTGTGCGAAAGCGCACTGCCGGATCAGACCGGGAAGAGGACAGTCCGTTCCCGTGATGGCGCGATTCCCGCGGCCCACACTGCAAGACAGGAGATTCAATCATGAACCGCAAGCAAGCACTCGGGATCGCCGCGCTGATGTTGTCCGCTGCCGCTTCCGTCTCGGCACAAACCGTTCCGGCCGAACAATGGGTGGGCGCGCCCATCACCTTCAGCAGCAGCCAGAGCCGCGCTGAAGTCACGGCCGGTTACTACGCCTCGCCTTCCAGCGCGCCGCAGGAACTGCGCGTGGGCCCGGCCGATGCCGGCCCCGGCGCGATGGACCGTGCCACCGTGGCTGCCGAACGCAACCTGTGGCTGCGTGCCGGCTTGAACAACTATGGCGAGTACGCCTACATGGACCCGCTGTATTCACAGCGCCTGGCCAACTACAACCGCATGCGCGGCGGCCCCGAGTTCATGGCTGAACTCAATCGCATCGAAGCGGGCAAGTCGCGCAGCACCGCGATGAACGCCAGCGCCGCATCCGGCCAATGAGAGGGGGGGCTCCGAAGGGGGCGCTGCGGCGCCCCCTTTTTTCTTTTCCCGGCCGGCTTCAGCGCGGACCGGGGGCGGCGCGCACCAGCACCAGGTGCACCGTGTAGCCGCCACCCTGCGTGAGCACCGGGTAGGCGGTGTCGTTGATGAACAGCAGCTGTCCGCCCTGCTCCACGCGCGCCGCCACCGTGTAGCGCCTGTTCGGATCGACCTTGGCGGCGTCCACTGCCAGCTCGAAGGGAAGCGGCGGCTGGCGGCCGTCGGTGGTGAAGCGCTGCTCCGACATCACCACCGCCGGTGCATCCATGCGCGACACGTCCTGCAGCCGCACGGTGACGGTGGCGTCGGGCGGCACCGCCATGCGCTCGCGCCAGTTGATGGTGCCGGTGACCCGGGCCGTCTGCATCGTGCCCGGCGTGCTGTCGCCGGTGCCCAGGTTCCACAGCGTGCAGCCGGACAGCAGCAGGGCTGCGCCGGTGGCAACGGAGACGATGCAGGTGCGTCGAACGAGCTTCATGATCTCTCGCCTTCTGTTGGTTGTTGTTGCTGCGCTTTTGCCGCATGGCGCTGCGCGAGTTGCACGTACCAGTCGAGGCAGCCGGGATTGGCCATGGCCTCGCGGTTGACCACGCGCTCCAGCGGCTGGCCCAGGAGCAGCTTCTTGATGGGCAGCTCCTGCTTCTTGCCGGACAGGGTGCGCGGGACTTCCGCCACCTGGAAGATATCGTCTGGAACGAATCTGGGCGAGAGCTGGGTCTTGATGGCCTGGTTGATCTTCGCGCGCAGCGCGTCGTCCAGCACCACCTCCGGGCGCAGCACCACGAACAGCGGCATGTAGCTCGCGCGGCCCAGGTATTCCAGGTCCACCACCATCGAGTCGAGCACTTCGGGCAGGCCCTCGACCGCGCTGTAGATCTCGCTGGTGCCCATGCGCAGCCCCTGGCGGTTGATGGTGGCGTCGCTGCGGCCATAGATGACGCAGCCGCCGTCCTCGCCGACCTTGAGCCAGTCGCCATGCCGCCACACGCCCGGGTAGGTGTCGAAGTAGCTCGACAGGTAGCGCGCGTTGCCCTCGTCGTTCCAGAAGTACAGCGGCATCGAAGGCAGCGGCCGCGTGCAGACCAGCTCCCCCACCTGGCCGGTCACGGCCTGGCCGTTTTCGTCCCAGGCATAGACGGCGGCACCGAGGAAGCGGCATTGCATCTGGCCCGGCACCTCGGGCAGCTCGCGGTTGCCGCCCACGAAGGCGCCGCAGAAGTCGGTGCCGCCCGAGATGTTGCACCACCACACGGGTGCCCCCACGCTCGGCACTGACGTGTCCCCGCTGCCCCGCGAGGGGGCGCTCGCTTGCCTGGCGCGGCCCGGCGCTGCGCTCGGTCCGCGTGCGCCGCTGGCCGCCTGGACCAGGGCGGTCCCCCAGACCTGCACCTCGGCCGCCAGCGGTGAGCCGGTGCTGCCCAGGGTGCGAACGCGCGACAGGTCGCCCACGTCCTGAGCCCGCAGGCCGGCCTTCATGCAGTTGGCGAAGTAGGCGGCACCCGCACCGAAGAAGCTCACGCCGTGGCGCGAGGCGAAGCGCCACAGCACGCCCCAGTCGGGCTGGCCGGTGCTGCCCGCCGGATGGCCGTCGTAGATGCAGACGGTGGTGCCGAAGGCCAGGCCCGCGAGCTGCGCGTTCCACATCACCCAGCCGGTGGAACTGAACCAGTGGAAGCGCTCGCCGAAGTTGTTGGGCAGGTAGCTCGCGCCCAGGTCGTAGTGGATGCCCGAGAGCGCCATGCTCAGCAGGATGCCGCCCTGCCCGTGCACGATGGGCTTGGGCAGGCCGGTGGTGCCGCTGGAATACACGATCCAGATCGGGTGGTCGAAGGGCAGCCACTCGGGCTGGAAGGCCGCCACATCTGCATCGTCCTGCGCCACGGCATCGTGCCACTGCAGCTCGCAGGGCAGCTGCTGCACGGCATGGGGCGTGCGCACCAGCAGCAGCGACTGCACGGTGGGCAGCGCCTCGCGCAACTGCTGCACGACGGCGCTTCGGTCCAGCGCCTTGCCGCCGTAGTACACGCCGTCCACCGCGATCAGCAGCACCGGCTCGATCTGGCGCAGGCGGTCGGCCACCGCCGCCACGCCCATGTCGGGCGCGCACACGCTCCAGACCGCGCCGATGCTCGAGCAGGCCAGAAAGGCCACCATGGTCTCGGGGATGTTGGGCAGGTAGGCGGCCACGCGGTCGCCGCGCTTCACGCCCTGGCGGCGCAAGGCCAGCGCCAGCGAGGCGACCTGCCGACGCAGTTCGGGCCAGGAGGTCTCGCGCACCTCGCCCTGCTCGTTCTCGCTCACGATGGCCGGCAGGCCGGCCGCATGCGCGGCGTCCGCGTGGCGCAGCACCTCGGCGGCATAGTTCACCTGCGCGCCGGGGAACCACTGCGCGCCGGGCATCTTCTCCTGTGCGAGCACGGCGGTGTGCGGCGTGGGCGACTGGATGCCGCAGAAGTCCCAGATGCCCTGCCAGAAGGCATTGAGGTCGCTCACGGACCAGCGCCACAGCGCTTCGTAGCTGTCGAAGCTCAGGCCTCGCTGGTCGCGAAGCCAATCCTGGAAGAGTCGGATGCGGGGAACGTTGGGGGCACGGCTGCTGCTCATGCAGCAAGACTAACGCGCCGGCCTGGCGGGGGTGGCGGGGGATTGCCCGCTTGCCTTGGGCGCCCCGGGCTTCTCGTCGCCCCCGAACAGGCGCTCGACCTGCTGGCCGATGCGCGCGCCGATCGCGGTGCCCACGCCGGGCAGCACGGCCGTGCCCACCGCCGCGCCGGTGAGCGCGCCGCCGGTCATCGACAGCTCGGGCTTGTCCACTGTGCCGGAGACCTTCAAAGGGATGCCCACCACGCCGTCAACCAGGTCGATGGCCAGTTCGCCGTCGAGCTTGCGGCGCAGCAGCCGCACGTTGCCGCTGGCGCTGAGCACGCCCGAGCGTGCGGACAGCTTGGAATAGCGGAACTCCATGCCATTGGGCGTGTTCTGCGTGTCCAGCACGCCGCTGAGCTCGTCCAGCGGCGTCTGGCCGCTGTCGCTGGCGCCGGCGCTGCGCACCGTCTTCATCAGGTCGAAGCGGGTCAGGCGCGCGGGCTTGAGCATGAAGTGCGTGGTCGTATGCAGGCTGCGCAGCAGGCCGGCGGGCGTGCCGGCCTCGGCACTCAGCGTGGTCTTGCCGTTCATGCGGCCCGCCACGGCGCTGCGGCGGTGGAACACGCCCAGCAGCGCATCCACCTCGACGTTCTTCGGCTCCAGTTCGGCGCTCAGCTTGTAGAGCCCCTTGGGCGTACGGTCGAGCCGGGCCTGGCCGTTCCACGTGCCGCCCGGCACGTCGACAAGCACGCGCCAGCGCGGCTCGCTACCCTCACGCTCCAGCCGCAGCTGCGTGGGCGGGCTGCTGCCCGAGCGCATGATGCGCGCGTTTTGCGGCAGGCCGTCGGCATCGAGGTTGATCGATCCCTCATAGTCCAGCTCGATCGCGCGCCGGTCGATCCAGGTCAGCTCCCGGAAGCTCAGGCGCAGGTTGCCCGGCAAGGCGTCGAGGGCAGGCTTGGCGTCCTCCTTACCGCCATCGGGCGCGCGCAGTTGGCGCAGCGAATCCTGGGGCACGACCGCGCCGTCCAGGTGCACTTCGTCGAGTTGCGGCTGGCGGCGCAGCAACGAAGACCAGGTGCCCTGCAGCCGCAGGCTTTTCACCACGATCGGGCTGGCCTGTCGAGTGACCGCGTTGTCGATCACCAGCGTGGGCTGCGGCCACAGCGTCCATCGGACGTGCGCGAAATCCACCTGCACGCCAGTGCGCTCGCGAAAGGCGGTGGCCGCGCGCGTAGCCACTTCCTCCTGCGAGGGCAGCCAGGACCAGGCCACCACCAGCAGGACCACCGCGCCGGCGGCAAGCAGGCCACCCAGGCCATACAGCAGGGGTCGTGCGCGGGACATGGGGCAAGCTTAGGCCTGGCGTAGCCTTTCGCCCTGTAGGCCTCCGCGCCGCGCTCGCGACGGTGCGCCGCGGTTGCCGTCCCCCGTTTTCCACCCTCTTTCGGAGCCTTCCCATGCCCATCTGGCAAAAGCCCATTTCCCTGGACATCCTCAACCAATCTGCCGACACCGCGGTCGGCCACCTTGGCATCGAGTTCACGGAGATCGGCGACGACTACCTGCGCGCCCGTGTGCCGGTGGACCGCCGCACCATCCAGCCCTACGGCCTGCTGCATGGCGGCGTGTCGGTGGTGCTGGCCGAGACGCTGGGTTCCTCCGGCGCGCATTTCAGCTCGCCCGAAGGCCACCGCTGCGTGGGCCTGGACATCAACGCCAACCACCTGCGCGGCGTGACCAGCGGCTGGGTGACGGCCACCGCGCGGCCGGTGCACCGCGGCAAGACCACCCAGGTGTGGCAGATCGACCTCGTCAACGACGCCGGCGAGCTCACCTGCGTGTCGCGGTTGACCATGGCCATGCTCCTGCCACGACAATAGCGCCCGCCCGCCGGGGCATCCATTCCTGGCAACACATAGAAGAAAAGGACGGAGAAGATGAGCGATTCGCGAATGTTTGGATGGGACCTGGTCAAGCCAGCCACCGGCCAGGTGGTGGCCCCCACCGAGCGGCTGCCCTGGGCCCAGACCACCGCCATGGGCGTGCAGCACGTGATCGCGATGTTCGGCGCCACCGTGCTGGCGCCGCTGCTCATGGGCTTCGACCCCAACCTGGCGATCCTCATGAGCGGCATCGGCACGCTCATCTTCTTCGTGGTGACCGGCGGGCGCGTGCCCAGCTACCTGGGCTCCAGCTTCGCCTTCATCGGCGTGGTGATCGCGGCCACCGGCTACGCCGGCAAGGGCCCGAACGCCAACCTGGGCGTGGCGCTGGGCGGCATCATCGCCTGCGGCGCGCTCTACTTCATCATCGGCCTGATCGTCTCGGCCACCAACCGGCAGCAGCACCGCATTTCGCAGCCCGTCAAGGGCATGGAGGTGGACGAGATCGAGGACGGCGTTGCCACCCACTGGATCGAGCGCCTGATGCCCCCGGTGGTCACCGGCTCGGTGGTGGCCGTCATCGGCCTGAACCTGGCGCAGGTGCCCATCAAGAACATGGCGCCCACCGGTTTCGACACCTGGATGCAACTGGTCACCTTCCTCTCGGTGGGCCTGGTGGCGGTGTACACCCGCGGCATGGTGCAGCGCCTCCTGATCCTGGTGGGCCTGATCGTGGCCAGCCTGATCTACGCGCTGCTCACCAACGGCATGGGCCTGGGCAAGCCGATCGACGTGTCGGGCATCGTGGCGGCGCCCTGGTTCGGCCTGCCGGGCTTCGTGGCGCCGGTGTTCAAGGCCGACGCGATGCTGCTGATCGCGCCGGTGGCCATCATCCTGGTGGCCGAGAACCTGGGCCACCTCAAGGCCGTGGGCGCCATGACCGGCACCGACATGAACCCCTACATCGGCCGCGCCTTCATCGGCGACGGCCTGGCCACCATGGTCAGCGGCGCGGCCGGCGGCACGGGCGTGACCACCTATGCCGAGAACATCGGCGTGATGGCGGCCACCAAGATCTACTCCACCGCCATGTTCGTGGTGGCGGCCCTCATCGCCATCGTGCTGGGCTGCAGCCCCAAGTTCGGCGCCGTCATCCAGGCCATTCCGCTGGCGGTGATGGGCGGCGTGAGCATCGTGGTGTTCGGCCTGATCGCCATGGCCGGCGCCAAGATCTGGGTGGACAACCGGGTGGACTTCACCGACAACGCCAACCTGATCGTGGCGGCCATCACGCTGATCCTGGGCACCGGCGACTTCACGCTGAAGTTCGGCGGCCTGGCGCTCTCGGGCATCGGCACTGCCACCTTCGGCGCGATCCTGCTGTACGCGCTGCTGGGGCGACGCAGCTGAGCAGCCTTCGGACGTCCCAAGCGCGTCCCGGAAATCGCAGCGCGGCTTTTTGCATGGCGAACTCGCAGCACCCCTGGTGATGCAACAACATGCAAAAGGCAGTCGCCAGGCGCCTTCGGGAGCACCCGCGCCACGGGAAGAGGCCCCGCGCCCATTAGACTCGGACGCTTTTCGTACGTACGTTTGACATGGCCGAAGCTTCCGCCGCGCGGACCCGAGCGCTTTTCGAGTTCAAGAGCGCCACGCTGCCGCTCATCGCGGTGATCCTCAAGACCACCGACCTCGACCTCCTGGCCGAGGCGCTGGATGCCCAGCTGGCCGACTCGCCCGACTTCTTCGAGCAGGAGCCGGTGGTCATCGACCTCTCCCAGCTGGAAGAAGCCAGTGAAGGCGGTGGTGGCCAAGTGGGCGAGCTCGACTTCGAGCGCCTGCGCCAGTTGCTGGCACGCCACCAGACCCAGCCCATCGCCGTGCGCGGCGGCAGCGACGCGCAGCATGTGGCTGCCCGTGGCGCCGGCCTGTCGATCGCGGCCATGCCCGTGTCCCCGCCCGCCCGTGCGCCCGCACCGGCCGAGGCGCCCAGCCCCGCGCCGCAGATCGTGCGCGAGGTGCCGGTGCCGGCCAGCGGCACGCTGGTCATCGACCGGCCGCTGCGCTCGGGCCAGCAGGTCTACGCCCGCGGCGGCGACGTGATCGTGCTGGACGTGGTGAACTTCGGCGCCGAGGTCATCGCCGACGGCCATGTGCACGTGTACGCACCGCTGCGCGGCAAGGCGATTGCCGGCGCGCGCGGCAACACCGAGGCGCGCGTCTTCAGCACCTGCATGGAGGCGCAGCTGGTGGCCATCGCCGGCATCTACCGCACCTCCGAGGTGGCCCTGCCGGCGGATGTGCAGGGCAAGGCGGCGCAGGTCTGGCTGGACGACCAGAAGCTGGTGTTCGAAGCAATATGACGGCCCCCCGGCTTTGCACTTCGCTCCGCTACGTGTCATTCGCCACCCCCCGGGGGGGCGACCACACCTGCGGCCTGGCAAAGCCAGTTCCGCGGTGTGTGGCTGGCTTCGGTTGCGGGGTGCGGGCGGTGCGCCCTGATCAATGAATCTATTTGGAAAAGAAGGAAACGGACGAATGGCCAAAATTGTGGTGGTGACCTCGGGCAAGGGCGGCGTCGGGAAGACGACGACGAGCGCGAGCTTCGCTTCGGGGCTGGCCCTGGCCGGCAAGAAGACGGCGGTGATCGACTTCGACGTCGGGCTGCGCAACCTGGACCTCATCATGGGCTGCGAGCGGCGCGTGGTGTACGACCTCATCAACGTGATCCAGGGCGAGGCCAACCTGAACCAGGCCCTGATCAAGGACAAGCAGTGCGACAACCTGTTCGTGCTGGCCGCCTCGCAGACGCGCGACAAGGAAGCGCTCACACAGGACGGCGTGGAGAAGGTGCTCAAGGACCTGGCCGACCAGGACTTCGACTACATCGTGTGCGACTCGCCCGCCGGCATCGAGACCGGCGCGATGATGGCCATGCACTTCGCCGACGAGGCGCTGGTGGTGACCAACCCCGAGGTCTCCTCGGTGCGCGACTCCGACCGCATCCTGGGCATGCTCAGCAGCAAGACCAAGCGGGCCAAGGAAGGCGGCGACCCGATCAAGGAACACCTGCTCATCACCCGCTACAACCCCAACCGCGTGGCGGGCGGGCAGATGCTGTCCCTGGAAGACATCCAGGACATCCTGCGCATCAAGCTGATCGGCGTGATCCCCGAGTCGGAGTCGGTGCTGCAGGCTTCCAACCAGGGCATCCCGGCGATCCACGACAAGGACACCGAGGTGGCGCAGGCCTACTCGGACGTGGTGGCGCGCTTCCTGGGCGAGGACAAGCCCATGCGCTTCGTCGACGCGGAGAAGCCCGGCTTCTTCAAGCGCTTCTTCGGCGGGAGGTAAGCCATGTCCTTTTTCTCCTTTCTGCTCGGCGAGAAGAAGAAGACGGCCAGCGTCGCCAAGGAACGGCTGCAGATCATCCTGGCGCACGAGCGCTCGGGCCTGGGCAGCCGCCGGCCCGACTACCTGGCCGACCTGCAGCGCGAGCTGGTGGCGGTGATCGCCAAGTACGTGTCGATCAAGCCCGACGACATCAAGCTGCATCTGGAAAAGCAGGACGACCTGGAGGTGCTCGAAGTGAAGATCGAGCTGCCCGAGGGCATCCCGGCGCGGCCCTGAGCGCCCCTGAGTGCCCCTGAGCGCTCCTGAATGCCAAAGGCCCGGCCACTGCGCCGGGCCTTTTTCATTGGGGCGCTGCCATGGCCCGGGCGCCGCTTGGCGGCGGCAGGGCTTCCGGACGTTCACGAACGGGCCGCGAAGGCGTATCGTCTGCCGGTCTTCAACCCCGTCAGAAGCAAAGGAGACGATCAATGGCAACGAGCAGCAAGACCCCCGCCGGCAAGCAGCCGGCCGCGAAGAAGGCCGGCACGGCGGCAGGCAGCGGCAGCACCCGCGCGGCGGCAGGAAGCGATCCGCTGGAGAACATGCAGAACATGCAGAAGGCCTTCGCCAAGCCGCTGCAGGAGATGGGCGAGCGGCTGCAGAACCTCAACGCCTCGGGCGCGGCCAGCGCCATCGCCGCCAGTGGCCGCAAGGACCTGGAAGCGCTGATGAAGGCCAACCAGAAGAGCTACCAGGGCCTGCAGGCCGTGGTGCAGCGCCAGACCGAGATGCTGCGCGACTCGATCACCGCCTGGCAGGGCACGGTGAAGTCGATGCCTGGCAGCGACGCCAAGGAAGGCATCGCCAAGCTGGACGCGCTGGGCCGCGCCGCCTTCAAGCAGGCACTGGACGACATCCGCGAGCTGGCCGACATGGCGGCCAAGTCGCAGGCCGAGGCCTTCGAGATCGTGCGCGAGCGCATCGCCACGAACGTCGACGACGTCAAGAAGCTGTTGAAGAAGTAAGTTCGCGCGCGGGCGGCGCGGCAGCTACCGGTTCTCCAGCCGGTTGTAGTCCAGCAGGCCCGTCGCCAGCGGCTGCTCGCGCGCGTAGCTTGTGAGCAGCGCGTCGCTGAAGGCCCAGAAGCCGGGGTTGGTGCGGCGCACCGCGAAGCGCTCCGAGAAGGCCGCGTAGTCGGCCTCCGAGGCCAGCTTGCCCAACGCCTGGGTGAAGGCCGGCAGTTCGCCTGCCTGCACCCGGTAGAAGGCATTCGGATAGGCACCCAGCACGCCCGGCACCACGGTGAGCGTGTTCTCGTCGGGCCGCAGCTGCGCCTTCTCGCGCAGGAAGTAGGACACCGAGTTGTGGCCGGTGTCGCGCAGCAGGCTGAACCAGCGCGTGGGCTGGCCGGGCGATTCCACCGCCAGCACGCTGATCTCGTTGCCCCAGGAGAGCGAGGCGCCGCGCACCGCCGCCAGGCGCAGCAGCTGCGCGCGCAGGGCGGCATCGGGCTCTTGCCGCAGGGCTGGATATTGCGCGCTGGACAAGGGCGCCATGCGCTGCGTGAGCATGCCCAGCAGTTCGGTCTTCGCATCCTTGGTGCGGTAGCGGATGCTGCTGTCCTCGTCCAGCCGCGCCGCGCCGCCGTAGACCTGCTGGCGGGTCGAGAGGCTGTCGCCGCGGTACCAGGCGTCGCGCACCGCCTCGCGCTGGTCCTTGGGCAGCAGCACCAGGAAGTTGAACTCGCCTTCCATGCGCAGGAAGTCCATGTACAGGCGTGAGTTGAGCTGGTGGCCGACGTTGCCGTACACGTCGTACAGCGCCACCAGCAGGTAGTGGATGCGCTCGAGCAGCGGATAGCCGATCACCCAGGCCGTCTTGGGCATCTGCTCGCCCACCAGGCCCTTGACCACGCTGGCGCTGTCGAAGTGGCGCATCACGGTGAGGGAGGCATTCGGATTGCGCTCGCTGCCGCCGTCCCAGACCATGTTCAGGTCCAGCCGCCCGCCCGCCTTGGCCCGCTGCGCCAGGGCCTTCGACTTGGCCTCCAGGTAGCCCTTCTCGAGTTCGGCGTAGTGCACCCAGGGCGCGATGAGGCCGGTGTTGCTGCTGCCGGTGGGCAGGCGAAGCAGGTCGGCCTCGCGGGCCAGCTGGTGGGCCATGGCCTCGTCGTAGACTTTGGAGGGCGCCATGAAGAAGACCCAGAAGCGGTCGTCGATCACGTCCAGCGCCATCTGGCCGCGGCACACCGGGCCCTTGATGAAGCCCATGATGGTGAACTCCGCCTCGTCCAGCATGAAGCTGTAGCGCGCCGACACCGGCAGCGCCTCGAAGGTCTTGAAGGGATTGGCCGCGTCCTGCGCCTCGTAGCCGGGCAGGCGTTCCACGGTGTAGGCCGGCTGCAGGAAGAGCGAGCGCCAGCGCGCCATGCGGGCCGTGTCCAGCCGGTAGGGCATATGGGTCTTGGCGACGATGCTCTCGCGCTCGGGCACGAAGCGGTAGTACACGCGCGGCACCCCGGGCTCATCCACAGGGCGGCGCGTGGCGAGGTCGCGCACCGGCTGGCCGGGCGGCGTGCTGGATCGCACCAGCTTGAAGTACTGGCGCTGCGTGTCGTCGCCGAAGTAGAGGTGCGCCAGGAACAGGTGCTCGTAGGCGTAGCGGGCAAAGAGCTGCTCCTTCAGGCTGTCGCCGTTGAAGAAGCGCTCCCACTCCGTCACGCGCTGCAGCACCAGCGACGAGGGGCCGATCTCGGGCTCGGCGGGGGCGCCCTGCTCCAGCCAGCGCGTGAGCGTCTCGTGCTCGGCGCGCGTGAGCCCGGGCAGGCCGAAGGGCATGCCGCCCTGAGGATTGCGCTGCTCATAGGCGTCGATCTCGCCGCCGGCCGGGCAGCTCTGCGCACGCTCGAGGGAGAAGTCCAGCTCGGCCGATGCGGTGCCGCTGGTGGGCATGGGGTGCTGCTGCTTGAGGCTCAGCAGGCGGTGCATCAGCCCGGCCGTGCGGTTGGCCTCGGGCGTCTGGCTGGCCTGCTCGTTGAGCACCGGGAAGAAGCCCTTGTCGCGCCACTGCGAGGCCTTGTCCGCGTCCACGTACAGGCGTGTAGGCTCGCCCGCCCGCAGGCGCGTGGCGTCGTACACCTGCGCCTTGCTCGCGCCGCGCGCGATGCCTTCCCAGCTGGTCGTCTTCAGCTGGCAGGGCGCGTCGTAGCAGGCGTGGCAGACCACGCAGCGCTTGTCCAGGATGGGCTGGACGGCCTGGGTGTAGGAGATATCGTTGGGCGCGGGCGGCCTGCGCTGGTCGAAGCGCGTGGGCTGGGCCGGACCGAAGAGCTCGTCGAACTTGCCGCGGCTGGCCAGGGTGGCGCAGGCGCTCAGGAAAAGGACGATGACGGCAAGAAGGAGGGGCAGGCGTCGGCGCATGGAGGCCGAGTTTGGCATTGCCCATGCATGGGCAGGCCACCAGCCGCCGCCCGGCCGCCAATCGGCGCCGGGCTGTTGCGCGGGCGCCTCAGGGCGGCGTGCCCTGGTGGCCCCCGGCGGGCGGATTCGTGGTGGCGGGACCCAGCCCCAGCTTGCGGCCGATCGAATCGCCCAGATTGCGCACCGGGCGGCTGGCCGCGTCGGCGCCCTTGTTGATGCCGCTGCGCGTGGCCGAGTCGGCGCGCGAGATGCCGCGGCCTGCCGCGTCCGTGCCGTTCTGGATGCTGTTGCCCACGCGGTTCTGCGGCGCGGGCTTGATGGTCTGCGCCGGACGGGTTGTGTTGGGCTTGTCGGTGTTGGGCGCCTGGGCTGCGGCCGTGCTGGCCAGCATCAGCGCCGCGGCCAGCGCGACGCCCGTGCGCAGGAGGATCTTGGTCGTCTTCGTCATGTGGCAAACCTCGTGATGAGATGCGGCCTTCATCTTAGCCAGCCAGGGCCGCGGATGGCGTAGGCCGGGGTCGCCGGATCAGGATTCCTGCTGCTGGCGCGCCATGCGCTCGCTCTTCCAGTACACGTCGTCGCCGCCATCGATGCGGTTGAGCACGCGCGCCAGCACGAACATCAGGTCGCTGAGCCGGTTGAGGTAGCGGCGCGGCGTGTCGTTCACGGCATCGGTGGCGCCCAGCGCCACCACCACGCGCTCGGCGCGGCGCGCCACGGTGCGGCACACATGCGCCTGCGAAGCGGCGCGCGTACCGGCGGGCAGGATGAATTCCGCCAGGCGCGGCAGCGTGGCGTTGTGCTCGGCCAGCGCGTTGTCCAGCTGCAGCAGCGCCTCGGGCTTGAGCAGCGTGTAGCCCGGCATCGAGAGCTCGCCGCCGAGGTTGAAGAGCTGGTGCTGCACATCCACCAGCAGTTCGCGCACCGCGTCGGGCATGCTCTCGCACAGCAGCAGGCCGATGTGCGAATTCAGTTCGTCCACGTCGCCCATGGCGGCGACGCGCAGGTGGTTCTTGGGCACCCGGGTGGTGTCCCCGAGGCCGGTGCTGCCGTCGTCGCCGGTGCGGGTGGCGATCTGGGTGAGGCGGTTGCCCATTTGCATTTGCTCCTTCTTCAGGAGCCGCATTGTGCGCCGCCGAAGAAGCCCGTCAGTCCGGCAGGACCGCCGTCGCCTCGATCTCCACCTTGGCCCGGTCCTCGATCAGCGCCTTCACTTCCACCGCGGTCATGGCCGCGTTGTAGCTGCCGATGATCTCGCGGAAGGCCTGGCCCACCTCGCGGCCGGCGGCGAGGTACTCGCGCTTGTCGGTCACGTACCAGGTCATGCGCACGATGTGCTCGGGCTTGCCGCCGGCTTCGCGCAGCACGTCGGCGATGTTCTGCAGCGCCTGGCGCGCCTGCGCGCCGAAGTCGTCGCTGTGGAACACGCACTGCGCGTCCCAGCCGATCATGCCGGCGATGAACACCTGCGTGCCACGCGCCTTGACGCCGTTGGAATAGCCCTTGGGGCGCGGCCAGCCCTCGGGAAGAAGCACTTGCATTTCGGGGTCTCCTTGTCTTGTCTTGTCTTGTCTTGTCTTGCTGGATCAGTGCGAGGCCGGCGCGTGCGCCTTGAGCATCTCGCGGGCGATGATGAGTTGCTGCACCTCGGTGGCGCCTTCGTAGATGCGCAGCGAGCGGATCTCGCGGTACAGGCGTTCCACGGTCTGCTCGCTCACCACGCCCAGGCCGCCGAACATCTGCACGGCCGCATCGATGACCTGCTGCGCGCCTTCGGTGGCGGCCAGCTTGGCCATGGCGGCTTCGCGCGTGACGTTGCGGCCCTGGTCGCGCTGCCAGGCAGCGCGGTAGACGAGCAGCGCGGACGAGTCGATGGTCAGGGCCATCTGCGCCAGCTTGGTCTGCGTGATCTGGAAGTCGGCCAGCGTCTGGTTGAACATCTTGCGCGTGGTGGCGCGCTCCATCGCGGCGTCCATCGCGCAGCGCGCGAAGCCCAGCGCCGCGGCGGCGACGGAAGTGCGGAACACGTCCAGCGTGCGCATCGCCACCTTGAAGCCCTCGCCCGCCGCGCCCACGCGCTGCGTGAGCGGAATGCGGCAGTTGGAAAAGCGCAGGCGCGCCAGCGGATGCGGCGCGATTACGTTGATGCGCTCGGCGATCTCGAAGCCCGGCGTGCCGGCGTCGACGATGAAGGCCGAGATGCCGCGCGCGCCCGGCGCCTCGCCGCTGCGCGCGAACACCACGTAGAAGTCGGCGATGCCGCCGTTGGAGATCCAGGTCTTCTCGCCGTTGAGCACCACGTGCTCGCCCTCGACCTTCGCGCTGCACTGCATGGCGGCGACATCGGAGCCGGCCTCGGGTTCGGAAAGCGCGAAGGCGCTGATCGCCTCGCCGCGCGTCACGCGCGGCAGGTAGCGCTCGCGCTGCTCGGGCGTGCCGGCCAGGCTGATGGCGCCCGAGCCCAATCCCTGCATCGCGAAGGCGAAGTCGGCCAGGCCGGAATGGCGCCCAAGGGTTTCACGGATGATGCAGATGGCGCGCGTGTCCAGGCGATCGCCCACCGCGTGCTTCAACCATCCACCCTGCCCCAGCTTCTTCACCAGCGACTTGCATTCGGCATCCACGTCGGGGCCGTGGTCGTGCGGCACGTTGTCCTTCGCCCAGGCATCGAGTTCGCGCGCCAGCGTGCGGTGGCGCTCCTCGAAGAAGGGCCAGTCCAGGTATTGGGTGTCGCTCATGGCTTCAGTTCCCTTCGAATTGGGGCTTCTGCTTGGCCACGAAGGCGTGGTAGGCCCGCGAGAAGTCCTCGGTGAGCATGCAGATGGCCTGCGCCTGCGCCTCGGCCTCGATGGCCTGCTCGATGGTCATGGCCCACTCCTGGTGGAGCATGGTCTTGGTGATGCCGTTGGCGAAGGTCGGGCCCTGCGCCAGTTCGGCGGCCCAGGCCTGCGCGTTGGCCAGCAGCTCCTCGGACGCCACGATGCGGTTGTAGAAGCCCCAGCGCTCGCCCTCTTCGCCGCCCATGGCGCGGCCGGTGTAGAGCAGCTCGCTCGCACGCCCCTGGCCGATGATGCGCGGCAGGATGGCGCAGGCGCCCATGTCGCAGCCGGCCAGGCCCACGCGGTTGAACAGGAAGGCCGTCTTGCTGCGCGCGGTGCCCACGCGCAGGTCGGAGGACATGGCCACGATGGCGCCGGCGCCGGCGCACACGCCGTCCACCGCAGCGATGATGGGCTGCGGGCAGGCACGCATCGCCTTCACCAGGTCGCCGGTCATGCGGGTGAAGGCCAGCAGCTCGGGCGCCTTCAGGCGCACCAGCGGGCCGATGATCTCGTGCACGTCGCCGCCGGAGCAGAAGTTGCCGCCGGCGCCGGTGACGACCACCGCCTTCACGTCGCTCGCGTACTTCAGCTGGCCGAAGAAGTCGCGCAGTTCAGCGTACGACTCGAAGGTCAGCGGGTTCTTGCGCTCGGGGCGGTTGAGCGTGATGGTGGCCACGCCGCCTTCGACCTGCAGGGCGAAGTGCGTCGGCTGGTAGCCGGCCACGGTCTTGAAGTTGCCGGCCGCCAGGCCCGGGTCCACGCGCGGCGTGGTGGTGTCGGTGTTGTTGTTGCTCATTCCTTGTCCTGCGTCGCTTGGTCCTGTTGCATCAGGCGAACGCGAAGCTCACCCAGGTGCGCATGCACTTCGTTCATCGCCTTCTCGTCCATGCTGGCGAAGAGCTCGAGGATCCACCGCTCGTGCTCCGCAGCCATGGTCTCGAACAGGCGCCGGCCCTTGGGCGTGAGGCGCACGATCCAGGCGCGGCGGTCGGTGGGGCTGCTCTCGCGGGCCACCAGGCCTTCGCGCGAGAGTTCGTCGGTGAGGCCGGTGACGTTGCCGCCGGTCACCATCAGGTACTTGGACAGCGCGCGCATCTTCATGCCATCGCGTTGGCGGTAGAGCTGCGCCATGTAGTCGAAGCGGGCCAGCGAGATGTCGAACTGGTCGCGCAGGCGCCGGCGGATCTCCGACTCGATCTGCGTGGTGGTGGCCAGCATGCGCAGCCACAGCTTGAGGGCCGCATGGTCGCCGCTGTGGGCGCGGCCCTCGTGGCCGAGCTCCTGCGCCTCGCTCAGCAGCTCGTGTGAAGGATCGTTCTGTTTCATGGTTTTGCCTGTCCTTGTCGATTGGGTCCTCAGACACCCATCGCGCGGTTGGCCTGCTCCAGCGGCGATGCACCGGCGGCCTGCGACGCGATGGCACGCTCGCGCTCCAGGTTGCGCTCCAGCTGCATCTTGGCCGCACGGTACTGCTTGGGCCAGGCGACGTCGGGGAAACCGATCTTGGCCGATTCCATCAGCGTCCAGGCCGGGTTGGCCAGGTGCGGACGGGCCACGGCGCACAGGTCGGCACGGCCGGCGGCGATGATGCTGTTCACATGGTCGGCCTCGGAGATGGCGCCCACCGCGATGGTGGGAATGCCAGCCTCGTTGCGCACGCGGTCGGCAAAGGGCGTCTGGAACATGCGGCCGAAGACGGGCTGTTCCTTCTTGCTCACCTGGCCCGAGGAGCAGTCGATGAGGTCGGCGCCGGCTTCCTTGAAGATGCGCGCGATTTCCACCGCGTCGTCTGGCGTGATGCCGCCTTCGACCCAGTCGTGCGCCGAGATGCGCACCGACATCGGCAGGTCCTGCGGCCAGGCCTCGCGCACCGCGTGGAACACCTCCAGCGGATAGCGCAGGCGGTTGGCCAGCGAGCCGCCGTATTCGTCGGTGCGGCGGTTGGTGAGCGGCGAGATGAAAGAGGACAGCAGGTAGCCGTGCGCGCAGTGCAGCTCCAGCCAGTCGAAGCCGGCCTGCGCCGCGTAGCGGGTGGAGCGCACGAAGTCGTCGCGCACGCGGACCATGTCTTCGCGCGTCATCGCATGCGACCAGTCGCTCACGCCGTCCAGGTACTGCTGCGGCGAGGCCGAGAGCAGCGGCCAGTTGTCCGATGGCAGCGGCTGGTCGATGCCGTCCCAGGCCAGGCGCGTCGAGCCCTTGGCGCCGGCGTGGCCGATCTGCATGCCGATCTTCGCGTCGCTGTTGTCGTGCACGAAGTCGACGATGCGCTTCCAGCCGTCGCGCTGCGCCTCGTTCCACAGGCCCGGGCAGCCGGGGGTGATGCGGGCATCGGGCGAGGTGCAGGTCATCTCGGCCATCACCAGGCCGGCGCCGCCCATGGCGCGTGCGCCCAGGTGCACCAGGTGGTAGTCGGCGGGCAGGCCGTCCTCGCAGGAGTACTGCGCCATCGGCGAGACCACCACGCGGTTCTTCAGCGTGACGCCGCGGAGCCGGAAGGGCGTGAACATGGGCGGCACCGCCTGCTGCGTGCTGCCGCGCTGCGTGCCGGCGCGCCCGGCCAGCCAGTCCTCGAAGTCTTCCACGTAGTGCTTGTCGCGCAGGCGCAGGTTCTCGTGGCTGATGCGCTGGCTGCGCGTGAGCAGCGAATAGGCGAACTGCTCGGGCGGCAGGTTGACGTAGCGGTCCACATGCTCGAACCACTCGGTGGAGTTGCGCGCCGCGTTCTGGATGCGCAGCACTTCCACGCTGCGCACTTCCTCATAGTGCTGCAGGGCCTGCTGGAGATCGCCGGGCGTCTTGCCGATGCAGCGGGCCAGCTCGATGGCGTCTTCCAGCGCGAGCTTGGTGCCCGAGCCGATGGAGAAGTGCGCCGTGTGCGCCGCGTCGCCCATCAGCACCACCGGCGCGTTGCCGTCGTGATGCACCCAGCGCTTGCAGACCACGCGCGGGAAGCGGATCCACTGCGCCGAGCCGCGCAGGTGCGTGGCGTTGGAGACGAGCGGGTTGCCGTCCAGGTACTTGGCGAAGAGCTCCTCGCAGAAGGCGATGGCGTCTTCCTTCTCCATCTTGTCCAGGCCGGCGCGCTCCCACACGGCCTGCGGCGTTTCCACGATGAAGGTGGAGTGCGTGTCGTCGAAGCGGTAGGCATGGGCCTGGAACCAGCCGTGCTCGGTTTCCTCGAAGGCGAAGGTGAAGGCGTCGAAGAGCTTGGTGGTGCCCAGCCAGACGAAGCGGCAGTCGCGCATGTCGATGTCGGGCTGGTAGCTGTCGGCGTACTTGGTGCGCACGCGGCTGTTCAGGCCGTCGCTGGCGATGATCAGGTCGGCGTCGGCGTAGACGGTGTCGTCCTGCACGTCGGTCTCGAAGACCAGCTTCACGCCCACGTCCTCGCAGCGCCTCTGCAGGATGTTGAGCAGGCGCTTGCGGCCGATGCCGCAGAAGCCGTGGCCGCCCGAGGTCATCTTGTGGCCGCGGATGTTGACCTCGATGTCGTCCCAGTGGTTGAAGGCGTCCAGGATCTGGCCGGCGCTCACCGGGTCGGCCTGCTGCAGGTTGCCCAGCGTCTGGTCGGAGAAGACCACGCCCCAGCCGAAGGTGTCGTAGGGGCGGTTGCGCTCCACCACGGTGACCTGGTTGGACGGGTCCTGCTGCTTCATCAACAGGGCGAAATACAGTCCGGACGGGCCGCCGCCAATGCAGACGATGTTCATCGAGTATCTCCAGATGCACGGCGCCCGGGAGCGTCGGACAGTTTGTTAGCGGTTAAATGATTCAGTCCTAAACTATTTTAGCTGGATTGTTCTGGCTGTCCAGTCCCTGCCGTCCACAAAGGGTTTGGGCGACTGCGCCGGGCCCTCCCCCTTCGTAGAATGAAAGATTGCGCCGAACCGCCGCGCCCCCCTACTGGAGACAGCACGATGAACGCCCCCACCGCCGTCACGCACCTGGTGCCCGAATTCCATCAGCGCGAGGTGCCGCAGGCGCTGATCGAGGCGCTGCAGGCGCGCTTCGGCGCCCGGATGTCCACCGCGATGGCGGTGCGCGCGCAGCACGGGCGCGACGAGTCCTCCTTCGATGTGCCGCCGCCCGCCGCGGTCGTCTTTGCAGAAAGCACGCAGGACGTGGCCGATGCGGTGAAGCTGGCCAGCGAGCACGCGGTGCCGGTCATTCCCTTCGGCGTGGGATCCTCGCTGGAAGGCCACCTGCTGGCGGTGCAGGGCGGCATCAGCATCGACGTGTCGCGCATGAACACGGTGGTCTCGGTCAACGCCGACGACCTCACGGTGACGGTGCGGCCGGGCGTGACGCGCAAGCAGCTCAACGACGAGATCAAGAGCACGGGCCTGTTCTTTCCCATCGACCCGGGCGCCGACGCCTCCATCGGCGGCATGACCGCCACCCGCGCCAGCGGCACGAACGCGGTGCGCTACGGCACCATGCGCGAGAACGTGCTGGCGCTCGAAGTGGTGACGGCCAGTGGCGAGGTCATCCGCACGGGCACGCGCGCGAAGAAGTCATCGGCCGGCTACGACCTCACGCGCCTCTTCGTGGGCAGCGAGGGCACGCTGGGCGTGATCACCGAGATCACGCTGCGCATCTACCCGCTGCCCGAGGCGGTGTCGGCCGCGATCTGCTCCTTCCCGAGCATCGAGGACGCGGTGCGCACCACCATCCAGATCATCCAGCTGGGCGTTCCGATCGCGCGCGTGGAACTGATCGACCAGCACACGGTGCGCATGGTCAACGCGCATTCCAAGTTGGGCCTTCGCGAGGAACCCATGTTGCTGATGGAGTTTCACGGCTCCCCGGCCGGCGTGAAGGAGCAGGCCGAGACGGTGCAGGAACTGGCCAGCGAGCACGGCGGCAAGGCCTTCGAATGGGCCAGCACGCCGGAAGAGCGCACGCGCCTGTGGACGGCGCGGCACAACGCCTACTTCGCGGCGGTGCAGTCGCGCCCGGGCTGCCGGGTGATCTCCACCGACACCTGCGTGCCGATCTCGCGCCTGGCCGACTGCCTGCTCGATTCGGTGAAGGAAGCCGACGACAGCGGCATCCCCTACTTCCTGGTGGGCCACGTGGGCGACGGCAACTTCCACTTCGGCTACCTGCTGGACCCCAACGCGCCGGAAGAGCGGGTGAAGGCCGAGCAGCTGAACCACGCACTCGTGTCGCGTGCCCTGGCGCTGGAAGGCACCTGCACCGGCGAGCACGGCGTGGGCCTGCACAAGATGGGCTTCCTGGTGGACGAGGCCGGCGCCGGCGCGGTGGACATGATGCGCACCATCAAGCGCGCGCTCGATCCGAAGAACATCATGAATCCGGGGAAGATCTTCGCACTCTGATCCGCGCGAAGTCCTGGGCGCGTGACCGGCGCGCCCTGGTCGGGCGCCGTGGAAGATTGGACCCGGACAGGGCGGCGCGGCGACTTGATTCGATCCCGCGCAAGCCGCGCGGCTACTTCTTGGTTGTGCCGCCGGAGCTGCCGGTGCTGCTGCGCTTGGCCGGCGCGGCGCCCGGTGCCGAGGTCTGCTGCGGCGGCGCGGAGCCGTCCACCGTCAGGCGGCCACCACCGCCCAGCCCCTGCCCCTGCACCGTCTGCGCCTTGTACTGACGCAGCGATCGGACCATCTGGTTGTAGGCATCCATGAAGGCCGCGGCAATCACCTTGCCCTGCGCCGTGTTGGTGTAGCCGCCGATGCCGCCGGCCGCGCTGCCGCCGAAGGCGGCTCCGAAGGCGCCGAAGTCGGTCTTGGAAGCGCTGCCTTCCGACGCCGCCACCTGCACGCCGGAGCGGTTGTCGATCAGCGTGAGCATCGCTGCCGCCTCCTTGGTCTGCATGTTGCCGCCCACGGCCGAGAGCACGCCGCTGTAGCGCCCGCCCACAAGCCCACCGAGGGCCGCGCCTGCCCCGCCCGCGTTGCTGTTGTTGAACACGATCTCGGGCGACATCCCGTAGTCCGAGGCCACCATCTGTCCGGCGCCGAAGTTGCTGCCCTGGCGCATCTCGCCCGATGCCATCAGCTGGCGCTCGCGGCTCATCGCGTTCATGCCGGCGGCGCCGCGTTCCACGACGACGAAGCAGTTGGACTGCTGGATCAGAAGGCGCAGCAGGTTGGAGGTGGGCGGCAGCTTGTATTCGTTGCGCAGGATGGTGTACCAGCCGGCGCTCTGGTTTTCCACCAGCGAGACCGTGCCCATCGGCGAGGCGCAGCGCTCCAGCTGCGTGCTGGCGTTGTCGGTGGCCTCTCCCGCCGCACTGCCGGTGGCCATGGTCTTGGCCGAAGCGCTGCCCATCTGCATGTCGGTGGTGTTGCAGCCGCCCAGCAGAACCAGGGCGGCACCGGCGGCCGCGGCGAGCGGCAGTCTGGCGAACGAAGGCATGTGGAGCCCCTCCAAAACGAAGTCGTTGGTATTACAAGAACCTCGGGAAGGGTAGCGGCCGGCCGGACGGCCGCCTATCGCCCATGCGCCCAGGCGGCGCCGGCTTGTGGCGCTAGGCCGTTCGGCGGATTCGCTCGATCAGGCCGTTGAGCGCGTCGATCGATCCGAAGTGGATGGCCAGCTCGCCGCTCTCCTCCACCTTGCCGTTGCGGCGGCTTCGCTTCTTGACGCGGACCTCGACCTCGGAGGTGAGCAGGTCGGCCAGTTCTTCCTCGACGCGCAGCAGGTCGCGGGACTTCTCGCCGGCGCCTCGGGCGGCACGCGGGGAGGCGGTCAGGCTGAACTCGGCCGACAGGCGCTTGACCAGCGCCTCGGCCTCGCGCACCGACAGCTTGCGCGCGGCGATCTGGTTGGCAGCGGTGATCTGCGCGGCCTTGTCCAGCGACAGCAGCGCGCGGGCATGGCCCATGTCGATGTCGCCGGCCATGAGCATGTCCTGCGCCGGCGCAGTCAGGTTCAGCAGGCGCAGCAGGTTGCTGGCAGCGCTGCGGGAGCGGCCCACCGACTGGGCGGCCTGCTCGTGCGTGAGGCCGAACTCGTTCACCAGGCGCTGCAGGCCCTGCGCCTCTTCCAGCGGGTTCAGGTCCTCGCGCTGGATGTTCTCGATGAGCGACATCGCAGCGGCCGCTTCGTTGGGCACGTCGCGTACCAGCACCGGCACTTCGGCCAGGCCCGCCAGCCTCGCGGCGCGGAAGCGCCGCTCGCCCGCGATGATCTCGAACTCAGCGTTCTTGGCGCGGGCCGACTCTTCGTCCAGCCGGCGCACGAGGATGGGCTGCATGATGCCCTGCGCCTTGATGCTTTCGGCGAGCTCGTAGAGCGCGCCTTCGTCCATGCGCGTGCGCGGCTGGTAGACGCCGGCCACCATGCGGTCCAGCGCCAGGGTGCTGGGATTGGACGCCGCCTGGGCGCCCTCCTCCGACTTGTCGGCGGCGGCGCTGCCCATGGCCGGGCCCAGCAATGCTTCCAGGCCGCGGCCCAGTCCCTTGGGTTTTTTCGTAACCATCGTCTTCTTAGTCTTTCTTTGGCGTTTCCTGCAGCTCCTGCAGCCAACGGCGTCCATCGGGCCAATCACCCAGTTCGGATTCGGCGTTGATGTGGCCCAGCGGGCCCAGTTCGGTGAAGCGGGCGCCCCAGTCTGCAGCCATCTGCCGCGAGCGGGCGAGTTCGCAGTACGGATCGTTATCGGCGGCGACAAGATGCGCGGCGAACGGCAGGCGCTGGCGGGCGATCGGCGCCCAGCCGGGAATGGCCTGGCGCAGGTCCTCGCGCTCGACGTCGCCCGGCGCCACCAGGAGGGCGCCACGCACCTTGTGCGTGTTCCGTGAGTAGTGCGCCCACCACGCGACCAGGATGCAGCCCAGGCTGTGGGCGGCCAGGACCACGGGGCGGTCGGCCGCGAGCATCGCTTCTTCCAGCTGGATCTGCCAGTCGCCGCGCAGGGGGCGCATCCAGTCGTGCTGCTCGACCCGCTTGTCGCCGTAGCGGGCTTCCCAGCGGCTCTGCCAGTGCTCGGGGCCGCTATTCTGCCAGCCGGGCAGGAGCAGGACTTGGGTTTCGTTCATTCGTTTGCTATGAAATCAATAGCTAGATAGCTCAGCGTGGCAATGGCTGGCGTCTATTCCTGCTTGGCTTCCGCCGGGCCAGCAGCCTGTATAGCCGGGCCGGTGGATTCAACCTCGGCCGCCACCGCGTGAACCTCCGGCGCGGAAGGCGGCTCCGGCGCCGCTGCCGACGCGGGCAATGCCGGCGGCATCTTCCGGATCATTTCCTCGGCAAATGCGACGAAGGCCTGGCTGCCCTTGGCCGGCGGATCGAAGACCACGCCTGGCAATCCGTAGCTGGGCGCTTCGGCCAGGCGCACGTTGCGCGGGATGACGGTGTCGAACACCTTCTCGCCGAAGTGCGCCTTGAGCTGGTCGCTGACCTGCTGCTGCAGGGTGATGCGCGGGTCGAACATGACTCGCAGCAGGCCGATGATCTGCAGGTTCTTGTTGAGGTTGGCGTGCACCTGCTTGATGGTGTTGACCAGGTCGGTCAGGCCTTCGAGTGCGAAGTACTCGCACTGCATGGGCACGATCACGCCGTGGGCGGCGCACAGCCCGTTGAGGGTCAGCAGGCTCAGGCTGGGCGGGCAGTCGATGAGGATGAAGTCGTACTCGGCGCCGACCGCGGCCAGCGCGGTGCGCAGCCGCTTCTCTCGCCGGTCCAGGCTGACCATCTCGACCTCGGCACCCGCCAGCTCGCGGTTGGCGCCCAGGACGTCGTAGGCAAAGCCGCCTTCGGCGAGGCGCTCGGGCTTGACGCGGGCTTCGGCCACCGAGGCCGATTCCAGCAGAACGTCATAGACCGTCACCTCGAGCTGCCGTTTGTCGACGCCCGACCCCATTGTGGCGTTGCCCTGCGGGTCCAGGTCGATCATCAGGACACGCTGGCCCAGCTTGGCCAGGCCCGCGGCCAGATTGACGGTGGTGGTGGTCTTGCCGACGCCGCCTTTCTGGTTGGCGATGCAGAAGATTCTTGCCATGTGCCCCTGTCAGTTGGAGATGGCCAGCTTGACGCCGAAGCCCAGGAGGAAGACACCTGCCAGCTTTTCCAGCGCGCCCGAAAGCTTCGGATTGGCGCGGATGCGCTCGGCCAGGAAGTGCGTCAGCAGCACCATGGTCAGGCAATAGGCAAAGGTGAGCGCAGCGATGGTCAGGGCCATGACGCCGAAGGTGGTCAGGCCCTGGTGCTGCGTCGGACTGATGACGAGCGGGAAAAAGGCCATGTAGAAGACGATGGCCTTGGGGTTCAGCAGGGTGATGAAGAAGGCCTGGCGGAGGTAGTGCCCGGGGCGGATGTTGAGGATGGGCGCGGCACCCGGTTTGGCGCGCATCATCTTGAAGCCCAGCCAGGCCAGGTAGGCGGCGCCCAGCCACTGGACAGCGTGGAAGGCGGCCGGGTAGGCACCCAGCAAGGCGGCCACGCCAGCGACGGCGGCCCACAGAAGGCACTGGTCACCCAGGATCAGGCCCAGCGCGGCGCCCATTCCGCCCCTGATTCCGCCCTTCCCCGTCGAGGTGATCAGCGCCAGGTTGCCCGGACCGGGAATCATGAGAAAGACGATGATGGCGGCCACAAAGGCGCCGTAGTCAGCAATGCCGAACATGGTGGGACCAGGAAATTAGGGAGTGCTTCGAGTCTACGCGAGGCACTCCCCCGCAGGTGGGCTGGGCGCCCGGGAACGGTGGTTCAGGCCGCGCTTTTTCGCGCCCAAACGACGCAGCGTTCGGCGTCCAGGCCCGGAACCTGGAGTTGTTCCACGTGAAACACCGAAGCCAGATCCGCCGGGAGCGCCTCGATCTCTTCGCTTGGCAGCTTGCCCTTCATCGCCATCCACACGCCTTTGGACGCCAGCAACTGACGCGAGCCGACGAAGAAATCTGCCAGCGAGGCAAAGGCCCGGGAGCTGATGACGTCGTAGCTGCCGCCCATGCTTTCCACCCGGGTGTGCATGCCGTTGAGGTTGCGCAGGCCCAGCTCAGCCGACACCTGCCGCAGGAAGGCGGCCTTCTTGGCAACCGCATCCACGCAGGTGACGGACAGTTCCGGCCGCATGATGGCGATCACCGCACCTGGCAGCCCGGCACCCGAACCCACGTCCAGCAAGCGCGTGGCTGCCGGGCATTGGCGCTGCAACGGCGGGACAACGGACAGGCTGTCCAGCAGATGGTGCGTCAGCACCTGCGCCGGATCGCGCAGCGCGGTCAGGTTGTAGACCTTGTTCCACTTCAGGATCAGTTCGCCGTAGGCCAGCAGGGTGTCGCTCTGGGCATCGCTCAGGCTGAGCCCCATCGCCTGCGCGCCCTCACGCAGGATGGCTTCGCGGGCGGCGCTCATTCCGCGGCAGCCGCGGCTGGAGTCTTCTCGGCCGGCGCAGCAAAAGCGCGGTAGCCGCCCTTCCGCAGGTGGATCAGCAGCAGCGAGATGGCCGCAGGCGTGATTCCCGAAATGCGCGACGCCTGGCCCAGCGTTTCCGGCCGATGCTTACTCAGTTTCTGTCGCGCCTCGATGCTCAGCGCCGAAACCTGCGAGTAGTCCAGCTCGGCTGGCAGCTTCAGCGTCTCGAAGTGGGCTGAGCGCTCCACCTCGTCGTGCTGGCGATTGATGTAGCCGGAATACTTGGCGCTGATTTCCAGTTGCTCGACTTCGGTCGGCCCCAAAGCTGCACCCTCCCCGGCCGCGTACTTGCCGCCGTCCAACGACATCAGCGAGCCGTAGCTCACGTCCGGGCGGCGCAGCAGGTCGGCCAGGTTGTATTCGCGCTCGATCACCTTGCCCAACACCCGTTCCGACTCAGCCGCCGGCAGGTTGCGCGGATTCACCCAAATGGATTTGAGCCGCTCTGTTTCACGTGAAACAGCGTCGCGCTTGCGTGAGAAGGCGTCCCAGCGCGCGTCGTCCACAAGGCCCAACTTGCGGCCAATCTCGGTGAGGCGCATATCCGCATTGTCCTCACGCAGCTGCAGCCGGAACTCGGCCCGGCTGGTGAACATGCGGTAGGGCTCCGTCACGCCCTTGGTGATCAGGTCGTCGACCAGCACGCCCAAGTAGGCCTCGTCGCGGCGCGGCAGCCAGGCCTGTTCCCCCCGGCACTGCAACGCCGCATTGATGCCGGCGAACAGGCCCTGCGCCGCCGCCTCTTCATAGCCCGTGGTGCCGTTGATCTGCCCAGCGAAGAACAAGCCCTTGATCACTCGCGTCTCGAAGCTGCTGAGCAGCCCGCGCGGGTCGAAGTAGTCGTACTCGATGGCATAGCCCGGCCGCAGGATGTTCGCGTTCTCCAACCCCGGCATCGAACGCACCAGAGCGTACTGGATGTCGAAAGGCAGGCTCGTGGAGATCCCGTTCGGGTAGTACTCGTTGGTCGTCAGTCCCTCGGGCTCCAGGAAGATCTGGTGGCTGTCCTTGTCCGCGAAGCGATTGATCTTGTCTTCCACGCTGGGGCAGTAACGCGGCCCGACCCCCTCGATCTTGCCCGTGAACATCGGGCTGCGGTCGAAGCCGGAGCGGATGATGTCGTGCGTGCGCTCGTTGGTGTGGGTGATCCAGCACGGCATCTGCTGCGGGTGCATGTCGGCCCGCCCCATGAAGCTGAACACCGGCATGTGCTCCGTCGCGCCGCCCGCCACGCCGTCGCCAGGCTGCTCGGTGCACTTCGAGAAATCGATGGTGCGGCCGTCCAGCCGCGGCGGGGTGCCAGTCTTCAGGCGGCCTTGCGGCAGCTTCAGCTCTTTCAGGCGCGCCGACAGGCTCACCGCCGGCGGATCCCCCGCGCGGCCGGCCTGGTAATTTTCCAGGCCGACATGGATGCGGCCGTCGAGGAAGGTGCCTGCCGTCAGCACGACGGTGCGGGCACGGAAGGAGAGGCCCACCTGCGTGACGGCGCCCACCACCCGATCGCCCTCCACCATCAGGTCATCGACCGCCTGCTGGAAGATCTGCAGATTGGGCTGGTTCTCCAGGCGGCGGCGGATGGCGGCCTTGTAGAGAATACGGTCCGCTTGCGCGCGCGTCGCCCGCACGGCCGGCCCCTTGCTCGAATTGAGGATGCGGAACTGGATGCCCGCCTCGTCGGTGGCAATCGCCATCGCACCGCCCAGTGCGTCGACCTCCTTCACCAGGTGGCCCTTGCCGATGCCACCGATGGAAGGGTTGCAGCTCATCTGACCCAGGGTCTCGATGTTGTGGGTGAGGAGCAGCGTGCGCGCGCCCATGCGCGCCGAGGCCAGGGCGGCCTCGGTGCCGGCATGGCCACCGCCAACGACGATGACATCGAATTCTTCGGGATACAGCATTGGAAAGGGGGCGCAAATGTCGCTTGCGCTGCGGGTCGGGGGTAACCCGCAATTTTAATTGCTACGCGTCAATCGCGCAGCCCCTTTCCCGCTCAACCCCGATGGCCGAAAAGCCTTGCGAAGGCTCGCTGAAGTGCTATTAAAACCATAGCAAACCCGCTCGCGCGCGCCAACCCTCGTCGAACTCAGTCGTTCGCGGCACGGGCGCAGGAGCCGGCGCCCAGTACCTCGCGCGGCTTCTTGCGCCGCCCGCCCGGAACGACCGGCCAGTTCGCCCGCGTGACCTGCAGCACGCGGACCGCGCGCTGGGCCGGCGTCGGCCAGCCCAGGGACACTGCGCTGCGCCCGCCGCTGCGCAACCAGCGAGTGGATAGCGGAGGCATGGTCAGTCGATCGCTTTCTTCACTGCGCCTACGCCCAGGGCGGCAAGCACCAGGAAGATCACGGCCAGCACCAGGAACAGGCCGAACAGGAACTTGGCGATGCCCGCCGAGGCGACGGCCACGCCGGTGAATCCCAGCGCGCCGGCGACGAGCGCGATGACTGCAAAGATGATGGCGTACTTCAGCATGAAAAATCTCCTTTGGGGTGGAGTCGCGGCCCAGCGGCCGGTTTGGATTTCCACGTGCGCACAGCGTAGGCAGGCCTGGTCATGCACCGAATCGGCGCGCCGCCCAAGGCCCCGTAGGACAAGCCCGCGCAGCGAAACCGCTACGATTCGCATGGTTTTTCTTCAGCCCAACCAGGAGATCGAATGAAGCTTTATTACTCCCCCGGCGCGTGCTCGCTGTCACCCCATATCGCCCTGCACGAGGCGGGCCTGGCCTTCGAGCCCGTGCTGGCCAGCACCAAGAGCCACAAGCTTCAGGACGGCACCGACTACTACACGATCAACCCGCTGGGCTACGTGCCGCTGCTGGAACTGGACGACGGCACCCTGCTGCGCGAAGGCCCGGCCATCGTGCAGTACATCGCCGACCTGGCGCCCACCAAGAACCTCGCCCCGGCCGCCGGCACGCTGCAGCGCTATCGCCTGCAGGAGTGGCTGACCTTCATCGGCACCGAGATCCACAAGGGCTTCAGCCCCCTGTTCAACCCGGCCACGCCCGACGAATACAAGACCATTGCCCGCGACAAGCTCGCCTCGCGCCTGAAGTGGCTTGACGGCCAGCTGGAAGGCAAGCAGTACCTGATGGGCGAGCACTTCGGCGTCGCCGACGGCTACCTGTTCACCGTGACCAACTGGGCCAAGCCCACCGGCGTGGACATCAGCGGCCTGCCCAACCTGCTGGCTTATCGCGAACGCGTGGCAGCCCGCCCCGGCGTGCAGGCGGCCATGAAGGCCGAAGGGCTTGCAAAGTAGGTGACAGCGCGGTGACGGTCAAGGGTTTACCCTTAACCTTTCCGTACACCGCACCACTCCCACATGAGCACTCTTTTCGACCCGGTCCAGGCGGGTGACCTCCGCCTGGCCAATCGCATCGTCATGGCCCCCCTCACGCGCAACCGCTCGCCCGAGGCGGTTCCGCAGGAGATGACCGAGACTTACTACGCCCAGCGCGCCACTGCCGGCCTGCTGATCAGCGAAGCCACCGCCATCAGCCACCAGGGCCAGGGCTACGCCGACGTGCCCGGCCTCTACGCGCCCGAGCAGCTGCTCGCCTGGAAGCGGGTGACCGATGCCGTGCACGCCCAGGGCGGCAAGATCGTCACCCAGCTCTGGCACGTGGGCCGCGTATCGCACAACGAACTGCAGCCCGCCGGCGGCCAGCCGGTGGCTCCCTCGGCCATCACCGCGAAGACCAAGACGGTGCTGATCAAGGATGGCGTGCCCACCTTCGTCGACACCTCCGCGCCACGCGCCCTGCAGCTGTCCGAGCTGCCCGGCATCGTGCACGACTACGAGCGTGCCGCCCGCTACGCGGTGCAGAGCGCCGGCTTCGACGGCGTGGAGATCCACGCGGCGAACGGCTACCTTCTGGACCAGTTCCTCAAGACCGGCAGCAACCACCGCGAAGACGCCTACGGCGGCAGCATTGAGAACCGCGCGCGCCTGCTGATCGAGGTGACCCGCGCCGTGGTGCAGGCAGTGGGCGGTGGCCGCACCGGCATCCGCCTCTCGCCCGTCACGCCGGCCAACGACGTGATCGACACGGACCCGCAGCCGCTCTTCGAGTACGTGCTGCGCGAACTGGCTTCGCTGGGCCTGGCCTACGTGCACGTGATCGAGGGCGCCACCGGCGGGCCGCGCGAGATCGCCGAGCGTCCCTTCGACTACCCTGCCCTCAAGGCGGCGTATCGCGAAGCCGGCGGCCAGGGCGCCTGGATGGTGAACAACGGCTACGACAAGGTGCTGGCCGAGAAGGCGCTGGCCGATGGTGCCGACCTGGTGGCCTTCGGCAAGGCCTTCATCTCCAACCCGGACCTGGTGCGCCGCCTGCGCGAGGACGCACCGCTCAACGCCTGGGACAAGACCACCTTCTACGGTGGCGGCGCCAAGGGCTACATCGACTACCCGGCGCTGGCCTGAAGCCAGCCAGTTGGGCGATGTTCGCGGCCGATCGGCCGCGGATGCAAGCGGCGGGACCGGCAACGGTGCCCGCCGCTTTTCTTTGGGCCGCCTCAGCGCTGTGAAGGGCGCCAGCGCCGCAGCAGCAGCGCATTGGCCATCACGCTCACGCTGGACAGCGCCATCGCCGCACCCGCCACCACGGGGCTGAGCAGGCCCATGGCGGCGAGCGGGATGCCGGCCACGTTGTAGGCAAAAGCCCAGAACAGGTTCTGCCGGATCTTGGCCACCGTGCGCGCCGAGACCTCGAAGGCATCGGCCACCAGCGACACGTCGCCACGCATCAGCGTGATGCCGGCGGCTTCCATCGCCACGTCGGTGCCGTGGGCCATGGCGATGCCCACGTCGGCCGCGGCGAGCGCAGGTGCGTCGTTGGCGCCGTCGCCCACCATGGCCACGACGCGGCCCTCGCCGCGCAGGGCCTGCACGGCGGCCGCCTTGTCGCCGGGCAGCACCTCGGCACGCACGTCCTCGGGCGCGATGCCCACGCGCGCGGCCATGGCCTGCGCGGCACGGCGGTTGTCGCCGGAGATCATCACCACTCGCAGGCCGCGCTCGCGCAGCCGGGCGACCGCTCGCGCCGCCTCGGGCTTGGGTTCGTCGGCGAAGGCCAGCAGGGCCATGGCGCGTGCTGCACCGCCTGCGTCTTCCTTGTCGAAGCGCAGCAGGGCCGACAGCGTCGCGCCCTGGGCCTGCAAGGGCTGGAGCGCTGCGGGGTCGATCACCACGCCCAGTTCCTCGCACCAGCGCAGGCTGGCCAACGCCCACAGCCGCCCATCGGCCAGGCGCCCCTGCATGCCGCGGCCGTCGACCGCTCGAAGTTCACGCGCCGCAGCAGCGTCGGGCGCAACGCCCTGTTCGGTGGCGGCATCGAGCACCGCCCGCGCCAGCGGATGTGCGCTGCCGCTCTGCAAGGCGGCTGCGGCGGCCAGCAGTGCGCGTTCATCCCCGCCCATGCCGGACAGCGCGACGAGCCGCGTCAGCGTGGGCTTGCCCACGGTCAGCGTGCCGGTCTTGTCGAAGGCCACGGAGTCGACCTTGTGCGCCACTTCCAGCGCCCGTGCGTCCTTGATCAGGATGCCGCGCCGCGCCGCCACACCGGTGCCCGCCATCACCGCCACCGGCGTCGCCAGGCCCAGGGCGCAGGGGCAGGCGATCACGAGCACGGCCACCGCATGGATGAGCGCAGATTCGATGTCCGACCCCCACGCCAGCCAGCCCAGCAGCGTGGCCAACGCGATCACCAGCACCACCGGCACGAACACGGCGGCCACCCGGTCGACCAGGCGCTGGATCGGCGCCTTGGCCGCCTGCGCGTCTTCCACCAGCCGGATGATCCGCGCGAGCACGCTCTCCGCGCCCACGGCGCGCACCTCCAACAGCAGCCGGCCCTCGCCGTTGACCGAACCGCCGGTCAGGCCCTGCCCTGCTTCCTTGGCCACAGGCAGCGGCTCGCCGGTGAGCATCGATTCGTCGACCGAGGAGCGGCCCTCCAGCACCGTGCCGTCGGCCGGCACCCGCTCGCCCGCGCGCACCGACAGACGGTCGCCCGGCAGCAGTTCGGCCACGGGCACGTCGCTCTCCTTGCCGTTCTTCGCGTCGATCAGGTGGGCGATCTCCGGCCGCAGCGCCTGCAGGGCGCGAATGGCCGAGGTCACCTGCCGCTTGGCGCGCGCCTCCAACCACTTGCCCAACAGGATCAGCGTGATGACCACGGCCGCCGCCTCGAAGTAAAGGTGCGGCGTGTGGCCGGCCGGAGAGCGCCACCACAGCCACAGCGACAAGCCGAAGGCCGCGCTGGTGCCCAGGGCCACCAGCAGGTCCATGTTGCCGGTGCCGGCGCGCAGCGCATGCCAGCCGGCCCGGTAAAAACGCGCGCCCAGCCAGAACTGCACCGGCGCGGCCAGCAGGAACTGCAGCCACGCGGGCAGCATCCAGTGCACGCCGAAAGGCTCCAGCAGCATGGGCGCCACCAGCGGCGCCGACAGCAGCAGGCCCACCGCCACCGGCGTGAAACCGGCCCAGGGCGAGGAGGACTGCGCCGCCTCGGCCGCGGCTTCGCGCGGCTCGTAGCCGGCCTGGCGCACGGCGCGGCGCAGGCGCGCGTCCAGGTCGGGCGCGGGTGCGGCCACGACCCGCGCCGACTCGGTCGCCAGGTTCACCGTGGCCTCGGTCACGCCCGGCACGCGACGCAGGGCGCGCTCCACGCGGTTCACGCAGGAAGCGCAGGTCATGCCACCGACCAGCAGGTCGGTGCTCATGGAAGACGATGGCGTGGTACTGCTCATGGATCAAAGGCTAGGCCTTCACATCATGTGAAGGTCAACCCCTGATTTTCTATGGGTACCGCTTGACCTTGACATGGTGTCATGCGCGAAACTTTTCCCCATCTACCAGGAGCGCATCGTGATCCATCATCAATTCCAGGTCGGCGGCATGAGTTGCGGCCATTGCATCGGCGCCGTCGAGGAAGCCTTGCAGGCGCTGGACCCGCAAGCCAGGGTGCAGGTCGAGCTGGCGCAGGGCAAGGTGCAGGTCGAGAGCGACCAGCCGCGCGAAGCCCTGGCGGCGGCCATCACCGACGCCGGCTACACGGTGCAATGAGCAGCACGGCGGTGCCCGTCAACATCGGCGAGGCGGCGCGCCTGTCGGGCATCTCGGCCCGCATGGTCCGCCACTACGAAAGCCTGGGCCTGCTGGGCGAGGTGCACCGCACCGACAGCGGCTACCGCCAGTACAGCCCGGCCGACGTGCACACCTTGCGCTTCATCAAGCGCTCGCGCGACATGGGCTTCTCGATGGAGCAGGTGGGCGAACTGGTGGGCCTGTGGCACAACCGCCGCCGCACCAGCGCCAGCGTGAAACGCATCGCGAAGAGCCACCTCGAAGAACTGGAGCAGCGCATCGCCGCCATGCAGGGCATGCAGCGCACGCTGGCCCACCTGGTGCATTGCTGCCAGGGCGACCACCGGCCCGACTGCCCCATCCTCGACGACCTGGCCGGGCTGGACGACGACAGCCCGGCCACCCACGCCTGAAGGAACGCGCGATGAGCCTGCGCAACGTCGCCGCCAAGGCCGCCGACCACCTGCTGCCGCTGCCCATGCGCGCGGCATTGCACAGGCGGCGCTTCTTCGGCGCGCGCGAGTGGCGCAATCTCCATTGGGGCGTGTTCGATTCCTTCGAGGCCGCCAACGCCTTTGCGCAGCAGCACGGAGCGCCGCCGCGCTTCGACATGGACCAGCGGCGCTGGCTGTCGGACCGGCAGAAGCTGCTGGCGCACGACTACCCCATGCTCTTCTGGCTGGAGCGCCTGTTCACCTCGGACGAAGGCCGGCAGTTCACGCGGCTGTGCGACCTGGGCGGCAGCGTGGGCGTGTCTTACATGGCGCTCGGCCCCTACCTGAGCCTGCCGCCGCAGCTGCAGTGGGAGGTGTGCGAGCTGCCCGAGGTGGCGGACTTCGGCCGCCAGGTGGCGCGCGAGCGCGAGCTGGGTCCGCAGCTGGGCTTCAGCTCCGACCTGGACGCAGCGCTCGACGGCGCGGATGTGCTCTTCACCGCCGGCGCCATCCAGTACATCGACCGGCCGCTCGAACAGATGCTCGGCAGCGCCGGCCGTGCGCCCCGGCATGTGTTCATCAACCGCCTGCCGCTCACCGGCGGCAGCAGCTTCGTGACGCTGCAGAACAGCGGCCTGGCCATCCACCCCTACCGCATCCGCAACGATGCGCAGTTCGTCGATGCACTGTCAGGCATCGGCTGGGGCGTGGTCGACCGCTGGACCTGCCTGCAGAACTCCACCCACATCCCGCTGCATCCCGAGCGCACGCTGGATCATTTCCACGGCTTCTACCTGCGCCGCGACTGAAGCCGGGCCGATGCGCAGCGCGCTCGCCGCTACCATCGCGTCCATGTCCTTCCAGCAGCAACGCGTCCTGATCGCCGAAGACGAGTCCGGCATCGCGGACACCCTGCAGTACGTGCTCAAGAGCGACGGCTTCGTGCCCGTGTGGTGCGCCACCGCGCAGGAGGCGCTGGCCCAGTTCGCAGCGCAGCCGCCGGCCATCGTCATCCTGGACATCGGCCTGCCCGACATGAACGGCTTCGAGCTGTTCAAGCGCCTGCAGGCGCTCAGCCGCGCCGGCGGCGGACCGGACGTGCCCATGCTCTTCCTGACCGCGCGCAACGACGAGATCGACCGCGTGGTGGGCCTGGAGCTGGGCGCGGACGACTACATCGCCAAGCCCTTCTCGCCGCGCGAGCTGGTGGCGCGGGTGCGCACCATCCTGCGCCGAAGCGGCGCGGTGGCGGTGGCCGCGCCCTCGCCCGCCACCACAGCGGCCGCTGCGCCCGCGACCCGCCAGCCCTTCGCGCTGGACAGCGAGCGCATGCAGATCCGCTACTACGGCCGCCTGCTCGAGCTCTCGCGCTACGAGTACGGCCTGCTGCGCCTCATGGTGCAGCGCCCGGGCCGCGTGTTCACGCGCGAGGAGCTGCTGCAGCTGGTGTGGGACAACGACAGCGAAAGCTTCGACCGCACGGTGGACGCCCACGTGAAGACGCTGCGCGCCAAGCTGCGCGAAGTCGCGCCGCAGGTGGAGGCCATCCGCACCCTGCGCGGCACCGGCTACGCGCTCAACGAAGACCTGCCGCCCGCGCCGCAGCAATGAAAGCCGACCCGCCCGGCGCATCCCGGCGCGCGCGCCAGCCGGCCGGCAACCGGGGCGCCGTCTCGCGCCGCACGCGCATCTTCATCGGCGTGCTGCTGATCTACTTCGCGGGCATCGCCTTCCTGCTGTACCGCGTGGTGGGCGACATCGACCCGCGCTACCGCGAGTCGGCCGAGGAATCGCTGATGGAGATCTCGCAGCTGATGGCCAGCCTGGTGGAGCAGGACGTGATCGCCGGCGCCATCAACACGCAGCGGCTGGAGCCGCTGTTCCGCTCGGTCTATGCACGCGAGTTCTCGGCGCAGATCTACAACCTGCACAAGACGCGGGTCGAGATGCGCGTGTACGTCACCGACGAGCGGGGCCGCGTCATCTTCGACTCCACGGGTCGCGACCTCAATGCCGACTACGCGCGCTGGAGCGACGTGAGCCGCGCGCTGGCCGGCCAGTACGGCGCACGCACCACGCGCGACATCCCGGGCGACCCGCTCACCTCGGTGATGTATGCGGCCGCGCCCATCCGCTGGGGCAGCGAGATCGTCGGCGTGGTCAGCGTGGGCAAGCCGGTGCAGAGCTTCGGCCAGTTCGTGCAGGACGCGCGGGCCCGCACGCTGTGGGTGGGCATGGGCTCGGCGCTGGCCTTGCTGCTGCTGACCGTCATCGTCTCGGTCTGGCTGGTGCGGCCCTTCGGCCTGATGTCGGACTACTGGCGCTGGCTGCGCCAGCAGCGCAGCTGGAGCCTGTCGCGCATGCTGCGCCGCGCGGTCGACACCGTGCGCGGCGGACTGCGCGAGATGCGCGACGCCCTCACCGGGCGCAGCTACGTGGCCGACTACGTTCAGACCTTCACGCACGAGATCAAGAGCCCGCTCTCGGCCATCCGCGGCGCGGCCGAGCTGCTGCAGGAGCCCTCGATGCCGCAGGCCGAGCGAGACCACTTCCTGGCCAACATCGCCGGCGAGACGCAGCGCATCCAGGAGATCGTCGACCGCATGATGGAGCTCACCGCGCTGGAGACGCAGCGCGCGCTGGAGCGCAGCGAGACGGTGTCGCTCGCACCGCTGCTGCACGAGGTGGCGGCCAGCGCCGAGAACGCGGCGGCAGCGCGGCAGGTGCGCCTGCACGTGGGCATCGACAGCAATGCCAGGGTGGAAGGCGACCCCTTCCTGCTGCGGCGCGCGGTGAGCAACCTGCTGGACAACGCGATCGATTTCTCACCGCCCGGCGCCGAGGTGGCGCTGGCCCTGCACGTGGGTCCGCGCGAGGCGCGCATCACGGTGCGCGACCACGGCCAGGGCATTCCGGACTACGCGCGCGAGCAGGTCTTCGAGAAGTTCTACTCGCTGGCGCGGCCGCACAGCCAGAAGAAGAGCACCGGCCTGGGACTGGCCTTCGTGAAGGAAATCGCGGGGCTGCACCGCGGCCGCATCGCGCTGGAGAACGCGCCGCGCGGCGGGGCGATCGCGACCTTGAGCCTGCCGCTGGTGTCGCACTAGGACCGTCGCGCCCGCCCTTCTTGCACGCAGCCTTCAGGCCGCGATCAACGCCTGAACAGATCCAGGATCCAGTTGCGATCCTGCGTCTGCGCGGGCTGCTTCGGCGCCTGCCCCTGCGTTCCTCCCGCCTCCGCAGGTGGGCTGCTGCCGAAGCCCGGGACCGCACCCGCGGGCACGCCACCAGGGGGAATGCTGCCCAGGGCCGGCGCCGTGTCCACGTCCAGCCCGGCGACCGCGGTGCCGGGCGGGTAGTCGTCGTAGTACCACTCGCCTTCGGCCAGCAACACGCCCTTGGGCACGGTGGACTTCTCCACCGGCACGCCCTTGAGAACCTTCTGCATGTAGGCGGTCCACACCGGCAGGCTCAGGCTGCCGCCGGTCTCGCCGCGCACGCCCAGCTGGCGCGGCGTGTCGTAGCCGATCCAGACGATGCCCACGCGGCTGGGCTGGAAGCCGGCGAACCAGGTGTCGTAGGAATCGTTGGTGGTGCCGGTCTTGCCGTAGATGTCGTCGCGGCGCAGCGCCTGGTAGGCGCGCGCTGCCGTGCCGTTCTTCACCACGCTCTGCAGCAGCGTGCGCATCACGTAGGCATTGCGCTCCGGGATGGCGCGCGTGCTGTCGTCCAGCACCGGCGGTGCGGCCTCGAACAGCACCTTGTCGCCGCGCTCCACCACCTTGCTGACCAGCGCGGGCTTGACCAGGTAGCCGCCGTTGGCGAACACGCCGTAGGCGGTGGCCATCTGCATCGGCGTGACCGAGCCGGCGCCCAGCGCCATGGGCAGGTAGGGCGGCTGCTTGTCGGCGTCCAGGCCGAAGCGGCCGGACCATTCCTGCGCGTAGTTGGTGCCGATGGACTGCAGCACGCGGATGGTCACCATGTTCTTGGACTTCTGCAGTGCGGTCCGGATGGTCATGGGGCCTTCGAAGTTGCCGTCGGAATTCTTCGGCTCCCAGGGCTGGCCGCCGGTGGTGCCGCGGTCGAAGAAGAGCGGGCCGTCGTTGACCATGGTGGCGGGCGCAAAGCCCTTCTCCAGTGCCGCCGAGTAGATGAAGGGCTTGAAGCTGGAACCCGGCTGGCGCCAGGCCTGGGTCACGTGGTTGAACTGGTTCTGGCCGAAGTCGAAGCCGCCCACGAGCGACTTGATGGCACCGTCGCGCGGATCCAGGCTGACGAAGGCGCCCTCCACTTCCGGCAGCTGCACGACTTCCCAGGCGCCCTTGGCGTTCTTCGTCACGCGCAGCACCGCGCCGCGCGCCACGCGCTGGCGGGCATCGGCACGCGTGGACAGACCCGTCTGGATCAGGCGCAGGCCATCGCCGCCGAGCTTGATCTCCTCGCCGTCGCGGCCCACGGCCGTCACCTGCTTGGGCGAGGCCTCCAGCACCACCACCGCGAGCACCTCGCCGTCGTCGGGGCGGGTGGCCAGCGCATCGTCGATGGCATCGTCCTGCGCGGCGGCGTCTTCCGGCACCTTCACCGTGGCCTCGGGGCCGCGCCAGGGCTGGCGGCGCTCGTAGTCCAGGATGCCGCGGCGCAGCGCCTGGTAGGCGGCGGCCTGGTCGGCGGCGACCAGGCTGGTGGTCACCGTGAGGCCGCGCACATAGGCGCTGTCGCCGTACTGCGCCACCATCTGCTGGCGCACCATCTCGGCCACGTACTCGGCATGCAGGCGATCGGGGTTGTTCACGCCGCGCAGTGCGAGTTGTTCCTCCTTGGCCTTGCCCACCTGCTCGGCGGTGGCGAAGCCCAGCGACTGCATGCGGTCCAGCACGTAGAGCTGCCGCGCCCGCGCGCGCCGTGGATTGGCCACCGGGTTGTTCGCGCCCGGCGCCTTGGGCAGGCCAGCCAGCATCGCGGCCTCGGCCAGCGTGATGTCCTTGAGCGGCTTGCCGAAGTAGGCCTCCGACGCAGCGGCGAAGCCGTAGGCGCGCTGGCCCAGGTAGATCTGGTTGAGGTAGATCTCCAGGATCTGGTCCTTGGAGAGTTCCTGCTCCAGCCGCAGCGCGATCAACGCCTCCTTCAGCTTGCGGCTGAAGGTGCGCTCTGACGACAGGTACACGTTGCGCGCCACCTGCTGCGTGATGGTGGAGGCGCCCTGGCGCATGCCGTGCATCAGGTTCGAGACCATGGCACGCGTGATGCCGACGGTGTCGAGGCCGCCGTGCTCGTAGAAGCGCGCGTCCTCGACCGCGATGACCGCGTCCTTCATGGACTTCGGTATTTGCGCCAGCGGCACCAGCTGCCGGCGTTCGTCGCCGAACTCGCCGATCACCACGCCATCGGATGTGAGCACACGCAGCGGCAGCTTGGGCTGGTAGTCGGCCAGCTGCTTCACGTCGGGCAGGCTGGGCGCCACCAGCGCCACCGCCACGCCGGCCACCAGCAGCACGGCCAGCACCACGCCGCCCAGCACGAGGGCGGCCCATTTCAAGAGGGCTTTCTTGTTGTTGATCAAGGTCGAATCTTTGGAGTTGGAGTTTTGCCCGGGCACAGCGTGGATCCTCGCCGAATGACGATGGGCTCGATGTTCGCCTGCTGGCCTGAAGCGGGTGTGAAGTCCTGCAACAGCCGGCTTCACATGGACTTCACACAAGGATAAGTCGTTTCAAGAAGCCTTCCTACGGGCTTCGAATCCGCGTTCCAAAGTGGCGTCGCCGCGCAATCCGCGCGGTTTCCATCTCAAGAACAAGAGGACGACGACATGGAACAAGACGAGCGCCGCGCCCGCCGGCTGTGGCTGGGCACCCTGCTGATGGCCAGCCTGTGCTTCCTGATGCTGCTGGCCAACCCGGTAGAGGCGCAGGAGCGACAGCCGCGCCAGAAGACCGAGAGCCCCTATTTCTTCGTCAAGAGCGACGACCCCTCGGTGGACCAGCTGCCGCTCAAGGCCACCGCGGTGGACGTGAAGATCGCCGGCGTGATCGCCGACGTGCGCGTCACCCAGACCTACCGCAACGAAGGCACGCGGCCCATCGAGGCCAGCTACGTCTTCCCGGGCTCCACCCGCGCCGCGGTGAACGGCCTCACGGTGCGCCTGGCCGAGCGCGTGATCGAGGCGCAGATCCGCGAGAAGCAGAAGGCGCGGCAGGAATACGACCAGGCGAAGCAGGAAGGAAAGACCGCGGCCCTGCTGGAGCAGCACCTGCCCAACGTGTTCCAGATGAAGGTGGCCAACATCCTGCCCGGCGACGAGGTGCAGGTGGAGCTGCGCTACAACGAGCTGCTGGTGCCCCAGGCCGGCAGCTACCAGTTCGTCTTCCCGACGGTGGTGGGCCCGCGCTACAACAGCCCGCGCTCGGAACAGGCACAGGCCGCCTGGGTGTCGCAGCCCACGCTGCGCGCCGGCGTGGCATCGAGCGCCGCCTTCTCGATGAAGCTCGCCATCGACACGCCCATCGCCATCCGCGAACTGCGCTCGGCCACGCATGCCATCGACGTCACGCAAGGCGATGAAGGCCGGCATGCGCAGGTCGCGCTGGCCCGCAGCGGCGAGCCGGCCAACGACCGCGACTTCGTGCTGGACTTTCGATTGGCCGGCGAGCACATCGAGTCGGGCCTGATGCTCTACCCGGGCCAGGGCCCGAACGCGGAGAACTTCTTCCTGGCCATGGTGCAGCCGCCGCGCTCGGTACCTGCCGAGGCCGTCTCGCCGCGCGACTACATCTTCGTGGTGGACATCTCCGGCTCCATGCACGGCTTTCCGCTGGACACCGCCAAGGCCATGCTGCAGCGGCTGCTGAGCGGCCTGCGGCCCAGCGATACCTTCAACGTGCTGTTCTTCTCGGGCAGCAACAGGATGCTGTCGCCGCACCCGGTGCCGGCCAGCCGCGCCAACATCGAGCAGGCGCTGGAAGTCATCAAGAGCTATTCGGGCAGCGGCAGCACCGAGCTCATCCCTGCCCTTCGCCGCGTGTACGAGGAGCCCAAAGCGGAGAAGGTCTCCCGCACCGTGGTGGTGGTGACCGACGGCTACGTCACGGTGGAGCGCGAGGCCTTCGAGCTGGTGCGCAGGAACTTGTCGAAGGCCAACCTGTTTGCTTTCGGCATCGGCAGCTCGGTGAATCGCGAGCTCATCGAGGGCCTGGCCCGCGCCGGCATGGGCGAGCCCTTCGTCATCACCGACCCGATGCAGGCCGCGCGCGAGGCGGCTCGCTTTCGCCGCATGATCGAATCGCCGGTGCTCACCCAGGTGCACGCACGCTTCGAGGGCCTCGATGCCTACGACGTGGAGCCCCATGCCCTGCCCGACGTGCTGGGCGAGCGCCCGGTGGTGATCTTCGGAAAGTGGCGCGGCCAGCCCAAGGGCCGCCTGGTGGTGCAAGGGCAGAGCGCCGAAGGCCCGTGGCACCAGGCTTTGCCAGCGGATTCGAAGAGCCTTCGGCCCGACGCCGTGGCGCTGCGCAGCCTCTGGGCGCGCCACCGCATCGCCGCGCTGCAGGACCAGGAATCGCTGGAAGGCAGCGGCTCGCTGCGCGAGGACATCACCGCACTGGGCCTGCGCTACGGCCTGCTCACGCAATACACCAGCTTCATCGCTGTCGACCAGGTGGTGCGCAATACCACGCCGGGCGCCAGCACGCGCGTCGACCAGCCGCAGCCGCTGCCCAAGGGCGTGAGCGAACTCGCGCTGGCCCAGCCGGCGAGCAGCGGCGCCGAGGTGCCCGGCACGCCTGAGCCCGAGACGCTGGGCGCCATCGCGGTGGTGCTGTCGATGCTGGCCATGCTGCGCCGGCGCGCCCGCCGCAACGACGGCCGCCGCCTGACCAGCTGAGCCTTTGACAACGCAACGAAAGAAATCCGACATGACACTCAGCGCACTGGCCCAGCGCCATCCACGGCTGTTCGATGAACTGATCCGCATCGACCGCATTCCCGCCTTCGGCTGGCTCGCGCTGCAGGCCGCGGCGCTCATGCCCACCTGGTGGTGGATGGGCCGCCGGCTGGTGGATGGCTCCGACGATCCGATGGGCGTGCTCGCGCTAGGCGCACTGGCCGTGCTGGTCTGGCAGGTGCGCCACGAACTGCGCTGCGCGCCGCGCCTGGGCTGGCTTGCACTGGCAGGCGCTGGCACCATCCTCGCCACCCTGCTGCGCACCGGCCTCGGACCCATGCACGCGTTGCCACCGCTGCTGGCTTCGCTGGTTGCGCTGCTGGCCCTGGCGGCCAGCCTGGTGGCGCTGATGCCGCGCCGCGTGGCATCGGCGCCGGTGCTGGGTCTGGCGGTGCTGGCCCTGCCCGTCCTGTCCTCGATGCAGTTCTATGCCGGCTATCCGCTGCGTGTGATCACCGCCGAGGCCAGCCGCTGGATGCTTTCGCCCTTCTTCACCGAGGTACAGCGCGAGGCCGCGAGCCTGCTCGTCGACGGCCACCTGGTGATCGTGGATGCGCCCTGCTCCGGCGTGCAGATGGCGTGGTGCGGTTATTTCGTCGCCTGCGTGGTGGCGCTGTGGGTGGGCCGCAGCAATCGCGGCTTTCTCACGCACCTGCCCTGGGTGGGCCTGGTGGTGCTGGGCGCCAACGTACTGCGCAACAGCGTGCTGGTGGCCTTCGAAGGCGCGGGCCTGCCGCTGGGCGATGCATGGCACCAGGCCATCGGCCTCGCGGTGCTGGCGGCTGCTTGCGTGGAAATCGCCTGGCTGATGGCGCCGCTGCGCCGCAATCGCAAGAAGGCCCGGACCGACGCCATGCACATCCACGCCACGCCGGCGCATTGAGAAAGAAGAGAGCCAGTCACCATGAAGCCCTTCCTGCAGTTCTTCGACAACCGCTTCATCAACCGCATCGGCCACAAGTCCGCCTTCGGCGTGGCCATGCTGGCCTGCATCGCCTGGTCGGCCGCGCAGGCCGTGCTCGCGCCGGCCGATGCGCAGCAGTCGCAAGCGCCGCGCTTCCAGGAGTGGCCATCGCAATGGGAAGGCGAGCCGCTGCGGCCGCTGGCGCTCAGCGCGGTGGAGCAACGCTTCGCGCAGCACTTTCCCGGCGCCATCGCACGCCTGACCGACGGCCGGCAGACGTTGGTGCTGCGCCGGGTCGATACGCCCACGCGCATGCTGCATCCGGCCACTGACTGCTACCGCGCACTGGGTTACCGCATCGAGCAGGCCAGGCTCGTGAAGGACGCCGAGCAGCGCATGTGGCGCTGCTTCGTCGCCGCGCGCGGCAGCGAGCCGCAGCTGAAGGTGTGCGAGCGCATCGTCGATGCCCGCGGCAACGCGTTCACCGACAGCTCGGCCTGGTACTGGGCGGCGGTGGCCGGCCAGTCCAGCGGGTCCTGGCAGGCCGTGACGGTGGCGCAGCCGCTTCAGTGAAGCGCAAGGCCGCGTTCAGCGCGGCAGCGCCAGCGTGACCAGCAGCCCGATCAGCGCACACGCACCCAGCAGCGGCATCACGCCCAACTTGAAGCGGAACAGCGCCACCGCTGCAGCGACGGCGATGAGCGCCGCCACCACGTCGAAGCGTCCGCCCGCGCCCTGCGGCCACAGCACGTGCCAGCAGAAGAAGAGCGCCAGGTTGAGGATCACGCCCACCACCGCCGCGGTGATCGCCGACAGCGGCGCGGTGAAGCCCAGCTTGCCGTGCGTGGCCTCCACCAGCGGCCCGCCGATGAGGATGAAGAGGAAGGAGGGCAGGAAAGTGAAGAAGGTCACCACCGTCGCGGCCAGCGCGCCACCGAGGAAGAGCGCGTCCGGCCCCAGCACCTGCTTGATCCAGCCGCCGACGAAGCCGACGAAGGCCACGACCATGATGAGCGGCCCCGGCGTGGTCTCGCCCAGCGCCAGGCCGTCGATCATCTGCGCACCGCTGAGCCAGTGGTGCTGCTCCACCGCGCCCTGGTAGACATAGGGCAGCACGGCATACGCGCCGCCGAAGGTGAGCATCGCCGCCTTGGTGAAGAACCAGCCCATCTGCGTGAGCGTGCCTTGCCAGCCCTGGGCGACCAGCAGCGCGCCCATGGCGGCGCCCCACAGCCCGAGGCCGGCCAGCACCAGCCGCACCAGACGTGCGCGCGAGAAGCGCGCATGCGCCGGCGTGGGCGTGTGGTCGTCGATCAGCGCTGCGCCGTAGCTGGCCTGCCCGTTCGACTTTCCGCCGCCGAGCGCGAACACCTGAGGCGCCCAGCGTGCGCCGAAGAAGCCGATCAGCCCCGCCGCCAGCACGATGGCCGGAAAGGGCAGGTCGAAGGCGAAGATGGCCACGAAGGCCGCCGCCGCGATGCACCACATATAAGCGTTGCGCAGCGCCCGCGTGCCGATGCGGTGCGCCGCATGCAGCACCAGCGCCGTCACGGCCGGCTTGATGCCGTAGAAGATGCCCGCCACCAGCGGCACGTCGCCGAAGCGCAGGTAGATCCACGACAGCGCGATCAGGATGAACAGCGAGGGCAGCACGAACAGCGCCCCCGCCACGATGCCGCCCCAGGTGCGGTGCATGAGCCAGCCGATGTAGGTGGCCAGCTGCTGCGCCTCGGGCCCGGGCAGCAGCATGCAGTAGTTCAGCGCATGCAGGAAGCGCTTCTCGCTGATCCACCGGCGCCGCTCCACCAGTTCGCTGTGCATGATCGCGATCTGCCCCGCCGGTCCGCCGAAGCTGATGAAACCCAGCTTGAGCCAGAAGCGCAAAGCCTCGCCGAATGGCACGGGCTGTGGCGCGCCAGCGGGATCGATGCCCGACGTCGAAGAGTGGGCGGGTGAAGTCGAAGAGTGGGCAGGTGAAGGATCGGCGCGGTCGTTCATGGCCCGAGTATCGCCAGCCGCGATGACCTCCGCATGGCCGGCAGCTCAGGCGTGATCCAGCCCCACGCGCCGCCTGAACTCGCTCGGGCTGCCACCGGTCTCCTGCTTGAACACCCGGCTGAAGTGCGAGAGGTTGTTGAAGCCCGAGGCCATCGCGATGTCGGTGATGCCCAGCCGCGCATGGGCCGGGTCCTGCAGCGCGCGCATGCAGGCCGCCAGGCGCTGGCGCAGGATGTAGGCATTGAGCGTGTCGTCCTCGTCGGCGAAGGCGTTGTGCAGGTGGCGCTTGCTGCAGTGCAGGGCCACGGCGATGCTGTCGATGGACAGCTGCGGGTCGCGCAGGTGCGCGGCCACGTGGGCACGGATGCGGTCCTTCAGTGCCTCGCGTTGCGTCAGCGCCGTCTCCTGCCCCGCCAGCTCCATCAGCGACAGGCGCACCAGCTGCACGATCAGCTCGCCCGCGCCGCGCGCCGCCGCCTCGCTCATGTTGGGCAGCTCCTGGTAGGTGTTGCGCATGGCCTCCAGCGCCACGCGCGAGATGCCGCCGGCGCCACCCACGCGGCGCGCCATCAGGCGGTCCAGCGGCAACCCCGCAGTCGCCAGCTGCGACTTGGGCACCATCACGATCAGGTGGTCGGTGCGCTCGGGGTTGGCCACGGTGTAGGCACCGGTGGTGTCGTAGATGGTCCAGGCACCGTTGCGCACCGCGGCCTCGCGGCCCTTCTGCTCCACCGCGGCGCTGCCCTGCCAGGGCGCCACGATCTTCAGGTAGCCCCCATCGCTGTGGCGCGCCATCTGGTCGCTGCGCAGCACGCGGTGGCGGTTGGCCTCCAGCCGGGTGAGGATCACCTCGCCGGCGCGCGACGCGGCGATGTGGCCATCGAACTCGGTGTCGCCGTACAGGTCGGACTCCAGCCCGCCGAAGTGCTGCCAGACCCACTCGCGCCACTGCGGCGCGCGCTCGCGCGGCGGGACGACATCGGTGCTCAACATGGTGGATGCCGCCATCGGCCCCGACTCCTCTTGGTTCAAGTGCGCGATTGTGTTGCCGCGCCGAATACCCCTTCGGACAGGGTTAACCCCGAGCGCCGTGCGCGCTGGGACAAGCGCTTTGTGCGCCAGCGGCACAGCAGCGCAGGCGGGCCCTTCCTACGATCGCCTCACGCGGCCGCTTGAGCCGCCAACGAGGAGACACGCCATGACCTACCCCACCCGCCGCCGCTGGATCCAGGGCGCCGCCACCACCCTGGGCGCTGCCGCCGTCGCGCCGCAGCTGTTCGCGCAGAGCGGCCCGGTGAAGATCGGCTACGCCATCGCTCGCACGGGACCTTGGGCGGCCGGCGCGCAGGTCAGCCAGGAGCCCAACTACCTCCTGTGGGCCGAGCAGGTGAACGCCGCGGGCGGGCTCGACGTGAAGGGTGCCAAGCGGCAGATCGAGCTGATCGGCTACGACGACCGCAGCGAGACCGAGACCTGCGTGCGCACCTACGAGAAGCTGATGGGCAGCGACAAGGTCGACCTGATCCTGCCGCCCTGGGGCTCGGGCGCCAACTTCGCCATCGCGCCGCTGGCCAACCGCTTCGGCTACCCGCTGCTCGCGCCCACCGCGCTGTCGCGCAAGCTGATCGACATGAACCTGCCCTACTTCTTCTCGCTCTTGCAGCAGCCCGACAAGATGATGGGCGCGCTGGTGGACATGCTGGTGGCCCAGCAGGTGAAGACCGTCGCCATCGTCTACATGGACGACCTGTTCGGCCTGGAGAACTTCGCGGCCATCAACAACGCGCTGAAGAAGACCGGCATCCAGGTGGTGGAGCGCAAGAGCTACCCGTTGGGCGTGAAGGACCTGGCACCGGTGCTGCGCGGCATCAAGGACCTGAACCCCGACGCCTTCATCGGCATCACCTACCCGCCGGACACGCTGCTGGTGAGCCGCCAGTCGCGCGAGATCGGCTTCAACCCCAAGTATTTCTACGCCTCGGTGGGCACCGCCTTCCAGCTCTACAAGAACGTCATGCAGGCCAACACCGAGGGCGTGATCGGCATGGGCTCGTGGAACGTGAAGACCAGCCCCGGCGCCAAGGCCTACTTCGATGCACACGTGAAGAAGTTCAACAAGGAACCCGACCGCTGGGCCAGCGGCCATGCCTGGGCCGGCCTGGAGATCATGCAGCAGGCCGTGGCACGCGCGGGCCTGGACCGCAAGGCGCTGCGCGAGGTGATCGCCAGGAACGAATTCAAGACCATCCTGGGCCCGATCCGCTTCGAGCGTGGCGAGAACGCCTCCATCCCCGGCACCGTGAGCCAGTGGCAGGGCGCGGACTTCGAGGTGGTGTGGCCGCTGGACCGCGCCACCGCCAAGCTGGTCACGCCCAAGCCGGCGTGGAAGTGACGCACTGAACCGAAGGAAGGCATCGCTCCCGTGTCCCTCGTATCCTGGGCCGAGCTGCTGGCAGGCGGTCTCATCACCGGCGGCATCTATGCGCTGGTGGCCATCGGGCTGAACCTGCAGTACGGCCTCATGCGCATCATGAACATCTCGCACGGCGAGTTCCTGATGCTCGGTGCCTTCATCACCTGGTGGGCCCACACCAGCTTCGGCATCTCGCCATTCGTGCTGATGCCGCTGGCCTTCGTGCTGCTCGGCGCCCTGGGCATGCTGATCCACGTGCTGTGTTTCCGCGGGATCGCGGCGCGCGCGCCCAACGTCGACGTGTTCGAGGCGCGCAGCCTCATGGTGGGCTTCGGCCTCATGTTCGCGGTGCAGAACGCGGCCCTGATCATCTGGGGCGGCGACCTGCGCGGCTACGAGTACCTGGCGCAGCCGGTGGAACTCGCGGGCATGCGCTTCACCGAAAACAAGCTGGTGATCTTCGCGGTCGCGCTGGCGCTGAGCCTGGGCTTCGTCGCGCTGCTGAAGTTCACGCTGCTGGGCAAGGCGGTGCGCGCGCTGATGCAGTCGCCCACCGGCGCGCAGCTGGTGGGCATCAACACGAAGCGCCTGCATCCGCTGATGTTCGGCGTGGGCCTGGGCCTGTCGGGCGTGGCCGGTGCGCTGCTGTCGATGACCTACGAGATCACGCCCTCGATGGGCGAGCCCTACACCGTCACCGCGCTCATCGTCATCACCCTGGGCGGCTTCGGCTCCATCGCGGGCAGCCTGGCCGGCGGCCTGCTGCTGGGCCTGGTCGAGGCGCTGGGCATGCACTTCTCCAGCCCCTCGCTGAAGATGCTGCTGTCCTACGGTGTGTTCATCGCCGTGCTGCTTTGGCGGCCCAACGGCCTCTTCTCCCGAAAGTAAAAGTGAAGTCGCGCATCCTCATCGCCGCGGCCGTGCTGCTGGCCGCCGGCGCCGTGCCCTGGGTGGCCTCGGATTTCCTGCAGTCGCTGGCCCTGGCCTGCCTCATGTACATCGCGCTGGCCACCAGCTGGTCGATGTTCTGCGGGGCCACCCGCTACCTCTCGCTGGCCACATCGGCCTTCTTCGGCGTCGGTGCCTATACGAGCGCCGTGCTGCTGGACGTGCTGCCCTGGCCGCTGGTGGTGGCCTGCGGCGCGCTGGTGGCAGCCATCGTCGCCGCCGTGATGGGCGCGGCCGTGCTGCACCTGCGCGGCACCTACTTCGCGGTGCTCACCTTCGGCATGACGGAGCTGATCCGCCACGCCATCACCTATGTCGAGAAGCAGGTCTCGGGCACCGTGGGCCGCGTGCTGGCGGTGGTGCCCGAGAACCATGTCGTCTACCTCACGCTGCTGCTGATCGCCGCCCTGGCCATCGGCACCGCGCTGTGGGTGAAGAAGAGCCGCTTCGGCCTGGCGCTGGCCGGCATCGGCGCGGACGAGCAGCGCGCGCAGACGTTGGGCGTGGACACGCGACGCATGAAGATCTTCGGCTTCGCGCTCTCGGCCCTTTTCGCCGGCGCCGTGGGCGCGGCGATGGCGGTGCGCTGGACCTACATCGAGCCCTCGGCCGTGTTCAATCCCTTCATCGGCTTCCAGACGGTGCTGATCGCGCTGATCGGCGGCGCGGCCAGCCTCGGCGGGCCCATCGCCGCGGCCATCGTCTTCAGCCTGCTGGCCGAGACGCTGCGCCTGCAACTGCCCTACGGCTACATGCTGGTGCTGGGCCTCCTGCTGGTGCTGTGCGTGATGTACCTGCCCAACGGCCTCGCGTCGCTGTGGCAACGCAAGCAAGGGGGAAAGGCATGAACGCACAACGCCTCCTCGATATCCAGCAACTCAGCGTGCGCTTCGGCGGCCTTACCGCCGTCGACTCGGTCAACGCCACGCTCGACGCGGGCGAGCTGGTGGGCATCATCGGTCCCAACGGCGCCGGCAAGACCACCTTCTTCAACGCCATCTCCGGCGTGGTGCTGCCCACCTCGGGCCGCCTGCTGGTGGCGGGCGACGACCTCACCGGCCACGCGCCGCACCACTTCGCCGCGCACGGCATCGCACGCACCTTCCAGACGCCGCGCGTGTTTCCCGACATGAGCGTGGCGGACAACGTGCGCTTCGGCATGCAGTTCGCCGGGCGCCATCGCGAAGGGCCGCAAGGGCTGCGATCGGTCGAGGAGATTCTCTCGATGCTCGGCCTCGAAACGCTCGCGGCGCAGACGGCCGGCGCCATCACGCCCTCGCAACAGCGCCTGCTGGAGATCGGCATGGCGCTGGGCACGCGTCCGCGCGTGCTGCTGCTGGACGAAGTGGCCGCCGGCCTGACCGAGGCGGAGGTCGACGCAATGGCACGCCGCATCCGGCGGCTGCGCGACGAGTGGCAGCTGTCGGTGGTGTGGATCGAGCACGCCGTGGCCACGCTCCTGAAGTACGTGGAGCGCGTGATGGTGCTGCACCAGGGACGCAAGATCGCCGACGGCACACCCGCAGAGGTGGTGCGCGATGCACAGGTCATCGAGGCCTACCTGGGCGACGAGCTGCAGGAGGCCGCGGCATGAGCCCCCGCGCGGCCGCTCCGAAGGGCGCTTCCACCGCAGCCCGAAGGGCGGAGGTATCCGAATGAGCGCACAAGCCCACCTGCAAGTTAAGAGTCTCGGCGCCGGCTACAGCGGCTTCTCCGTGCTGCGCGACATCGACATCGAGGTGCGCCCGGGCATCACCGTCATCCTCGGCCCCAACGGCGCTGGCAAGACCACCCTGCTGCGCGCACTGGCCGGCCTGATGCCGCGCCATGGCGAGGTGCTGCTGGACGGCGCATTGCTGCCCCCGCAGGACGCCACCACCTGCGTGCGCCGCGGCCTCGCACTGGTGGCAGAAGGCCGCCAGCTCTTCCCCCAGATGACGGTGCGCGAGAACCTGGAGCTGGGCGGCTGGCTGGTGCCCGCCGGAGAGCGCCCGCGCCGCCTCGCGCAGGCCTTCGAGGACTTCCCGCGCCTGAAGGAACGCAACCAGCAGCTGGCCGGCACCATGAGCGGCGGCGAGCAGCAGATGGTGGCGGTGGCCCGCGCCATGATGAGCGCCCCGCGCCTGCTGATGCTGGACGAGCCTTCGCTTGGCCTGGCGCCGCGCATGGTCGACGAGCTGCTGGCCATCGTGCAGCGCATCGCGCGCCAGCAGGGCGTGACGGTGCTCATGGTCGAGCAGAACGTGCGCAAGGCGCTCTCGGTGGCCGACCGCGGCTACGTGCTGGAGCGCGGCCGCATCGTCGCCGCCGACGGCGCCAAGGAGCTGCTTGCTTCCGATGCCATCCGCCGCGCCTACCTGGGCACGGCCTGAATCATTTCCTTGTTCCTTCTGGAGAAAACCGCATGACCGCCATTTCGATGCTGATCGACGGCCGCACCGTGGCCGCGCGCGACGGTGCCGTGTTCGAGCGCCGCAACCCGCTGGACGGCAGCGTGGCCACCACCGCGCCCGCCGCCACGCCAGACGATGCACGCGCCGCCGTCGACGCCGCCGCCAAGGCCTTCCCCGCCTGGTCGGCCCTGGGCCCCGGTGCGCGCCGCGCGCTGCTGCTCAAGGCCGCCCATGCGCTGGAGGCCAAGGCCGAGGCGTTCGCCGCCGCCATGGCGCGCGAGACCGGCGCTTCGGGCCTGTGGGCCGGCTTCAACGTGCACCTGGCCGCGGGCATGCTGACCGAGGCCGCCTCGCTCACCACGCAGATCGACGGCCAGGTGATTCCCTCCGACGTGCCCGGCAGCCTGTCGATGGCGATGCGCCAGCCGGCCGGCGTGGTGCTGGGCATCGCGCCGTGGAACGCGCCCGTCATCCTCGGCGTGCGCGCCGTGGCGGTGCCGCTGGCCTGCGGCAACACGGTGGTGCTCAAGGGCTCGGAGATCAGCCCGGCCACGCACGGCCTGATCATCGAGGCGCTGCAGGAAGCCGGCCTGCCGCCGGGCGTCGTCAACTTCGTGACCAACGCGCCGCAGGACGCGGCCGCCGTGGTCGAGGCCATGGTGGCGCACCCTGCCGTGCGCCGGGTCAACTTCACCGGCTCCACCCGCGTGGGCAAGCTGGTCGCGCAGACCTGCGCCACGCACCTCAAGCAGGTGGTGCTCGAACTCGGCGGCAAGGCGCCGCTGATCGTGCTGGACGATGCCGACATCGACGCGGCAGTGAACGGCGCGGCCTTCGGCGCCTTCGCCAACTCGGGGCAGATCTGCATGTCCACCGAGCGCATCGTGGTGGACCACAAGGTCGCCGACGAGTTCGTCGCCCGCCTCGCCTCCAAGGCCTCGGCACTGCCGCTGGGCGATCCGCGCAAGGGCCCGGTGGTGCTGGGCTCGGTGGTCGACATGGCCACGGTGGAGCGCTGCAACGCGCTCATCGACGATGCGCTGGCCAAGGGTGCCAAGCTGGTCATCGGCGGCCGTGCCGACAGCACGCTGATGGCGGCCACCCTGGTCGACCGCGTCACGCCCGAGATGCGCATCTACCACGAGGAAACCTTCGCCCCGGTGAAGGCCATCGTGCGCGTACGTGGCGAGGACGAAGCGGTGCGCGTGGCCAACGACAACGAGTTCGGCCTGTCGGCCGCGGTGTTCGGGCGCGACACGGCGCGCGCCATGAACGTGGCGCGCCGCATCGAATCGGGCATCTGCCATGTCAACGGCCCCACGGTGCACGACGAGGCGCAGATGCCCTTCGGCGGCGTCAAGGGCTCGGGCTGGGGGCGCTTCGGCGGCCGCGCCGGCATCGACGCCTTCACCGAACTGCGCTGGATCACGGTGCAGACCACCGAACGGCACTATCCCTTCTGACATAGCCCTGTAGGAGGCGGGCCAAAAGTCCGCTTTCTGAGGCGCCGGCACAACGCCGCCACCTGCTCGATCGCGCACACTCGGGGCCTGGAAGTTCCGAGGGAGCGATTCTTGAAAGTTGTGCTGCGCTTCGTGCTGTACGTGTTGGCGGCCCTGGGCGTGACGGCCGCCATCGCGATCGCGCTCATCGTCAAGCTGGCGCTGGCGCCGGCGCAGGGGGAGTGGTCGCAGCGCGTCAGCGTCGGCCCGGTCGGCTTCGATGTGGGCGTGCCCACCGTGCTGCGGCTGGTCACCGCCTCCTGGTTCGCGCCGCAGATGGCCGGCCGCACCTTCGACACCCGCTACGGCAAGGTGCGCTTCGGCTGGACCGAAGCCAACGTGCAGGAAGTGAGCTGCGAGCCCTGCAGCCTGAACGTGCCCGAGCTGGGCGACAAGCCGGTGCAGGTGGAGCGCCTGCTGCTCACCGCGCGGCGCGACGTCGATGCCCTGTTCGGCAACCTGCGCATCACCCCCGCCGGCGCCACCGCCAGCGAGCTGCGCGGCCGCTGGAACGGCCGGCTCACGCAGAAGACGCTGAGCCTGTCCGCCGACATCGACGACGCGCCCATCGGCCAGTGGTACCAGGTGCTGGTGCCCGCCCTGCCCGAGCTGCAGCGCGCGCGCATCGGCGGCACCGCTTCCCTGCGCGCCACGCTCATGCTGCCCGAGGGCAGCTTCAGCGTGCAGCCGCGCCTGGTGATGTTCAGCGTCGACGGGCTGGGCGCCGAGGGCCTGCTCGAATCGCGCGCCGGCAGCTGCGGCGTTTCGGCCAGGCTGGCCGGCGACGCCTGGCTCATGCGCGGCGCGGTGGCCGCGCTGGACGCCGACTTCTTCCAGCACGCCGGCTACGAATCCGCCACCCTGGCGCGCAGCCAGGCCCCCGCGACACCCACCGTGGCGCAACCGAGCGGCGTCAAGGCCGAGAAAGTCAGCGCGATGCGCACTCTGGCCACCCCGACGCAGGCCGCGCCCACGCTGAACGAACAGGTGGCCCGCCTGATCCTCCCGCCCCTGCCCCACCCGGCCGCCCAGCAGCTGCGCGACATGCTCTACGCGGTCGAGCTCGAACGCGCGCCCGGCAAGCAGCGCCTGCTGCAGGCCTACCTGGACATGGCACCCTGGGGCGAAGGGCTGTGCGGGGCCGAGGCCGCCGCGCGCCGCTACTTCAAGCGCCCCGCCCGGCAGCTGGAACCCGCCCAGGCGATCTGGATGGCCACGATGCTGCGCGACCCCGACGCCACGCTGCAGAAGTGGCGCGGCGAAGGCCAGATCGACAAGCCCCGCGCCCGCCACGTGGCCGAGCAGGTGCGCGAGATCACCAACGGCCAGCGCGTGGCGCTGCTGCGCGGGGTGGCCAACGCCCGCTTCACGGCGCCGGCCGCGCCATGACGGCCGCGCCGCGGCTGCCAGCCGCGGACACCGAGGCCATCGAGCGCGCCACCTTGCAGGCCGTCGCGCCGCAATGGGTGGAGGCGCTGGAGGCGGGGCACTGGCTGCTGCCCATGGACCCCGGCACGGTCGGCCGTGCCAGGAGCGCCGTGCCGCTGCGCCACGAGGCGCCACGCGACCCGGCCGGCCTGCTCGATCGCATCGCCGAGCGTTATGAAGCCCGCGGCTTGCCGATGCAGTTGCGGGTGGCCGATGCCGCCTGCTTCGACGGCATGGCGGAGGCGATGGCCGCACGCGGGCTGGCCGGCGCCAGGCCGACCCACACCCAGGTCGGCAGCCTGCGCACCATGCGCAGCGTCAGCCAGGGCCAGCCGGCCGAGGTGAGCGCGGCGCCCGATGGCGGCTGGACCGGCGTCTTCCTCGGCCCCGGCTTCGACCCGGTGGATGGCGCCTGCCGCGTCCAGTCGCTGACCCGGGCCAGCGGCAACCTCTTCGCCAGCGTGCGCGACGAGAACGGCGCCACCCTGGCCGCCGGCGCCGTCTCGCTGGGCCACGGATGGGCGGGCGTGCACGGCATGCGCACCGAGCAGTCGGCCCGCGGCCGCGGCCTGGCCGGCCGGGTGCTGGCCGGTCTGGCGCAGGCCGCGCTGGACCGGGGTTACGAGCGCGTCTTCCTCCAGGTGGAGGCCGGCAATGAAGCGGCCCTGGCGCTGTACCGGCGCGCCGGCTTCCAGCCGGCCTGGACCTACCGGTACTGGCAGCCCCGCGCACCGCGCTGAACCCCGCCGCGCACCAGCGAGGTGCGTCGGCGGTGGCACATGTCTTGCGATGCCGTCCCCATGGACGCAGCAGCCAACACCGCGGTCGAGATCGTCGCGCTGACCAAGCAATATTCGGTCGACATTCCGCCCGCCGTCGACCAGATCGACCTGCGCATCGCCAGCGGCAGCTACTGCTGCCTGCTGGGTCCTTCGGGCTGCGGCAAGAGCACCACGCTGCGCATGATCGCCGGGCACGAGACGGTGACGCACGGCGACATCCTGCTGGAAAACCGCAACATCACCCGCCTGGCGGCCGCCGCCCGCGGCACGGCCATGATGTTCCAGAGCTTCGCCCTCTTCCCGCACCTCTCGGCGCTGGACAACGTGGCCTTCAGCCTGAAGATGAAAGGCGTGGCCAAGGCCGAGCGCCACCGCCGCGCGGCCGAGCTGCTGGAGCGCGTGGCCATGGGCCACCTGGCGCAGCGAAAGCCGGGCGAACTGTCCGGCGGCCAACAGCAGCGCGTGGCGCTGGCCCGCGCCCTCATCACCGAGCCCCGGGTCCTGTTGCTGGACGAGCCCCTTTCGGCCCTGGACCCCTTCCTGCGCGTGCAGATGCGCGCCGAGCTGCGCCGCTGGCAGAAGGAGCTGGGCCTGACCTTCATCCACGTCACCCATTCGCAGGAAGAGGCCATGGCACTGGCCGACACCATGGTGGTGATGAACCACGGCCTGATCGAGCAGGTGGGCTCGCCGCACGAGGTCTACAACTTCCCGGGCAGCGAGTTCGTCGCCCGCTTCATGGGCGGCCACAACGTGCTGCAGACGGCCGCCGGCCCGATCGCGGTGCGCAACGACCACATGAAGATCGCGCCCGCCGAGCAGGCCGGCGCCAGCGGCCTTGCCGCCACGATCACCGACGTCGAGTACCAGGGCACCTACGTGCTGCTGGGCCTGCAACTGGCCGAGGCGCCACCCGGGACGAAGTCGGTCGCCGTGCTGCTGCACGAGAGCGACTTCCTGGCCCGTCCCTTCGTGCTGGACCAGCAGGTGCTGCTGTCCTGGGACGAGGCCCACGCGCGCGTGCTTCGCCCCGGTGCGCAGCGCCCGGCACCACGCAAGGCGCAGCCACCCAAAACGCGCCGCGACGAACTGGCCGCCATGGCCGGTTGATTCAAAACCATCACCACAACCCGAACCATCAACCCGAGGGGGCTTCTTCCATGTCCGACGACACCCTTGTTGACCATTCCGGCATCCAGCGCCGCCGCCTGCTGCAGGGCACGGCCGGCATCCTGGCCACCGGCATCGCTCCCTTCGTGCATGCGCAGGAAAAGATCGTGCTGCGCTACCTGGGCACGGCGGTGAACCAGGACAAGGCCATCGCCGACAAGTTCAAGGCCGACACCGGCATCGAGATCCAGTACGTGGCCGTCACCACCGACGACGTCACCAAGCGCGCCGTCACTGCCCCCAACAGCTTCGACCTGATCGACACCGAGTACTTCTCGCTCAAGAAGATCGTGCCCACCGGCAACCTCAAGGGCATCGACACGAAGAAGATCAAGAACGCCGACAAGATCACCCCGCTGTTCACCAAGGGCGAAGTCGCGGGCAAGAAGGTGGGCGACCAGGGCACCGCGCCCAAGAAGGTGATCTTCCTGGAAGGCGAGAAGAGCAAGAAGTTCTCCGCCACGCCCACGCAGTTCATGACGCTGATTCCCACCGTCTACAACGCCGACACGCTGGGCATCCGCCCCGACCTGATCAAGCGCCCGATCAACTCATGGGCCGAGTTGCTCAACCCCGAGTTCAAGGGCAAGACCGCCATCCTGAACATCCCGTCCATCGGCATCATGGACGCGGCCATGGTGGTGGAGGCCAAGGGCATCCACAAGTACGCCGACAAGGGCAACATGACCAAGGCGGAGATCGACCTGACGATCAAGACCCTGATCGAGGCCAAGAAGGCCGGCCAGTTCCGCGCGCTGTGGAAGGACTTCAACGAGTCGGTCAACCTGATGGCCTCGGGCGAGGTGGTGATCCAGTCGATGTGGAGCCCGGCCGTCACCGCCGTGCGCACCAAGGGCATCGACTGCACGTTCCAGCCGCTCAAGGAAGGCTATCGCGCCTGGGCCGCCGGCTTCGGCGTGCCGGCCACGCTGTCGGGCAAGAAGCTGGACGGCGCCTACGAGTTCATCAACTGGTTCCTGGACGGCTGGGCCGGCGCCTACCTCAATCGCCAGGGCTACTACAGCGCCGTGCTCGACACCGCCAAGGCCAAGATGGAAGCCTACGAGTGGGCCTACTGGATGGAAGGCAAGCCGGCCAGCCAGGACATCAAGAGCCCCAACGGCGACCTGCTGGCCAAGGCCGGCGCGGTGCGCGACGGCGGCAGCTACGAGCAGCGCATGGGCGGCATCGCCTGCTGGAACGCGGTGATGGACGAGAACGAGTACATGGTCCGCAAGTGGAATGAGTTCGTAGCGGCTTGAGGACTCCCTTAATCAAGAGCGCTCCGCTTTGCCCATGCCGACTGGGCACGTGGACCCGAGTGCTCTTCTTCGCGGGCCCCCGGATCGGCTGCGCGCTCGATTCTGCGCGGGCTCCTTCCTATTCGCCGCCTCGATACACGACTACGACAACATAGGCGAGAACCAAACCGGCTATAGCAGCAATCCAAATCACGCCCAAGTAGGCTGCAAAGCCTAGCGCCTTTCCCATCGTAAATGGTCGATAGGAAAAGCTCTTGCCGAATATCACGAGGGCCCAAACCGACATTCCCAGCAGAAATAGGAAAAGCTCCGATTCGCCAATGTGGATTTTTTCTTCTCTTGCAAGCCACGCGTCCAACAACGCAAAAACGGGAATCGAGAGAAGCCAAACCCCCACATGGAGAAGCGCGATCGAGATCTTCTTCATCGCAGTGCCTCCCCTTTGAAGTACGCAGCAGGAATCGGCGTCTCCCAGCCTGGTGTCTGGTATTGAGGAGTAGAAATTTCGGGGACGTACCCCATCACGCTTTGCAATAGTCCAGCGATGTACGAACTGCTGTTGTAGGTTCCCTCGACCATGACTTCGCCAACAAGTTTCTTTGGCGCGGAATACGGTAGCGTGAAGCTCGCGAAGTTGTGGGCAGCCTGTATCAGCCTTTGCGCAAACAACTGTTTTGACATGCCGGGCGGCGGCTCCATCGGTATTTGAACAACGACATCCTCGGGCAAGATGTCTCTATAGAAGAGGGTCTTTATTCGGGTCATCCTCGCAATCGAATCGCCAGGCCGCGCGAGATTGATTTGGCTCGCGTCGGTGAAGGTAGGCTGACCGTCGAAACCGAAGATTCCAGAATACACATCGTCTACGACCAACGTGAAGTGCAGATCAGGCTTCCCGCCCCGCCCAAGCTTCCCGACATAACCGACGCTCTTGCCGGCAATGCGCCCCATCAAGGTAACGTTGGATTCCGAATGCTGAATCCTGGCAACTGAACCGACCTGCTGGTTACCCCGCTCAAGGGATGGCCCGCAGTGTTCACCAACTGGATCTGTTCGTTGTACGGTTGGGTCTCGGCGTCGGCCAGGGCTTCCACTGCAAGGAGTACGTTTGCTGGCGCAGCCGTCGCTATCAGCACGGCACCGCATTCTGTGGTGTCGCCTGCACGAGGAACGGGTACACCCCAGTCGCAGACCGTAGAGTCCGCTGTTGAAATCGGAAAGAAATGGGGTTTGCATCGCGGGCAGAATGTTTGATCCCCCAGTCGTGCATTTGCCTTTCCGTCGGCTTTGCTGGAGTGACCCGACGCGCCAATGACGACTCCGCCATGGGAGGTCAGATCTCCCTGGTAAATCTGGCCCCGAGCTGTTCCGTCTTTGCTGTTGACAATGCGTCCAAGATCGCTCATCTCTCCTCCTGTCTTCCAATGGTTCCATGGAATTCTCATCGCGGTAGCGACTAGCAAGAAGGGAACAATTCCGAAAGGTGTTCGGATGGCACGCATGTTGCTCAGGCCAATTCCTCACCGTTCCGAGAAGCGCACTTGAACGCAAATCACCACCCAGCGCCGACATCGACTGGGGATCAGAAGCAGGCTGTCGCGGCCTGGTGGCAGGCCGCGCCCTTCGCGCTGGTGTTCTTCCTCTTCTTCCTGGTTCCGCTGGGGCTGATCGCCATGGTCAGCCTGTGGAACTTCAACGAGTACGAGCTGATTCCCGCGCTCACGCTGCGCAACTACCTGAGCATCTTCGAAGGCTGCTCGCAGCTCACCGACAACGGCGACTTCTGCGTCACGCTGTCGACCTACCTGAGCACGCTCAAGTTCTGCCTGCTGGTGTGGGCCATCACGCTGGTGCTGGGCTTCGCGGTGGCCTACTTCCTGGCCTTCCACATCCGCTCGGCCACGGTGCAGACGGCGCTCTTCGTGCTGTGCACCGTGCCCTTCTGGACCTCCAACGTGATCCGCATGATCTCGTGGGTGCCGCTCCTGGGCCGCAACGGGCTGGTGAACCAGGGGCTGATGGGCGTGGGCCTGGTCGACCAGCCGGTGGAGTGGCTGCTGTTCTCCGACTTCTCGGTGGTGCTGGCCTTCGTGCACCTCTACACCATGTTCATGATCGTGCCGATCTTCAACAGCATGATGCGCATCGACCGCTCGTTGCTCGAAGCGGCCAGCGACGCCGGCGCCAGCGCCTTGCAGACGCTGTGGAGCGTGATCGTGCCCCTGTGCAAGTCGGGCATCGTGATCGGCTCCATCTTCGTCATCACCATCGTCATGGGCGACTTCGTGACCATCGGCGTGATGGGCGGCCAGCAGATCGCCTCGGTGGGCAAGATCATCCAGGTGCAGACCTCCTACCTGCAGTTCCCGCTGGCGGCGGCCAATGCGGTGATCCTGCTGGCGGTGGTGCTGATGATCATCTGGGGACTCACGCGGCTGGTGGACATCCGCAAGGAACTATGAGCCTGCTCAAGCCCCATCACCTGCGCGATCCGCGGCCGGCCGGGTTCTGGCTGCTTGCCATCGTGTTCGGCCTGTTCCTGCTCTTCCTCTACGGGCCGATGATCACCATCGTCGTGCTCAGCTTCCAGGGTCCCGAGGGCGGCCTGACCTTCCCGCTGCGCGGCGTGTCGCTGCACTGGTTCCACAAGCTGGCCGAAGGGCTGGGCACGGTGGACATCGGCGCGGCCTTCAGGCGCTCGCTGATGCTGGGCACGGTGGTGATGGGCTTCACCGTGGTGCTGTCTGTGCTGGCGGGCCTGGCTTTCCGCAAGAAGCTGCGCGGCGGCGATGCGCTCTTCTACATCGCGGTGGCCAGCCTGATCATGCCGTCCATCATCGTGTCGCTGGGCATCGGGCTGCAGTTCCGGCTGATCGACACCGGCATGAAGGAACTGCTGGGCGCGCTCGGCGCCGAGAACCTGCTGGAAGGCTACGGCACCGCGCTGGGGCTGCTCACATCGGCGCTGGGTGCGCACCTCACCTGGACGCTGCCCTTCGGCCTCCTGATCATGTTCGCGGTGTTCAACCGCTTCAACCCGGCGTACGAGGAAGCGGCGCGCGATCTGGGCGCCACGCCCTGGCAAGGCTTTGCGCACGTGGTGCTGCCGCTGATCGGCCCGTCCATCGTGGGCATCGGCATGTTCGGCTTCACGCTCAGCTGGGACGAGATCGCCCGCACCTCGCAGGCCATCGGCGACGTCAACACGCTGCCGCTGGAACTGCAGGGCCTGACCTCCACGGTGACCACGCCGGCCATCTACGCGCTGGGCACGGTCACCACCGTCGTCTCGCTGCTGGTGATGGGACTGGCGCTGGGCACCGCCGCGCTGTTGGGACGGCGCGCCAAGGCGCGACACCACTGAACGGGCCACCGCATGCCGTCGCTGCTGGTCATCAACCCCAACACCTCGGCGTCGATCAGCGCCTTGCTGCAATCAGAGGTGCGCCGGGCCGTGGGCAGTGCGGCACAGGTGCACACGCTGGGCGCGCGCTTCGGCGCCGCCTACATCGCTTCCGAGGCCACTTATGCGGTGGCCCAGCATGCCGTACTCGATGCCTGGGCGGTGGCGCTGTCCAAGGGCGAGCGGCCCGATGCGGTGCTGATCGGCTGCTTCGGCGACCCCGGGCTCTTCGCGCTGCAGGAAGGCGCGGGCGTGCCGGTGGGCGGCCTGGCACAGGCTTCCTTCGAGGCGGCTTCGGCGCACGGCCGCTTTGCCATCGTCACCGGTGGGGAGCGCTGGCGGCCCATGCTCACGCGCCTGGCCGGCGTCCTGGGCCACGGGGAATCGCTGGCCGGCATTCACACGGTGGCACCCAGCGGCGCGGAACTGGCGGCCGATCCACAGGGCGCGCGGGTGCTGCTGGCCCAGGCTTGTCGCGAGGCGGCGGAGCGCTTCGGCGCGCAGGCCGTGGTGCTGGGTGGCGCGGGCCTGGCCGGCATGGCGGCGGACATCGAGGGCCAGGTTCCGGTCCCGCTCGTCGACAGCGTGCAGGCGGGTGCCCGCTGGGCCGTGCAGGCCCTGGGCCAGGCGCCCGGGACGGCTGCTGTGCAGGCACGCTTCGGCGTCGCCTGGGAAAACCTTTCCTGGGAAATGGGCGCCCTGCGCTGATCGGAACCCACGCCGCGGGCGCGGTCGGCCCAACGGTGCCACCATGGCACCCCATGACCAGCCCACACCACCCCACCCACGTCTCGCTTCCCGCCCTGGCGCAGCCGCGCGGCATCGACCACATCGTGGCGGGCGTGTCCACCAGCGACGGCGACGGCGTCAAGCTCACCCGGGTCCTGCAGCAGACGCTGCAGCAGCGCCTGGACCCCTTCCTGATGCTGGACGCCTTCGGCAGCGACAACCCCGGCGACTACATCGGCGGCTTTCCCAACCACCCGCACCGCGGCTTCGAGACGGTGACCTACATGATCGCCGGCCGGATGCGGCACCGCGACAGCGCGGGCCATGAAGGCCTGCTGCAGAACGGCGGCGTGCAGTGGATGACCGCCGGCCGCGGCCTGGTGCACAGCGAGCTGCCCGAGCAGGAGGAGGGCCGCATGGAGGGCTTCCAGCTGTGGCTGAACCTGCCGGCCAGGGACAAGATGCGCGAGCCCTGGTATCGCGACATCCAGAGCGCGGAGATCCCCGAATACGGAACGGAGAACGGCGTGCAGGTTCGCGTGATCGCCGGCAGCAGCAATGGCGTGGCGGGTGCGATGCAGCGCGAGCACACCGAACCGCTGTACCTGGACATCACCCTGCCACCCGGCACCGAGTTCGCGCAGCCGCTTGCGCACGATCGCAACGCGCTGATCTACGTCTTTCGCGAGTCGGTGTTCATCGGCAGCAGCGAGGTGCCCACCAAGCGCATGGCCATCCTGGCCAACGAGCCCGACAGCGACGGCGTGCTGCTGCGCGCGCCGCGCACCAACCACAGCCCGGCGCGGGCGCTGCTCATCGCGGGCAAACCATTGCACGAACCCATCGCGCAATACGGCCCCTTCGTGATGAACACGCGTGAGCAGGTGACCCAGGCGGTGCACGACTTCCAGAGCGGCAAGCTGCGCTAGCAGGCGCGGCGACCGCATGCCGATCCTGGAGGTGCAGGCCTACGACGATGCGGCTTGCACGCCCCTCGCGGCAGGCGGGGGATGCGGTCTAGATTGGGCGGATGCCAACCGTCCGAAAGGGCCAGGCGCCCCCCCATCTGTCGCGCGCCGAATTCCACGAGCGATTCATCGCGTCCTTCCGCGATCCGGCTTTTCACAAGGAAGCGGATGCCCTCTCGCGCATCGAATTGATCGCCTGGGAGGCCTACGAGGACGGTCGCAAGGCGCCCGTCACGCGCCCAGCCGGCGCCGGCTTTGCCGACCCGGGCTACGAGCTCTCGGTGGAATGGCTGGAAAGCCGCGAGCGCATCCGCGCCACGCAAGCCGCCTGGAACGAGCCCGGAACGCCTTCGCGCGTACTTCTCATCAACGGCTCGGCGCGAAATGACGGCACCTGCCCCGGCGAGATCTCCAAGACCTTTCGCCTGACGCAGCTGGCCCGCAAGGAGATCGAGGCGGCCGGCATCCAGGCCGACGTCCTGGACCTGAGCCTGCTGACTTCCAGCTACGAACTGCGAATCCACCCCTGCAAGGCCTGCGTCTCCACCGCCATGCCGCTGTGCCACTGGCCCTGCAGTTGCTACCCCAACCATTCGCTGGGCCAGACCGGCGACTGGATGGCGGAAATCTACGAGCGCTGGGTGGGGGCGCACGGCGTGATCATCCTCACTCCCACGTACTGGTACCAGGCTACCAGCCCGCTCAAGCTGATGATCGACCGCCTGGTCTGCGCCGACGGCGGCAATCCAGACCCCACCTCCACACACGGCAAGAAGGTGGAGGAGGCCAAGGCACTGGAGCTGGAAGGCTGGCCCTACCCCAAGCACCTGCAAGGCCGGGTGTACGGCGTCGCAGTGCATGGCGATGTAGCCGGCGTGGAAGACCTGCGCCGCAACCTGTGCGACTGGCTGGACTGGATGGGCCTCGTCGACGCCGGTGCCCAGGCCCGGCTGGACCGCTACATCGGTTACTACGAGTCTTACGCGAGCAGCCATGAAGTGCTGGATGGCGACACCGGTGTGCAGGAAGAGGTTCGCAACGTGGCCCGCTCGGTGGCCAAGGCGGTACAGCTGCTGCGCGAAGGCCGGCTGACCGTGGCAGACAGCGGCCTGAAGAAGCCGCGGCCCAAATAGAGGCAAGACCGCTGGCCGGCCCTTCACGCATCTTTACGCACGCTCATCGCCCGCTCACAGTCCGTATACGGGAGCACCCCACACTTGCCTTCACCTGCTGCCCATCGGCAGCGGTATTCAAGGAAGGAAGCCTTTTCATGATCTCCACCAAGAAGACCCGCCAGATTGTCTGGGCCGGCCTGCTTGCAGGTGCCGCCTTCGCCGCCTCGGCACAGACGTCGCCACCCCCGGCGCCCAGCGCCCCTGCGGCCGCAAGCGCTCCACGCGCAGAACGCGGCGATCCCGCCAAGCGCTTCGAGCAGATGCAGCAGCGCCGCGCCCAGCGCATGTCCGCGCTCAAGGGCAAGCTGAACCTGGACGCTTCGCAGGAATCGGCCTGGAACAGCTTCACGGCTGCCCAGCAGCCGCCCGCGCCGCCGGCCCAGCGGCCCAGCCGGGATGACATCGCCAAGCTGAGCACCCCGCAGCGCCTGGACCTGATGCAGCAGCACCAGGCCGAACGCTCGGCTGCCTTTGCCAAGCGCGCGGACGCCACACGCACCTTCTATGCGGCGCTCAAGCCCGAGCAGCAGAAGACCTTCGACGCAGAGACCTTGCGCATGGGCCCGCGAGGCGAGCGCCACCACGGTCCGCATTTCGGCCAGCCCCCGGCTCCTGCCAAGAGCTAAGCCTGCGTTCCAGCAAAAAGCCCGCCATCTGGCGGGCTTTTTGTTGCCTGTTCAGGCGCTTACTTGGGAGTGGCCATCTTCCCCACCGGGTTGGTGGGAATGCCGGTCTTCTCGCCAATTTCACCGAACTGCGGCTTCTTCGGCATGACCTCGGCTCGCACTTCCGCGCGCGACTTGTCGCTGGGGGGCACCGGCTGCATGTTCGGCTGGTTGTTGGTCATGGTGCTTGCCTCGCCCGCAGCCGAAGGCACGCTGGTGTTCGCCGTATTGCGGGTCGCGGCGCGAGCCTCTGCCTTCACGGCGTCGCGCGAGTTGGGCATCTGGCCGGTTTCGACCGTCTTGTCCGGCTTCTGGGCCAGGGCGGCGCCGCCACTGACGGTCAGGGCCACGGCCAGCATCAGGCTCTTCAGGCAGGTATCAGACTTCATGACAAGGTTCCTTTCGGTGGTGTCGTTTACGTCTGGATGACGCATGAGTCCATGCTAGGCAGCCAGCGTCCCGGGGGCTGTAGTGGTGGCCTGCCATCGGGCGTAGGAACAGGCCATGGCTGTGCGAAGGGCATGAATGGGAAACTCGGTGCCTGTCCTACAGGCGCAACGCCCGCGGCGCGCCGAGAATTCCAGGGTGCAGAACACCGATGCATCCCCCCTGGCCGCCCCGCGGACCGCCCCTGTCTCACTCAAGGTGATGACGGTCAACACCCACAAGGGATTTGCGGCGCTCAACCGCCGTTTCATCCTGCCTGAGCTGCGCGATGCCGTGCGCACGGTTGGTGCCGACCTAGTCTTCCTGCAGGAGGTGCTGGGGACTCACTCGCGCCACTCGCGCACCATCCAGAACTGGCCGCAGGCGCCGCACTACGAGTTCCTGGCGGACACCATGTGGCCGCAGTTCGCCTACGGGCGCAATGCCGTCTATCCGCGGGGGCACCACGGCAATGCGCTGCTGTCGAAGTTTCCGATCGTGCACTACCGCAACCATGACGTGTCGCTGCATGGCGTGGAAAAGCGCGGCCTGCTGCATTGCGTGCTGAGGCTGCCGGGCCGCGCGGTGGAGGTGCACGCGATCTGCGCTCACCTGGGCCTGTCCGAGATCCAGCGCGACCAGCAGCTCGAACTGCTGTGCCACATCGTTCGCGACGAGGTGCCCAAGGATGCACCCCTGATCGTGGCCGGCGACTTCAACGACTGGCGCGGTCGCGCGCACCGGGTGCTGGAACAAGGCGCCTCGCTGCACGAGGTGTTCGTGCACGCACACGGCCGTGCCGCGCGTACTTTCCCGGCCCGCTTCCCCGTGCTACCGCTGGACCGCATCTACGTGCGCAATGCCGGCGTGCACGCCCCGGTGGTGCTGCCGCGCCGGCCCTGGGCCCATCTTTCTGACCATACCCCGCTGGTAGCGGAGATCCAGCTATGAGCCACTCGACCCGACAGCGCTGGGTGCCCGGCAATGAGATCCACCTGCTGGAAAACGGCGAGGCCTTCTATCCGCGCGTGTTCGAATGCATCGCGAAGGCCGAGCGTGAAGTCATCATCGAGACCTTCATCCTCTTCGAAGATGAAGTGGGCTTGCAGTTGCGCGACGTGCTCGTCGAAGCTGCCGGGCGCGGCGTGCGCGTGGATCTCATGGTGGACGGCTTCGGCTCGCCGAACCTCTCGGACGACTTCGTGCTGTCGCTCACCCGCGTGGGTGTGAAGCTGCGCGTGTTCGATCCGGGCAGACAGGTGTGGGGCCAGCGGATCAACCTGATCCGGCGCATGCACCGCAAGATCATCGTCATCGACGGGCATCGCGCCTTCGTGGGCGGCATCAACTTCTCGCACGACCACATCCGCAGCTTCGGCCCCATGGCCAAGCAGGACTACGCGGTGGAAGTGGTGGGACCGGTGGTACCTCAGATCCATCGCTTCGTGCTGCGCGCCATCGCGCTGGGCAAGAAGGCGCCTGGATGGTTCCGCCACCGGGTGCGCGACTTCGAGCCGCCCTCGGCCCTCGAGGACGTGCGCGGCAGCGCGGAGGTGATGTTCGTCTCGCGCGACAACCGCCGGCACCCGGAAGACATCGAGCGCCACTACCGCGCAGCCATCCGCAGCGCGCGGCACCGCATCGTCATTGCCAACGCCTACTTCTTTCCAGGCTATCGCCTCATCAAGGAGATGCGGCGGGCCGCGCGACGCGGCGTGGACGTGCGTCTCATTCTGCAAGGCGAGCCCGACATGCCCATCGTGAAGACCGCGGCGAGCATGCTCTATCACCACCTGCTGCATGCCGGCGTGAAGATCTACGAATACTGCGAGCGCCCGCTGCACGGCAAGGTCGCGCTGGTGGACGACAGCTGGAGCACGGTGGGATCGAGCAACCTCGACCCGCTGAGCCTGTCGCTGAACCTGGAGGCCAACGTCATCATCCGCGACAAGGCCTTCAACAGCGCGCTGATGGAACGCCTGGATCACCTGATGTGCAAGGCCTGCAAGAAGATCGACACGGCCGAACTCAGCGAATGGAGCGGCTGGCGCCTGGTGCGCAGCTTCTTCGTCTTCCACTTCCTGCGCTGGTACCCGCGCTGGGCCAGCTGGCTGCCGCGCCATGCGCCGCGGCTGCAGCCGGCCGAGACGCTGCTGCAGCACGGTCGAACGCAATTGCCATGACCACCGCCGCCGCCCCCCTCGCCCACCGGCCATGGTGGCCTTGGGCGAAGCGTGCGGTCGTGGTGGTGTTCCTCGGCTGCGTGGCGGCGCTGGTGGTGAAGCAGGCGCGCACCATCGACTGGTCGGAAGTTGTCGATGCGATCCAGGAACTGCCGCGCTGGACCTTGCTCGCCGCGGCGGCCCTGGCCGCTTGCAGCCACCTGCTCTACAGCTGCTACGACCTGCTGGGCCGTCACCTGACGCGGCACAAGCTGGGCACCGGCACGGTGATGGGCGTGACCTTCATCAGCTATGCCTTCAACCTGAACCTGGGCTCGATGGTGGGCGGCTTCGGCTTCCGCTTCCGCCTCTATTCGCGGCTGGGGATCAAGTACGACGACATCACGCGAATCGTCGCCTGCAGCCTGCTCACCAATTGGACCGGCTACCTGCTGGTGGCCGGCGTGGCCTTCATGTTCTGGCCGCCCCAGCTGCCGCCGGACTGGAAGCTGGACAGCGGCGGGCTGCGCGTCGTGGGCGCCATCTGCCTGGCGGCGGCGGCTGGCTACGTGGCCTTCTGCATCTGGGCGCACGAGCGGCGGTGGTCCATCCGGGGGCATCGCATCGAGCCTCCCAAGGCGCGCATGGCGCTTCTGCAACTGGCCATGTCGGGTTTGAACTGGTCGTTGATCGCCGCCGTGATCTGGGTGCTGCTGCAGGGCCGGGTGGACTACCCGCATGTGCTGACCGTGCTCCTGACCTCCGTGATGGCGACACTGATCGTGCGCGTTCCGGGTGGCCTTGGGGTGCTGGAGACGGTGTTCGTCGCCCTGCTGGGCTTCCAGGTGCCCCAGGGGCAGTTGCTGGCCGCCTTGTTGGCCTACCGGGGGCTCTATTACCTGATGCCGCTGCTGCTGGCCGCCGTGGCCTACGCGGTCACCGAGATCCGGGCCCGGCGGCTGCGCGTTCCGACCTCCGGAACGCGTGCCCGTCGGGCAAAGTGCCACGTGTAACGGGCTCTATTCCGACTTGGAATTTATGCTGCAGTGCAGCAAAATCGAAGCTGTCCAGCCCGATTTCTCTTTTGCTCCAGAACGACCACCATGGCTTCCCGCTTCTTCAATCCCCTCGCCCTGTGGACCGACGTGGCCGCCAAGACGGGAAACATGCTCCTGTCGTCCAGCACCGTCGTCCAGATCCGCACCCAGCGCATCTTGAACAGCGCCTTTTCCCCCAGCGAGTCCGATCTGGCGGAACTGGGCCTCATGGGCCAGGAAAAGCTGGCTGCCGTGAGCGAATCGGGCAGCGCCATGGCAAGCCAGATGCATGCCACGCATTTCGCGCTCACCCACCGTGCGATGCGCCAGACGCTACAAACGGTGGATGCGCTGGCCGGATTGATGCTGAGCATCTCGCCGTCGAACACCGCGGCTCAGGCACAGCGGCTGATCAAGGCGGCGAACCGGACGGCCGCCACCGCCAGCCAGCTCTCTTCGGCCTCGGCCCGCATCGCGCAGCGCGGGCTGCGGCCTATCTACGGCCGCGCCACCTCGAATGCCCAGCGGCTGACGCTCACGGAGCGTTTACCAGACGCAGCAGCGTGATCTCGGAGGGGGCACCGAAGCGCTTGGGCGGCCCCCAGTAGCCGGTGCCCCGGCTCACGTAGATCCACATGTCGTGCAGCCGGTGCAGGCCCGCAGTGAAGGGCTGCTGCAGCGGCACGAAAAGATTCCAGGGAAAGAACTGGCCGCCATGCGTGTGGCCGGAGATCTGCAGCTGGTAGCCCGCCTGCGCTGCGGCAATGGCGCTGCGCGGCTGGTGCGCGAGCAGCAGCCGGGTGTGCACCTGCGGCGGGGCGTCGCGCACGGCACCCTCCGGGTCGCTCGCGTGGCTCGCGTCGAAGTGGGCCGCCGTGTAGTCGGTAACGCCGGCCACCACCAGCGAGCTCTCGTGCACTTCCTCGTCGGTCTGCGCACCGCTCACGTTGCGGGTCTGCAGCACCACGTGCTCGTTCATCAGCACCCGCAGGCCCAGCCGGCGAAGTTCATCGACCCAGTCGTGTGCGCCGGCGTAGTACTCATGGTTGCCCGTCACCACGAAGGTTCCGTGGCGCGCCTTCAGCCGTGCCAGCGGCGCGACATGCGAACGAAGCTCGGGCACGGTGCCGTCGACCAGGTCGCCTGTGATAGCCACCATGTCCGCCCCCAGGCGGTTCACCGCGCTCACGATGCGTTCGATGTATCGCACCCGGATTGTCGGACCCACGTGGATGTCGCTGAGCTGCGCAATGGTGAAGCCTTCCAGCTGGCTGGGCAGGCTCGCAATGGGGATGTCCACCCGCCGCACCCGCGCGGTGCGCCGCGCATTGAAGAAGCCCACCAGCGTGATCAGGCTGGCCAGCAGCGGTACCACCAGAGCGCTCGTGGTGCGCCAGGTGGGATCAGCCGCGCTGCCGGCGATGCCTGCCAGCGCCCACTGCACCAGCAGAAGCACATCGCGCAGCACGCTCAGCACGAAGAGCGAGGAGAACCAGCCCATGCTAACCAACCCCACCCACTTCAGCCACGCCGGCACCCGCCAGCTGCGGCGGGAAAGAAAGGGAAGCGGCATGCTCGCCGCGGAAACCACCAGCAGCACGGCCAGCACCGGCCAGGCCGGCGTGCGCTCCGCCAGCGCTGGCAGCAGGCGAAGTGCGAGCAACGCATGCAGCAGCGTGACGAGGGTGGTGAGCGGGAGAAGCGCCATTCACTTGAGTATGCTGCAGCGCATCAAAGAATGCTTGCGAAGCGCATGACAACACCCGTCACAAGGTGTCATCCGTCTCGAAATCGAGCGGGAATTTTCTCGATCAGGAACGGGCGCTCTTCGTGTCGGTGCCCTGCGGCCACTCGAAGACGTTGCGGGTCGACGTGCCGGCACCGCCGACGGTGATCTCGCGCACGATCGCGGCGCCGCCCAGCACGGCTTCCGCAGAGTACTTGCCGGGGTCCAGGCGGGCGACCAGGTAGGGGCCGCTCGCACGGACGTGGTCCAGGACCACCCGACCCTGCGCATCGCGCACCGTGAGCAGCACGTCGGCCGCAAAGGCGGCGCCCTGGCCATCCTTGACCGCGAACTCGAACACCGCGGACCAGCGAGGTTCCACGGTGCGCATCAACTCGGCTTCTTCGGACCCGATACCGCCGCTCATGTACTCGATGCCCTGGGACAAGAGGATGGGCGGGTTGTAGACGGCCGCCTGGGCAGTCATGCACGCCAATGCCAGGATCGCGCCTGCACACAGCGCCGCGGGCCCGGCAGGGGCCTTCCTCGTCATGTCCGGATGGAAGCTCATGGAAGTCCTTTCTAGATCCTGGAGACGTGGCCTGTGCTGCGGATGGAGGCAAGCGCCACGCGAAGGGACTCTGCGCCGGACGCCTTACGAGCTTCTTAAGGCGATGGCGGCGGCGCTACTTCAGCGCTGCCTGCGTCTGGTCCGGCGTGCTCAGGTTCGAAGGCCAGACGAACGTCGCCTTGGCCCCCCTGCCCTGCACCACGACGAGCGGCTGGATCAGCGTCAGGCCATCCAGCGTGGCTTCCACGGTGTAGCTACCCGGCGCAAGCCGCGCCAGCAGGTGCGGCGAATCGGCCATCACGCCCAGCGCCTGGTAGCCGTTGTAGGCGTCCCGAACCACCAGTTTGACGCCTGCCACGCGATTGCGGCCGTTCCCTGATTCGTTCATGGCGAACTGGAAGCTCGCCGCCCAGCGCGGCGACACCATGTCCATGAAAGCAGCCTCGGCCTGGCCGCTGCCGCCGCACATGTATTCCGTGCCTTCCGGCGCCAGGCGGATCGGCGGGTTGGCCAGGACGGCCGCATGGGCCTGCGCGAAGGAAATGCCCAGCAGGAGGGCGAGGCCAAGGGGGCGCAGCGATTTCATGATGGAACTCTGGAACGGCGAAGGCATGGGACTGAAAGGCTCCGACAGGGAAGGAGGTGCTTCATGCGTCCTAGCAAGACTGATGCACACCGGATCCGACCCGTCCGGGGCTGGCCAGGGAGTGCGCTGGACAGGCAGTCCTGGTTTGTAGCCCGCACGGCTCGCATTCCCGAGAGGGCAAACCCCCTGGAACGGCGAGCACTGTTCATCCAGTACCCACTTGCTCGCGGGCGCGGCACCCGTGACGCAACGCATACAGCTGTGGCGTGTTTTCCAAGGCGACAAAACCGGCCCACGGGGCGCGGCTGTTCCTGCTATCTCTTCTTATTTCTTCTATTTCAAATTAGTAGTAGTAGTAGGAGATTGCCTGCACCTGTGGAAAGCCTGCTTTTCTCCATGGCCATCAAGGACTTGCATGCGCTCGACCACTGTGCGCAGCTGCGCTTCGCAACTGCTTCGCCAAACTGAACAAGATCGGCGAATTCGCCCGGCCTGTGGACAAGCACCTTCTTGTGCGAAAAATTTCCCCAGAGTTGTGCTTTGACAGCGAGTCGTCCAAGCGGTAAAGAAAGAATCCGGCGCAAAAAATCGCCTGCCCACTAAATAAGCAGACTGTTGTTTATCCTTTGCAATCAACCACTTGCGACGGCCTTACACAGTAGTCCGAGAGTTGTTCACAGACTTGCCCAAGTTTTCTGGGGAGAAACTTGATGACGCGTTGATGACCAGTACAGCTGGACGGAGTGCGAATTCGCCTGCCTGATTTTTAAGCAGGCAGGGGTCTGGCTGATCACGGACGCCAGAAAGCAAAACGCCACCCGAAGGTGGCGTTTGTGCGAGAAGACGCGAAAGCGTCTCAGACGTCGATATTGGCCGCCCGCAGCGCGTTCTGCTCGATGAATTCCCGTCGCGGTTCGACTTCGTCGCCCATCAGCATGGTGAACACGCGGTCGGCCTCGATGGCGTCGTCGATCTGCACCCTGAGCAGGCGGCGCACGTTCGGGTCCATGGTGGTCTCCCAGAGCTGTTCCGGGTTCATCTCGCCCAGGCCCTTGTAGCGCTGGCGCGCGGTGGCGCTTTCAGCCTGGGCGATGAGCCAGCGCATGGCGGTGCGGAAGTCGCCCACCTTCTCTTCCTTGGCCCGCTCGCCTTCGCCGCGGCGAACCACCGAGTCTTCGGACAGCAGGTTGCGGAAGGTGTTGGCGGCCTCGGCCAGGGCAGCGTAGTCGGCGCCGTGGACGAAGTCCTGCGTCAGCACGCTGCTCTTGATGTTGCCGTGGTGGCGCCGGCTGATGCGCAGCAGCGGCTTGTCGGAACGGGCGTCGAATTCGCTGGCCACCTCGGCCGGAATGCCGGTGGTGTTGAGCTCGCGCAGCTTGGTCTGCAGGGCCACGGCCGAAGCCTCGGCCGATGCGGTGGTGTCCAGGTCCAGCGACACGCCGTCGGCGATGGCGCGAAGTGCCTCGGCGTCCATGAAGCCGCCCAGCCGCGCGATGACCGCCTCGGCCAGCTGGTGCTTGCGGGCCAGCTCGCCCAGCGTCTCGCCGCTGATCACCGTGGGGTTGGTGCCGCCGGTGGAAATGCTTGCGTCCTTGAGGGCCACCTTGAGCAGGAAGGCATCCAGCGCGCCGGCGTCCTTCAGGTACTGCTCTTCCTTGCCGACCTTGACCTTGTACAGCGGCGGCTGCGCGATGTAGATATGGCCGCGCTCCACCAGCTCGGGCATCTGGCGGTAGAAGAAGGTGAGCAGCAGCGTGCGGATGTGCGCGCCGTCCACGTCCGCGTCGGTCATGATGATGATGCGGTGGTAGCGCAGCTTGCTCACGTCGAAGTCGTCCGCACCGGCCACGCCGCTGTCGTTGGCCCGGCCGATGCCGGTGCCCAGGGCGGTGATCATGGTCAGGATTTCGTTGCTGGTCAGCAGCTTCTCGTAGCGCGCCTTCTCCACGTTCAGGATCTTGCCGCGCAGCGGCAGGATGGCCTGGAACTTCCGGTCGCGGCCCTGCTTGGCCGAACCGCCGGCGGAGTCGCCCTCCACCAGGTAGACCTCGCACATGGCCGGGTCCTTCTCCTGGCAGTCCGCCAGCTTGCCCGGCAGGCCCATGCCGTCGAGCACGCCCTTGCGGCGCGTCATCTCGCGGGCCTTGCGGGCCGCTTCGCGGGCGCGGGCGGCCTCGACGATCTTGCCGCAAATGATCTTCGCGTCCTGCGGGCGTTCCTGCAGGTAGTCGCTCAGCAGCCGCCCGACGATGTCTTCCACCGGTGCGCGCACTTCGCTGGAGACCAGCTTGTCCTTGGTCTGGCTGGAGAACTTGGGTTCCGGCACCTTCACGCTCATCACGCAGCACAGGCCTTCGCGCATGTCGTCGCCGGTGACTTCCACCTTGGCCTTCTTGGCCAGTTCGTGTTCTTCGATGTACTTGTTGATGACCCGCGTCATTGCGGCGCGCAGGCCGGTGAGGTGGGTGCCGCCATCACGCTGCGGGATGTTGTTGGTGAAGCACAGCACCTGCTCGTTGTAGCCCGAGTTCCACTGCATCGCCACTTCCACGCCGATGTGCGTGCCGGGGATGCCACCGTAGGTGTCGGCCGGCCGCTCGCCCGAGGCGTAGAACACGTTCGGGTGCAGCACCTGCTTGCCCTTGTTGATGAACTCCACGAAGCCGCGCACGCCGTTCGCGCCCGAGAAGTCGTCTTCCTTGCCGCTGCGCTCGTCCACCAGGCGGATGCGCACGCCGTTGTTCAGGAAGCTCAGCTCGCGCAGGCGCTTGCTGAGGATCTCGTAGTGGAAATCGTTGTTTTCCTTGAAGATCTCGGTGTCGGGCAGGAAGTGCACCTCGGTGCCGCGCTTCTCCGTCTCGCCGGTGATCTTCATCGGCGACACCTCGACGCCGTTCACGTTCTCCACGATGCGGTTCTGCACGAAGCCGCGGCTGAATTCGAGCACGTGCACCTTGCCGTCGCGGCGCACCGTGAGGCGCAGCATCTTCGACAGCGCGTTCACGCAGGACACGCCCACGCCGTGCAGGCCGCCCGAGACCTTGTAGCTGTTCTGGTTGAACTTGCCGCCGGCGTGCAGCTCGGTCAGGGCGATCTCGGCGGCCGAGCGCTTGGGCTCGTGCTTGTCGTCCATCTTGATGCCGGTGGGAATGCCGCGGCCGTTGTCCACCACCGAGATGGAGTTGTCGGTGTGGATGGTGACGACGATGTCGTCGCAGAAGCCCGCCAGCGCCTCGTCGATGGAGTTGTCCACCACCTCGAACACCAGGTGGTGAAGGCCCGTGCCGTCGGAGGTGTCGCCGATGTACATGCCGGGGCGCTTGCGCACCGCCTCCAGGCCTTCGAGGATGGTGATCGACCCTTCGCCGTAGTTGTCGGCCGAGGGCGGCGAGATTTCCACGGGAATGGCGTTGTCGATATCAGCCTCGTAGACCGGTTCGGTGTGCGGTACTTCCGGCTTGATTTCTTCGCTGCTCATCAATTTTCCTCAAACTCTCCGGGGCGAGCCGACAGGGCTGGCGCCGCCATTCATCTCTGCCACGTCTTGCAATCTTGAAAGGCTGCACCGCGGCCCGGGCACCGGCCGCGTGCAGTGGCCCCTGCGCAAGGCAGGGGTGGTGCGGAGCTCAGATCCGCATGGGCATCACGACGTACTTGAAGGTCGCGTTCTCGGGGATGGTGACCAGCGCCGAGCTGTTGGAATCGGCCAGGTCGATGCGCACCATGTCCTGGCCCATGTTGGCCAGGGCTTCGATGAGATAGGTGACGTTGAAGCCGATCTCGATGGCGTCGCCGCCGTAGTCGATGTCCAGTTCGTCCTGCGCCTCTTCCTGCTCCGCGTTGTTGGACGCGATGCGCAGGGTGCCCGGCTCGATGTTCAGCCGCACGCCCTTGAACTTCTCGGACGTCAGGATGGCGGTGCGCTGCAGGCTGGCCAGCAGCGGGGCGCGGCCCAGCGTCACGCTGTTCTTGTGCCCCTTGGGGATCACGCGGTTGTAGTCGGGGAACTTGCCCTCGACCAGCTTGGTGACGAACTCCATGCCGCCGAAGCTGAACTTGGCCTGGTTGTTCGCGAACTGCATCTCGATGGCGCCTTCGGCGTCGGACAGCAGTCGCTGCATCTCCAGCACCGTCTTGCGCGGCAGGATCACTTCCTGGCGCGGCACCTCGACGTCCAGCGTGGCGGAAGCGAAGGCCAGGCGGTGGCCGTCGGTGGCCACCAGGCTCAGCTGCTTGCCCTCGGCCACGAACAGGATGCCGTTGAGGTAGTAGCGGATGTCATGCACCGCCATGGCGAAGGACACCTGCGAGAGCAGGTCCTTCAGGGTCTTCTGCGGCACGCTGAAGGCGGGACCGAAGTTGGCCGATTCCTGCACCAGCGGGAAGTCCTCGGCCGGCAGGCTCTGCAGCGTGAAGCGGCTCTTGCCACCCTTGAGCACCAGCTTGTTCTGGCTCGATTCGAGGCTGACGGTCTGGTCGGCCGGCATGGTCCGCAGGATGTCCACCAGCTTGCGAGCACCCACGGTGGTGGTGAAGGCGCCTTCGTCCCCACCCAGCTCGGCCGTGGTGCGGATCTGGATCTCCAGGTCGCTGGTCGTCAGCTGGATCTGGCCGCCGGCCTTGCGGATCAGCACATTGGCCAGGATCGGAAGCGTATGCCGGCGCTCCACGATGCCTGCCACCGACTGCAGCGCGGCAAGGATTTTGTCTTGTGTTGCCTTCAGGACGATCATGTGTACCTCTTCTCTTCCTTCGGTTTCTTCTTCAGATTCGGTTCAACGGCCGCGCAGCACGACGGCACGCCAGCGCGGACAAACAGGCGACGGTAACGCACGGGCGGGGCAAGCGCATGTCGAGCGGGGCTTGCGCCATCAGCCCTTGAGCGTCTGCTCGAGCACGTGCAGCTGCTGGTTGAGTTCGGTCAGCTGCTGGCGCTCGCCCGAGATCTTGCGCACCGCATGCAGCACGGTGGTGTGGTCGCGCCCGCCGAAGAGCTCGCCGATCTCGGGCAGGCTCTTCTGCGTGAGTTCCTTGGCCAGGTACATCGCGATCTGGCGCGGCCGTGCGATCGAGGCCGGGCGCTTCTTGCTGTACATGTCGGCGACCTTGATCTTGTAGTAGTCGGCCACCGTCTTCTGGATGTTTTCCACCGAGATCTGCCGGTTCTGGATCGACAGCAGGTCGCGCAGGGCCTCGCGCGCCAGCACGATCGAGATCTCTTTCTGGTTGAAGCGCGAATACGCCAGGATCTTGCGCAGCGCGCCTTCGAGTTCGCGCACGTTGGAGCGCACGTTCTTGGCCACGAAGAAAGCCACTTCCTCGGGCATCTCGGTGCCCTCGGCGCGCGCCTTGTTGATCAGGATGGCCACGCGCATCTCCAGCTCGGGCGGCTCGATGGCCACCGTGAGACCGGAGTCGAAGCGCGAGACCAGCCGCTCGTGGATGTCCGCCAGGCCCTTGGGGTAGGTGTCGCTGGTCATCACGATGTGCGACTTCTTGGCCAGCAGGGCTTCGAAGGCGTTGAAGAATTCTTCCTGGGTGCGGTCCTTGTTGGCGAAGAACTGCACGTCGTCGATGAGCAGCAGGTCCAGCGAGTGGTAGCGCTCCTTGAACTCGTCGAAGGTCTTGCGCTGATAGGCCTTGACCACATCCGAGACGAACTGCTCGGCATGGATGTAGAGAACTTTGGCGTCCGACCGGTCGGCGAGCAGGCGGTTACCCACAGCGTGCATCAGGTGGGTCTTGCCCAGACCGACGCCGCCGTAGATGAAAAGCGGGTTGTAAAGGTGCCCCGGCATGCCGGCCACGTGCATGGCCGCGGCACGCGCCATGCGGTTGGCGGTGCCTTCCACCAGGGTATCGAAGGTGAGGCTGGCGTTGAGCCGGTTCTTGAAGCCGGCAGCCGCCGGCTCCTCGCCCAGGCCGCCGACTTCGCGCGGGACGTCGGTTTCCACCAAGGCAGCCACAGGTGCAGGCCGGACGGGAATTTCTCGAGGAGCAAGCGCTAACTCAATGATCACGGGCTGGCCGTAGAGCTTCTCGGCCAGGGCTGCGATCTTGCCGGCGTACTGGGCCCGGATCCAGTCGAGCTTGAAGCGGTTCGCGACGAAGACGGTGACGCGCGAGAGGTCGTCCGCGACCTGTGCGGTCAGCGGCTTGATCCAGGTGTTGAACTGCTGCTCGGACAGTTCCTGCGCGAGCTGGTCGACGCAGGCCTGCCAGAGGCTGTCGCCGATTCCGTCACTCGACATGGGCAGGGGAAACCGGGTGGTGGCGCAGGGTTTGTCCCTCGGTCATTTTCGTTCTGGATTTGTGGATAGTTGCTTGCGCCATGCGCCCGGCATTCTAACTTGTCAAAACCTTATCCACACCGTCCGGCAGGGGGTGGGAAAGCCCGAGAAAAGTGCTGTGCATTGTCTCCCGGGCAAATGTTTGCGATAATCGCGGGTTTCCCTCTAGGCCAGAGTCAGCGGGTGCGCTCGTGGATCACTTTTGACAAGTGGATACCGCCTTCGCACCGGGGCGCCTTGCGCGCAAGGCAAGGCTTGGGGAGAAGAACCGAAGAAATCGGCCAGGCAGCCCGTCCCCGCATGAAGCGGGGGCACGGTCACGCCGCGAGCGGCTGCCGGGGCGTCCTGCTGAATCAAGCCGGGGCCGCGGTCGTCCGCGAGCAAAAGAGCCACGAGATTTGGCAAGGCGTCCGTGCAGTTCATGAACTGGGGCCGTCGCCAAGGCAATCAGGAAAATCATCATGAAACGCACGTATCAAGCATCCAAAGTCCGCCGCGCCCGTACCCACGGCTTTCTGGTCCGCATGAAGACCCGCGGCGGCCGCGCCGTCATCAACGCTCGCCGCGCCAAGGGCCGCAAGCGCCTGGCCGTCTAAGCGGCCCGCCGGGTCCAACGCGACGGATCCACGCACCGACGCTGGCCGCCAGACTGCCAGTTGCCTCGTTGCCGCCGACCGTCGACTTGCGCCCGGACTTCATGCAGCGGCTCCAGACCCGCGCGCAATTCCAGGCTGTTCTTGCAGGCTCCACTGTGGCGCGCACTCCCCACTTCGCGTTGCACCGATGTGCACTCGAAGCGCCTGTGCGCGCCGGTGAAACGCCGGCAACAGCCCTGTTCGAACCGCCGGCCACCTGGCTCGGCGCCATGGTGCCCAAGCGCTGGGCCCGGCGTGCCGTCACCCGCAACGCCATCAAGCGCCAGATCTACACCGTGAGCGCAAGCTTCGAAGGCGGTCTGCCGCAGGCTGCCTACCTGGTGCGCCTGCGTTCGGGCTTCGATCGCAAGGTCTTTCCCAGCGCCACTTCGGTGGCGCTGAAGGCGGCCGTGCGCGCCGAGTTGCTGCGGCTCTTCGAACGCCTGGACGGCCGCAAGGGAGTCGCGTCGTGAGCAGCATGCCGGCCGATGGCGCCGCCACCTCGCCGTCGCTGGCCGCGCGTGCCCTCGTCTTCCTGGTTAAGGGCTACCGCCTGCTGCTGAGCCCCTGGCTGGGCTCGGCCTGCCGCTTCTCGCCCACCTGCTCCGTGTATTCCATCGAGGCCCTGCAGACGCACGGCGCGATGCACGGCAGCTACCTCACCCTTCGCCGCCTGGCGCGCTGCCATCCGTGGTGCGACGGCGGCCACGACCCGGTGCCCGCCAAGGGCCGGAACGGCGCGTCCCCTGCGGGCGGGCTGTTCTCACATCTCTCTTCCGACAAGAAGTCATCTCCATGAACGATATCCGCCGAACCATCCTCTGGGTGATCTTTGGTTTCTCGCTGGTGTTGCTGTGGGACCAGTGGCAGGTCTACAACGGCCGCAAGCCCACCTTCATGCCCTCGGCCCAGGTGGCCCATGAAGACGCCAAGAAGCAGCCGGTGGCGCCGGCGGGCAACGACGTGCCCAGTGCCGCCGCGAGCGGCAGCGGCTCCGCAGGCGCCGCCGCGTCCAGCGTGCCGGCCCAGCCGGCCACTGCCGCACCGGTGGCCCAGAAGGTCGAGGTGAAGACCGACGTCTTCCGCGCGGTCATCAACAGCGACGGCGGCACCCTGTCCCGCCTCGAACTCTCCCAGTACCTGGACCAGACCAGCCAGCACGGCCTGGTGGAATGGTTCAAGCGCCTGATCGGCCAGCCGGTGCCGCCCGCCGAGGAGCGCCCCGTCACACTGATGGAGGACGGCTCGCCCGCCACCCGCTACGTGGCGCAGACCGGCCTGCTCAACCCCGATGACAAGGGCCCGCACTTCCCCACCCACCTCACGCCCATGCGCCTGAAGGAAGGTCCGCTGACCCTGGCCGACGGCCAGGACACGCTGGAGGTGAGCTTCGAGTCCGAGCCGCAGGGCGGCCTGAAGTACGTCAAGACCTACGTGTTCAAGCGCGGCGACTATTCCATCCGCGTGCGCCACCAGGTGGTCAACGTGAGCGACCAGCCCCAGGAGGCGCAGCTGTACCTGCAACTGGTGCGCCACGGCACCGTGCCCGGCACCACCATGTTCGGCACCAACACCTTCACCGGCCCGGCCTTCTATACCAACGAGAAGAAGTTCCACAAGGTCAGCTTCGAGGACATCGCCAAGAAGAAGGCCGAGGTGCCGCCGGCAGCCGACAACGGCTGGGTGGCCATGGTGCAGCACTACTTCGCCTCGGCCTGGCTGCTGAACGTGCCGGGCAGCGAAGACCTCAAGCGCGAGTTCCGCGTCGCCGACCTGGGCAACAACCTGTTCTCGGCGGCCATGGTGGTGAACCTGCCCAAGCTGGCACCGGGCGCGACCAAGGTGCTGGAAAGCAACCTGTTCGCCGGCCCTGAAGAAGAGAAGAAGCTCGAGGCCCTCGCCCCCGGCCTGGACCTGGTCAAGGACTACGGCATCTTCGCCATCATCTCCAAGCCGCTGTACTGGTTGCTCAACAAGCTGCACGGCATCCTGGGCAACTGGGGCTGGTCCATCGTGGCGCTGGTGGTGCTGCTCAAGGCCGCTTTCTACTGGCTCAACGCCAAGGCCTACGGCAGCATGGCCAAGATGAAGGCGATCAATCCCAAGATCATGGAGATGCGCGAGCGCCTGAAGGACAAGCCGCAGGAGATGCAGCAGGAGATGATGCGCATCTACCGCGAGGAGAAGGTCAACCCGATGGGCGGCTGCTTCCCCATCGTGATCCAGATCCCGGTGTTCATCGCCCTGTACTGGGTGCTGCTCTCGTCGGTGGAAATGCGCCACGCGCCCTGGATCCTGTGGATCCACGACCTGTCGGCACCCGACCCGTGGTTCATCCTGCCGGTCATCATGACCGCCACCTCGCTGGTGCAGACCTGGCTGAACCCCACGCCGCCCGATCCGATGCAGGCTCGCCTGATGTGGATCATGCCGCTGGCCTTCAGCGTGATGTTCATCTTCTTCCCGGCCGGCCTGGTGCTGTACTGGATCACGAACAACGCGCTGTCGATCCTGCAGCAGTGGTTCATCAACAAGCGCCTGGGCGTGCTGGGCGAACCGAAGAAGAAGTAAACGCAGCCCCCCGCTGCAGACCAGGGCCGCGAAAGCGGCCCTTTTTGCTGGAAGAATCCCTCATGCTCGCCCGCAACGCCGATCCCATCGTGGCCATCGCAACCGCGCCCGGTCGCGGGGCGGTGGGCATCGTGCGGGTGTCCGGCGCCGACCTGTCGCCGCTGGTGCGGGCGCTGTGCGGGCGCAGCCTGCGTCCGCGCGAGGCGCACTACCTGCCCTTCCTGGATGCCCAGGGCGGTGCGGTGGACCATGGCCTGGCGATCCACTTTCCCTCGCCCAACTCTTTCACCGGCGAGGACGTGCTGGAGTTGCAGGCGCACGGCGGCCCGGTGGTGCTTCAGCTGCTGCTGGCGCGCTGCCTTGAAGCAGCCGCCGAGCCCGATCCCATGACCGGCGCGGCGTGCGTGCCGGACCTGCGCGTGGCGCAGCCGGGCGAGTTCAGCCAGCGCGCCTTCCTCAACGGCAAGATGGACCTGGCGCAGGCCGAAGCCATCGCCGACCTGATCGATGCCAGCACCGAGGCCGCGGCGCGCAGCGCCAGCCGCTCGCTGTCGGGCGAGTTCTCGCGCGAAATCCACGGCCTGCGCGATGCGCTCATCCATCTGCGCATGCTGGTCGAAGCCACGCTGGACTTTCCCGAGGAAGAGATCGATTTCCTGCAGAAGGCCGATGCCGTCGGCCAACTGGCCCGCCTTCGCGACATGCTGGCCGCGGTGCAGCGCCGGGCGCGCCAGGGCGCCTTGTTGCGCGAGGGCATCAAGGTGGTGATCGCCGGGCAGCCCAATGCGGGCAAGAGCTCGCTGCTCAATGCGTTGGCCGGCGCCGAACTGGCCATCGTGAGCAGCGTGGCCGGCACCACGCGCGACGTGGTCGCCCAGACCATCCAGATCCACGGGGTGCCGGTGCACGTGGCCGACACGGCCGGCCTGCGCGACAGCAGCGACGAGGTCGAGAGAATCGGCATCGAACGCGCGTGGGGCCAGATCGAGAGCGCCGACGCGATTCTCTTCCTGCACGACCTTACGCGCGCCCACACCTCCGACTACGCCACCGGCGACGCCGACATTGCCCGCCTGCTGGCGCAAAAGCTGCCAGCCAAGGTGCCGGTGTTGCATATCTGGAACAAGAGCGATGCGGTGCCAGCCGAGCGGCTGGCGGCGCATGCAGGCGACGGCATTGCGCTGTCGGCGAGAAATGGCCAAGGGCTGGAAGCGCTGCGCGACCGGCTGCTGGAACTGGCCGGCTGGCAGTCGGTGCCCGAAGGGGTCTACCTCGCCCGCGCGCGTCATGTGCAAGCGCTGGCGCGGGTCGGCGAGCACCTGGATGGGGCCGCCGCCCACCTGGCCATGCGTGATCAGATGCTGGACTTGCTGGCCGAAGAGTTGCGTTTGGCGCAGATGGCGCTCAACGAAATCACAGGCGAATTCGGGGCCGACGACCTGCTGGGCGTGATTTTTTCCCGTTTCTGTATCGGCAAATAGACAAACGCAATAGCACAATCTGGTTACTGTTGTTGCATTTGTGAGCGTTTACCCTCCGCATCGCTCATACTGGCGGGTCTCGCAAGGAATCCGACATGTCTTCCACGATCCAGGATCTGTGCCGCGCGATCTCGCAAAACACCAGCTACGACGCCTTTGCGCCCTCGCTGAGCGCGCAGCAATGGGAGATGCTGGGCACCTACCTGCAGCCGCTCCCGCTGCCGCCGGGCCAGATGCTGATCGACCAGGGTGCGCAGGACCGCACCGTCTACTTCATTCAAAGCGGCACGCTCAGCGTGCACGTCATCGGCTCATCGGGACAGATGCAGCTGGCCATCCTCAACGCCGGCTCGGTGGTAGGCGAAGGCGCCTTCTTTTCCCGCCTGCCCCGCTCGGCCAACGTGATCGCCACCGGTCCGGCGATGCTCTGGCGCATGACCTCCATCCGTTTTGCCGAGATGGCCAATCGTCAGCCGGCACTCGCGCTGGAGGTCACTTTGGCCCTGGGCGCCGTGATCGCCAAGCGGATGGTGAACAAGCCCAAACGGGTCGCGGTGACCTGAAGGAGAGCGGGCCATGACCGTGCTGTGCGGCGCCTGCAACGCCGAGAACCGCGACGCTGCCAAGTTCTGCAAGGGCTGCGGCCGCAAGATTGCCCAGGCCTGGCCACAGGCCATCACCCCGCTGGCCGTTGGCGCGGCCGACGCCAACATCTTGCTGGGCGCGGCTGCTGCGGCCCCTGTGTCGAAGCCTGCCGCCGCCCCCGCGAGTGCGGTCGAGGAAATCCAGCCCGTACTGGCGTTTGAACGCCCACGCATCGGCAACGGCCGATGGATCGCCGGCCTGGGTCTTGCCGTGGTGCTGCTGGTGCTCGTGGCCGCCTGGTGGGGTCACAAGAACAGGAGCCAGGAAATCGCGGAGCCGTCGTCACCGCCGGCAGCGGCGTCGCCGGCCCCGATTCCAGCGGCGATCCCCGAGACCGAGCTCACGCCCGCTGCCACGCAAGCCATGGCGCCCGCGCCGACGCCTGTGGCAGACGGCGCCCCGCTCATCGAAGGGGCGGATGCATCCCTTCATCCCGCGCCGGCCGCGGATGCCGCCGTGCAGAAGCCGCGCAAGCAGCTTGCCAAGAAGCAGGCTCCAGCGACAGCCCCGGCGCCGGTGGTGGAAGCCGTGGCGCCCATGCCGCCGCCCCCCGCGCCCGAACCCGTGCGCATTCCGACCCCGCAGGAGGCGTGCGCCGGCCGCAACTTCGTCGCCCGGGCGCAGTGCATGGCCGCGCAGTGTGCCCGGCCGGAGGTGGCCGGCCATGCGCAATGCGAGGCGGTGCGCCGCCAGCAGCAGATCGAGGAAGAAAGGCGCAATCCGACGATGTCGGGCGCCGGCTGACGGTTCCCGCCTTCCGGCGCGTCAGCCTTGCTGCAGCCGGTTGATGGCCACTGCCAGCGCGGCGGGCTTGCCGGAGAGCACCAGCGTGTCGCCGTCCGCCAGCAGGGTGTCCTCGGCCAGGTCGCAGCGCTGGCCGTTGCGTCGGCGCAGGCTGGCCACCCGCACGCCCATCGCTTCCAGTTCCAGCATGGCGATGGTGCTCCCCACGGCCTGCGCGTCCTCGCTCAAGGTGAAGCTGTTGAAGCGCTCGTGGTCGATCTCGTCGGCGTGGTCGTCGTCGGCACCGTGGAAATAGCCGCGCAGCAGGTCGTAGCGTGCATCGCGCTGGTCCTGCACCACCCGGATCACCCGCCGCATCGGCACGCCCACCAGCGCCAGCGCGTGGCTGGCCAGCATCAGCGAGCCCTCGATGGCCTCGGGCACCACCTCGGCGGCACCGGCGGCCTGCAGCTTCTCCAGGTCGCGGTCGTCCTGGGTGCGCACGATCACCGGCACCTGCGGCGCATGGGCCCGCGTGTTGGCCAATACCTTGAGCGCGCCGGGAATGTCCAGGTAGGTCACCACCACGGCGCTGGCGCGCGCCAGGCCCGCGGCCATCAGCGCCTGCAGGCGCGCTGCATCGCCGAACACGACCGAGTCGCCGGCTGCGGCTGCCTGGCGGACCCGGTCGGGGTCCAGGTCCAGCGCCATGTAGGGAATGCCTTCGCGCTCCAGGATGCGCGCCAGGTTCTGGCCGCAGCGGCCGTAGCCGCAGATGATCACGTGCTGCGCGGTGTTGATGGTCTTGCGCGCGATGGTGGTCATCTGCAGCGACTGCTGCAGCCAGTCGCTGGCCACCAGCTTGCGCACGATGGCGTTGCTGTACAGGATGATGAAGGGCGTGGCCAGCATCGACAGCACCATCGAGGCCAGCACCGGGTTGATCAGCCACTCGGGCATCAGCATGCCCTTGCCCGCCAGGCTCAGCAGCACGAAGCCGAACTCGCCCGCCTGCGCCAGGTACAGGCCGGTGCGCAATGACACGCCGGCCGTGGCGCCCAGCCCGCGCGCCAGCAGCGTCACCAGCCCCAGCTTGAAGGCCAGCGGCAGGACCAGCAGCACGCCCACCAGGCGCCAGCGCTCCACCACCACGTGCCAGTCCAGCGACATGCCGATGGTGATGAAGAACAGGCCCAGCAGCACGTCGTGGAAGGGGCGGATGTCCGTCTCCACCTGGTGCTTGAACTCGGTCTCCGACACCAGCATGCCGGCGATGAAGGCGCCCAGGGCCAGGCTCAGGCCTGCCAGGTCGGTCAGCCAGGCCAGGCCCAGCGTGATCAGCAGCAGGTTGAGCATGAAGAGCTCCTCGCTGCGTCGGCGCGCCACCAGCGTGAGCCACCAGCGCATCACGCGCGGGCCGCCATAGAGCAGCAGGGTGACCAGCAGGCCGGCCTTCAGCAAGGCCACGCTCAGCGCCTTGAGCAGCTGCTCGGGCGGCGCGCCCAGGGCGGGGATCAGCACCAGCAGCGGCACCACCGCCAGGTCCTGGAACAGCAGCACGCCCATGACGCGCTTGCCGTGTTCGCTCTCGAGTTCCAGGCGGTCGGCCATCAGCTTGACCACGATCGCCGTGCTGCTCATGGTCAATGCGCCCGACAGCGCCAGCGCGGTCTGCCAGGTGAAGCGCCAGTGCGGGGGCAGCAGGCGTGCCAGCAGCAGCGCACCGCCGGTGGCGATCACCATGGTGAGCACCACCTGCAGCAGCCCCAGCCCGAACACGTGGTTGCGCATGGCCCGCAGCTTGGGGAGGTTGAACTCCAGCCCGATGGCGAACATCAGGAAGACCACGCCGAACTCGCCCAGGTGCCGCATCGCCTCCGAGTCCTGCGCCAGGGCCAGCGCGTGCGGGCCGATCAGCACGCCCGCCACCAGGTAGCCGAGCATGGGCGGCAGCTTCAGCGACCGGCAGGCCACCACGCCGATGACCGCGGCCAGCAGGTACAACAGCGTGAGGTCAAAGGACGACATGGTCCGATCCTATTCGAGAGCTCCCATCGTTTCGCCCGGGGTCTACACGAAAAGCGAAGCCCGGCGCGCTCGGGCGCGAAGCGGCGCGCGCCTAAAATCCGCGCGATGAGCACGCCCACGCCCGACACCCCCCCGGCCTTCGAACCCGAAGCGATGCTGGCTCGCGCCCGCGCCACCTTCGACATCGAGGGGCAGGCCGTGCTGGGCCTGAAGGCCCGCGTGGGCGCCAGCTTCGTCGAGGCCGTGCGGCGGATTCTGGTCGTGCGCGGCCGCGTCGTGGTGATGGGCATGGGCAAGAGCGGGCACGTGGGGCGCAAGATCGCCGCCACCCTCGCCTCCACCGGCACGCCGGCCATGTTCGTCCACCCGGCCGAGGCCAGCCACGGCGACCTGGGCATGATCAAGGCGGTCGACCTGGTGCTGGCCATTTCCAACAGCGGCGAGGTCGAGGAACTCACCACCATCCTGCCGGTGGTCAAGCGCCAGGGCGTGCCGCTCATCGCCATGACCGGCCGCACCGATTCCACGCTTGCCCAGCACGCCGACATCGTGCTGGACAGCGGCGTCGAGAAGGAGGCCTGCCCGCTCAACCTCGCGCCCACCGCCAGCACCACCGCCCAGATGGCCATGGGCGATGCGCTGGCCGTTGCGCTGCTGGACGCCCGCGGCTTCGGCACCGAGGACTTCGCGCGCTCGCACCCGGGAGGCGCCCTGGGCCGCAAGCTGCTCACCCACGTGAGCGACGTCATGCGCTCGGACGACCAGGTGCCGCTGGCCACGCCGGCTGCCACGGTGAGCGAGCTGATGCGCGCCATGAGCACCGGCGGCTTCGGCGCCGCCGCCATCGTGGAGCCCGACGGCCATGCCAGCGGCGTCTTCACCGACGGCGACCTGCGCCGCCTGATCGAGGCCGGCGTGGACCTGCGAACCGCCCGGGCGCAGGAAGTGATGCACCGCGGCCTGCGCACCATCCGCGTCGACGCCCTGGCGGTGGAAGCCGCGGAGCTGATGGAGCAGCACGGCATCACGCGGCTGTTCGTGGTGGATGCGAAGGACAAGGTCGTCGGCGCGCTCAACACCAACGACCTGATGCGCGCGAAGGTCATCTGATGGCCGCGCAGCCCTTCAAGACCGAGACCCTGCTGCTCGCGCAGGACCTGCGCGTGGCCTTCTTCGATGTCGACGGCGTCCTGACCGACGGCGGCGTGTACTTCAGCGAGCACGGCGAGACGCTCAAGCGCTTCTCCATCCTCGACGGCTACGGCCTCAAGCTGCTGCGGCGCGCCGGCATCACGCCGGTGGTGATCACCGGGCGCGACTCCAAGCCGCTGCGCGTGCGCCTGGAGGCGCTGGGCCTGGAACATGTTCGCTATGGCACCGAGGACAAACTGCCGGCCGCGCAAGCCCTGCTCGCCCAGTTGGGCCTGGACTGGTCCCAGGCCGCCGCCATCGGCGACGACTGGCCCGACCTGCCGGTGCTGGCGCGCGTGGCGCTGGCGGTGGCACCGCCCAATGCACACCTGGAAGTGCGCAACATCGCCCACCACGTGACCAGCGCGCGCGGCGGCGAGGGCGCGGCGCGCGAGTTCTGCGACCTGCTCCTCACCGCCGGCGGCCACTACCGCCGCATGCTCGATGCCGCACGAGGGCCGCTGACTTGAGTCGCCTGCTGCATTGGCTTCGGATCGGCCTCGATCGCGTCTCGATCTACCTGCCGATCATCCTGGCCGCGGGACTTGCGCTGGGCACCTACTGGCTGGTGCGCAACGCGCCCAAGCTGCTGGAGCCGCGCGCGGCGGTGCCGGTAACCCACGATCCGGATTACTTCATGCGCGACTTCGTGGTGAAGCGATTCTTCCCCAATGGCGAACTGCGCAGCGAACTGCGCGGCAAGGAAGGCCGCCACTATCCGGACACCGACACGCTGGAAGTCGACGAAGTCCGGGTGCGCACCGTGTCGCCGCAAGGCCTGGTGACGCACGCCACCGCCAATCGCGGGCTTTCCAATTCCGATGCCAGCGAGGTCCAGTTGTTCGGCAATGCCATCGTCGTGCGCGACGCGGCCCGCAGCCCGGACGGCGAGGAGACCCCGCGTCTGGAATTCCGGGGCGAATTCCTGCATGCCTTCACCGACAGCGAGCGCGTCACCTCCAACAAGCCGGTGACCCTGACGCGGGGCGAGGACCGCTTCACTGCCGATTCCATGGACTACGACAAGATTTCCGGCGTGGCCAACCTCAAAGGCCGCGTGCGCGGCGTGATCCAGCCGGCCCGCACGACGCCGGCCAAGAAGCCATGAGCGACCGCGCGATTGCGCCGCTGGTGTTCATCACCGGAGCGTCCAGCGGCATCGGCCAGGCGCTGGCAGCGCGCTACTACGCCGCCGGCTATCGCTTGGCGCTGAGTGCGCGGCGCACGAACGAGATCGAGGCCTGGGCGGCAGCGCTCGGGCTGGAGCGCAGCCGCGTGCAGGTCTACGGCGCCGACGTCGCGCAGGTCGACAGTATCGTGAGCGCCGGACGGGACTGCATCGGCAGGCAGGGCGTGCCGGACGTGGTGATTGCCAATGCGGGCATCAGCGTGGGCATGGACACCGAGCAGCGCGAAGACCTGGACGTGATGGCGCAGACCTTTGCGATCAACAACCTGGGACTGGCCGCCACCTTCCACCCTTTCGTGGCGCCCATGCGCACGCGCGGCAGCGGACGTCTTGTGGGCATCGGCAGCGTGGCGGCGATCCGCGGCCTGCCCGGCCACGGTGCCTACTGCGCCAGCAAGGCGGGCGTGGTCAGCTATTGCGAGAGCCTGCGCGGCGAGTTGCGCAGCAGCGGCGTGAAGGTGGTGACGATCTGCCCCGGCTACATCGACACGCCGCTCACGCAAGGCAATCGCTACGGCATGCCCTTCCTTCTGCAACCGGGCGAATTCGCGGACCGGGCCTTCCGCGCCATCGAGGCCGGCAGCAGCTACCGCGTCATTCCCTGGCAGATGGGCGTGGTGGCCAAGCTTCTGCGCATCGTGCCGAATGCCCTGTTCGACAGAGGCGCGCAGGGGCGCGGGCGCAAGAAGCGCCGTGGCGAGCAGTAGGCAAGGCGGTAGACCCCCAATGAAAAAGGCTCCCAAGGGAGCCTTTGTTCATTGATTCTTCAGGAATCAGTAGCCGCTGTTGCCGCCGCTGCCACCGCCGAAGCCGCCGCGACCACCGCCGCCGCCACCACGCGGGCCAGCGCCGTAGGGGCTGCGGAAGCCGCCGTCGTTGCCGCCGCCGCCACTGCGGCCACCGCCGCCGTAGCCGCCGCCACCACCGCCGCCGTAACCGCCGCCACCGCTGCGACCACCGCCACCGCCGCCGTAACCGCCGCCACCACCACCACCGTAGCCGCCACCACCACCGCCGTAGCCGCCGCCACCACTACGGGGCGGGCGTGCTTCCATGGGGCGCGCTTCGTTCACGACAACGCTACGGCCGCCGAGCGGCTGGCCGTTCATGCCGTTGATTGCGGCTTGCGCTTCCGCGTCGCTACCCATCTCGACAAAACCGAAGCCCTTGGAACGGCCAGTATCGCGTTCCATCATGACCTTGGCGCTGGTCACGGAACCAAATTGGCCGAAGGCCTGTTCCAAGTCACCGTCACGCACCGAGTAAGGCAGGTTGCCGACGTAGAGTTTGTTGCCCATCAAGGGACTCCTATAAACACATCAATAAAAGCGATGGAGTCCCGAGAGCGTGACTTTCACCTGGGGTGAAAAGCCTCGAAAAACTGTCCGATCACCGATAGCCGCCCGTGCGAAATTCCGACGGTGGGCTCGCGCATTATGGGTGATTTATAGAAATTGCAAGCGCTTTTTTGACGTTTACGTCACGGTTCATCTGGAAAAAAGACGAAAGTATGTGCTTGCCAACCAGGCGGTTGCGTGGGCAGGAGCGGCTATACTCGAAGGTTGTCATTGGGGAGTAGCCGCCTTCCGATCTGCGAGAAGGGCCCGCGTCAACAGACTTGTCCTGCCCCACCGGGACATGGCGCGTGCAGTGAATACCTGGCGAGACCATTGACTGTGCAACTTCGGGAAGATGGCCGAAGGGTTGCATGGTCAATTGCGTCCTTCGGCCAGGAGCATTTATTTCATGGAAGCATTTTCCGTCGCCACCGGCATCGTCGCCCTGGCGGAGATGGGCGACAAGACCCAACTACTCGCACTCGTTCTTGCCTCTCGCTTTCGCGGCCGTGCCTGGTCCATCGTGGCCGGCATCTTCGTCGCGACGATCGTCAATCACGCACTGGCCGGCGCCGTCGGCAACTACATCACGCATTGGCTCGGTCCGACGGCCCTTCGCTGGATCCTGGGCGGCTCTTTCCTGGCCATGGCGGTGTGGATGATGATCCCCGACAAGCTCGACGAGGAAGACAGCCAGACGCGGGGCCACTTCGGCGTGTTCGGCACCACGGTGCTGGCCTTCTTCCTGGCCGAGATGGGCGACAAGACGCAGATCGCCACCGTGATGCTCGCCGCACGCTTCGTCAACGACTACATCTGGGTCGTGGCCGGTACCACGCTGGGCATGATGCTGGCCAATGCGCCGGTGGTCTTCCTGGGCGAGCGCATCATGCGGCGCGTGCCCATCAAGTGGGTGCATGGCGTCTCGGCCGCGATCTTCGCGGTGCTGGGCGTGCTGATGATCGTCGGCTGAACGTACGGCGGCGCGGGGCTATACTCGTCCCGCGCCGATTTGCTCCAGCTTGCGGGCGCGTAACAAGTTCAGCTAAAGACGGATGCCCGCAACCCGGCTCGTTTTTGGCGAGGCCGGGTTTTTCTTTTTCCACATGTCTTCCTTCGAAGTCACGCCGCAGTCGATGTTCTTCGCAGAGCCCCTGGCCCTGCGAAGCGGCACATCGATTGCCGGCTACTCGCTCGCCTACGAGACCTACGGCACGCTCAACGCCGACCGCAGCAATGCGGTGCTGGTGTGCCACGCGCTCAACGCATCGCACCACGTGGCCGGCACCTACGCGGGCCAGCCCAAGTCGCAGGGCTGGTGGGACAACATGATCGGCCCGGGCAAGCCGGTGGACACCGATCGCTTCTTCGTGATCGGCGTCAACAACCTGGGCTCCTGCTTCGGCTCCACCGGCCCGATGGACGTGAACGCGCAAACCGGGCGGGTGTGGGGCGCGGACTTTCCCGTCGTCACGGTCGAGGACTGGGTCGACGCGCAGGCGCGCCTGCTCGACGCGCTGGGCATCGACACCCTGGCCGCGGTGATGGGCGGCAGCCTGGGCGGCATGCAGGCGCTGTCGTGGACGCTGCAGTTTCCCGATCGCGTGAAGCATGCGGTGGTGGTGGCCAGCGCGCCCAACCTCACGGCAGAGAACATTGCCTTCAACGAGGTGGCGCGCCGCGCCATCGTGACCGATCCCGACTTCCACGGCGGCCACTTCTACGAGCACGGCGTGCTGCCCAAGCGGGGCCTGCGCATCGCCCGCATGATCGGCCACATCACCTACCTCAGCGACGACGTGATGAACGAGAAGTTCGGCCGCCAGTTGCGCGACGCGGCGGCGTCCGGCGCGGCGTACCGCTACTCGACACAGGAGGTCGAGTTCCAGATCGAGAGCTACCTGCGCCACCAGGGCGACAAGTTCAGCGAATACTTCGACGCCAACACCTACCTGCTCATCACCCGCGCGCTCGACTACTTCGACCCGGCGCGCGAGCACGGCGGCAACCTGAGCGTCGCGCTGGCGCAGGCCAAGGCCAAGTTCCTTCTCGTGAGCTTCACCACCGACTGGCGCTTTTCGCCCCAGCGCAGCCGCGAGATCGTCAATGCGCTCTTGGACAACCGCTTCAGCGTGAGCTACGCCGAGATCGACGCGCCGCACGGCCACGACGCCTTCCTGCTGGACGACGTGCGCTACACCGGCGTGGTGCGTTCCTACTTCGAACGCATCGCCCTGGAGCTGGCGCCATGAGCGACGAAAGCACCCAACGCCTGATCGCGAAGCTGGTGCCGCCCGGCTCGCGCGTGCTCGACCTGGGCTGCGGCGACGGCGCCCTGCTGGACCTGCTGCAGCGCGAGCGCGGCTGCACCGGGTACGGCGTGGAGATTGCCGACGGCAACGTGCTCAAGTGCATCCGCCGCGGCGTGGACGTGATCCAGCTCAACCTGGACGAGGGCCTGTCGCTGTTCCAGGACGCCTCCTTCGACGTGGTGCTGCAGATCGACACGCTGCAACACCTGCGCAATGCCGAGGTCATGCTGCGCGAGACGGTGCGCGTGGGCCGCATCGGCATCGTGGCCTTTCCCAACTTCGCGCACTGGCCGAACCGCATCAGCATCGCGCGCGGCCGCATGCCCGTGACGCGACGCCTGCCCTACCAGTGGTACGACACGCCCAACATCCGCGTGGGCACCTTCAAGGACTTCGAGGTGCTCGCGCACAAGAACAGCCTGCGGGTGCTCGATGCCTTCGGCGTGCAAGGCGAGCGCGAGGTGCGCTGGCTGCCCAATGCGCGGGCGGGCACGGCGGTCTTCAAGTTCGAGCGCAACGGCACTTGAGACCCCGGCAGGCCGCGCATGGCCTTCACGCTTGAACGCCCCGTCCACAGCGAGCTCCTGATCAAGAAGAGCCGCTTCATCGGTTGCGTGCAGCCGGTGGCCGGGCGAGCGCAGGCGCAGGCGGTGGTGGATGCACTGCGGGCCGCGCATCCCGGTGCCGCGCACGTGTGCTGGGCGCTCATGGCCGGCGGACAGTCCGCCGCCAACGATGACGGCGAGCCTGGCGGCACTGCTGGCCGCCCCATGCTGGAAGTGCTGCGCCACCAGCAGCTCGAAGGCGTGCTAGCGACCGTGGTCCGCTATTTCGGCGGCGTGAAGCTGGGCGCCGGCGGCCTGGTTCGCGCCTACACCGACGCCGTGGCGCAGGCGCTGGTCGACGCGCCCCTTCAGCAGGTCGTCGCGCGCGCCGAGTTGCGCTGCGCCGTGCCGTATGACGCGGAAGGCATCGTGCGCCGCGAACTCGCCGCCGCGTCCGCGACGCTCGATGAGGTGCGGCATGAATCTCTGGTGCACTTCGTGTTTGGCTTGGCGGCAGATCGGGTGTCCGAATTGAAGCGCCGGATCCAGGACGCGACGCAAGGCCGCGTCGTGTGGCAGGAAGTACGCAATTGATGCTTTCTTCTAGCCGTATTCAGATGAAAGTATGCGAAGTGAGCGAGCCCAGCCTTATTTGGTTACGTCTCTTGCGTAATGAAGTCGGACCCGGCACGCATGCGCTCCTACCATGCCCGTTTTCAGGAGTTCACATTGGCATCTCAGTCACCCTTCTTCGGTAAGCGCGATCGCGAACCCGAATCGCTCACCTCCCGTCCCGCACCGTTGATGGGCGCCGGTACCAATCTCTCCGGATCGCCTGTCAGCAACCCCGCCACCACCACGTCCGTGCCTCCTTCGGTCGCCAACACTGCGGCGAACGCAGCCAAGGAAAGCGGCGCCAAGCTGACCGTCGGTCCCAACATCAAGCTCAAGGGCGTCGAGATCACCGATTGCGACACCCTGGTGGTCGAAGGCCTGGTCGAGGCCACCATGGATTCGCGCGTGATGCAGATTGCCGAAACCGGCGCCTTCAAGGGCTCGGCGGGCATCGACATCGCCGAGATCCGCGGCGTCTTCGACGGCAGCCTGACCGTTCGCGAGAAGCTCGTGATCCACGCCACCGGCAAGGTCAGCGGCAAGATCCGCTACGGCAAGCTGGTGATCGAGGAAGGCGGCCAGTTGTCCGGCGAAGTCAGCGTCGGCACTTCCGGCGAAAAGCCGGCTGCCAAGCCGGCCGCCACGAGTACGCCGCTGCAAGCGGCGGCCTGAGCGCGCCAGGCGCTTTGAGTTTCAGTCGGGCGCCGGCGACCAGCCGAGCCGCTCGAGCAAGGCACCGGCGGCTGCCGGTGCCTTTTCTTTTGCCCCGTTGATGAAAAAGACGAAGGTGTCGCGCTTGGCGGCCCAGGTCTTGGCGCGCTTCGTCCATTCGTCCAGCGACTTGGACGGGTAGCCCGTGGCCTCGTCGGCCTGCGCCATCATCAGCCGCGCATAGGCCACCGGGCCGTCGGGCTCCTCGAAAGACGGGTACTTGTCGGAATCGGTGAAGACGGTGGACACGCCGTGCTTCTTCGCCATCGCCTGGTATTCGGGCACGACGAAGCTCGGATGCCGCACGTCCATCACGTGGCGCAGCACATGGCTGCCCTCCTTCTTGGGCAGCAACTCGAGGAAGGCCTCGAAGTCCTCCGGCTCGAACTTCTTGGTGGGCATGAACTGCCAGACGATGGGGCCCAGGCGGTCGCCCATTTCCGTTGGGCCGCTGTCGATGAAGCGCTTGATCGAATCGCCGGCCGTGGCCAGCAGCTTGCGGTTGGTGGCAAAGCGCGTGGCCTTCATCGAGAACACGAAGCCCTCGGGCGCCTCGCCCGCCCACTTGCGGAAGTGCTCGGGCTTGAAGCCGCTGTAGTAGGTGCCGTTGATCTCGATGGCCGTCAGGTGCCGGGCGGCGTAGGCCAGCTCGCGCGCATGCGCCAGGCCCTTGGGATAGAAGTTGTCGCGCCAGGGCTCGAAGGTCCAGCCGCCCACGCCGACGTGAATGCCGTTCTTGCTGCTCACGAGATGCACCTTTGCTCGAGTTTCGCGCGCACTCTACGCGCGCTGCGCGGCAGGCGCAAAATGTTCGCTTTGACGCCTTTCCCGGAGAACCCACGATGAACGCCCCCCTGCACCGCGAAATCGGCCGCGACGCGCCGGCCGCCTTCCTCGACGCCGAACGTGCCCTGTCCGATGTCACCCGCCAATGGGACGGCGACATCGTGCGCCAGCTCACCGACTACATCGCCATCCCGGCCAAGTCGCCCGGCTTCGACAAGGAATGGGCCGCCAACGGCTACCTGGAGACGGTGCTGCGCAATGCGGCCACCTGGGTCGAGGCGCAGAAGGTGGAGGGCCTCAAGCTGGAGGTCGTGCGCCTGCCCGGCCGCACCCCGGTGCTCTTCTTCGAGGTACCGGCAACGGGTACCGACATGAAGGAAACCGTGCTGATGTACGGCCACCTGGACAAGCAGCCCGAATTCACCGGCTGGCGCAACGACCTGGGCCCCTGGACGCCCAAGTACGAGAACGGCCTGCTCTACGGCCGCGGCGGCGCGGACGACGGCTACGCGGTCTACGCCAGCACGGCGGCCATCCAGGCGCTGAAGGCGCAAGGTGCGTCGCATCCGCGCATCGTGGGCATCGTCGAGACCTGCGAGGAATCGGGCTCCTACGACCTGCTGCCCTATGTCGACGCCCTGCGCGAACGCCTGGGCGACGTCGGCCTGGTGATCTGCCTGGATTCAGGCGCAGGCAACTACGAGCAGCTGTGGCTCACCACCTCGCTGCGCGGCATGGCCAGCGGCACGCTGAAGGTCGAGGTGCTGACCGAGGGCGTGCATTCGGGCGACGCCTCGGGCCTGGTGCCCTCGAGCTTCCGCATCATGCGCCAGGTACTCGACCGCCTCGAAGACAGCAAGACCGGCCGCCTGCTGCCCGAGAGCTTCCATTGCGAGGTGCCGGCCGAGCGCGTCGCGCAGGCCCGGGCCACGGCCGCCATCCTGGGCGAGGAGGTCTACAAGCGCTTCCCCTGGGCCCACTACGACTGCGGCGGTTCCACCAGCTTCGCGTTGCCCGTGACCACCGAGCCGGTCGAGGCCCTGCTCAATCGCACCTGGAAGCCCACGCTGAGCGTGACCGGCGCCGAGGGCTTCCCGGCGCTGAAGGACGCGGGCAACGTGCTGCGCCCCTACACCGCCTTCAAGCTCTCGCTGCGCCTGCCGCCCCTGGTGGATGCGGGCAGCGCGGTGCAGGAACTCAAGACCCTGCTGGAAGACAACGCGCCCTACCAGGCCCGTGTCACCTTCGACTCCAACGGCGGCGCCACGGGCTGGAACGCGCCCACCACCGCGCCGTGGTTCGAGCGCGCGCTCAATGCCGCTTCGCAGGCCCACTTCGGCGCGCCTTGCGGCTACATCGGCCAGGGCGGCACCATCCCGCTCATGAACATGCTCAGCCAGGGCTTTCCCAAGGCGCAGATGATGGTCTGCGGCGTGCTGGGCCCCAAGAGCAACGCGCACGGCCCGAACGAGTTCCTGCACGTGCCGTATGCCAAGAAGCTCACCGCCGCGGTGGCCGAGGTGATCGCCGCCTTGCCGGTGGCGCACGCTGCCGAGCAACAGCAAGCCGCCGCCGCGTGAGTGCGGGCACCAGCCGGACGCTGCGCAGCGCCGGCGGCGAGACGCTGGCCCTTCGCGAATGGTTGGCGACGCCCGCTTCGCCGCGGGGCGTGGTGCACATCACCCACGGCCTGGGCGAGCACGCGGGCCGCTATGCGCACGTGGCGCACAGGCTCAATGCGCTGGGCTTCGCGGTGCGTGCGCACGACCACTTCGGACACGGGCAGTCCAGCGGCGCGCGCGGCGGATTGCCGCACGGCCTGCGGCTGAACGAGGACCTGGCGCTGGTGGTCGACGACGCGCGCGCCGCCTTCCCGGGCCTGCCGCTGGTGCTCCTGGGGCACAGCATGGGCGGCCTGGTGGCGGCCAGCTTCGTCGCACGCGGCGTGCGGCCGGTGGACGCGCTGGTGCTCTCATCGCCGGCCCTGTCACCCACGCTGAGCGCGGCGCAGAAGGGGCTGATTGCGGTGCTCTCTCGTGTCGCGCCCGGCCTGCGCATGGGCAACGGCCTTGACGCGCAGGATCTCTCGCATGACCCCGCAGTGGCCACTGCCTACACCGGCGATCCGCTCAACCATGACCGCATCGGCGCGCGACTGGCGCGCTACCTCGCCGACGAAGGTGCGCAGGTGATGGCGATGGCGCCGCGCTGGCCGGTGCCCACGCTGCTTCTTTATGCGGGGGCCGACCGGCTGGTGCGCCCCGAGGGCAGCCGCGCCTTCGCAGCGGCCTCGGCCTCGAGCGGGCAGGTGCAGGCCGTGGCCTTCGAGCGGCATTTCCACGAGATCTTCAACGAGCTGGATGCACAACCGGTGTTCGAGGCGCTGGAGCGCTGGCTGGGCGAGCGCTTCGGCCTCGGCGGCGACGCGGCTGCCCGCGCCTGAGGCCAGCCGGCCGGGGCAAGTTGCCGGGTCAGGCGACCTTCGGTGCCAGCCGTTGCACGCGTGCCAGCCACAGCAGGCCCGCTGCGGTCAGCGCCACCGGCAGGAGCGAGCCCAGGTTGAGCCATTGCCAGCCCTGGGTCGTGACCAGCACCCCCGAGGCGAGCGAGCTCACAGCCAGCGTGGCGAAGATGCAGAAGTTGAGCGCACCCTGCGCCCGGTCGCGCTCCTGCGCGGTGTAGGCGGTGAGCGAGAGCGTGGTGCTGCCGGTGAAAAGGAAGTTCCAGCCCACGCCCAGGAGGAAGAGCCCGGCCAGGAAGTGGTGCAACTCCACGCCCGACAGCGCCACCAGGATGCAGCCGAGGTTCAGCAAGAGCCCTGCGGCCATCACCGGCAACGCGCCAAAGCGCCGGATCAGGTGCCCGGTGAAGAAGCCCGGCGCGAACATGCCGATGACATGCCATTCCAGCACCCACGCCACATCCTCGAAGGGAAAGCTGCACACCTGCATGGCCAGTGGCGTCGCCGCCATCAGCAGGTTCATCACGCCGAATCCCAGTGCGCCCGCCATCGCAGCGAAGATGAAGACCGGCTGCCGCATGATTTCCGACAGCGGGCGGCCGCCCTGTCCCGCCTGCGCGGAAGGTGGCGGGGGAAAACGGATGAACTGCATCAGCACGGCCGACAGCACCGCAACGGCAGCGAGCGCCACGTAGGCGCCCGCGAAAGGCGCGGCCAGCCACTGTCGTGTGAGCGATGCGAGGTTCGGGCCGGCCACCGCGCCGATGAGGCCACCGGCCATCACCAGCGAGACCGCCTTCTCGCGCCACGAGGGCGCCGCCAGCTCGGCCGCGGCAAAGCGGTAGAGCGTGGCGTTGGCGTTGTAGTAGCCCGCCACCACCGTGGCGGCGCACAGCAGCCAGAAGGCGTGCATCAGCACCGCGGCGGCGCAGGCCAGGGCGGAGACGAAAGCCACCGCCAGCCCGACCTGGAAGGAAACGCGCCGGCCGAAGCGCCGCTGCGTGCGCGCCACCAGGCCAGTGGACAGCGCGCCGCCCACCACGTAGGCCATCACCGGAAAAGTCGCCATCCAGTGCTGCGGCGCCAGCGAGAGGCCCACCAGCCCGTTGATTGCCATGAAGGCGACGTTGTTCGTGAGAACCAGGCCCTGGCAAGCCGTCAGCAGCAGCAGGTGGCGATTCATGCGGTGCTTCGGCGCCTCTCGCTTCGTGGCCGGATCAGCCGCGCAGCAGGCTGCTCAGCGACGCCATCAGGTCCTGCTGGTTGCCTACGCCCTGCTCCGGCACCTTGCCCTGCGGCGTGAGCTGGTTGATCAGCAGCGGCAGCACGCTGGCCAGCAGCGGCAGCAGGGTCTGCGCGTTGATGCCCAGCTTGGAAGCCATGCCGGCGATCGCATCGCTGCCCAGCGCGCCCTGCACCTGGTCCGGCGAGACCTGCTGGTTCTGCCCGGTGCCGACCCAGGAGCCGACCGCGTCGCCCATGCCCGCCTGCTCGAACTTGGAGACCAGGCCGCCCAGGCCACCCATCTGGCCGTCGTTGGCCAGCAGGCCGCCCAGGACGTCGGCCAGGCCGCCGCCTCCCGCTGCACCGCCAGCGGCGCCGGCGTTGCCGGCGTTGCCGCCTCCCAGCAGCGCATCGAGCCCACCCATGCCGGCCAGTGCGCTGAGGCCCTCCAGGCCGCCTGCGCCGCCGCCCGGCTGTTGCTGCGCCTGCGCGCCACCCATGACCTGACCAAGAACCGAATCCAGCAATCCCATGATGTGCTCCTCGAAGTTGAGCTGACCGAGGCGGGCATTGTGCAGGAGCTTCGGCGAAACGAGGGTGAACAAAGGATTCGGCACGCCATGCGCGGCGGGCCTGCCCGAACCGGAATCAGCCCGCGAGCAGCACCAGCGCGGCAAGGGCCGCCGTCTCGGCGCGCAGCACGCGCGTGCCCAGCGTCACCGCGGCGAAGCCTGCCGCGCGCGCCTGCTGGTCTTCCTCGCGGCTCAGGCCTCCTTCCGGGCCACTGAGCACCAGGACGCCTTCATCGACCGGCGCGGCGGCTTGCGCCAATGGGCGTGTGCCTTCCGCCAGGCTCAGCACCAGCCGATGCGGGGCGAAGGAGGATTGCTCCAGCCATTTGGAGAAAGGCATCACCGGATGCACCTCAGGCACACGGTTGCGACCACATTGCTCGCATGCCGCGGCGGCGATGGCTTCCCAGTGCGCGCGCTTCTTGTCGGCGCGCTCGCCGGTCAGGCGGAGCACCGCATGCGCCGTCATCAAGGGCTGGATGCTGGCCACGCCCAGCTCGGTGGCCTTTTCCACCAGCCAGTCCATGCGCTCGTTGGCCGGCATGCCCAGCGCCAGGTGAACGGCGCGCGGCGCCTCGCGCTCGAGGGCTGCGTGTTCCTTGACCGTCACCAGCACGTCGCTGCGGCCCATGCGTTCGACGGTGGCGCGCCACTCGCCGCCCTCGCCATTGAACAGCGTGATGTCGTCGCCTGGCTGCAGCCGCAGCACCTGCACATGGCGCGCGGCGCTTTGTGGCAGGTCCAGCGTGTGTCCGGCCTGCAGGGCGCCGGGGACGTGGAATCGCGGCATGTGCGCGGCTCGGGTCAGACGCGGCCGAAGGCGTAGCCGCTGGCCGCCTGGATGCCTTCGATCTGGTCCGCCGCGCGCAGCAGCGGCGCCAGTTCGCGGTACCGCCCGGCGGTGGCACGGATGTAGCCGATGAAGCGCGGCGCATCGGCCAGGTAGCGCGGCTTGCCGTCGCGCAGGGTCAGGCGCGCGAAGATGCCCGCCACCTTGAGATGGCGCTGCAGGCCCATCCATTCCACCGCGCGGTAGAAGGCGCCGAAGTCCTCGTCCACCGGCAGGCCAGCCTTGCGGGCCTTCTCCCAGTAGCGCACCGTCATGTCGATGACGAACTCTTCCTCCCAGCTGAGGAAGGCGTCGCGCATCAGGCTGGCGATGTCGTAGGTGATGGGGCCATGGACCGCGTCCTGGAAGTCGAGCACGCCCAGGGCGCCGCTGTCCGGATGGACCATGAGGTTGCGCGGCATGAAGTCGCGGTGCACGTACACGCTGGGCGAGGCCAGGTTGTTCTGCACGATCTGATCGAAGCTGCGCGCCAGCGTCTGGGCCAGCGGGCCCTCGATCGCGATGCCGCGGTGCTGGGCCACGTACCAGTCGGGGAACAGGGCCAGTTCGCGGCGCAGCAGGGCTTCGTCATAGGCCGGCAGCACGCCGGCCCTGGAAGAGAGCTGCCAGCGCACCAGGGCGTCGATGGCGGCGTCGTACAGCGGCCGCGCGGCCTCGGGCTGGGCCGGGTCGATCACGTCCAGCATGGTCTGGCGGCCCAGGTCGTCCAGCAGCAGGAAGCCCTGCGCGCGGTCCCACTCCAGCACCTGCGGCGCGCTGACGCCGGCCTGTGCCATCAGCTGGGCCACCTTCACGAAAGGCTCGCTGTTTTCCTTGTCGGGCGGCGCGTCCATCACGATCCGGGTGGTGCCGCCGCTGGCGTCCACGCGGAAGTAGCGCCGGAAGCTGGCGTCGGCCGATGCCAGGCGCACCGTACCGGCTTCAAGACCGTGCAGTGGCGCCACGAGCGCCAGCCAGCCGGCGAAGGCCTGTTCGCGTCGTGCGTCGCTCCAGGAGATGGGGGTGGACGCGGCGGCGCCGGGAGGCAGGGTCGAAGGTGCTGTCATGGATAATCAATTCTACAAATCCGCCCCGTGGGCAGCCCTTCGCAGCAGGCCGCCGGGACCTGCGCAAAGACGCTGGCCCCGGTGCCGAGCCCCTGTTCCGTCGCACATCAAAGTACCCTCACCTGCCGATGCTTGAATTGTCCCGTGCCACTCGGCGTCGGTGCCGCCCGCCTTTGCCGCTGGCGCTGCTCACCATCGCGCTGCTGCACGCGCAAGCCGCCATGGCACAGGATGCGCCTACCGGCGCGGCGCCCGACCCGCTTTCGGGGCCGCTGCAGTTGCGCCCCACGCCCCAGCTGACCGAAGCCCCGCCGCGCGGCGGAAGCGGCGAGCTGCCCAGCTTCATCACCGGCGACAAGATTTCCGGTCGGCCCGACCTCGACACCGTCATCGAAGGCCACGCGCAGCTGCGCAAGGGCGACACCGTCATCAACGCCGACCGCCTCGAATACGACCAGGCCACGGACGTCGCCAAGGCCACGGGCGATGTCCGCATCAACCAGGCCGGCAACGTCTACGAAGGGCCGGCGGTGCAGCTGAAGCTCGAAACCTTCGAGGGCTTCTTCGATCGGGTGCGCTACCAGTTCCTGGCCACCGGAGGCCATGGCGATGCGAGCCGCATCGACTTCATCGACGAGAACATCTCGGTGGCCCACAACGCCACCTACACCACCTGCCGGCGCGAGGACTACCCGGGCTGGACCCCGGACTGGCTGCTCACCGCAGCCACCTTTCGCGCCGACAAGGAAGAAGACGTGGGCACCGCCACCGACGCGCGGCTGAGCTTCATGGGTTTTTCCACGCCGGCCTTCCCGTCGCTGAGCTTTCCGCTGTCGGGCAACCGCAAGAGTGGCCTCCTGCCGCCGATCATCGGCCTGGACAACACCAACGGGCTGGAACTCACGCTGCCCTACTACTGGAACATCGCACCCAACCGCGACCTGACGCTGGTGCCCACGCTGATGAGCAAGCGCGGCGTCAACCTGGGCACCGAGTTCCGCTACCTCGAAGGCACCTACAGCGGCAGCGCACGAGTCGACTTCATGCCCAACGACCGCCTGCGCGATGGCGAGGACCGCTGGGGCATCTGGACGCAGCACCAGCAGAGCTTCGATGCCAAGAGCCTGGGCCTGGACTTCCTCTCGGGCAGCCTGGGCATCAACCGAGTCAGCGACGACAACTACTGGAGCGACTTCAACCGCACGCCCTCCGTCACGCAGCGCCTGCTGGCTTCGGACGCAGCGCTGTACTGGGGCAAGGGCGACTTCTCCGGCAAGGTGCGCGCGCTGTCCTACCAGACGCTGCAGGCGCAGGACTCGATCATCGTGCCGCCGTACGACCGGCTGCCGCAGATGACGATCAACTACACCAAGTACAGCCTGCCGGGCGGATTCGACTTCACCTTCGACGGCGACTACACGCGCTTCCATGGCGACCCGGCGCTGCAGGCCCTGCTGTACCCCGGCCGGCCCCAGCAGCCCGACGCCGAGCGCATCTTCGCGGTGGGGGCGATCAGCCGCCCCTTCCTCACGCCCGGCAGCTTCGTGATTCCGAAGCTGATGCTCAACGGCACCGCCTACCAGTTCGATACCGATTACTTCGGCCGTGCCAGCGCCACCCGGGTCCTTCCCACCTTCAGCCTGGACTCGGGCCTGATCTTCGAGCGCGATACCAGCTTCTTCGGCCGGGCCTTCACCCAGACGCTGGAGCCGCGGGCCTTCTACACCTACACGCCGTTCAAGGACCAGAACCAGCTGCCGATCTACGACACGGCGCAGAACGATTTCAACTTCGCGACGATCTATACCGAGAACGTCTACTCGGGAAATGACCGCATCGCAGACAACAACATGGCCACCGTGGGCGTGACCTCGCGCCTGATCGACCCGGACACCGGCGCAGAAGCGGCGCGGGTGGGCATCGCCCAGCGCATCCGCTTCAAGGACCAGGAAGTGGTGCTGCCCGGCCAGGCGCCCGTCACCGACCGCTTCAGCGACATCCTGCTGGGCGGCTCGATCAACTGGACGCCCCAGTGGAGCACCGAAGGCACGATCCAGTACAACCCCGACACCCAGCGCTCCAACCGCACCACGCTGGGCGGGCGCTACCAGCCGGGGCCCTACCGCTCGCTGTACGCCGCCTACCGCTACCAGGCCGAGAGCACGCCGCAGGCCAATGACGGCAGCAAGTCCATCGACCTCGCATGGCAGTGGCCGCTGAACGACCTTTGGGGCGACAAGGGCCAGGACCTCGGCCCGGGCCGTGGCCAGGGCGGCGGGCGCTGGTATGCCGTTGGCCGGCTGAACTACAGCATGGAGGACAATAAGCTCACGGATGGCATCATCGGGCTGGAATACGATGCATGCTGCTGGATCGGCCGGGTTGTGGTCGAGCGCCTGACCACCGGGCTGGCGACGGCCAACACCCGGATCATGTTCCAACTGGAGTTCGTCGGTTTCGCCGCCGTGGGCACAAGCCCGCTGCGCAGCCTGCAAAGCAACATCCGCGCATACCAGCCACTGCGTCAACGGCTCGAGTCGCCGAGCCGATTCACCCAATACGACTGATTTCTCCCTGAAGAAGGCCAGCCATGAGCCAATCCCGAATTCTCTACAGCGCCATCTTTCTCGCCGCCCTGGGCGCTGCAGGCATTGCACAGGCGCAAAGCAGCACCCGCTCGGGCGCCACCGCGAGCCCGGCGCCCCGCGGCATCACGGACATCATGCGCGCCGGGCCGCAGAAGCAGTTGCCGCCCGCCGTGGCGGCTACACCGGTTCCGACGCCTGCGCCGACCACCACGCCCAGCGGGCAGCGCGTGGCCGAGTACATCGTGGCGCTGGTCAACTCCGAGCCGATCACCAATACCGAGGTGCTCTCGCGCGTGCAACGCGCCCTGCGCCAGGGCGGCTCCGAGGTCGAGCGCGTGCCGCGCCCCGAACTCAACCGCATGGCGCTGGAACGCATCATCGTCGAGAAGGCGCAGCTGCAGCAGGCCAAGGAACTGGGCATCAAGATCGACGACCTCGCGGTCGACCAGGCCGAGGAAGGCGTGGCCCGCCAGAACCAGATGACGGTCACGGAGCTGGGCCGCCGCCTGGCGCAGGAAGGCATCTCGCGCGACGCCTACCGTCAGGAACTGCGCACCCAGATCACGATGATGCGGCTGCGCGAGCGCGAGGTCGAGCCGAGGGTCAAGGTGAGTGACCTGGAGGTGGACCAATACCTGCGCGACCAGCGCAGCAGCTCGGCCGCGAAGGCCGCGCCGGACGTGAACATCGCCCACGTCCTGGTCACCGTGCCCGAGAATGCTTCGGACGCCAAGGTGGCCGAGCTGCAGCAGAAGGCGCAAGGCATCGCGCAGCGCGCGCGTTCCGGCGAGGATTTCAGTGCTCTGGCGCGCGATCTGTCGGACGCGCCTGACCGCCTCAACGGCGGCGCCCTGGGCGTACGCAGCGCCGACCGCTATCCACCCCTGTTCATGGAGGCGACACAGAACACGCCCGTGGGCGGCATCGCCGGGCCGATCCGCTCCGGCGCAGGCTTCCACGTGCTGAAGGTGCTGAGCAAGTCGCAGCCCGGCGAAGCCTCGGCCACCGTCTCTCAGACCAAGGTGCGCCACATCCTGCTGCGCGTGGACGACAAGGCCAACACCGCTCAGGCAGCGCAGAAACTGGCCGAGTTCAAGAAGCAGATCGATGCCGGCACGGCCACCTTCGCGGGCCTGGCGCGCGACAACTCGCAGGACGGCAGCGCCAAGGACGGAGGCGAGCTCGGCTGGTCGCGTCCCGGCATGTTCGTGCCCGAGTTCGAGGAAGCGATGAATCGGCTGCAGCCCGGCCAAGTGAGCGATCCGGTCGTCTCGCGCTTCGGCGTGCACCTGATCCAGGTCGAGGAGCGCCGTGAGGCCAAGCTGTCGCAGGCCGAGCAGCGCGAGGCCGCGCGTGCCGTGCTGCGCGAGAAGCGCATGGAAGAGGCCTACAACACCTGGGCGCAGGAAGTGCGCGGCCGCGCCTACGTCGAATTCCGCGAGGCGCCGCAGTCCTGATGGCTTCCCGCCGGGCCGCAGCGCGGCACGCCGCGCCATGAAGCACATCCCGCGCAAGCGCTTCGGGCAGCATTTCCTCTCGGACGGAGGAATCATCGATGCCATCGTGCAGGCGATCGCGCCGCGACCGGGCGACGCCATGGTGGAAATCGGCCCGGGCCTGGCCGCGCTCACGCAGCCGCTGGTGGAGCGTCTGGGCCGCCTGACCGTGATCGAACTGGACCGCGACCTGGCGGCGCGGCTGCGCAACCACGGGCAGCTGGCCGTCATCGAGTCGGACGTCCTCAAGGTGGATTTCGGCGCGCTGGCGCAGGAACTGGCGCCGGACCAGCCGGCGGCGTTGCGGGTGGTGGGCAACCTCCCCTACAACATCTCCACCCCCATCCTCTTCCACCTGCTGGAGTTCGCCGGCCGCATTGCCGACCAGCACTTCATGCTGCAAAAGGAAGTGATCGACCGCATGGTGGCGCAGCCCGCCACCTCCGACTACGGGCGCCTGAGCGTGATGCTGCAGTGGCGCTACGCCATGGAGAACGTGCTCTTCGTGCCGCCCGAAAGCTTCGATCCGCCGCCGCGGGTGGACAGCGCCGTGGTGCGCATGGTGCCGCGCGCCGAATTCGCGCCTGTCGATGCCAGGCTGTTCGAGCAGTTGGTGCAGACCGCCTTCAGCCAGCGCCGCAAGCTGCTGCGCCACACCCTGGGCAAGTGGCTGGAGGCGATGGCCTTCGACGGCGAATTCGACACCCAGCGGCGCGCCGAGGAGGTGGCCGTCGAGGAATACGTGGCGCTGGCCCTGGCGCTGAAGAAGTAGAAGCAGCCAGCAACCGCCGCAGAAACGAAAAAGACCCGCCGAAGCGGGTCTTTTTTTGTACCGGTCGGCAGGGCCTCAGGCGGCCGCGAGCCAGTAGCCGGCGTTGAAGGGGCTGCTCATTCGCAGCGCCAGGGGCGACACGTCCAGGAGCTTGTCCGTGGGCATCTTCTCGGCGTTCGGATCTTCGGGGACCTCGGTGGCGGGTGCGGCGGCGACCGTGGCGGCGCCGTTGTTAGCCTCGTTCGCCCGTTCTGCTTGGCTGGCTTGTGCAGAACGGGCTACAGAAAAGAATAGAAGCACCGGAAGGGGATCTTGCGATCACCCCAGTAGTCCGAGGTGTCTCGGAAGATGTCCAGCAACTGCTCGCGTGCTTCCTTGTCGAACTTGCCGTTGGCCGGGATCTGCTCGAGCACCACCACGAAGCCGGGCTGCGGGCCCGACTTGTGCAGCGGGTCGGTCATGCAGTCGTACAGCGCGTCGAAGTTCTTGCCGAAGTGCTGCGGGAACATGAACTGCTGGGCGATGAGGTCGAGCACGTCCTGCTTGCTCTGGGCATTGCCCAGGTTGGCATACAGGAAATGCTGCCCCGCCGACTGCGCCGCCTCCTGCAGGTCGCTCACGCGGAATGCGCGGATCGACTGCACGATGTTCGGGCGTACGCCGCGAAAGGTTACGTTCATCTCCGGTGGTCTTTCCATAGTCGTCAACATGTCGTCGTCAGGCGCGTAGGGACGCCTCTCCAATGCCTTTAGTTTCCAGATCCCTGGTTCACGGGACGATGCGGCGAAAGCTCGCATAGTGGTCCGCGCTGTACCAGCAGGTCGAAGGCGCCTTCAGCGCACCACCACACACGATTCGCCGCGCGCCGCGGTTGCGGGCACCTGGGGTGGCGACCGTGTATTCGCGGTAGTGCCCGCGCGCTTCGCGTGGCAGGAGGCGTTCGCGATTGCCGAACACGCTGCCGTCCTTCTCGTACCGAAACGGGCCACCATCGAAAATGGCCTGGTAGGTTCGCTGTCCCTCCGCCGGAAGTTCAGTCAGGGCGACCGTGGTCGCCTGCTGACGGCTCGTGGTCCCGGGCCATTCGAAGCCCTGGGCCCCGGTCGAAAGCGCCGTGAGCACAAGCCCGGTGAGCGCAAGTTTCGAAACGACAGACCTGAGGAAGGCGAACGCCACGATGGGACAACGCGAACTGAAAAAGCGGGAGGGCCAGTGAAGCCCAGTGAACTGGATCCGGCGGAAAACCGGGTTTCGGCAGCGCCGAAAGCCTGGGGTTTACCCTCGAATTCAAGCCCGCCAGTGTGCACCAGACGCGCGCAAATAGCAAGCACCTGCCCAATTTCTGAGCAGGCGCCCCGGAGGCGGTCGCACTTGGAAGTTAGCGGCCGCTTTCTTGCAAAACGTTAACGGTCGGCGTTTGCGTCGGCCACGGTGAGGGCCGTCATGTTGACGATGCGCCGAACCGTCGCGCTGGCGGTCAGGATGTGCACCGGCTTGGCCGCACCCAGCAGGACGGGGCCGATGGCGATGTTGCCACCGGCCGCCGTCTTGAGCAGGTTGTAAGAAATGTTTGCGGCGTCGATGTTGGGGAAGACCAGCAGGTTGGCGTCACCGGCCAGCGCGCTGTGCGGCATGACCTGCGCGCGCTGCTTGCCGTCCAGCGCCACGTCGCCGTGCATCTCGCCGTCCACTTCCAGCCAGGGCGCCTGCTCGCGAAGCAGGGCCAGGACCTCGCGCATCTTCACGGCGCTCGGGTTCTCGCTGCTGCCGAAGTTGGAGTGCGAGAGCAGCGCCGCCTTGGGCTTGAGGCCGAAGCGCATCATCTCCTCGGCCGCCATGGTGGTGATCTCGGCCAGCTCGACCGCGCTGGGGTCGTAGTTGACGTGCGTGTCCACCAGGAAGACCTGGCGGTCGGGCAGCAGCAGGCCGTTCATGCAGGCGTAGATCGGCACGTCCTGCGGCGTGCTGGCGCAGCCGCCGGGGCGCTTGCCGATCACCTGGTCGATGTAGCGCAGGTGAAGCGCGGTGGTGCCCCAGGTGCCACAGATCATGCCGTCCACGTCGCCCTTGTGCAGCAGCATGGAGCCGATCAGCGTCAGGCGCCGGCGCATCTCGATCTTGGCCACCTGCACCGTGATGCCCTTGCGCTCGGTCATGCGGTGGTAGGTCTGCCAGAAGTCGCGGTAGCGGTGGTCGAAATCGGTGTTGACCACGTCGTAGTCCAGCTCCTCGCGCAGGCGCAGGCCGAACTTCTGCACGCGCTGGGCGATGATGGCCGGGCGGCCGATGAGCGTGGGGCGGGCAATGCCTTCGTCGACCACGATCTGCGCGGCCCGCAGCACGCGCTCTTCCTCGCCCTCGCAGTAGGCCACGCGCTTCTTCGGGGCGCGGCGGGCCGCGTCGAAGATCGGCTTCATCGTCGTGCCCGAGGCGTAGACGAAGTTCTGCAGCCTGTCCCGGTAGGCGTCCATGTCCTTGATCGGGCGCAGGGCCACGCCGCTGTCGGCCGCCGCCTGGGCCACCGCCGGCGCGATCTTGATCATCAGGCGCGGGTCGAAGGGCTTGGGGATCAGGTACTCAGGGCCGAAGCTCAGCTTCTCGCCCACGTAGGCGGCAGCCACGCGCTCGCTCTGCTCGGCCTGTGCCAGCTCCGCGATGGCATGCACCGCGGCGATTTCCATCTCGTCGGTGATGGTGGTGGCGCCGGAGTCGAGCGCGCCACGGAAGATGTAGGGGAAGCACAGGACGTTGTTGACCTGGTTCGGGTAGTCGGTGCGGCCAGTGGCCATCACCACGTCCTCGCGCACCGAACGCGCGTCTTCCGGGGTGATTTCCGGGTTCGGGTTGGCCAGGGCGAAGATCACCGGCTTGGCGGCCATCCCGGCCACCATGTCGGGCTTGAGCACGCCGCCAGCCGACAGGCCCAGGAACACGTCCGCGCCTTCCATCACTTCGCCGAGCTTGCGCGCCGAGGTCTTCTGCGCGAAGCGGGCCTTGTCCTCGTCCATCAGCTCGGTGCGGCCTTCGTAGACCACGCCGGCCAGGTCGGTGACGAACACGTTCTCGCGCTTGAGGCCCACCTTGAGCAGCAGGTTCAGGCAGGCCAGCGCGGCGGCGCCGGCGCCCGAGGCCACCAGCTTCACTTCGCCGATGTCCTTGCCCACCACCTTCAGGGCGTTGAGCATGGCGGCAGCCACGGTGATGGCGGTGCCGTGTTGGTCGTCGTGAAAGACCGGGATCTTCATGCGCTTGCGCAACTCGCGCTCGACGTAGAAGCAGTCCGGGGCCTTGATGTCTTCCAGGTTGATGGCGCCGAAGGTGGGCTCCAGCGCGGCGATCACCTCGACCAGCTTGGCCGGGTCCTTCTCGTCGATCTCGATGTCGAACACGTCGACGCCTGCGAACTTCTTGAACAGGACGCCCTTGCCCTCCATCACCGGCTTGGACGCCAGCGCGCCGATGTCGCCCAGCCCCAGCACGGCGGTGCCGTTGGTGATGACGGCCACCAGGTTGCCGCGAGCGGTGTACTTGAAGGCGTTGACCGGGTCCTTGACGATCTCTTCGCAGGGCGCGGCGACCCCGGGCGAGTAGGCCAGCGAGAGGTCGCGCTGGTTGAGCACCTGCTTGGTCGCAGTGATCGCGATCTTCCCGGGAATGGGATGCTCGTGGTACTCCAGCGCGGCGCGTCGCAGTTGTGCTTGCCGGTCTTCGGCGCTCAAGGGACTGGCCGCCGGATTGCTGGTGGGAGTGGGATCGGACATGGACGAGTTGACTCCTGCTGCCGCTGATGCACGTTCGGGCCCACGGCTTCGTTGTAAGGGGCGCCGATTGTAGACCTCGCCTGTGCGGGCCGCCGCGCCATGCCGGGTCGCCGCACTGCGGCGCTATGGCAAACTTCCAGGCGGAGGCCCGAACCACCCGAGCAACACGAGGAGAGAAGCGCCATGGCACTGATGGATTTCATCAAGAAACAGTTCATCGACATCATCCAGTGGACCGAGACCGGCGACGGCACGCTGGCCTGGCGCTTCCCGATGGCGGAGATGGAAATCCAGAACGGGGCCTCGCTCACCGTTCGCGAATCGCAGATGGCGGTCTTCGTCAACGAAGGCCAGGTGGCCGACGTCTTCGGCCCCGGCATGTACAAGCTGACGACGCAGACGCTGCCGGTGCTCACCTACCTGAAGAACTGGGACAAGCTCTTCGAGTCCCCATTCAAGAGCGACGTCTACTTCTTCAGCACCCGCCAGCAGGTGGACCAGAAGTGGGGCACGCCCCAGCCCATCAGCATCCGCGACAAGGACTTCGGCGCGGTGCGCCTGCGTGCCTTCGGCAACTACGCCTATCGCGTCGCCGACCCGAAGAAGTTCCACACCGAGATCTCCGGCACGCGCGACATCTATTCGGTGCAGGACCTGGACGGCCAGCTGCGCGGCCTGGTGCTGCAGAACATCAGCAACGCCATTGCCGCCAGCGGCGTGCCCTTCCTGGACCTGGCGGCCAACCAGATCCAGTTCGCGCAGGCGCTGGCCAGCCAGCTCGCGCCGGAGTTCGCCAAGATCGGGCTGCAGCTGGACGGCATGACGGTGCAGAGCATCTCGCTGCCGGAAGAGCTGCAGAAGATCCTCGACCAGAAGATCGGCATGGGCATGGTCGGCAACGACATGGGCAGGTTCATGCAGTACCAGACGGCGCAGGCCATCCCCAAGTTCGCCGAGGGCGCCTCGCAGGGCGGCGGGGTGGCGGGCGACGCCATGGGCCTGGGCGCCGGCGTGGCGCTGGGCCAGGTGCTGGCGCAGAACCTGGCGCAAGGCCTGCAGGGCAATCCCGGTGGTGCCGGTGCGCCGGCCGCCGCGCCGGCGGTGGCCGCCATCAGCCCGGCGGAGGTCATGGCGACGCTGGAGAAGCTGGGCGAACTCAAGTCCAAGGGCATCCTCACGCAGGAAGAATTCGACGCCAAGAAGACCGAACTGCTCAAGAAGCTGGTCTGAGCCGCGCCGCTTTCCAGATGACGCCGTCGTCGTCGAATGGCTGAGGGCGCCGGCAGCCCCCAGCGTGCCTACCGGGCCCCCTGCCCGGGCTGCGGCGCGCCGGTCGAGTTCCGCTCGGCCCAGTCCACCCATGCCGTCTGCGCCTACTGCCAGAGCACGGTCGTGCGCCAGGGCGACACGCTCTCGCGCATCGGCAAGATGGCCGAGCTCTTCGACGACTTCAGCCCGCTGCAGCTCTTTGCCGCAGGAAGCATGCAGGGGCATGGCTTCACCATCGTCGGGCGGCTGCAGTACCAGTACGAGGGCGGCCACTGGACCGAGTGGATCGCCGCGCTGGACGATGGCCGCATCGGCGTGCTGGCCGAGGACAACGGCGCCTATGTCTTCGCCCTGCCCTACGAGCTGAAGCGTGAAGCGCCCTCCGCGGACACGCTGCGGCTGGGCCTGACCACCGCCATCGACGGGCGGCCCTTCACCGTCAGCTCGAACCAGCAGGTGAGCTTGATCTCGGCGCAGGGCGAGCTGCCGCGCCTGCCCACGCTCGGCCAGCCTTTCACCGTGGTGGAACTGCGCAACGAGCAAGGCCTGGTGCTCAGCCTGGAGTACGAGACCCCGGCGCCCACCGCCTACCTCGGCCGCAGCGCTTCGCTGGACGAGCTGAAGCTCACCGGCCTGCGCAGCGAATCGGCGAAGGAAGAAAAAGGCCGCAGCTTCGCCTGCCCCAATTGCGGCGCGTCGGTGACGCCGGTGCTGGCCGAGAGCAAGTCCATCGCCTGCAAGAGCTGCGGCACCCTCATCGACCTGAGCGAGGGCATCGGCGGCGAACTGAGGCATACCACCCAGGACGAGCCGGTGCGCCCGCTGATCGCGCTGGGCCGCACCGGCCAGTTGCAGGGCGTGTCGTGGCAGGTGGTGGGCTTCCAGCACCGCATGGGCGAGGTGCCGGGCGAGGACGAGCATTTCGGCTGGAGCGAATACCTGCTCTACAACCAGCAGCGTGGCTTTTCCTTCCTGGTGGATTCTGAGGAAGGCTGGAGCCTGGTGCGGCCGCTGACCGGTGGCGCCACCCTGTCCAAGGACGGCCGCTTCGCCACCGCGCAGGGCAAGCAGTACCCGCTGCAGTACAGCTACAACGCGAGCACCAGCTACGTGTCCGGCGAGTTCTACTGGCGCGTCGAGCGCGGCCAGCAGACCTTCAACCGCGACTTCGCAGCGGGCCGCGACCTGCTGTCGCTGGAGCAGTCGCGCAGCGAGCAGACCTGGTCGGGCGGCTCCAAGCTCGACAGCGCCACCGTGGCCGCGGCCTTCAAGCTGGATGACCAGAAGGCGCTCTTCAAGCGCAGCGACGCCGCGCCGCTGAGCACGGCGCCGCGCCTGGGCTGCGGCACGGTGATCCTCATCCTTTTCCTGCTCATCGTGCTGCTCGGCATCCTGAGCACCTGCAGTTCGCGATGCGATCCGCGCTACGAGAACTGCTCTTCCTCTTCCCGCACCTCGGGTGGCTCCTACGGGGGTTATTCGAGCGGCGGCGGCCACAAGTAGAGAATCGTTTCAACAGGAGGTCTGCATCATGGGAATCGAATGGTTGAAGCCGGCGGTCGTGCTGGGCTCCCTGGTCTACGCCCTCATCGGCGTGGTGGTGTTCTGGGTGTGCTTCGTCGTCATCGACAAGCTCACGCCCTACAACCTGTGGAACGAGATCGTCGAGAAGCAGAACCGCGCGCTCGCGCTGGTGGTGGCGGCCATGTGCCTGGGCATCTCCATCATCGTGGCGGCCGCGATCCACTGAGCCCTCGGCCTGCTGAAATGAGCGCGGACTATCGGCCGCGAAGCCTCCCTTGACCTCTGCGATTCCTTCCGAGCCGGCGCTGGCCTCCGAGACGTCCGATGCCGCAGCAGCGCAAGCGCGCCGCCCCGGCCCTGTCGACGTGGCCCTGCTGGCCAGCGTCTTCGTGGTGGCCGCCTGCGGCCTGGTGTACGAACTCAGCGCCGCGGCGCTCAGTTCCTATCTGCTGGGCGACTCGATCCTGCAGTTCAGCACCGTCATCGGCACCTATCTCTTCGCGATGGGGCTGGGCTCCTGGCTGTCGCGCTTCCTGGACCGGCAACTGCCGGCGCACTTCCTGCGCATTGAGCTGCTCGTGGCCTGCATCGGCGGCCTGATGCCGGCACTGCTCTTCCTGGCCAACGCCTGGGTGCCGGGCGCCTTCCGGCTGCTGCTCTACGGCCTGGTGGTCGTGGTGGGCACGCTGGTGGGGCTGGAGATCCCGCTGGTGATGCGCATCCTGCGCCGGCACGTTCAGCTCAAGGAACTCGTCTCGCAGGTGCTCACCTTCGACTACCTGGGCGCGCTGGCGGTGTCGGTGGCCTTCCCGCTGCTGCTGGTGCCGCACCTGGGAATGATCCGCACGGGGCTGCTGTTCGGCTGGATGAATGCGGCGGTGGCGGTCTGGGCGCTGTGGCTGTTCCGGCATGAACTGCGGCGCTTCGCGGCCCATGCCGTGGCCTGCGCCGCGGCCCTGCTGCTGCTGACGCTCGCCTTCGTCGGGGCCGACCGCATCACCAGCGTGGCCGAGGACCGCTTCTACCAGGACCGCATCGTCTTCAGCGCCACCTCGCCCTACCAGCGCATCGTGGTCACGCGCGGCGCCGCAGGCCACCGGCTCTACCTGAACGGCAACCTGCAGTTCGCCGAGCGCGACGAGTACCGCTACCACGAGGCGCTGGTGCACCCGGTGATGGCCGCGCACGGCGCACCGAAGAAGGTGGCGGTGCTCGGTGGCGGCGACGGCATGGCGGTTCGCGAGATCCTCAAGTACCCCTCGGTGGAGCAGGTCACGCTGGTCGAGCTCGATCCCAACATGACGCAGCTCTTCGGCAGCCACGAGACACTGGCGGCGCTGAATGGCCATTCGCTGGGTTCGCCCAAGCTGCGCATCGTCAACACCGATGCCTTCCAGTGGCTGCAGCAGGACCTGGACGAGGTGTACGACGTGATCGTGGTGGACTTCCCCGATCCGACCAACTTCGCCATCGGCAAGCTCTACACGAACTCCTTCTACGCGCTGCTGGACAAGCGTTTGTCGGCCAGTGGCTACGCGGTGGTGCAGACCACCTCGCCGCTGATCGCGCGCAAGAGCTTCTGGACGGTGGCCGCCACCATCGAGTCGGTGGGCCTCAGGGCCACGCCCTACCACGCGCATGTGCCCAGCTTCGGCGAATGGGGCTTCATCGTCGCGAGCCATCGGCCGTGGCGCATGCCAGAGGCCCTGCCGGCCGGGCTGCGATTTCTCACGCCGGAGGCGCTGCCGCTGCTCTTCGCCTTTCCGCCCGACATGGCGAAGGTGCCGGCGCCGGTGAACCGGCTGTCGAACCAGGTGCTGGTCACCACCTACGAGCACGAGTGGGGCAAGCCATGATCGGCCGGCGCCGCTTCCTGGGCGCCGCGGCGGGCAGCCTGGCGCTTGCCGCCTGCGAAGCGCCGTCCGCTGTCTCGCACATCGAGGGCGGCTTCACGGGTGTCGACGTCGAACGGGGCCATGCGCTGCGCGACGGCAGCCTGGCCGGCAAGGCGCCGGATGAGACGCGCCGCACCCGCGTGCTGATCGCCGGCGGCGGCGTGGCCGGCCTCGCGGCGGCGCGTGCGCTGCGGCTGGGCGGGGTGGAGGACTTCGTCCTGTTCGAACTGGAGGACGAGCCGGGCGGCAACAGCCGCGGCACCGCGGTGCAGGGCCTGCCCTGCCCCATGGGCGCCCACTACCTGCCCGTGCCCGGCGACGATGCGCCCGAGGTGCAGGACCTCTTGGAAGAACTGGGCCTGCGCCGGCGCGTGGCCGGCCGCTGGGAATACGACGAGCGCCACCTGTGCCACAGCCCGCAGGAGCGCCTGTTCTTCCAGGGCGAATGGCAGGAGGGCTTGCTGCCGGTCCAGGGCGTGCCGGCGCGCAGCTTCGAACAGTACCGACGTTTCGACGAACGGGTGGACGCGCTGCGCCGGCGCGAACGCTTCACCATTCCCATGGCGCGCAGCACGCCCGGGCCGGAGCAACTGGCGCTGGACGCCCAGACCTTCGACGCCTGGCTGACCGCCCAGGGCCTGGACGATCCGCACCTGCGCTGGTACCTGGACTACTGCTGCCGCGACGACTACGGTGCCGGCAGCGGCGAAGTCTCCGCCTGGGCCGGCATCCACTATTTCGCCAGCCGCCACGGCTTCCACGCGCCCGGCCACGCCGCGGACGACTCGGAGGAGCGCGAGGCGGTGCTGACCTGGCCCGAGGGCAATGGCTGGCTCTCGCGCAAGCTGGCCACGCCCCTGGGCCCGGAGCGACTGCAGGCCGGCCAGGTGGTGACGCGCATCGCGCAGACCCGCGCGGGCGTCGAGCTGGACGCCTTCGACGTCCGCCAGCGCAAGCTGGTGCGCTGGCAGGCGGAGCGCTGCATCGTCGCCCTGCCCGTCTTCGTGGCGGGGCGCGTGGTGCAAAGCCCGCCGGAATTCCTGCGCCGCACCGCCGCCGCGCTGCGGCACGCGCCCTGGCTGGTCGCCAACGTGCACCTTAGCGCCCCCCTGGCCGACCGGCCGGGCGCGGCCCCCAGCTGGGACAACGTGCTCTACGGGACGCGCGGCCTGGGCTACGTGGACGCCGGCCACCAGCGGCTGGACCCGACCCCGCGCGAGACGGTGATCAGTTGGTACCGACCCCTGGGCCCCAGCCGCCACGACGCCGGCATCGACGGCCGCCGCCTGCTGCTGGACCGGGCCTGGACTTTCTGGCGCGACGAACTGCTGGCCGAGCTGTCGGTGGCGCACCCCGACCTCCCGCGGCTGGCGACCCGCATGCAGCTCACCCGCTACGGACATGCCATGGCGATCCCGTCGCCGGGCCTGCTGGCGCAACTGGACGGGGGTCAGAAAGGGGTGCGCGAGGGCCGCCTGGCCTTCGCGCATGCCGACTGGTCGGGCTATTCCATCTTCGAGGAGGCCTTCAGCCGCGGCCACTGGGCCGGTGCGGCCGTCGCCGGCCTGCGGCCCGAGGCGTAGCGCGCGGCCTTTCTCAGGCCTTCATCAGGGCCTCGATCTCGTCGGCCTTCACCGGCACGCCGCGGCTGATGAGCTCGCAACCGGTCTCGGTGACCACAGCGTCGTCCTCGATGCGGATGCCCAGGTTCCAGAATTCCTCGGGCACGCCTTCGGTCGGCCGTACGTAAAGGCCCGGTTCGATGGTCAGCACCATGCCCGGCCGCAGGATGCGGCTGGGGCGGTTGGTGATGGTCTCGCCGGAAAGCGGGTCCTTGCGCTCGCTCGTCTCGCCGACCTGGCTGGGCTCCACGTAGCTGCCGCAGTCGTGCACGTCCATGCCCAGCCAATGGCCGGTGCGATGCATGTAGAAGGGAAAGTAGGCGCGCTGCTCGATCACGTCCTGCGCGCTGCCCGCCTTGGCGGCATCCAGGATCTTCAGGTCCAGCAGCCCCTGCGCAAGTACCGCCACCGTGGCCTCGTGCGGGTCGGTGAAGCGGGCGCCGGCCTTGGTCGCGGCGACTGCTGCATCCTGGCTGGCCAACACCAGGTCGTACAACGCGCGCTGCGGCCCGGTGAACTTGCCGTTCGCCGGGAAGGTCCGCGTGATGTCGCTCGCATAGCCGTCCAGCTCGCAGCCTGCATCGATCAAGACCAGTTCGCCGTCGCGAATCGGCGCCACGTCGGCGCGGTAATGCAGCACGCAGGCGTTCGCGCCAGCTGCCACGATGGACCCATATGCGGGGTATTGCGAACCGTTGAGGCGGAATTCGTGCAGCAACTCGGCATCAAGGTGGTACTCGCGCACGTCGTGGCCTTCGCGCAACATCCTTGCTGACAATTGCATGGCCCGGATGTGCGCCTTGGCACTGATCGCTGCAGCCTTTCGCATTACTTCTAACTCGTGTGCGTCCTTGACAAGCCGCATTTCGTCAAGTGGACCGCACAAATCGCGCTGCTCTTCCGGACAAATTGCGCCATAGCGCGCCCGTGCCCTTACTCGCTGTAACCAGGTGTCTACCTGGGACTCGAGCCCCTTGTGAGTAGCAAAGTTGTACCAGACGGTAGAACGGTTTTCGAGCAGGCGCGGCATTTGCTTTTCAAGCTCATCGACGGACCAGGCTGCGTCGACGCCAAGCGCTTGCGGCGCGGCGTCAGGGCCCAGCCGGTACCCGTCCCAGATCTCGCGCTCGAGATCCTTGGGGGCGCAGAAGAGGGTGCTGCGCCCGTTTCCCTCGAGCACCAGCCACGCGTTGGGCTCGGAGAAGCCTGTCAGATAGAAGAAGTAGCTGTCATGTCGGAACAGGAAGTCGCTGTCACGATTTCTCTGACGTTCCGGGGCAGTGGGGATGACCGCGATGCCACCTGCGCCCAACTGTGCGGCGAGGCGGGCTCTGCGATCAGTGTAAGGGGATGTGTTTGTCATAGGGATCACGATGCCATACGTCTGTAACAGGTGCTTGTTGCAGGCCAACCGACAGTGCAAAGGTTTGAAAGAACATTTGCCTGAGCAGGGACCCAACAGGTCCAATTGGTTATTTCAACCAGAGGATTCGGTCTTGAAAGTTATTAAGAATTCGGCATTACTCACAATGCTGGTGGCGCTGAGCGCCTGTGGTGGTGGCGGTGGTGGAACGAGTGGCCAGGCTACCGGTTCGAACGGTTCCGTTGCCGGAGATTCCAGTCCCGTAGCGCAGGATGATGCCGCATCGCTGGAAAAGCGGTGGGGTCGTCCGTCTGCGCCGGCCCCCGCACCGGCGGCTCCTGCGCCCGCCCCCGCACCGTCCGCCCCGGCACCCGCTCCGGCGGCTCCGGCTCCTGCACCCGCTGCGCCTGCGCCCGCACCCAGTGCTCCGGCACTCGCTCCGGCCCCTGCCACCGTCCCGGTGGGCTCGTCCGGCACCGCCCTCAGCGGTGACGTGGTCGACGCCAGCGGCCGCATCGACCCCGCCGCCTACGTGGCCATGGCCGGCAAGATGAGCAGTGCCGAAGGCATCGCCTACCGCTACGGCGCCGCATCGAGCGCCGCCAAGTCCGGCACCACCTGGCATGCCCGCTCCAACAACGCGCGCATCTACGCCAGCGATGGCGGCGACTGGCAGGTCGGCGGTCCGGACACCCAGGATCCGGGCGACTACTTCGCCAACTTCGGCAATGCGGTCTATGTCCCCGATGCACCCACCACCCGCGTCGGCGTGGCGGACATCCAGGTCATCGCGCAGTCGTTCAACACCTTCACGCAGCGTCCGCAACCCGCGCCGCTGTGGGCTGGCAAGAACCCGAACATGAACAGCTTCGAAGGCCTGGACGACGACCACGGCAACAGCATCGGCGCCCGCAACCCGGTCGCCGCGGCACGTGCCTATGGCCGCCCGGGCTGGGGCCTGGAGTCGGTGGTGGCCTACCAGAACGGCCGCCTGTCGACCGCCGTGGGCAGCAACACCTCCAGCAACTTCGCCAATGCCCAGCTGGGTGCCAACAAGGTGCCCACCGGCATCGTGCAGACCAACAGCGCCGAGTTCGCGCTGGTCACGGTGTGGGACACCGCCGCGCTGAAGGGCCAGATCGCCGTGGTGGCGCTGGCGGGCCTGTGCAACGGCTGCACCACCTCCCAGCCCAACCAGGGCGACGTGGGCTGGGGCGAGTGGAACACGGTGAACCCTGGCCTGGCCAATCGCGGCAACATCGGCTTCATGAAGGTGCTGGGCTACGTGGACCTGCCTGACGGCATGCGCGCACCCACCGAGATCACGGCCACCACCGGCTGGAATCCGTGGACGGGCCGCCCGACCGACGCCTCCGGCAACTTCACCACCGAGTACGCCATGGCGCTGGCGAACGAGACCAACCGCCAGACCTTCATCAGCGGCCGCAACACCGGCTCGTATGCGAAGGGTGGCATGGCCATCGTGGTGTCCAAGTCGGAGAAGCGCGCTGCCTTCGTCGACCTGAAGCCCCTGTTCGACTACTACCGCCGCATGTACTTCGGCGCGCGTGCCGACTTCGACAAGACCACCTCGGTGGGCATGGCCGACAACCAGTGGCCCTTTGCCTTCTCGCAGATGGCCGACAGCGACAAGCCGAGGGTCGTGCAGACCGTCGACCTGGGCGCCAAGCCGACGGCCGTCAAAGCCACCCTGTGGGGCAGCAACCTGCGCGGCTGGGTCGCCACCGAAGACGGCAACATGCGCATCTTCGACCTGGGCGGCTACGGCAACGGCAGCGGCACGGGCTCGCTGAGCCAGGTGGGCAACGTCGCCGTGGGTGCCAACCCCACGAGCATCGCCTACTACCGCGGTTCGGCCAACGACACCGGCAACGCCATCAACGATTCGATCATGGTGCTCTCGCGTGGTGAACGCGCCGTGCGCTGGGTGGACTTCGCGTCCAACCACAACAGCGGCACCGTGCGCCAGGCGGTCCTGACCGACTCGCGACTGGTCGACCCGGTGATGATCGAGGACAACGAGAACCACGGCACCGAAGGCTGGGTGCTGTCGGTGGCCGACTTCGGCGGCAAGGCGATCCGCAACTACCGCTACGGTTCGGTCATCTTCTGGACCAACCAGGGCTCGGGCATGGCCTGCAAGCCGAACGCCGGTTGCGGCCTCGGCCCCAACAACCAGGCGCCTTCGCAGTACCCCTTCGAGTACGGCGGCGACATGAGCCTGCCGGGCAAGCCCTTCATCATCACCAGCGCCAACGTGCCATGATGACCTTCCGGTGAGCCTGGCTCATCCGGAATCCAAGGCCAGCGGTTCATCGCCGCTGGCCTTTTTTGTTTTTCGCGACGGATCAGTTCGAAGCGTTCAGGGCTGCCAGGCGCTCGGGCGTGCCCACGTCGGTCCACGGGCCTTCGTAGAGTTCGGCGCTGACAAGGCCCTGGGCCATGGCGGCTCGCAGCATGGGTGCCAGGGCGGCCTTGATGCCGCCGGCGTTGCCGGGGGCGATGTCGCAGCGCGGCGCAGCGAAGAACGCGGCGCGGTAGAGCGCAACGGTCGAGAAGGTGTAGCTGGGCTGGCTGTCCCCAGGGCGCGAGACCGCGAGCCCCTCTGCGGAGATGCCGAAGTCGCCCTTGGGGTTGTGCGCCGGATTGGGCACCAACCACAGGTGCGCCAGGCGCCCGCTGGACGCGAAGCGGTCCACGGCCTGCTGCGTGAACTCGAACTGCGGTGCGAACACGTCGCCCGCCGCCACCCAGAACACATCCGCCAGGCCCGGCAGCGCGCGGACGACGCCGCCGGCGGTTTCCAGTGCGTCGCCGAAGTCCTGTCCCTCATGCGAATACGACAGTGTCAGCGTGCCGAAGCGATCGCCGAAATGCGCGGGGATCTGCTCGCCCAGCCAGGCGGTGTTCAGCAGCACGTCATGGAAGCCACCGCGCGCGAGCGCCTCCAGCGTCCACTGCATGAGCGGCTTGCCCTGCACCGGAAGCAGCGGCTTGGGCGTGTGGTCGGTGAGCGGGCGCATGCGCTCGCCGCGACCGGCGGCCAGCACCATCGCCTGGGCGGGCGCGTTCATCAGCGTGCGATCGGCGCGGTGGCCGTGTCGTGTTCCGCGGCCAGCGCGCCGCGCTGCAGCGCATGGCGCTCGCTGCGCTGCGGCTCGAAGAGCGACACCAGGCAGTCCATCAGCGCGTGCGCGGCCGGCGAATGATCCGCCCCCACGTTGCACACGTACACGTCGAGCGTCGCGGCGCGCAGCTCGGGCCAGGTGTGCACGCACAGGTGCGACTCGGCCAGCAGTACCGTGGCCGTGACACCCCCGGGGCCGTTGACCGTGGCGGGGAAGCTCTGGAACAGCTCGCCCACCGGCTGCAGCCCCGCGGCGGTCGCGGCCTTGCGGCACACGGCCCCCAGTGCCTTGGCGTCCACGAGCCATTGGCTGGCGCATCGACAGTCGTGCAAATCGGCGGTGAGGTGCAGGCCATGCATAGGCCGTCGACTCTAGCAGTCGGCCATGCCCGTTAAAATTACGGGTTCCCCCCAACCTCTCCCCCCAGAAAGCCACGAAACATGGCCAACCAAGCCTTGATGGCCAACGCGATCCGCGCGCTGGCGATGGACGCCGTTCAACTCGCCAACTCCGGCCACCCGGGCGCGCCGATGGGCATGGCCGACATGGCCGTCGCACTGTGGGGCGACCACCTTCGCCACAACCCGCTGAACCCGCAGTGGTTCGACCGCGACCGTTTCGTGCTCTCCAACGGCCATGCGTCGATGCTGATCTATTCGGTGCTTCACCTCACCGGCTACGACCTGCCCGTCCAGGAACTGAAGAACTTCCGCCAGCTGCACAGCAAGACCGCAGGCCACCCCGAGGCGGGCATCACCCCCGGCGTGGAAACCACCACCGGCCCGCTGGGCCAGGGCATCACCAACGCGGTGGGCTTCGCGCTGGCCGAGAAGCTGATGGCGGCCGAGTTCAACCGTGACGGCCACAGCATCGTCGACCACCACACCTATGTGTTCCTGGGCGACGGCTGCCTCATGGAAGGCATCAGCCACGAGGCCTGCGCCCTGGCCGGCGCCTGGAAGCTCTCCAAGCTGATCGCCCTGTACGACGACAACGGCATCTCCATCGACGGCCCGGTCAAGCCCTGGTTCGTCGACAACACGGCCGAGCGCTTCAAGGCCTACGGCTGGAACGTGATCGGCCCGGTGGACGGGCATGACGCGCCCGAAGTGTCCAAGGCCATCGCCGAAGCCAAGGCGCAGAACGACAAGCCCACGCTGGTCATCTGCAAGACGCAGATCGGCAAGGGCAGCCCCAACCGCGCCAACACCGCCAAGGCCCACGGCGAGCCCCTGGGCGCCGACGAGATCGGCCTGACCCGCAGTGCGCTGAACTGGCCGCACGCCCCCTTCGAGCTGCCCACCGCCGTGTACGACGAGTGGGACGCGAAGAAGGCCGGCGCCAAGACCGAAGCGGCCTGGAACGAGAAGTTCGCCGCCTATGCCAAGGCCTTCCCCGACCTGGCGGCCGAATTCACCCGCCGCATGAAGGGCGAGCTGCCGAAGAACTTCCACCAGACCGCCTTCGACGCGGTGGTGGCAGCCCACACCAAGGCCGAGACCGTGGCCAGCCGCAAGGCCTCGCAGCTGGCGCTGGAAGCCTTCACCGCCGCCCTGCCCGAACTGCTGGGCGGCAGCGCCGACCTGACCGGCTCCAACCTCACCAATACCAAGAGCACGCCCGCGCTGCGCTTCGGCAGCCAGGGCGAGGTGCTGCGCGCCGAGGGCAACGAGCAGAACTCCGACGGCCTCATCGGCCGCCACATCAACTACGGCGTGCGCGAGTTCGGCATGGCCGCCATCATGAACGGCGTGGCGCTGCACGGCGGCTACATCCCCTATGGCGGCACCTTCCTGACCTTCAGCGACTACAGCCGCAATGCCATCCGCATGGCCGCGCTGATGAAGCAGCGCGTGGTGCACGTGTTCACGCACGACTCCATCGGCCTGGGCGAAGACGGCCCCACGCACCAGTCGATCGAGCATGCGGCCTCGCTGCGCCTGATCCCCAATCTGGACGTCTGGCGTCCGGGCGACACGGCCGAGACCGCCGTGTCCTGGGCCGTCGCGCTGCAGAACACCACCCGCCCGACCGCGCTGCTGCTGTCGCGCCAGAACCTGCCCTACTCGCCCAAGAGCGACCTCTCGGACATCAGCAAGGGCGCCTACGTCCTGGCCGAGCCGGAGCGCGTGGGCCTGAAGAACAAGAAGACGGCGGCGGTGATCATCGCCACCGGCTCGGAAGTCCAGCTGGCGCTCAAGGCGCAGGAACTGCTGGCTGCGAAGAAGATCGCGGTGCGCGTGGTCTCCATGCCTTCCACCACCACCTTCGACCGCCAGGACGTGGCCTACAAGAAGAGCGTGCTGCCCAAGGGCATCAAGCGCGTCGCGGTCGAGATGGGCGCCACCGACGGCTGGTGGAAGTACGGCGTCTCGGCGGTGGTGGGCATCGACACCTACGGCGAGTCGGCACCCGCAGGCGTGCTCTTCAAGCACTTCGGCTTCACGGCGGAGAACGTTGCCGCCACGGTGGAAGCGGCGCTCAAGCGCTGAAGCATCCGCCTTCCCAGTTTTTTCAACTATCCCAGGAGCAGACAGATGGCTATCAAGATCGGTATCAACGGCTTCGGCCGCATCGGACGCAACGTGCTGCGCGCCGCCGTGCAGAACTTCAAGAACGAGATCGAGATCGTCGGCATCAACGACCTGCTCGAGCCCGACTACCTGGCCTACATGCTCCAGTACGACTCGGTGCACGGCCGCTTCAAGGGCGAAGTCGCCGTCGACGGCAACACCCTGATCGTCAACGGCAAGCCCATCCGTCTCACGCAGGAACGCGACCCGGCCAACCTCAAGTGGAACGAGATCGGCGCCGACGTGGTGCTGGAATCCACCGGCCTGTTCCTGACCAAGGAAACCTGCGAGAAGCACCTGGCCGCCGGCGCCAGGAAGGTGATCATGTCGGCGCCCTCCAAGGACGACACCCCCATGTTCGTCTACGGCGTGAACGACAAGACCTACAAGGGCGAGGCGATCATCTCCAACGCCAGCTGCACCACCAACTGCCTGGCGCCGCTGGCCAAGGTGCTCAACGACAAGTGGGGCATCAAGCGCGGCCTGATGACCACCGTGCACGCCGCCACCGCCACGCAGAAGACCGTGGACGGCCCGAGCAACAAGGACTGGCGCGGCGGCCGCGGCATCCTCGAGAACATCATCCCCTCCAGCACCGGCGCGGCCAAGGCGGTGGGCGTGGTGATCCCCGAGCTGAACAAGAAGCTGACGGGCATGAGCTTCCGCGTGCCGACCTCCGACGTGTCGGTGGTCGACCTGACGGTCGAGTTGAACAAGGAAGCCAGCTACAAGGAAATCTGTGCCGAGTTCAAGGCGCAAAGCGAAGGCGCGCTCAAGGGCGTGCTGGGCTACACGGAAGACAAGGTGGTGGCCACCGACTTCCGCGGCGACCCGCGCACCTCGATCTTCGATGCCGAAGCCGGCATTGCGCTGGACAGCACCTTCGTCAAGCTGGTGAGCTGGTACGACAACGAGTGGGGCTATTCGAACAAGTGCCTGGAGATGGTCCGCGTCGTCGCCAAGTAAGCGAACGGGCTTTCCCCGAAAGACAAAAGGCGCGCCTCAGGGCGCGCCTTTTTCATTGGGCGGCCGGCGAAAGGCTCAGGCCACCGGCTCCAGCACGTGGATCACGCGGCTGGCCAGCAGGTCCTTGGTCTTCTCGCCATAGGCCTTCATGTGCGGCGCCACCGCGTGGGCCTGCAGGGCAGGCAGCGTGGCCCACTTCTCGACCACCACGAAGGTGTCCTCGCCGAAGGTGCCCTTGGAAGCCGGCATGCCCTTGGCGTCGACCGTGGCCTGGTACTCGATGCAGCCGTCCTCGGCCAGCACGGCCGGAACGTTGGCCTGGAAGGCTTCCAGCACGGCAGCCCGCTGGCCGGGCTTGGCGGTGATGACGGCGACGACATGGATCATGAACAGGTCTCCAGTAAGAGTGGGGTTGGCGAAGGCCCGAGCCTAAGCAATTTGCGGCGGGCCTGCCGTCGCCTGTGCATCAGTCGCCTTCCCGCCCCGCCAGTTGACGTGCCAGCGCGATGGTGCTGCGGTCTTCAAGGAAGGGGCCGATGATCTGCACGCCCAGCGGCAGGCCTTCCGCGTCGCGTGCCATCGGTGCCACGGTGGCGGGCAGCCCGGCCATCGAGGCAATGGTCGACCAGGCGCCCTGTGCGCCGTAAGGGGTGGGCTGGCCGTCGATGAGCAGCGAGCGGCTGTCGAAGTCCGGGTTCTCGTCGTGCGGGAAGGCCGCGCTGCCCGATGGCGGGCACAGCAGCGCGTCGAATTCCTCGAAGAAGGCGCGCCACTGCACGCGGTAGCGGTCGCGCTGGCCCATCAGCCGGATCCAGTCGTGGGCGCTCATCGTGGTGCTGCCGCCCGGCTCCCACGCGCCTAGAAAGGTGGTGACCAGGGTGGTGTAGCCCTCGGCGATGAGCTTCAGGTCGGGCAGCTTGTCGCTGCTGCGCGAGACCTTGGCGCCGGACTGCTCCAGTTGCCGGGCCGACGCCTCCAGCGCGCTGCGCATCGCCGACGAGGTGGCGCAAACGGGGTGCTGGTCCAGCACCAGCACGCGCCAGTCGCGCAGCCGGGCATGGCGAGGCGGCGGCAGCGCGAGCCGGTAGGCCTTCGCATCGGGCTGGTCGGGGCCGGCGATGGCATCCAGCACGCGGTCCAGGTCGTCGGCGCTGCGCGCCAGCGGGCCGATCACGGCGGGCCGGTCGCCGGGCTCCACCTGCGTGCCGGGAAAGTCGTGGCCGCGCGTGGGCAGCACGCCGACGCTGGGCTTGTGGCCGTACAGGCCGCAGAAGTGCGCCGGCACGCGAATCGAGCCGAAGAGGTCCGAGCCCATCTCCAGCGCCACCATGCCAGCGGCCAGTGCCGCGGCGCCGCCACCGCTGGAGCCGCCGGGCGTGCGCGTGGCATCGTTCGGGTTCACCGTGCGGCCGTACACGGGGTTGGCGCTCTGCCAGTCGCCCAGCGCGGCCGCCACGTTGGTCTTGCCCAGGATCACCGCGCCCGCGGCCTTCAGGCGCTGCACCGCGACCGCGTCCTGCGCCGGCCGGAAGTCGCGGAAGGGCGGCAGGCCCCAGGAGGTGGGCAGGCCGGCGACGTTGAAGGATTCCTTCACCGTCATCGGCACCCCCAGCAAGGGCAGACGTTCGCCGCGCGCACGGGCGGCGTCGGCGGCGCGGGCCTGCTCGCGAGCGCGCTCGAAGTCGCGCAGCACCACGGCGTGGATGGCGCCGTCGAGGGACTCGATCCGGCCGATGGCGGCGTCACACAGGTCCAGCGCACTGGCCTGGCCGTCGGCGACGGCTTGGGCGCAGGCGACCGCGCCGCGGGCGATCAGGGCTTCGAGCTCGGGCTGGCTCATCGGGTTCACTCCATGGGAAGGTAAAGCTCGGTGCGCAAGTGGTCGGGCGGCGTGTCGCGCGGGTCGTTCAGGTACAGGTCGAAGCCCGGCACGTCGCGCAGGCGGTAGCCGGTGGCCGGCACCCAGTGGCGGTAGATGGTCTTCCACAGGTCGTGCAGGCCGTCGTAGGCGCCCACGTGGGTGAACACCGCGTAGCGGCCGGCGGGCCAGTGCTGCCAGTGGAGCTGCGCCTGCCGCAGCGGGATGGGCGGGCGCAGCGAGTGTCCCGTCGAGCCGGACAGCGAGAGGCCGAAGATCGCGCCGTTCCACATGCGGCAATGCGGGTCGTCCGGGCCCTGCGGCTCCTCGGGCATGGCGGAGATCAGATGCGTCATCTGCTGCATGAGGCCTGCCTCCTGGAGCGCCGGCAGCAGCCGGCCGAGCCCCTCGCCTGCCGCGCGAACCATGGTGCCGCCCTGCATGCCTTGGCCGGTGGCGCACAACGCGTCGAAGGCGGGCGCCGCGCTCCAGCGCGGGTGCAGCGGCGGGGCGGTCTCGCCGGCGGCGGGGGCGGCATCGGGAATCCTGCGCCGGCGGAAGTAGGCGTCCCAGTCAGGCTCCGCGCCCGCGCGCACGGCGCTGGGCGTGGTGCCCAGTTCGCGCCGCATGGCCTTGGCCAGCGCCTGGGCCGAGGCGAAGCCGACGGACTGGGCCACGTCCAGCACCGGCGCCCCGCCGGGCTCGCCCAGCAGCTCGCAGGCGCGGCGCAGCCGCCGCCAGCCCAGGTAGCCACCCACGGTCAGGCCGAAGTAGGCGTGGAAGATGCGATGGAAATGGTGGCGCGACATGGCCGCGCGCTGCGCGAGTTCCTGCGCGTCGAGTTCGGCATCCAGGTGCGCGTCCACATGGATGGCGGCGCGCGACAGCAGTTCCAGGTAGCGCAGCGGCGAGCGGAGGTGGTGCGGGGTGGCACGCGCATTCATGCCGCCATTCTGTCCAAGCGCTGCGCCGGACGCGTGTCCCGTTGTGCTCGGATGGGTGGATCGAAGGGTGGCGGCGCGGGAAAGGGACAGCCGCCGGCATCGGGGTACCGACCGCGTCGGCCGGCTGCCGAGGCAACCCCTACCAGCGCCGTGCGACTGTCTTGCTGAAGCTTAGTTCGCCTGAATGAACAGAGCGTGACCCGCGCCGGGAAACCTCGGCGCCCGCGCGGGTCAGCCCAGCGTCACGCCGGCGGCAGGCAGCGGCCGTTCCTCGCGGCCGTCGGGATGGCGCGCGAAGCGCTCCGGCTCGCGGCCGTGCACCGGCGCGCCGTCCGGCCAGGGCCAGCCCCCGAACTGCGTGCGGCGGTAGTCGGCCATGGCCTGCGCGATCTCGGCCTGCGTGTTCATCACGAAGGGCCCGTACTGGGCGACCGGCTCGGCGATCGGCCGGCCTTGCAGCACCAGGAATTCGCCGGCCGCGTCACCGTTGACCAGTTCCACGTTCTCGCCGGCCGCCAGTTCGATGGCGGCATGGCCGTCGATGCGGCGGCCACCCACCTGCACAGAAGCGCCCTGGAAGAAATACAGCATCCGTCGCGTGCCCTGGCCGGCGGCTGCGGGCAGCGTCCAGCGCGCGCCGGGCGCCATGCGCAGGGTCCAGATCGCGACGTCGGCGCCGTCCTGGGCGGCCCAGGAGGCGGGCGGCGGAGCCAGCGGCTCCAGCTCGCCGGCGCCCGCGCCCACGCCGGCATCCAGCGGCAGGCGGCCGGCCACGCAGGCCAGCTCGGTCTCGCAGCCCTCGGCGTCCAGCGCGCGCAGGCGCGGAATGTCCTCGGACCAGAACATGGTGAAGTGCGGCGCCGCCATCTTGTTGCGCGCCGGCAGGTTCAGCCAGATCTGGAACAGCTCCAGGGGATTGGCCTCTTGCGACTTCAGCAGCGGGAACATCTCCGAATGCACGATGCCCGCACCGGCGGTGAGCCACTGCACGTCGCCGCCGCCGAAGCGCGCGGCCGCGCCCAGCGAGTCGGAATGATCGATGAGGCCCTGGCGCACGATGGTCACGGTCTCGAAGCCGCGGTGCGGGTGGCCCGGGAAGCCCGGCACGGTCTCGCCGTGGTACATGCTCCAGCCGTCCTGGCGGCTGAAATCCTGGCCGATCTGGCGGCCGGCCAGGAGCGACGCATCCGGGCCCATCTGCGCGTTGCCGCGCGGGTAGGCGTCATCGTGATGGACGCAGAACAGGAAGGGGTCGATGGTGGGCCAGGGGAAGCCCAGGGGCTGGACCTTCAGGACGGGATCGGCGGACACGGCGTGTTTCCTTTCGAGGGCGTTCGCAGGCGATGGGCTGCGATCCATCGCAGATGGGGACGCCGTGCCGGCTTGAAAAGCGCTGCCCGCGCGACAGTGCGGCCCAGCGCTGGAGCGAATGGCCCCGGATGCTTCAGTGGTGGTGGCCGTGCTCGCCGTGCACATGGCGGTGCTCGATCTCCTCGGGCAGCGCGGCGCGCACGCCCGTGACCTTCACGGTGAACTTCAGCGGAATGCCGGCCCAGGGATGGTTGCCGTCCAGAAGCACCTTGTCGCCCTTGATCTTCATCACCCAGAAGATGTGCGGCTGGCCGTCGTCGAGCGTGCCCTGCAGCTGGCCGCCGACCTTCACGCCCGGGGGGAACTCCGACTTGGGGATGGTGCGCGCCAGCGATTCGTCGCGCACGCCGAAGGCGTCTTCCGGCGCCAGCGCCAGGGTGGTCTGGAAGCCCACGGACTGGCCTTCCAGCGCGGCCTCGATCTTGGGCAGCGTGTTCTCGTAGCCGCCGTGCAGGTAGACCATCGGGTCCTTGCTCTGCTCCATCAGCTTGCCGGCGGCATCGGTCACCTTGAACTGCAGGGTGACGACGGTGTCTTTGGTGATTTGCATGATGGGCGCGATTCTCCCAGAGCCGCGCCGGCCGCGCCGATCGAGGCGAAACTACCCGCCGATGTATCGACTGCCCCGCACCGCCACCGCCCCCTTCTGCCCCTCCGAGGTCCGGGGCAGCGTGGCCATCCCGGCCGAATGGCCCTTCTGGCGCAAGCTGATGCGCTACGCCGGCCCGGGCCTGCTGGTGTCGGTGGGCTACATGGACCCGGGCAACTGGGCCACCGACATCGAGTCGGGCTCGCGCTTCGGCTATGGCCTGCTTTTCGTGGTGCTGCTGGCGAGCCTGGCGGCCATGCTGCTGCAGACCCTGTGCGTGCGCCTGGGCGTGGTGGCGAAGAAAGACCTGGCGCAGGGCTGCCGCTCGCACTATTCGCGGGCGATGAGCCGCTTCCTGTGGCTGGGGGCGGAGCTGGCCATCGTGGCCTGCGACCTGGCCGAGGTGCTGGGCAGCGCGTTGGCCATCCACCTGCTCTTCGGCGTGTCCATCACCACCGGCATCGCCATAACAGCCTTCGACACGCTGCTGGTGCTGGGACTGCAGGGCGCCGGCTTCCGGCGGGTGGAGGCCATCGTGCTGGGCCTGGTGGGCACCATCACCGCCTGCTTCGTCGTGGAACTGGCCATGTCGCAGCCGAACTGGCTGGGCGTGGCGGTGGGCTTCGTGCCCAGCCTGGAGCGGCTGCAGCAGCCGGGCGCGCTCTACCTGGCCATCGGCATCGTGGGCGCCACGGTGATGCCGCACAACCTGTACCTGCACTCGTCCATCGTGCAGACGCGGGTGGTGTCCGACACGCCCGCTGGCCGGCGTGAGGCCATCCGCTTCTGCACCATCGACACCGTGGCCTCGCTGTCGCTGGCGCTGCTGGTGAACGCGGCGATCATGATCCTGGCGGCCAGCGCCTTCCACGGCAACGGCCACACCGAGGTGGCCGACATCGCCGATGCCCATCGCCTCATCGAGCCGCTGGTGGGCAGCGCGCTGGCGGCGCTGCTGTTCGGCGTGGCGCTGCTGGCCTCGGGCCAGAGCTCCACCTTCACCGGCACCATTGCGGGCCAGATCATCATGGAAGGCTTCCTCGACCTGAAGATCCCCTGCTGGCAACGCCGCCTGCTCACCCGCGCGCTGGCGCTGGTGCCGGCCTTCGTGGGCGTGTGGATCTTCGGCGACGCGGGCATCGGCAAGATGCTGGTGCTCAGCCAGGTGATCCTGAGCTTCCAGCTGCCCTTCGCGATCTGGCCGCTGCTGCGCTTCACCGGCGACCGCGCGCTGATGGGCGAGTTTGCGACCGGCCCGATCGTGAAGGCGCTCGCGTGGACGCTGTTCGGCGTGATCAGCGCGGCCAACGTGTGGCTGGTGGGCAGCGCACTCTTCGGCTGAGCGGCCGCTTCAGCCGTGCGGCTGCGGCGCCAGGCTCTTGAGATACAGGTAGAGCGCGCGCACGTCGACCTCGTTCATCTCGCGCAGCGAGCCGAAGGGCATCACCTTGATGGCCTGGCCGTCGGGGCGCTCGCCGGTCTTGAACATCTTCGCGAAGCTCTGCGCATCGGGGTAGCGCGGCATGGCCGAACCGGCGCCGGGCGTGAGGTTGGCGGCAGCCGGCCAGTCGGGCGGCCCGCCCGGCACCTTGCCGCCGGCCAGCTTCGCGCCATGGCAGCCCAGGCACATGTTGGCCACGTAGGCGCCATGCTCCAGGGTCACGGCGTCGGGCACCGGCTTCTCGGGCGCCTTCGCGTGGTCGATGCGGCCGGCCGCGTCGTGGATCAGGCCGAAGCCGTACATCGCGCGCACCGGCAGCGGCAGGTCCAGCACCGGGCCACCGCCCTCGGCCGGCGGCATGTGGCGGACGTAGGCCACCAGGGCGGCCAGGTCCTCGTCGGTGAAGCGGTTGTAGTCCTCGCTGGGCATGATCATCAACGCGCGGCCCTGCGGGTTCACGCCGTGGCGGATGGCGCGCACCCAGTCCACCGGCTGGTAGGCTTTCACCACGCTGCCCGGGCCGGGGCTGATGTTGGGGCCGGCGATGCGCATGCCCTTGCCGTCGTCCAGGAACATGTTCCCGTTGCCCTTGGCGCCGTGGCAGTCCACGCAGCCGCGCGAGGAGAACAGGTAGCGCCCGCGCTCGATGGCCGCGGCATCGTCCTTGTAGGCCACGGGCTGCACGGCGATCTCCACGTGCCGCTGCATCTTGCGCCTGGCCAGCTGGTCGCCCGCGAAGATCGCCACGGCGGCCAGTGCAATCAGGACCAGCAGCGCGATGAGGATGCGTCGGGTCCAGCGCCCGGCGCGGCTCATCGCAGTACCTCCGCGCTTCGTGCTGCACTGCAAGCTTGCGCGTGGCGGCCCGGCGCGGCGCTCACGCCCGCTGCGCCGGCCGCCTGCCGGCCCTGCGGCTTGCGCCGACCGAACAGCTTGCGCACCAGCAGGTGCCGCGCCATGTTCAGCTGCAGGCGAAGCCGCGGCTTGTGGCCCCAGCTGCTGGTGAGCTGCGTGTGCTGCACCTGCCAGCCCTGCGGGTCGATGTCGTGCGTGCCGGCGCCGATCTCGAAGTCGAAGCCCGAGGGCGTGGCGCCGTAGAAGGAGAAGGTGCCGTCCGGGTCGGGGTGCTGCCCCAGGCCCAGGCTCATCGGCACCTTGTTGCGCTCGGCCCGCTCGAAGGCGATGCCGATGTCGGCCAGCCGCGCGGCCTGCAGCATGAAGTGATGCATGCGCTTGGGCAGCGGCAGGTCGAACAGCGCAATGGAATGGTGGCGCGCGTTGCAGTGCATGAAGGTGCCGCGCACGTCGATGGGCCCCACGCGCGTGGCCAGCCGCTCGGTCACGCCGAAGCCCAGCACGCCTTCGTAGAAGGCTTCCATGGCCGGCAGGTCGGCCGAGACCAGCACCGCGTGGCCCATGCCCAGCTCGCCGGTGCGAAAGCCTTCGGGAAAAGCCTCGGACGCGAAGGGGCGCTCGGCCTCGTCCGGGTCGACGTACAGCTCCACCGCATTGCCCGCCGGATCGGTGGTGCGCACCAGGCGGTGCACGCGGCGGGCGGTGCACTGGCGCGGATTGCCCTCCTCCAGTTCCAGCCCGGCCTGGCGGATGCGCGCCGCCAACGCCTCCAGCACCTGCTCGCTGGCGCAATGCAGGCCCAGCGCGACCACGTCGTCCGAGGGGCCTTCCTGCACGATCAGGCGCTGGGCCTGGCTGTCCAGCTGCCAGCCGCGGCTCCCGTCGGGGTTGATCAGGGGCGCGGGCAGTCCCAGGGTACGCTGGCAGAAATCGATCCAGCGCTGAAGGCGCCTGGCCTCGAAAACCAGATATCCGAGACGAAGATCGGGGCTTGTCGCATCACGCATGGCTGAACTCATTAAAATTGATGAGAAACTTAAAATTGAACGCGTCACTCAAAAATGGATGTTAGTTTCAAGGCTTTGTCACCGTCAATCGAACCTTTGCCCATAGCGCTTTCGGCCGGCCTGCTCAGCCTGCCGCCCGGCCTGCCCAAGCGCGAGCGCACCCGGGCGCAGCTGGTCGATTCCGCCATCAAGGTGTTCTCGGTGCGCGGCGTGGCCGCCGGCACCATCCAGGAGATCGCCGACGTGGCCGGCATGACCACCGGCACCGTCTACAACCATTTCAAGACCAAGGAAGAAGTGCTGAGCGACGTGGCGCTGCGCTTGGCCACCACGCTGTGCACCCGCATCACCGAGAGCCAGCAAGGCGTGAAGGAAGGCGCCGAGCGCATGGCCATCGGCGGCCGGCGCTACGCCTGGCTGGCCGAGGTGGCGCCGCAGTGGGCCCTGCTGATGCTGGACGTGGCGGCAGCCGCGCCCGAGCTGCTGGTCCACATCCGCGAGTACGTGCTGGCCGACCTGCGCCTGGGCGTGAAGCAGAAGGCCTTCCGCATTGCCAGCGAGGAAGCTGCGATGGACCTGATCAACGGCACCGGCACGCATGCCATGCGCACCATCGCCCTGGGCCTGGCGCCGCCCACGCACGGCGCCGACGTGGCCGCCTGCGTGCTGCGCGGGCTGGGCGTGCCGCACGAGAAGGCCGAGGAGATCGCGCGCCGGCCGCTGCCGGACTTTCCGGCGCCTGGCGTGGCCGCAGCCGCTGCTTCCCGCAAGACGGCGCCCCGGCGCGCACCTTCCGCATGAGCCGCCTGGCCAACATCGACTTCGGCGCCGACGCCCCCGAAGTGGCGCGCCGGCTCATCGGCGTCACCGTGCTCGTGGACGGCGTGGGCGGCGTCATCGTCGAGACCGAGGCCTACGACCGCGCCGACCCGGCCTCGCACACCTTCCCCGGCCCGACCAAGCGCAACGCGGTGATGTTCGGCCCGCCGGCGCGCAGCTACGTGTACCGCTCCTACGGCATCCACTGGTGCCTGAACTTCGTGTGCCGCGAGGACGGGCACGGCGCCGGGGTGCTGATCCGCGCCATCGAGCCCACCGAGGGCCTCGCACGCATGCGCGAGCGCCGGGGCCTGGAAGACCCGCGCCTGCTGTGCTCGGGGCCGGGACGCGTGGGGCAGGCGCTGGGCATCGACGGCAGCTTCGGCGGGCACCGGCTGGACCGGCCGCCTTTCAAGCTGCTCGCGGCGCCCGACGATGAAGAGATCGAGTTGCTGGTCGGTCCCCGCATCGGCATCTCAAAGGCCATGGACCTGCCCTGGCGCTTCGGCCTCAAGGGCTCGCGCTTCCTGAGCAAGCCCTTTCCGATGCTGCAGCGCTAGGCGCGCCCCCTGCTGCCGGGTTCAGTACACGCGCGGCGGCTTCGGCAGCCAGGCGAAGCCGGCAACCCCGGCCGACAACAGCACCGCGATGGTGGCCAGCACGGCGGCGAAGGGGTCGACGCCGTGGGCGGAGGCCATCGAGGCCACCGCGCCGGTGAACCACTGCATGAAGGCCACGCCCAGGAACATGGCCATGGTGAACAGCGCCATGGCGCGCCCGGTCATCTCGGGCGGGTAGGCGCCGCGGGTGTCGGCGTACTGCAGCACGATGAAGCCCGACAGCAGGCCGGTGGCCAGCATCACCGCCACGTCGATGCCCGCGCTGGGCGCAAAAGCCATCAGGAAGAAGCCGGCCGCGACCAGCACGGTGCAGACGGTGATGCGCTGGCGCCGCTTGGCCGGGCCGGGATCGAGGCGGCCGAACAGCGGCGGCCCGAACATGCCCACCACCGAAACGGCCAGCGCGATGTTGCCGCTCTGCACCAGCGAGAAGCCGTGCCGCTCCACCAGCAGCGGCCCCAGCCACAGCCCGCGCAGCGAGATGAAGGAGGCGTAGGTCACCGAGGCCAGCATCAGGATGCCCAGCGTGTGCGGCAGCCGGAACAGCGCGCCGTAGCTGAGCATGGCCTGCCACATCGACAGCTTGGCCTGCGCGCGCGCGGCGCTGCCAGGCTGAGTCGGCTCGTGCACCTTCCAGGCCATCAGCAGCCAGGCGGCAACCGACAGCACGGCCAGCGCGACGAAGCCCGCGCGCCACGAGGCGGCCTCCACCAGCCAGGCCAGCGGCGTGCCGGTGAGCAGCATGCCCACGGAGCCCAGCCCCAGCACCAGCCCCGACACGGGCGCAAAGCGCTCCGGCGGGAAGTGCCGCGCGATGAACACGGTGCACACCAGGAAGGCCGGCGCGCAGCCGATGCCGATCAGCACCTGCCCCACCAGCAGCAGGCCGAACTGCTGCGAGAAGGCCGAGATCAGCGCGCCCGCGACGGCACAGGGAAAGGCGACCAGCACCGTGCGCCGCAGCCCGTACACGTCGATGCCCATGCCCATGAAGAACTGCAGCGCCCCGAAGGCGAAGTGAAAGGCCCCGGCGAACAGGCCCAGCTGCTGGGCCGACAGCGTGAACTCGCGCTGCAGCGGCGGCGCCAGGATGGCCGCCATGGTGCGGAAGGACTGGCTCAGCGCAAAGGCGCTGCAAAGTGCAGCCAGCATCACCCAGGCGGGTGGGCTGCGGCGGGCGCCGAGGGTGGCGCTCACTCCGCCTCGAGCAGGCGCACCTTCACGCTCCTGCCCTTGACCCGGCCGCTGGACAGGCGCCGCAACGCCTCCTGCGCGATGCGCCGGTCGACCGCGACGTAGGTCGAGAATTCGTTGATGTTGATCTTGCCGATCTGGTCCTTGGCGAAACCGGCCTCGCCGGTGAGCGCACCCAGCACGTCGCCGGCGCGGATCTTCTCCTTGCGGCCGCCGGCGATCTGCAGCGTCATCATGGGCGGGCGCAGCGGCTCCCCGCCGGCGCTGGTCAGCTCGGCCAGCGGATGCCAGTCGGACTCGCGGCCCTGCAGCTGCTCGATCTTGCCGACGCTTCCCATCTCGTCCATGGCCGCGAGGTTGAGCGCCAGGCCCTGCGCGTCGCCCCGGCCGGTGCGGCCGATGCGGTGGATGTGCACCTCGGGGTCGGGGCTCACGTCGACGTTGATCACGGCCGCCAGCTGGGCGATGTCCAGCCCGCGCGCCGCCACGTCGGTGGCCACCAGCACGGAACAGCTGCGGTTGGCGAACTGCACCAGCACCTGGTCGCGCTCGCGCTGCTCCAGTTCGCCGAATAGCGCCATCGCGCTGTAGCCCTGGGCGACGAGCACCTGCACCAGGTCGCGGCACTGCTGCTTGGTGTTGCAGAAGGCCAGCGTGCTTTCGGGGCGGAAGTGGTCCAGCAGCTGCGAGACGGCATGCAGGCGCTGCCGCTCGGTGACTTCGTACCAGCGCTGCTCGATCTTGCCCTCGGCGTGCTGCGCCTCCACCGTCACCTGCCGAGGCTCGCGCATGAAGCGCTGGGCCAAAGAGGCGATGCCTTCGGGATAGGTGGCGGAGAACAGCAAGGTCTGGCGCTGCGCCGGGCACTGGCGCAGCACCTGGGCGATGTCCTCGGCGAAGCCCATGTCCAGCATGCGGTCGGCTTCGTCCAGCACCAGGGTGTTCAGGGCGGACAGGTCCAGGTTGCCGCGCTCCAGGTGGTCCAGGATGCGCCCGGGCGTGCCGACCACGATGTGGGCGCCGTGGCCCAGGCTGGCGGTCTGCCCGCGCAGCGCGACGCCGCCGCAGAGGGTGACCAGCTTGATGTTTTCCTCGGCCCGGGCCAGGCGCCGGATCTCGGTGCTGACCTGGTCGGCCAGCTCGCGCGTGGGGCACAGCACCAGCGACTGGACGGCGAAGCGGCGGGAATTGAGATTGGCCAGCAGGGCCAGGGCGAAGGCGGCGGTCTTGCCGCTGCCGGTCTTGGCCTGCGCGATCAGGTCCTTGCCGAGCAAGGCCGCGGGCAGGCTGGCCGCCTGGATGGCCGTCATTCGGACGTAGCCGAGGCTGGCCAGGTTGGCCAGCATCTGGGGCGCCAGCGGCAGCGTCTCGAAGCTGTCGGCTGCCGCGGCGGGGGTTGCGCTCGCGCTCATCGGGCCGACAAGACGAGAGGCTTAGCGGCGCTGCGAGCCGGGAGCCGGGCCCGAGCCGGGCGGACGGCGTTCCAGGTGACGGAAGGTGATGCGACCCTTCGTCAGGTCATAGGGCGAGAGCTCCAGCGACACCTTGTCGCCGGCCAGGATGCGGATGTGGTGCTTGCGCATCTTGCCGCCGCTGTACGCGATCAGCTGGTGACCGTTGTCCAGCGTCACCCGGTAGCGGGAGTCCGGCAGGACTTCCGTCACCGAGCCGCTCATTTCAATCAGTTCTTCCTTTGGCATTCAGTACCTTCTGCGAATTTGGCGGGGCTGCGATGCCCACGCCCGTTGGATTCAATCAAAAACTGGTCGTTCTCGCCGACAGCCGGCCCAGTGTGGGCGCGGCGGTGGACATGGCCATGACAGGCGGCTCGAACGGGACAGGGCCGGCCTGCCCCGGGCCGCGCCTTGGCGTCCAACCCTTCGCAAAATCGCGGTGGCCTGCCACGGCCCCGTCGAAAAGCGAACCCTCGATTGTAACTTGACTGGCATGAGTGTTGCTGTGGGCGGCCAGAAAAGGCTTTCCATGCCAGCGGCGACCAGCGGGGCGCGGCGGGATCGTTGCGAAGCCGAACGCGAAAGTGCACGATCAGGCCTCCGTTGCTGCCGACGGCAAGGAGCGCCCCATGCGAGTCCTCGGTTTCGGTCTTGCGCCGCGTGCGAGGCGCGCATGGCGGGTGCTGCCCATGCTGCTGCTGGCGCTCGCCGTCCTCGGCTCGAGCGGGCGGGCCGAAGCGGCCAACACCGTTCGCAAGCAGGCGCCTTCCAGCAAGGCCCCCGCGGATGCCCCGCCGGCCAGCGACGCCCAGATCGCCGCCCTGCGCCGCGCCCTGAACGCGGTGGTGACCGTGCGCGTCAGCGCCACCGAAGGCGCCCGCACCGCGCGCAGCCTGGGCGAGGAACGCAGCGGCACCGGCGTGGTCATCGACGGCGACGGGCTCATCCTCACCATCGGCTACCTGCTGCTGGAGGCCCAGACCATCGAGGTGGTCACCCAGGACGATCGCCGCATGCCGGCGCGCCAGGTGGCCTACGACCAGGCCACCGGCTTCGGCCTGCTGCAGCCGCTGATTCCGCTGCGCACGCGCATCGAGCCGGTGCCCATGGGCAGCGTGTCGGCGCTGGCGGCAGGCGAGGCGCTGATGGTTTCCAGCGCCGGCAAGAGCGGTGCCGAGGTGGGCGTGGTGCGCCTGGTCGACCGCCGCGCCTTCTCGGGCTATTGGGAATACCACATCGACCAGGCCTTGTTCACCGCGCCGCCGGTGCCCAACCACAGCGGCGCGGCCGTGTTCAACCGCAACGGCGAGTTGCTGGGCATCGGCAGCCTGTTCGTGTCGGATTCGCAGGCCAACGGCGGCGCACTGCCGGGCAACATGTTCGTGCCGGTGGACCTGCTGGCGCCGGTCCTGCCGGAGATGCGCAGCACCGGCAGCACCCGGGCCAGCCACCGGCCCTGGCTGGGCGTGTCCTCGCAGCTGCAGGACGGCAAGGTGCGCATCGTGCGGGTGGAGCGCGACGGCCCGGCGCAGCGCGCTGGCGTCGGCGTGGGCGACGAGGTGCTGGAGGTGGACGGCGCGCCGGTGGATTCGCTCGAGAGCTTCTACAAGAAGGTCTGGACCCGCGCCACGCCCGACGACGAGGTCGAGCTCACCCTGCGCCAGGGCGACGAGGTGCGCAAGCTGCGCGTGCAGGCGATGGACCGCATGGACACCTTGCGCAAGCCGCAGGGCATCTGAGCAGCGAGCTCGCCGCCCATCAGGGCTTCATCTCTTCGCGAAGCACGGCGTACAGCCGCTGGAAGCGCGCATGCCGATCTGCGAATGCGGCGTGCCGCGCCGCATCGGGCTCGAAGCTGTCGGTGAGGGGCGGCGCCACGCAGACCTCGGCCACCGCCTCGCCCGTGCGCGCCAGCCGCGCGAGGCGCGCCGCGCCCAGGGCGGCGCCCACCTCGGAGCCGCTGCGCCGGTCCATCCGCCGGCCCAGCACGTCGGCCAGCAGCTGCGCCCAGTAGGCGCTGCGCGAGCCGCCACCGACCAGCGTCACGCTGTCGATGCGCGCGCCGCCCTGCAGCAGCGCCTGCTGGCCATCGAGGAAGGCCAGCGCCACGCCTTCGAGCACCGCGCGCGCCAGGTGGCCGCGGCCGTGCGCATGCGTGAGGCCGAAGAACACGCCGCTGGCATGCGGGTCGTTGTGCGGCGTGCGCTCGCCCGAGAGGTAGGGCAGGAACATCGGAGTCGCCGCGTCGGGCGGCAGCGCCTGCGCCTCGGCCACCAGTTGCGCCTCGCTGTCGGCGCCGGTCAGGCCGCGCAGCCAGCGCAGGCAGCTGGCGGCCGCCAGCATCACCGTCATCTGGTGCCAGGTGCCCGGGAAGGCGTGGCAGAAGGCATGCACCGCCCCTGCGGGGTTGGGCGAGAAGGCCTCGTTGGCCACGAAGTACACGCCCGAGGTGCCCAGCGAAAGAAAGGCCGTGCCCGGCGCCGCCACCCCGATGCCGGCTGCGCTGGCCGCGTTGTCGCCCCCGCCGCCGGCCACCACCACGTCGCGCGGCAGGCCGAGCAGGTCGGCCACCTCGTCGCGCAGCGTCCCGCCGGGCTGGCTGCCTTCCACCAGCCGCGGCATGTGGCCGGGCGTGAGGTGGGTGGCGGCCAGCATCTCGTCGGACCAGCGGCGCGCGCCCACGTCCAGCCACAGCGTGCCGGAGGCGTCGGACATGTCGGAGACCGCTTCGCCGGTGAGCGTGAGCCGCAGGTGGTCCTTGGGCAGCAGCACCAGCGCGGTCCGGCGGAAGACTTCGGGCTCGTGCTGCTCCACCCACATGAGCTTGGGGGCGGTGAAGCCCGGCATGGCGATGTTGCCGGTGATGCGGCGGCTGTGCGGCGCGCGCTCGCGCTCCAGCTGCTCGCACTGCGCGTGGCTGCGGCCGTCGTTCCAGAGGATGCAGGGGCGCAGCACGCGATGCTGCGCATCGAGCAGGGTGGCGCCGTGCATCTGGCCCGACAGGCCGATGCCGCGCACCGCGCCGTAGGCGGCCCCGTGCTTCTCGCGCAGCTCGCCCAGCGCGGCCTGCGTGCCCTGCCACCAGGCGGCAGGGTCCTGTTCCGACCACAAGGGATGCGGCCGCGATACCGTCAGCGCCCGGCTCGCTTGGCCGAGCACGCGGCCCGCGTCGTCCACCAGCACCACCTTCACTTCCGAGGTGCCCAGGTCGATGCCCACATCCATGTTTCTTCTTCCCTGATTCGTTCGTTGTTGTTCTTGAAAAGCGCCCTCAGCCGATGCCCAGGATTCTCCGGTTGGCCGCGCTGTTCACCCCGCCGCCCGCGAAGTCGTCGAAGGCGCGGTCGGCCACGCGGATGATGTGGTCGGCGATGAAGAGCGCGCCCTCGCGTGCGCCGTCCTCGGGGTGCTTGATGCAGCACTCCCACTCCAGCACCGCCCAGCCCGGGAAGTCGTAGGCCGCCATCTTGGAGAAGATGGCGCCGAAGTCCACCTGCCCATCGCCCAGCGAACGGAAGCGCCCGGCCCGGTTGATCCAGCTCTGGAAGCCGCCGTACACGCCCTGCTTGCCGGTCGGGTTGAACTCGGCGTCCTTCACGTGAAAGATCTTGATGCGCTCGTGGTAGTGGTCGATGTAGGCCAGGTAATCCAGCTGCTGCAGCACGAAGTGGCTCGGGTCGTAGAGCAGGCAGGCGCGCGGATGGTTGTTCACCCGCTCCAGGAACATCTCGTAGCTCACGCCGTCGTGCAGGTCCTCGCCGGGATGGATCTCGTAGCCCACGTCCACGCCCACCTGGTCGAAGGCATCGAGGATGGGCTTCCAGCGCCGCGCCAGCTCGTCGAAGGCTTCCTCGATCAGGCCCGCCGGCCGCGGCGGCCACGAGTACAGGTAGGGCCAGGCCAGCGCGCCCGAGAAGGTCGCATGCGCCGTCAGCCCCAGGTTGGCCGAGGCCTGCGCCGCATAGTGCAGCTGCTGCACCGCCCAGGCCTGCCGCGCGGCCGGGTTGCCGCGCACCTCCGGCGCCGCAAAGCCGTCGAAGCCTGCGTCGTAGGCCGGGTGCACCGCGACCAGCTGGCCCTGCAGGTGGGTGGACAGCTCGGTGATCGACAGGCCGTGCCGTGCCAGCGTGCCCTTGACCTCCTCGCAATAGGTCTTGCTCTCGGCGGCCTTCTTCAGGTCGAAGAGGCGCGCGTCCCAGCTGGGGATCTGCACGCCCTTGTAGCCCAGCCCGGCGGCCCAGCCGCCGATGGCATCGAGCGAGTTGAACGGTGCCTGGTCGCCCGCGAACTGGGCCAGGAAGATGGCCGGGCCGTGGATGGTCTTCATGGTGGGTGTCTCCTGTGGAAGCCGCAATGCTAGTGGTACTTGCGCAACTATGTGGTCCTGTCCGACGCCGTCATTCACCGGCGGTTGCAGCAAGGCGTCGCGCAACGCGCCACAATGTTCCGTCATGTAGGACTTCAGGCGCCGTCCTGTTGGGGCGGGCCCAGCCAGGGATGACACAAACCGTCGCCAACCGCCTCAAGATCGGCCTGTCGGCCTGCTTCCAGCACGCCGACCCCAGCCGCTCGCTGTTCACCAACAAGACGCTGCAGTACGTCGAGCAGTCCATCGCGCACTGGCTCATGTCCTCCGGCGCGCTGGTGGTGATGGTGCCCTGCCCTACGGGCGAGACCGCGCGCGGCGACGCCAACCTGTCGCACTACGCCGAGTGGCTCGATGGGGTGGTCATGCACGGCGGCGCAGACGTCTGGCCCGGCAGCTACGGCGAGATGCCGCTGCGCGAGGCCTGGGTGGGCGACCGCATCCGCGACCTGTACGACCTGGCGCTGGTCGAGGCCTTCGAGCAGGCCGGCAAGCCCATCTTCGGCGTGTGCCGCGGGCTGCAGCTCATCAACGTGGCTTTCGGCGGCACGCTCTACCAGGACATCGCCACGCAGCACCCCAACGCGCTGCAGCACCGCGACCCGGTCAGCTACGACCAGAACTACCACGACATCGTGCTCGTGGAAGGCACGCGGCTTTCGCAGATGTATCCGGAGCTGGTGCATGCGCGGGTCAACAGCATCCACCACCAGGGCATCAAGCACCTGGCGCCGGGCTTCGAGGTGGAGGCCTGGAGCTATCCGGACCGCGTGCCCGAGGCGATCCGCCGCGCGCCCGCGCCGGGGCGCGGCTACATCGCGGCGACGCAGTGGCACCCGGAATTCCACCGCCCCGGCTCACCCATCAACACGGTGGACGACACGGCCATCCTGCACGACTTCCTCGACGCCTGCACGGCCACGCGCGCCCGTTCGCGCCCGCCGGTGCACACCACGCCGGGCAAGATCCGCGACCGCGCCTCGCGCCTGCTGCGCCAGGCCCTGCTGCGCAACTAGGCGCCTAGGCGCCGGCGCCTTCGAGCAGCTGGCCGAAGCGCTTCAGGTCCACGTTGCCGCCGCTCACGATCACGCCGATGCGCTGGCCCGGCTCCGCGAGCCGGCGCGCGGCCGCGAAGGCCAGGCAGCCGGTGGGCTCCACCAGCATCTTCATGCGCTCGGCGAAGAAGCGCATGCCCTCCACCAGCTCACCGTCGGTGGCGGTGAAGACGTCGTCCGCGTCGCGGCGGATGACGGCGAAGGTGTGCTCGCCCAGGTGCTGCGTCTGCGCGCCGTCGGCGATGGTGCGCGGCGTGTCGATGTGCACGATGCGGCCTTCGCGGAAGGACTGCTGGCCGTCGTTGCCGGCCTCGGGCTCCACGCCGTAGACCTTGCATTGCGGCGCCAGGGCCCGTGCCGACAGCGCCGAGCCCGACAGCAGCCCGCCGCCGCCCAGGCAGACGTAGAGCGCGTCCAGCGGCCCGGTGTCCTCCAGCAGCTCCAGCGCGGCGGTGCCCTGCCCGGCGATCACGTGCGGATGGTCGTAGGGCGGAATCAGCGTCATGCCGCGCTTGTCGGCCAGCTCGCGCGCCAGCGCCTCGCGGTCCTGCGTGTAGCGGTCGTAGAGCACCACCTCGCCGCCGTAGCCGCGGGTGGCCGCCACCTTCATCGCCGGCGCGTCCGTGGGCATGAGGATGGTGGCCGGAATGCCCAGGATCTGCGCCGCCAGCGCGATCGCCTGCGCATGGTTGCCCGAGGAAAAGGCCGCCACGCCGGCGCGCCGCTGCGCCGCGTCGAAGTACGACAGCGCATTGAAGGCGCCGCGGAACTTGAAGGCGCCCATGCGCTGGAAGTTCTCGCACTTGAAGAAGAACTGCGCGCCGGTGGCCGCGTCCACGGTGCGCGAGCGCATCACCGGCGTGCGGTGCGCTTGGCCCGCGAGCCTCGCGGCGGCGGCCTTCACATCCTCGAATCCCGGAGTCTGCAAAGCGCTCATCGCCGCGCCTCCTTCTTCAGTTCAACCCAGGTGCTTGCCGACGATGCCGGCCAGCTCGAACATGGTGACCTGGTCCTTGCCGAACACTGGCCGCAGCTTGTCGTCGGCGTTGATCGATCGCTTGTCCTTGGCGTCCTGCAGGCCGTTGGCCTTGATGTAGTCCCACAGCTTCTTCACGACCTCGGTGCGTGCGACCGGATCGCCGCCGATCACCGCGGCCAGTTCGGCGCTGGGCTTGAGGCCGGCGGCCGGCTTGCGCGGTGCCTTGGGCGCCTTGGGCGCGGCCGGGGCCGCGGCCTTCTTGGCCGCAGGCGCCTTCTTTGCGGCGGCCTTCTTCGCCGCGGTCACCGTGGGCGTCTTGGTCGTCGCCAGCGTCTTGCGCGGCGGGAACTTGGAGGTGCGCGGCTCGAACTCGAAAGTCACCTTGCCCTCTTCCTTGTTCCACACCAGGAAGGCCTTGAAGGCCCGGCGCGTGCGCATCGAGACGAACTTGTCCAGCAGGTCGGTCTTGCCTTCCGCCAAAAGCTTTTGCACCTGCTCGGGCGGCACCGGCTGCTGCAGGATGATCTTGCCGGACTTGAAGTCGCAGGTGGGCGTGGTCTGCTCGGCCGTGGGCACCGATTTCTCGCACACGTAGTTGCTGCCGAACTCGAACACGCGGCTGCCGCACTTGGGGCAAGGGCCCAGCGAGGTCTGGCCGCTGAAGTCGACGATCTCGCCGGTCTCTGCCGGGTCCTTCTCGTCGCCGAAGTCGAACTCCAGCTTGTAGTTCTTCGCCTCTTCGTCGTACTTGATCACGATCTCCGAGACGAAGGGCCAGCCCGCCTTGGAGCGGAAGCCCTCCAGCGGGCCGATGTGCTTGTCGCGCAGCAGCGCCTCGGCCTCGGCCACCTCGAAGGTGCGGCCGGCCGGCGACTTGGTGAAGGAGAAGCCGCAGGCGTCGGTGCCGGTGCCGCTCTTGCCGGTGCAGGCATAGCGGCGGTAGTTCTCGCGCACGATGCCGCCGCAGTTGGGGCAGGGCGTGGCCAGGGTGGCGTAGTCGCCGGGCACGGTGTCGCGGTCGTATTCCTTGGCCTTCTTGACGATGTGTTCCGTCATCTGCGCGATCTCGCGCATGAAGGCCTCGCGGCTCAGCTGGCCGTGCTCCATTTGCGAGAGCTTGTATTCCCACTCGCCGGTGAGCTCGGCCTTGGAGAGTTCCTCCACGCCCAGGCCGCGCAGCAGCGTCATGAGCTGGAAGGCCTTGGCGGTGGGAATGAGTTCGCGGCCCTCGCGGTACATGTACTTCTCGGCCAGCAGGCCTTCGATGATGGCCGCGCGCGTGGCTGGCGTGCCCAGGCCCTTTTCCTGCATGGCCTCGCGCAGTTCGTCGTCGTCGATCAGCTTGCCGGCGCCTTCCATGGCGCCCAGCAGCGTGGCTTCGGAATAGCGCGCCGGCGGGCGGGTCTTCAGGCCCTTGGCGTCGCAGGATTCGGTCAGCACCTTCTCGCCGGGCTTCACCGGCACCAGGTTCTTGCCGTCCTTCTCGTCCTCGTCGCTCACCGCTTCCTTGCCGTAGATGGCCAGCCAGCCCGGCCGCACCAGCACCTTGCCGTCGGAGCGGAAGGCGTAGTCCTTGCCTTCTTGCGTGACGGTGCTGATGCGGGTCGTGACCTGGTATTCGGCGCTGGGGAAGAACACCGACAGAAAGCGGCGCACCACGAAGTCGTACAGGCGCTGCTCGGCCTCGGACAGGCCCGTGGGCGCCTGCAGCGTCGGGATGATCGCGAAGTGGTCCGACACCTTGGCGTTGTCGAAGATGCGCTTGCTGGGCTTGACGTAGTTGTTGTCGATGGCCTGCCGCGCGAAGGGCGCCAGGTGCTTCATGCCGCTGTTGGCCAGCATGCCCAGGGTGTCCTTGACCACCGGCAGGTAGTCTTCGGGCAGAGCGCGCGAATCGGTACGCGGGTAGGTCAGCGCCTTGTGGCGCTCGTACAGGCTCTGGGCCAGCGCCAGCGTGGTCTTGGCCGAGTAGCCGAAGCGGCTGTTGGCTTCGCGCTGCAGCGAGGTCAGGTCGAACAGCAGCGGCGAAGCCTGCGTGCTGGGCTTGCTCTCCTCGGTGACGCTGGCGGGCTTGCCGCGCGCCGCGTTGGCGATGGCCAGGGCGTCGCGCTCGTTCCAGACGCGGTCGGCGCGTTGCTCGGCATCGGGCTCGCCGCTGGGCAGCAGGGGCGCGTTGGCCTTCTTCCAGCTGGGGTCGAACCACTTGCCCGGATACTGGCCGGCCTCGGCCTGGAAGCTCGCGTGGATCTCCCAGTAGTCGCGGCTCACGAACTTGCGGATCTGCTCCTCGCGCTCCACCACCACCGACAGGGTGGGCGTCTGCACCCGGCCCACGGTGGTCAGGAAGAAGCCGCCGTCGCGCGAATTGAAGGCGGTCATGGCGCGGGTGCCGTTGATGCCCACCAGCCAGTCGGCCTCCGAGCGCGAGCGTGCCGCGTCGGCCAGGCCCTGCATCTGCTTCTCGCTGCGCAGGCTGCCGAAGCCGTCGCGGATGGCCTGCGGCGTCATCGACTGCAGCCACAGCCGTTGCACCGGCTTGCCCAGCGGCTTGGCGCCGCCGGCGTACTGCTCGATCAGGCGGAAGATCAGTTCGCCCTCGCGCCCCGCGTCGCAGGCGTTCACCAGGGCGGACACGTCCTTGCGCTTGGCCTGCTTGACCACCGCGTTCAGGCGGGTCTTGGTCTTGTCGACCGGCTTGAGGTCGAAGCGCGGCGGAATCACCGGCAGGTTGGCAAAGCTCCACTTGCCGCGCTTCACGTCGAATTCCTCGGGGGCCTGGATCTCCACCAGGTGGCCCACGGCGCTGGTCACGACGTACTTCTCGTTCTCGAAGTGTTCGTCGTGCTTGTCGAACTTGCCGGCCACCGGCGTGAGCGCCCGCACGATGTCCTGAGCCACCGAGGGCTTCTCTGCAATCACCAATGTCTTCGTCATCACGGGTCTCTCTACATACAATCTGGCGCTTCTCACGCGTGCGTACGTACGTACGTGTACGCGCACACACGCGCATGTGTGCCTATTCAAACTAACAGACTTTGGCGATGCCTTCCATTTCAACCCCGATCAGCGGTCGCCGCATCCAGACGCGGCGCTCCGGCGTCCACGGTAACGGCGTGTTCGCCGTGCAGGACATTGCCGAAGGCGAGACCCTGGTCGAATACAAGGGTGAGGTCATCACCTGGAAAGAGGCGCTGCGCCGCCACCCGCACGACCCCTCGCAGCCCAACCATACTTTTTACTTCCACATCGATGACGGGCGCGTGATCGACGGCAGGGTCAACGGCAATTCGGCGCGCTGGATCAACCATTCCTGTGCTCCCAACTGCGAGGCGGACGAGCAGGACGGCCGCGTCTTCATCAAGGCCCTTCGCGACATCAAGGCCGGCGAAGAGCTGAACTACGACTACGGCCTGATCATCGACGAAGAGTACACGCCCAAGCTGCTGTCCGAATTCCCCTGCTGGTGCGGGGCCGAAACCTGCCGCGGCACCCTGCTCACGCCGCGCGACGGCGACGAGGGCGCCAAGGTCAAGAAGTCCAAGAAGAAGAAAAAGAGCAAGAAGGCCAAGGACAAGAAAAAGGGCAAGAAGAAGGATTGAGCGCCGCCATGCCCTCCGGTTCTGCCTGGCCCCTCGCCGAGATCTCCGCGCAACTCGATGCCCTGCTGCCGGGCTGCCGCGTGGAACTGGTGGAGGAGATCGATTCCACCAACACCGAACTCATGCGCCGCGCCCGCGCCGGACGCGCGCACGAGCCGGTGCTGCTGGTGGCCCTGCGCCAGAGCGCCGGCCGCGGACGCCTGGGCCGTCCCTGGCAGAGCCAGCTGGGCGAAGACGACGTGGCCCCCACCCTCACCTTCTCGCTGGGCCTGCCGCTGGCGCCGCGCGACTGGTCCGGCCTGTCGCTGGCCGTGGGCGTCGCGGTGGCCGAGGCACTGGACCCGCAAGCCAGCGCCGGCGTGGGCCTGAAGTGGCCCAACGACCTGTGGCGCCAGGACCGCAAGCTCGCCGGCATCCTGATCGAGACCGCCACCGTGCCAGGCGATGCGCTGCCGGGCCAGCGCTACGTGGTGATCGGCGTGGGCATCAACATCGGGCCGCGCGACGCGCAGGGCATGAACACCCCGCCCGCCCACGTGCGCGAATGGCAGCCTGATGCCACGGCGCCGTGGGCGCTGGCGCAGATTGCGGCGCCTTTGCTTCGCACTGTGCTGGCCTTCGCCGACCAGTGCTTCGCGCCGCTGGTCGAGCGCTTCGCCGCCCGCGACGTGCTGCGCGGGCGCGAGGTGCAGCTGAGCGACGGCACCGCCGGCCTGTGCCAGGGCGTGGGCCCGACGGGCGAACTGCTCGTGCATACTGCGTCGGGCGTAGCCGCCATCACCAGCTCCGAAGTGAGCGTGCGGCCGTGCGCCGGCTAGCTCCCTCACACCAAAGAATCACACCTTGCGCATCCTGCTGCTCGCCCTCGTCCTGGCCAACGGCCTGTACTTCGCCTGGAGCCAGGGCGCGCTGGCGGTGTTCGGGCTGCTGCCGGCCTCCCACAGCGAGCGCGAACCGCAGCGCCTGGCGCAGCAGGTGCGCCCGAACGCCCTGCAGGTCAAGCCGGGCGCTTCTTCCTCGGCTTCGCCTCAAAGCGCACGCTGAAGCGCGAGCCCGGCGGCTTCCTGCCCGGGTGCGCGTCCTCCAGCGAGACGGTGGCGTCGTGCTGGCGCGCGATCTCGATCACGATCGGCAGGCCCAGCCCGGAGCCGTCCGCATCGTTGCCCAGCACGCGGTAGAAGGGCTCGAACACCAGCTCGCGGTCGGCCTCGGAGATGCCGGGCCCCGAGTCCTCCACCTGCAGCACCACCACCTGGCCGAAAGGATCGCCCAGCACCCGCAGTGTGACCACGCCCGGCTTCTCGGCCGACGAGGGCGTGTAGGCGATCGCGTTGTCCAGCAGGTTGCGGATCAGCTCCTTGAGCAGCGTCGGGTAGCCCTCCAGCTGCACGCCCGGCGCGCCGGGCTGGTGGCCGTCGTAGCCCAGGTCGATGCGCTTGTCCATGGCGCGCGGCACCGCCTCGCGCACCACCTCGATGGCCAGGCGCGCGAGGTCGCAGTTCTGCGGCGCCAATGAACCGCCGCCCACCTCGGCCCGCGCCAGGGCGAGCAGCTGGTTCACGGTGTGTGTGGCGCGCATGCTGGAGCGGCGAATCTGCTTGAGCGACTGCTTCAGGTCCTCGGCGTTGGCGCCGTCGCGCTGCGCCAGGTCCGCCTGCATGCGCAGGCCCGCCAGCGGCGTCTTGAGCTGATGCGCCGCATCGGCCAGGAAGCGCTTCTGCGTGGCCAGCGAATCCTTCAGCCGCATCAGCAGCCCATTGACCGAGCCCACCAGCGGCGCCACCTCCACCGGCACGCTGCTGTCGTCCAGCGGGCTCAGGTCGTCCGAACGCCGCTCGCGGATGCGGTCCTCCAGCTCCGACAACGGCTTGATGCCGCGCACCAGTGCCAGCCAGATCAGCAGCACCGCCAGCGGCAGGATGGCGAACTGCGGCAGCAGTACGCCCTTGATGATCTCGGCCGCCAGCAGCTGCTGCTTCTCGCGCGTCTCGGCGATCTGCACCATCACGCGCATGGGCGGCCCGCTGGCCTGCGGAATCTCGATCCAGGTGCTGGCGATGCGCACCGGCAGCCCGCGCAGCTTGTCGTCGCGCAGCAGCACCTCGCCCGGCGGCTCCTCGTCGTCGGGCATGGGCACCTCCGCATCGCCGGCCAGCAGGTGCTTGTTCGCGCCCAGCACCTGGTAGTAGACGCTGTCGGTGCCGTCGGCACGCAGGATCTCGCTAGCCGCCTCGGGCAACTGGAAGTGCAGCTCGCCCTCGCGCATGCCGACCATCTTGGCCAGGGTGCGCGCGTTGAACTCCAGCGCGCGGTCGAAGGGCCGGTTGGCAATGCCCTGCGCCACCAGCCAGGTCACGCCGATGCTCACCGGCACCAGCAGCAGCAGGGGCGTGAGCATCCAGTCGAGGATCTCGCCGAAGAGGGAGCGCTGGCCGCGTTGGAAGAGTCTCAAGGCTTGGGGATCCTGAAGAAGTAAGAATTCCGCTTTTGAAGCGGAATTCTCCGCCGGCTTATGACGAATTCGTCCGCGAGCGGACGCAAGGGTCATCCCTATTCTTCTTGGTTTGCTTCAAACAAGGAGAGAGGGAGTGAGTCCAATGAAGAAATGTGTTTCTCGGGTTAGTGTCGCGCGGGCGTTGGCGGTCGTCGCCGCGGGCGCCTTGTGTGCCGTGCTGACGGCCTGTGGTGGTGGCGGTGGTGGCGAGCCCATTGACGGGAGCGCAGGCGCATCGAGCACGGCGGCTCCGCCGTATGTTCCTCCCGCCACGCCGTCGCAGGTTCCCCCATCCCTGCCACCCAGCACGCCGCGGGCGGATCCTTACGCGCCCGTTGCCGGCAGCGAGCCGCGGCCGGACCTCCTGGCGCCGCAGCCGGGGTCCACCGCTGCGGTGGGCAACGGGAGCGAAGGCATCTATGGGTCGATTGCAGGAGATGTCGCGCTGATCGGCGCCAGTGGCAAGCTCCTTCGAAAATCCTCGGGGGATTGGATCATCGGCTCGATCACCACGACGGGCCTCAACTGGGTGTTCAATCCCGAGACCATCCAATTCATGTTTTCCGACCCGGTGACGGGCTCCGGCACCTTCAGCCCGCTCAAGTCAATGGACGGCACCTTTTCCGCGGGAGGCCGCAGCAGCACTCCCTGGGGCCCATTGACCTATTCGGTGGAAAACGCCCTGGCGGTGAATCAACTCAGCGTGCAGGGCAGCTGGCAGTCGGACGGCGCCGTGGGGCTGTCGCTTGCCATCGATTCCCAGGGCAAGTTCACGGGCACGACGAACGGCTACTCCGTTGGCAACTGCGCCATCACCGGTACGCTGACCCAAGCGGAGCCAAGCACCTCCAAGAACATGTTCGCCGTGCACATCGATGTCCCGAACAACAGTGCGACCCAAGGACAGATGGCATGCACCCTGGGTACTTCGCCTTTGGACGGCCTGGCGGCCATTGTCTTGACGCCTGCGGGCACGTACGTGGGCAATGGCTACTTCCGGTCGATCGTCATGACCGTCTCGTCTCCACAGACCGCCTTCACCGCGGTGCCTGACAAGGTGCGCTAGCGTGTGCGGCAGCCATCGGCCGGGCTCAGTTCTGGATCTTCTCCAGGCAGTACCCCAGCCCGCGCACGGTGGCGATACGGATCGGGCCCTTCTCGATCTTCTTGCGCAGGCGATGGATGTAGACCTCGATGGCGTTGAGGCTCACTTCCTCGCCCCATTCGCACAAGCGCTCCACCAACTGGTCCTTGCTGACCAGCCGGCCGGCGCGCTGCAGCAGCACCTCGAGCAGGCCCAGTTCGCGCGCGGACAGCTCGACCATCTTGCCGTCGATGGTCGCCACGCGGCCGGCCTGGTCGTACAGCAGCGGGCCGTGCTTGATGGCGTTGCTGGTGGCGCCCATGCCGCGGCGCGTGAGGGCGCGCACGCGCGCCTCCAGCTCCTGCAGCGAGAAGGGCTTGGCCATGTAGTCGTCGGCGCCGTAGTCCAGGCCCTTGACCCGCTCGTCCACGCTGTCGGCGGCGGTGAGCACCAGCACCGGCATCTGCTGGCCGCGGGCGCGCAGGCGCTTGAGGATCTCCAGCCCGTGCAGGCCGGGCAGGCCCAGGTCCAGGATCAGCAGGTCGAACTCGCTGTTGGTCATGAGCGCCGTGTCGGCCTGGGTGCCGGTGGCCACGTGATCGACCGCCGCGCCGGAGGTGCGCAGGCTGCGCAGCAGGGCGTCGGCCAGCACCTGGTCGTCTTCGGCAATCAGAATGCGCATCGCGGGTGTCTCCTGGAGGAGATTCTAGGTTTGCGCGGCAACGATCGTGTCTAACCATTGCCTGATCAGGCCGGCCCGGCGGTTTCTCCTGCATAGGCTTCCAGGCCCAGCGCGACCACGGTGGCGACCTCGTTGCCGACCGCCGCGCGGAATTCCCCTTCGGCCTGCGCCACGGCGCGCCGGAAGGCCGCCTGCCAGGCCAGGCCGTCGGCGGTGAACTGCACCTGGCGCGCACGCGCGTCGAGCGGATCGGGGCCGCGCGTCACCAGCCCCCAAGCCTCGCACTGGTCGACCAGCGCGCCCATGGCCTGCTTGCTCATGTCGGCGCGCTCGGCCAGCTCCGTGAGGCGCGAGCCGCCGCGCGCCAGGTGGCGGGTGATGTGGATGTGGGCAGCGCTCACTTGCGCCCGGGCGGCCAGGTTGGACAGGGCCAGCGGCACCTCGGCGTCGTGCGCCATGAGCGAGAGCACGCGTTCGTCGAAGCGGCGCATGGCATGGCCCAGCAGGCGGCCCAGGTGGGTCTGGCGCCAGGCGTCGTCGTCGGGGTGGTCGGGCATGGCGGGAGATGGTAAGGCAAATTGACCAAATAATGACTTTACTGGCTTGTACAGCCCCGTACACTACTGTTCAAGCATCCAGCCTGTGCATCGAGACAGGTGGCCAAGCAACAACCAACCTGTTGAATTTCAAGGAGTTTTCATGGACGCAGTCGTCAAGGGCGCAAACATTGCCGGTTCCGGTGCCAACAGCGAAAAGGCCAAGGCCTTGCAGGCCGCCCTGGCCCAGATCGAGAAGCAGTTCGGCAAGGGCACCATCATGCGTCTGGGCGAAGGCGAGCAGATCGAGGACATCCAGGTCGTCTCCACCGGCTCGCTGGGCCTGGACATCGCCCTGGGCGTCGGCGGCCTGCCGCGCGGCCGCGTCGTGGAAATCTACGGCCCGGAATCCTCCGGCAAGACCACCCTGACCCTGCAGGCCATCGCCAACATGCAGAAGCTGGGCGGCACCTGCGCCTTCGTCGACGCCGAGCATGCCCTGGACGTGCAGTACGCCAGCAAGCTGGGCGTGAACCTGCCCGACCTGCTCATCAGCCAGCCCGACACCGGCGAGCAGGCGCTCGAGATCGTCGACAGCCTGGTTCGCTCCGGCGCGCTGGACCTGATCGTCATCGACTCGGTGGCCGCGCTCACGCCCAAGGCCGAAATCGAAGGCGAAATGGGCGACTCCCTGCCCGGCCTGCAGGCCCGCCTGATGAGCCAGGCGCTGCGCAAGCTCACCGCCACGATCAAGAAGACCAACTGCATGGTCATCTTCATCAACCAGATCCGCATGAAGATCGGCGTGATGTTCGGCTCGCCCGAAACCACCACCGGCGGCAACGCGCTGAAGTTCTACGCCTCGGTGCGCCTGGACATCCGCCGCATCGGCACCATCAAGAAGGGTGAGGAGGCCATCGGCAACGAGACCCGCGTCAAGGTGGTGAAGAACAAGGTCAGCCCGCCCTTCAAGACGGCCGAGTTCGACATCCTGTTCGGCGAGGGCATCTCGCGCGAGGGCGAGATCATCGATCTGGGCGTGAACAACCGCATCGTCGAGAAGTCCGGCGCCTGGTACGCCTACAACGGCGAGAAGATCGGCCAGGGCCGCGACAACTCGCGCGAGTTCCTGCGCGAGAACCCGGAGCTGGCGCGCGAGATCGAGAACAAGGTGCGTGACGCGCTGGGCATCCCGCTGCTGCCGCCTGCCGAGGGCGCCGAGGAAGCGGCTGCGCCGAGCGCCAAGGCATCGAAGGCATCCAAGGTCGAAAAAGCCGACAAGGCCGACAAGGCAATCGAGGGCGACAAGTAGGCCGCTGAGCATCGGCGCCGGGCCGTCGTGATGGTCGGCGGCACCGGCGCAGCTATCCATGGCTTTCGACGCACCTTCCCTCAAGGGCCGGGCCTTGCGCCTGCTCTCCCAGCGCGAGCACTCGCGCCTGGAACTGGAGCGCAAGCTGGCCAAGTACGAGGAAGAACCAGGCACGCTGGCCAAGGCGCTCGATGAACTCACCGCGCGTGACTTCCTGAGCGAAACGCGCGTGGTGCAGTCGGTGCTGCACCAGCGCGCGGGGCGCATGGGCGCCCTGCGGGTCAAGCAGGAACTGCAGCTCAAGGGCATCGGCGCGGAGGCCATCGCCGGTGCCATGGCGCAGCTCAAGAGCACCGAGCTGGAGCGCGCCCGCGAGGTCTGGCGCCGCCGCTTCGGCCAGCCGCCGGCCGACGCGTCCGAACGGGCGAAGCAGACGCGCTTCCTGCTGGCGCGCGGCTTCTCGGGCGAGGTCGTGCGCCGCGTCCTGTCGCTCTCCGACGACTTCTGATTGGGACCCGGCTGAGGTCCGGGCACACCTCTTGCGACGCGGATGATCAAAAATTTTCAGGAAGCGCTTATATTTGTAAGCGCATTTACCTCGAATCCCCGACAGTGCAAGCATCAACCCCCCAGGCCGGCAGCGGCAACACGCTCGTGGCGCGCCGCATCGCGCAGGAGCTGCCGCGCCTGACGCGCGCGCACCAGCGCGTGGCCGACCATGTGCTGGCGCACCCGCTGCAGGTGGCCACCCAGCCGATCGACGAGCTGGCGGCCAGCATCGGGGTGTCGGTGGCCACGGCCAACCGTTTCGCGCGCGCCCTGGGATTCGACGGCTATGCCGCCTTCCGCGCCGAGCTGGTGCGCGGCTTCGAGCCGCTGCTGGCGCCGGTGCAGGAATTGCGCGACAACCTGGCGCAGCCGGGAACCGTGGCGGAGGTCTTCATGTCGGCGCTGGACGAGAGCCAGCGCAACATCGACGCCACCCGCCGCTCGCTGGACCACACGGCCTGCGAGGACGCGGTCCAGCGCGTGCTCGCGGCCCGCACCACCGCCATCGTCGGCTTCGGCGCCAGCGCCTGGCTGGCCGGCCTGCTGCACCACGGGCTGGAGTCGTACTGCGCCGATGTGCGGCTGCTGGCCGGCCCCGGCGGCGTCAGCCAGGCCGCGCGCGCGCTGGCGCGCCGCGGGGCGGACGACCTGCTGATCGTGCTGGGCTTCCCGCGCTACCTCAACGACACCGTCACCCTGGCACGCGAGGCTCGCTCGCGCGGCGTGCAGGTCCTGGCCCTCACCGACCGGCCCAGCTCGCCCCTGGCGCCGCTGGCCGACGTGGTGCTTTATGCCCAGACCGCCACCCGCTACCGCCCCAACTGCGAGACCGGCGCGCTGGCGCTGATCGAAGCCCTGAGCAGCGCCGTCGCCCTGCGCGCACCCGGCGCCTACCAGCTGGCGGGCCGGCTGGTCGACTCGGTGGCGCCCTGGCTGCACGGCGGCCCGGGCCGCCAGCCGCAGGCGCTGGGCGCCGCGTCCACTTCTTCTTCCAAGCGACCCCGATGAGTTCCATTCCTCCCGTCATTGCCATCCACGGCGGCGCCGGCACCATCAGCGCCGCCACGCTCGCGCCCGATGCCGCGCGTGGCTACCACGAGGCGCTGCACGCGATCACGCTGGCCGCACAGAGGCTGCTGCTGTCCGGCGGCTCGGCGCTCGACGCCACCTGCCTGGCAGTGGAGATGCTCGAGGACTGCCCACTCTTCAACGCCGGCCATGGCGCCGTCTTCACCCATGAGGAAACCCACGAGCTGGACGCCGCCGTGATGGATGGCGCCGACCTGCGCGCCGGCGCGGTGGCGGGCCTGAGCCACGTTCGCCGCCCGGTACGCGCCGCCCGCGCCGTGATGGAAGACGGCGCGCATGTGCTGCTGGCCGGCGCCGGCGCCGAGGCCTTCGCGCGCGAGCGCGGCCTGGAAATGGTCGAGCCTGCCTACTTCTCCACCGATGCCCGCCGCGCCCAGCTGCACCGCGTGCGCGATGCGGGCCGGGTGGCGCTGGACCACGACGCCGCCGCCCTCGCCTTCAACTTCCAGCGCGAACAGGCGCCGCTCGACGAGGACAGGAAGATGGGCACCGTCGGCGCCGTCGCGCTCGACATGCACGGCCACCTCGCGGCCGCCACCTCCACCGGCGGCATGACCAACAAGCGCGTCGGCCGGGTGGGCGACTCGCCGCTCATCGGCGCCGGCACCTACGCCGACGACCGCACCGCCGCCGTGTCCTGCACCGGCAGCGGCGAGATGTTCATCCGCGTGGCTGCCGCCTACGATGTGTGCGCGCGCATGCGCTATGCCAACCAGTCGCTGGCCGAAGCCTGCGACGCGGTGGTCATGCACAGCCTGCCGGCCATCGGCGGCAACGGCGGCCTGATCGCCGTCGACCGCCAGGGCCACCTGAGCCTGGCCTTCAACACCGAAGGCATGTACCGTGCACATGCCCGCGGCGCCGAGGCGCCCGTGACCGCCATCCATCGCTGAGCCTTCATGTCTGCCGTCCTGCGAGCGCAAGCCGCCATCTCCCCCGCCGCACTGCAACTGCCCGAGCAGCAGGTGCTGGCCGTCGACGACCTCACCGTGCGCTTCGCCACGTCCGAGCGCACGGTGGATGCCGTGCGCAAGCTCTCCTTCCACGTCGAGCGCGGCGAGACGCTGGCCATCGTGGGCGAGTCGGGCTCGGGCAAGTCGGTCACCTCGCTGTCGGTGATGCGGCTGGTCGAGTGGGGCGGCGGGCGCATACCGGAGGGCCGCATGGTCTTCCGCCGGCGCAGCGGCGAGGTGCTGGACCTGGCCCGGGCATCGAACGCGACCATGCGCAGCATCCGCGGCGCCGACATCGCGATGATCTTCCAGGAGCCGATGACATCGCTCAACCCGGTGTTCACGGCGGGCGACCAGATCGCCGAGGCAGTGTCCATCCACCAGGGCAAGGACCGCAGCGCCGCCCGTGCCGAGGCGCTGCGCATGCTCGAGCTGGTGCGCATCCCCGAGGCGCGCAGCGTGCTGTCGCGCTATCCCCACCAGCTCTCGGGCGGCATGCGACAGCGGGTGATGATCGCCATGGCGCTGTCGTGCCGGCCCTCGCTGCTCATCGCCGACGAGCCGACCACGGCGCTGGACGTCACCATCCAGGCGCAGATCCTGCACCTCATCCGCGAGCTGCAGCGCGAGATGAACATGGGCGTGGTCTTCATCACCCATGACATGGGCGTGGTAGCCGAGGTGGCCGACCGCGTGCTGGTGATGTACCGCGGCAGCCAGGTGGAAGAGGCGCCTTCCGCTCAGATCTTTGCGGCGCCCTCGCATCCCTACACGCGCGCGCTTTTGTCCGCCGTGCCGCGCCTGGGCGCCATGCGCGGCACCGACCTGCCGGCCAAGTTCGAGCTGCTGCGCGTCGATTCGCAGTCGAGCGCTGAAGAAGCCGCGCCGGTGGTCGATACCGTCCGCCGCGACTTGCCGCCGGTGCTGCGCGTGCAGGACCTGGTGACACGCTTTCCCTTGCGCGAGGGCTTCTTCGGTCGCGTGACGCGCGAGGTGCACGCGGTGGAGAAGGTGAGCTTCGAGCTGCGCGCCGGCGAGACGCTGGCGCTGGTGGGCGAATCTGGCTGCGGCAAGTCGACCACCGGGCGCTCGCTGCTTCGCCTGGTCGACAGCCAGCGCGGGCGCATCGAATTCGGTGGCCGCGACATCCTCGCCCTGTCGGAGGGCGAGGTTCGCACCTTGCGGCGCGACATCCAGTTCATCTTCCAGGACCCTTTCGCCTCGCTCGACCCGCGGGTGACGGTGGGCTTCTCGATCATGGAGCCGCTGCTGGTGCACGGCGTGGCCGATGGCGATAAGGCGCGCGAGCGCGTGCGCTGGCTGCTCGACAAGGTGGGCCTGCCGGCGGAGTACGCGCAGCGCTATCCGCACGAGTTCTCCGGCGGCCAGCGCCAGCGCATCGCCATCGCCCGCGCGCTGGCGCTCAACCCGAAGGTGGTGGTGGCGGACGAGTCGGTGTCGGCGCTGGACGTGTCGATCCAGGCCCAGATCGTCAACCTCATGCTGGACCTGCAGCGCGAGCTGGGCGTGGCCTTTCTCTTCATCTCGCACGACATGGCCGTGGTGGAGCGCATCAGCCATCGCGTGGCCGTGATGTACCTGGGGCAGATCGTCGAGATCGGCCCGCGCCGCGCCGTGTTCGAGAACCCGCAGCATGCCTACACGCGCCGCCTGATGGCGGCCGTGCCGGTGGCCGATCCGTCGCGCCGCCACCTGGAACGCACGCTGCTGCAGGGCGAGATCCCCAGTGCGATGCATCCCGCGGGCTACGAGCCCGATCCGCCGCCGCTGGTGGAGGTGGGCCCGGGCCATTTCGTGGCACGGCATGCCATCGCGGGCGGCTTCTGATTTTTCTTTTTCAACGACAACTCACCCAACGACCTCGAAGGAGTCATTGCATGAACAAGCGTCTTACCCGAATCGCCCTGGCGCTCTCGCTGGCCGGCCTCGCCCTCTCGGCCCAGGCGGCCGGCAAGGACCTGGTGGTGGCGGTGCAGTCCAACTTCACCACCACCGACCCGTACGACGCCAACGACACGCTGTCGCAGGCGGTCGCCAAGTCCTTCTACCAGGGCCTGTACGGCTTCGACCACACCATGAAGATGGTGCCGGTGCTGGCCGACAGCTACACCGTGAGCAAGGACGGCCTGGTCTACACCTTCAAGCTCAAGACCGGCATCAAGTTCCATGACGGCACCGACTTCAATGCGCAGGCGGTGAAGGCCAACTTCGACCGCGTCACCAATCCCGACAACAAGCTCAAGCGCTACAACCTCTACAAGAACATCGACAAGACCGAGGCGGTGGACGCGACCACGGTGCGCTTCACGCTGAAGGAGCCCTTCTCGCCCTTCATCAACTCGCTGGCGCACCCCTCGGCGGTGATGATCTCGCCCGCCGCGCTGGCCAAGTTCGGCAGCAAGGGCATCGCCCAGAACCCGGTGGGCACCGGCCCCTACAAGTTCGTCGAGTGGAAGAGCACCGACTACCTGAAGGTCGCCAAGTGGGAAGGCTACTGGCGCAAGGGCTATCCCAAGCTGGACACCATCACCTGGCGCCCCGTGGTGGACAACAACACCCGCGCCGCGATGATGCAGACCAACGAGGCGCATTTCGCCTTCCCGATGCCGCCCGAGGCCGCGCAGACGCTGATGAACAAGCCCAGCCTGGAAGTGACCAGCGCGCCGTCCATCATCCATCGCTACATCTCGATGAACGTGCAGCAGAAGCCCTTCGACAACCCGAAGGTGCGCGAGGCGATCAACTACGCGATCAACAAGGAAGCGCTGGCCAAGGTGGCCTTCTCCGGCTATGCGATTCCCGCCGAGGGCGTGGTGCCCAAGGGCGTGGAATACAACACCAAGCTGGGCCCCTGGCCCTATGACCCGAAGAAGGCGCGCGAGCTGCTCAAGGAAGCGGGCTACCCCAACGGCTTCGAGAGCCAGCTGTGGAGCGCCTACAACTACAGCACCGCGCAGAAGGTGATCCAGTTCGTGCAGCAGCAGCTCGGCCAGGTGGGCATCAAGGTGCAGGTGCAGGCCCTGGAAGCCGGCCAGCGCGTCGAGCGCGTCGAAAGCGCGCCGGACCCGGCCACCGCCCCGGTGCGCATGTACTACGTGGGCTGGTCCTCGTCCACCGGTGAAGCCGACTGGGCGCTGCGCCCGCTGCTGGCTTCCGAGAGCTATCCGCCCAAGCTCTTCAACACGGCCTACTACAAGAACGCCGAGGTCGATGCCGACATCGCCAAGGCGCTGACGGTGACCGACAGCGCCCAGAAGGCCAAGCTCTACGCCGATGCGCAGCAGCGCATCTGGAAGGACGCGCCCTGGGCCTTCCTGGTGACCGAGCAGCTGCTGTCGGTGCGCGCGAAGAACCTGGCCGGCTTCTACGTGATCCCCGACGGCAGCTTCAACTTCGACGAAGCGGACCTCAAGTGATCCTGCGCGCGCGCCAGCCGGCATCGGGCCTTCTTGACCTCGCGGGGTGCCGGGCATGATCCAGTACGTGATCAAGCGCCTGCTGGGCCTGCTGCCCACGCTGCTGATCGTCTCGCTGCTGGTGTTCCTGTTCGTGCACATGCTGCCCGGTGATCCGGCGCGGCTGGCCGCGGGGCCCGAGGCGGGGCCGGAGACGGTGGCGCTGGTGCGCCAGGAGCTGGGGCTGGACAAGCCGCTGCCGCAGCAGTTCCTGAACTTCTTCGGGAACATGCTGCAGGGCGACTTCGGCACCTCGCTGCGCTCGCGCCGGCCGGTGGCCACCGAGATCGCCGACCGCTTCATGCCCACGCTGATGCTCACGATCACCAGCATGGCCTGGGCGGTGCTGTTCGGCATGACCATCGGCATCGTCTCGGCGGTCTATCGCAACCAGTGGCCCGACCGGCTGGGCATGACGCTGGCCGTCTCGGGCATCTCCTTTCCGGCCTTCGCGCTGGGCATGCTGCTGATGCAGCTGTTCTCGGTGCAGCTGGGCTGGCTGCCCACGGTGGGCGCCGACACCTGGAAGCACTACATCCTGCCCTCGCTCACGCTGGGCGCCGCGGTGGCGGCGGTGATGGCGCGCTTCACCCGCGCCTCCTTCGTGGAAGTGATCCAGGAGGATTTCGTGCGCACGGCGCGCGCCAAGGGCGTGTCGGAGAAATGGGTGGTGCTCAAGCACTGCCTGCGCAACGCGCTGATCCCGGTGGTCACCATGATGGGCCTGCAGTTCGGCTTCCTCTTGGGCGGCTCCATCGTGGTGGAGGCGGTGTTCAACTGGCCAGGCCTGGGCCGCCTGCTGGTGGAAGCGGTGGACATGCGCGACTACCCGGTGATCCAGACGCTGGTGCTGCTGTTCTCGCTGGAGTTCATCCTGATCAACCTGGTGGTGGACGTGCTCTACGGCTTCATCAACCCCACCATCCGCTACAGCTGAGTTTTTCCCCGCGATGAACGACGAGACCCTCTCTACCTCGCAAGACGCGCCGGCGCCGGTCGCCCCCGCGCAGGCCGATTCGCGCGTGCGCACGCCGTGGACCGAGTTCTGGCGCAAGTTCCGCATGCAGCACGTGGCGCTGGGCGCCGGCGTGTTCGTGCTGCTGCTGGTGCTGGTGGCGGTGCTGGCGCCATGGATCACGCCCTACGACGCCGAGAATTTCTTCGACTACGACCGCATCAACACGGGGCCCTCGGCGGCGCACTGGTTCGGCGTCGACCCGCTGGGCCGCGACATCTTCAGCCGCATCCTGATGGGCGCCCGCGTCTCGCTCGCGGCCGGCTTCCTGTCCGTGGTGATGGGCGCCATCATCGGCACCGCGCTGGGCCTGCTGGCCGGCTACTACGGCGGCTGGTGGGACCGCATCGTGATGCGCATCTCCGATGTGCTGTTCGCCTTCCCGGGCATCCTGCTGGCGATCGGCGTGGTGGCCATCCTGGGCAGCAGCATGACCAACGTGGTGGTGGCGGTGTCGGTGTTCAGCGTGCCGGCCTTCGCGCGCCTGGTGCGCGGCAACACGCTGGTGCTGAAGAACCTCACCTACATCGAGGCCACGCGCAGCATCGGCGCGCGCGACCGGACCATCCTGCTGCGGCACATCCTGCCGGGCACCATCTCCTCGATCGTCGTGTACTTCACCATGCGGATCGGCACCTCGATCATCACGGCGGCGAGCCTGTCCTTCCTGGGCATGGGCGCGCAGCCGCCCACGCCCGAATGGGGCGCCATGCTCAACGAGGCGCGGGCCGACATGGTCAACGCGCCGCATGTGGCGCTGTTCCCGGCCATCGCCATCTTCCTCACGGTGCTGGCCTTCAACCTGCTGGGCGACGGGCTGCGCGACGCGCTCGATCCCAAGATCGACCGGCTCTGATGCACCCGCTGCCGCCGCGCATCGGCGCGCTGCCTTCCGGTCCGCGCGATGCCATCACCGACCTCGCAGGCGTGTCCGTCGGCCATGCCACGCTGAGCGATGGCGCCGTGCAGACCGGGGTGACGGTGGTGCGTCCGCATGCCGGCGATCCCTACCTGCAGCGCGTCCCAGCGGGCGTGTCGGTGATCAACGGCTTCGGCAAGAGCGTGGGCCTGGTGCAGGTGGAGGAACTCGGCGTGCTCGAAACGCCCATCGCCCTGACCAACACCTTCTCGGTGCCCGAGGTGGCGCGGGCGCAGATCCGCCAGTGCGTCGCGGCGAACCCCGAGTGCGGGCGCGGCCTGCCCACGGTGAACCCGCTGGTCTTCGAGTGCAACGACGGCTACCTCAACGACATCCAGCGCATGGCCGTGCGCGAGGCCGACTACCTTGCCGCGTGGTCCGCGGCCGGCGAGCCGGTGGCGCAGGGCGCGGTGGGCGCGGGGCGCGGCATGTCCTGTTTCGGGCTCAAGGGCGGCATCGGCACGGCCTCGCGGCGCGTGGAGGGCCAGGGCTTCACCGTCGGCGCGCTGGTGCTGGCGAACTTCGGGCGCCTGCCCCAGCTGGTGCTGGCGGGCCGGCCGGTCGGACGCGAGCTGGCCGCGCGCCTCGATGCGGGCAGCGCAGGACCCGAGAAGGGCTCGATCATCGTGCTGGTGGCCACCGATGCGTCGCTGGACGCGCGCCAGCTCGGCAGGCTTGCCGTGCGCGCAGGCGCAGGCATCGCGCGGACCGGGTCGGTGTTCGGCCACGGCAGTGGTGACATCGCGCTGGCCTTTTCCACCGCCTACACCGTGCCGCTGTCTCCCGACGTGCCCATGCCGGCCGTCGCGATGCTGCACGACGCACGCCTGGACGGCCTTTTCCAGGCCGTGGCCGACGGTGTCGAGCAGGCCATCGTGCACGCGCTGTGGCATGCCGAGCCTGTGGCAGGGCGCGACGGCCACGCGCGCCAGGCCCTGCGCGATCTGCTGGCGGATGCCGCCGTCCCCACCAACGACAAACCCACATGAAGATCCTGATTTCCGTCGACATCGAAGGCGTGGCCGGCGTCTATCACGCCCAGCAGGTGCGCGCCGGCAACCCCGAGTACGAGCGCGCCCGTCGCCTGATGACCGAAGAGGCCAATGCGGCCATTGCCGGTGCCTTCGACACCGGCGCCGGCGAGGTGCTGGTGAACGACTCGCACGGCGATTTCCGCAACCTGCTGCCCGACGTGCTCGACCCGCGGGCGCAAGTCATCCAGGGAAAGCCGCGCTACCTGAGCATGGCCGCCGGCGCCGAGCTGGGCGTGGCCGGCATGTGCATGGTGGGCTACCACTCCAGGGCGGGCGGGCGCGGCATCCTGGCGCACACCATCAACAGCTTCGCCTTTGCGCGCATCGAATTCAACGGCGAGCCGATGAGCGAGGCCGGCCTGTACGGTGCCCTGGCCGGCGAATACGGCGTGCCGGTACTCATGGCCAGCGGTGACGACGTGTTCATCGAGGAAAACCGCGCGCTGTTTCCCCAGGCCGTGTTCGTGCAGACCAAGCAGGCCACCGGCCAGAACAGCGGCGTGTCGCTCTCCCCGGCGAAGGCCTGCGAGGCCATCCGCAAGGGCGTGGCCGCGGGCGTCGGCCAGCGTGCGGGAGCGAAGCCATTGCGCATCGAGGCTCCCCTGCAGGTGACGCTGCACACGCAGACGCCGGCCCTGGCCGATCTGTTCTGCCAATGGCCCACGTTCCAGCGCCTGGACGCCATGGTGCTCGGCTTTGGAGCGCCTTCGGTCGAGGCGGCGGTGCGCATGCTCAATTGCTGCTCGGCCATGTCGGCCATGCTGCGCTGACCAGGCGGTGCCCTCAGCCGCCGCGCGGCGACTTCGGATTCTTCTTTCTCTTCAGCAGCACGGCGACCAGCTCTTCCACCACCGCCTGCTGCTCGGCATCCAGCCGTGCAAAGTCCGCGGCCAGTCGCGCCGCGCGTTCCGCCGCGTAGGGTGAGGCGGCCGGCTCGGCAGTCTTCAGCGGAAGCCTGGCGCCCGCAGCCCCGAAAGCTGCCCCTTCGCCGAATCGCAGCCAGTGCGCCGACACCTCCAGCCAGCGGGCGATTTCCTGCAGGTTGTCCTGCGCCGGGATGGCGTCGCCCAGCAGCCACTTGCGCGTCGCATGGACCGTCACCGGCGCGCACTTTGCCCGCGCATTGAATTCGCGCGCCAGTGCCGTGGCGCCGATCGAGCGCCAGCCGGCGGCGTCCAGCGCCGAGCGCAGGCGCTCGCTGAAGGCATGGCGTTCATCGGCCGGGGTCATTCCGGCGATGGTTCCAGGGCGCGTACTGAAAGTCAGTCATAAAAAGTTGACTGTCGGTACGCGCGCCAACAAAATGCCTGCCAAACAGTCCTGGCGCAAATGCGAACGGGGTAGGGAGGATAAAGATGAAGCTGCAAATCTGCGATGCGGCCGTTGGCGCATGGACGCCTGGCATTGCGCCTTGAAATTGGCCGACGCCGCCTGGCACGAGGTGGTCGTCGTCTACACATTGGTGCGCGCCCTGGGCGTGGCGGGATGCGCGCTGGGCGTCGCCGCTGGCCTGCAGGTGGCCCGTTGGGGCCTGTACCTCACGACCGATGAGCCGGACGAGACCGCGGCCCGGCCGCGTGCGCGCCGGGCGGCGCTCGGGCAACTGCTTCAGGTCTGCGGCAGCGCGTTCTGCGCGATCGCCATGGTCGCGCTGGTGCGCCAACTCGTGCGCTGACCAGGAGCGGCCTGGCGCCGGCCGCCAGGCCCGGTGGGCATCAAAGCCCCAGCATCAGCTTCAGGTTCTGCACCGCGGCGCCGCTGGCGCCCTTGCCCAGGTTGTCCAGCCGCGCAATGACGACCGCATGGCGGTGGTCTTCGTTGGGGAACACGCGGATCTCCAGCACGTTGGTGTCGTTCAGGCCCAGCGGGTCGAGCTTGCCGTCTTCCGTGGGCGGCAGCACCTTCACGAACTGCTCGGGCGTGTTGCTCTTGGCATAGTGCGTGGCCAGGGCGTCCTGCAGGTCACCGGCCTTGGGTTTGCCGGGCAGCAGGTCCAGGTGCAGCGGCAGGTTCACCAGCATGCCCTGCTTGAAGTTGCCCACCGAGGGGATGAACACCGGGCGCGTCGTGAGGCCGGTGTACTTCATGATCTCGGGGATGTGCTTGTGCTTCAGGCCCAGCGCGTAGGTCTCGTAAGCCGGAGCACCGCCGGCTTCGTAGGCCTCGATCATGGTGCGGCCGCCGCCCGAGTAACCGCTCACCGAGGGAAGGCTGATCGGGGAGTCGGCCGGCAGGATGCCGGCGTCCACCAGGGGCCGCACGATGGCGATGGCGCCGGTCGCATAGCAGCCGGGGTTGGCCACGCGGGCGGCGGTGGCCACCGACTTCGCATGGCCTTCGACGAGTTCGGGAAAGCCGAAGATCCAGCCCGGTGCCACGCGATGCGCGGTCGATGCATCGATGATCTTGGGCTTCCTGCCTTCCAGTTGGTCGATGAGCGCGACCGACTCGCGCGCCGCATCGTCGTGCAGGCACAGCACCACCAGGTCCACGCCGGCCATCAGCTCGCGCTTGGCATTCACGTCCTTGCGCAGCTCGGGCGCGATGCTCACGAGCTCGACCTCGCCGCGCATCTTCTCGAGACGCTCGCGGATCTGAAGGCCGGTGGTGCCGGCTTCGCCGTCGATGAAGACCTTGGCCATGGCTGTCGCTTTCGTGTGATGTTCGGGCGCGAATCGCTACGTGGTTGCCGCAGCTGCCGCCCTGGGTTGGTGCACCGCAACATGATACAGTCAACGATTGTCCTCCGCCCACGCCCCATCTGCGCAGTGGCCCCGTGGACAACGGCTCAACACCGCTCACCTGTCCAACCTCCGCCCGAGAGAGATTTCCTCATGAAGATTCACGAGTACCAAGGCAAGGAAATTCTTGCCAAGTTCGGCGTGCCCGTTCCGCGTGGCATCCCGGCATTCACGGTTCAGGAGGCGGTCGAGGCCGCCCAGAAGCTCGGCGGCCCCGTGTGGGTCGTCAAGGCCCAGATCCACGCCGGTGGCCGTGGCAAGGGCGGCGGCGTGAAGGTCGCCAAGAGCATCGAGGACGTCAAGAAGCTGGCCGGCGAAATCCTCGGCATGCAGCTCAAGACGCACCAGACCGGCCCCGAAGGCCAGAAGGTCCGCCGCCTGTACATCGAGGACGGCGCCGACATCAAGAACGAACTCTACGTGTCGCTGGTCACCGACCGCGCCACGCAGAAGGTCGCCATGATCGCTTCCAGCGAAGGCGGCATGGACATCGAGGAAGTGGCCCATTCCACGCCCGAGAAGATCATCACCGAGATGATCGATCCGCTGGCCGGCATGACCGCCGAGCAGAGCAAGAAGATCGCTGCCGCCATCGGCCTGTCGGGCGCTTCGGTGGACCAGGCCGTGGACCTGTTCGCCAAGCTCTACAAGTGCTACATGGACACGGACGCCTCGCTGGTCGAGATCAACCCGCTGAACTGCGACTCCAAGGGCAACCTGGTCGCCCTGGACGCGAAGTTCAACTTCGACTCCAACGCCCTCTTCCGCCATCCCGAGATCGTCGCCCTGCGCGACCTGGATGAAGAAGACCCGGCCGAAGTGGAAGCCAGCAAGTTCGACCTGGCCTACATCAGCCTGGACGGCAATATCGGCTGCCTGGTCAACGGTGCGGGCCTGGCCATGGCCACCATGGACACCATCAAGCTGTTCGGCGGCGAGCCGGCCAACTTCCTGGACGTGGGCGGCGGTGCCACCCCCGAGAAGGTCACCGAGGCCTTCAAGATCATGCTGAAGAACAAGAACGTCCAGGGCATCCTGGTCAACATCTTCGGCGGCATCATGAAGTGCGACACCATCGCCACCGGCGTGATCGCAGCCTGCAAGGCGGTGAACCTGAGCGTGCCGCTGGTGGTGCGCATGAAGGGCACCAACGAAGAGCTGGGCAAGAAGATGCTGGCCGAATCGGGCCTGCCAATCATCAGCGCAGACACCATGGCGGAAGCGGCCCAGAAGGTCGTGGCGGCCGTCAAGTAAGGAAGAGTCATGTCGATCTACATCAACAAAGACACCAAGGTCATCACCCAAGGCATCACCGGCAAGACCGGTCAGTTCCACACGGAAAAGTGCCAGGAATACGCGAACGGCAAGAACTGCTTCGTCGCGGGCGTGAACCCGAAGAAGGCCGGCGAGTCGATCTTCAACATCCCGATCTTCGGCTCGGTGAAGGACGCTGCCCAGCAGACCGGCGCCACCGTGTCGGTGATCTACGTGCCGCCGGCAGGCGCTGCCGCCGCGATCTGGGAAGCCGTCGAGGCCGACCTGGACCTGGCCATCTGCATCACCGAAGGCATTCCGGTTCGCGACATGCTGGAAGTGCGCAACAAGATGAAAGCCAAGGAAGCCAAGGGCGGCAAGAAGACGCTGCTGCTGGGCCCCAACTGCCCCGGCCTGATCACGCCCGACGAGATCAAGATCGGCATCATGCCCGGCCACATCCACCGCAAGGGCCGCATCGGCGTCGTGTCCCGCTCGGGCACGCTGACGTATGAAGCCGTGGCGCAACTCACCGAAATCGGCCTGGGCCAGTCCAGCGCCGTGGGCATCGGCGGCGACCCGATCAACGGCCTGAAGCACATCGACGTGATGAAGGCCTTCAACGACGATCCGGACACCGACGCCGTGATCATGATCGGCGAGATCGGCGGCCCCGACGAGGCCGACGCTGCCCGCTGGTGCAAGGACAACATGAAGAAGCCGGTCGTGGGCTTCATCGCCGGCGTCACCGCGCCTCCCGGCAAGCGCATGGGCCACGCCGGCGCGCTGATCTCCGGCGGTGCCGACACGGCCGAGGCCAAGCTGGCCATCATGGAAGAGTGCGGGTTCACCATCACCCGCAACTTCTCCGAGCTGGGCAAACTCCTGAAGTCGCGCCTGTAATCAGGCTCGGCCTCGGCCTCGACAAGAGCGCTCGCACTGAAAGGTCGCGAGCGCTTTTTCGTTCGGCGCCCCGTTTCGATGTAAGCGCCAACCCAATCGCCCAGAAAGTGAGTGCATGGAGCTGCTGCAGAGTCCGCTGTTCTGGATCGGCCTGGCGAAGATCATCTGGATCAACGTCATCCTGTCCGGCGACAACGCGGTCGTGATCGCGCTGTCGGCGCGCTCGCTGCCGTCGCACCAGCAGAAGAAGGCGGTGTTCCTGGGCTCGGCGGCCGCGGTGGTTCTGCGCGTTCTCCTGACGGTGGTAGCGGCCAGGCTGATGGCGCTGCGCTTCGTGCAGATCGTCGGCGGCCTGCTGCTGCTGTGGATCGGCGTGCAGCTGTTCGGCGGCGAAGAGGACGGTGGCGGTTCCGAGGACGAGAAGGCAGGTGGCCTGATGGCCGCCGTGCGCACCATCCTGCTGGCCGACCTGGTCATGAGCCTGGACAACGTCATTGCCGTAGCCGCCGCGGCGCAGGGCGACCTCGTGCTGCTGGTGCTGGGCCTGGCGCTGAGCATCCCGCTGGTCATCTTCGGCAGCGCGCTCATGATCAGGCTCATGGAGCGCTTCCCCATCATCGTGCTGCTGGGCGCGGCGCTGATCGGCTGGGTGGCGGGCGAGACCATCGTGAGCGATGTCTCGCTGGGCGAGGTGCTGGCCGCCCGGCCGTGGCTGCATTACGCTGCCGCCGTGGTCTGTGCGATGCTCGTCGTCCTCCTCGGGCGTCACATGCAGGCCCGCTCCCGGCATTCCTCCACAAACTGAGCCGAAGTAGCGAAGAAGTTCTATGGCAAGCTCTGGAGACACCCTTATTCACACCGGATCCGTCTTGCAGCAGCCCTGGGATTTCGTCGCGCTTTCCGATGCCGGACGCGTCCGCGCCAACAATGAAGATGCCGTCGCCTTCGACGCGCCACTGGGCCTGGCCCTGCTCGCCGACGGAATGGGCGGCTACAACGGCGGCGAAGTCGCCAGCGGCATGGCGATCGCGCTGCTGCAGGCCAACATCGGCCGCTGGCTCGCGCATGCCGGCTCCCAGGCCAACAGCCGGGGCGTGCGCCGTGCCATGCAGGCGGGTGTCGACGAGGCCAACCTGGCCATCCTCGAAGCCGGGGTTGCCAACGAGCAGCTGCAGGGCATGGGCACCACGCTCGTCCTGGCCGTGTTCGGGCCGCAACGCGTGGTGGTGGGACACATCGGCGATTCGCGCTGCTACCGGCTGCGCGGCCAGAACCTGGAGCAACTCACGCGCGACCATTCGCTCCTGCAGGAGCAACTCGACGCGGGCGTGATCACGCTCGAGCAGGCGGCCCGCTCCCCGATCCGCAACCTCGTGACCCGCGCCGTCGGCATCGAGCGCCAGGTTCTTCTTGAAATGCACGAGTACGAGTGCCGTCCCGGCGACCTGTATCTTTTGTGCTCCGACGGCCTCAGCGAGATGGTCCGCGACGAGGACCTTTTCACAGTTTTGTTACAAGATATCGAACTTTCTCAAAAAGCAACACTTTTGGTTTCACTTGCAAACGACAATGGCGGCAAGGACAACATTTCTGTTGTACTTGCGCAAGCCGCTGGAGTTTCAGTGCCTGGCGTTGTAGAAGAGCAGGTTTAGAGTTTCCGGCGACAGCCTTTCCTGAGTCGCCAGGAAACAACAAAAACTACTATCTCGTTGGAATTGAGGAGCGGGTCATGCCCAGATTGATCGTCTCGATTGACGGAGTCGTCATCAAAGAGGTGACGCTCGCGAAGGACCGCACCACGCTCGGGCGGCGGCCTTACAACGACATCGTGATCGACAATCTCGCGGTCAGCGGCGAACATGCCGTGCTGCACATGATCGGCGGCGATGTCTACATCGAGGACCTGCACAGTACCAACGGAACCTACGTCAACGCCACGGCCGTCAAGAAGCAGGCGCTGGAGCACCACGATCTCATCGAGGTCGGCAAGTACAAGATTCGCTACCTGGTGCGCGGCACCTCCAGCGAGCCGGTGGATTCCTCCTACGTCGGCGAGCCGCAGCTCACGCCTTCGGGCAACGTCCCCCTGTCGGTCGCACCCACGGCGCAGATGCCACTGCCAGGCGCCACGGGCGCAGCCGTGCTGCGCGTCCTCTCGGGCGCAGGCGCGGGCCGCGAAGTCGCGCTGCAGAAGGTGGTCACCACCATTGGCAAGCCGGGCGTGGCGGTCGCCGCGGTCACGCGGCGGCTGCAAGGCTACGTGGTGGCGCCGGTGGACGGCGGCACCCTGCTCAACGGCGAGCCGCTGGGCGCCGAGGCCGTCGCGCTGCAGGACGGCGACACGCTCGAGCTGGGCGGCACCCGGATGCAGTTCGTCTACAGCTGAGCGAAAGGCACCATGCCGGCCATGCTGAGGCACTGGCCGCGCATTCTCATCACCTTCGTTCCGGTGGTGCTGATGCTGGTGTACGTGGGCGCCACCACGCGGCGGCCCATGATCGATGGGCTGGATCTCGCCATTTACGACTGGCGCCTGCGTCTTACCCTGCCCGAGCGCTTCGACCCCCGGATCGTCATCGTCGACATCGACGACACCAGCCTGCAGGCCGTGGGCCAATGGCCCTGGAGCCGGGAAAAGCTGGCCCGCATGACCACCGAACTCATGGAGCGCCAGCAGGCGGCCGTGCTGGGCTTCGACATGGTGTTCGCCGAGGAGGACCGCAGCTCCGGCCTGGCGGCGCTGCGCGAACTGGCCAAGGGGCCGCTGCGCGACCAGCCATCCCTGCAGGCCGAACTGGACCGCCTCGCCCCATCGCTGGACAACGACGGCGGATTCGCACGTGCCATGCAGGGGCACCGCGTGGCACTTGGCTTCTACCTGACGCAAAGCGATGCGCCCCTGACCAAGGGACGTCTTCCACCACCGGTGCTTCCGCCCACCGCCCTGCCCGCGGGCGTCGGCATCTACACCACCCACTGGAACGGCTTCGGCGGCAACGTCGAAACACTGGCCAACGCGGCAGCGGGCGCCGGCTTCATCAACGCGGTGATCAGCGCGCGCAGCGACGGCCTTCTGCGTGCCGCGCCCTTGCTGGCCTACTACGAAGGCGCCGAAGGGCAGAACGGCTACTACGAATCGCTGAGCCTGGCGATGTTCAGGCTTGCCGCCGGTTATGACACCCTGAGCCCGGTTCTGGCGAACGCGCCCGGCAACATGGCGCCGCCGGTCGAGGCGCTGATGCTGCGCAAGCCCAATGCGCCCCCGATGCGCGTGCCACTGAGCCTGCGCACCAGCCTGCTCGTGCCCTTCATCGGCACCGGCGGGGCGCAGGCCGGCAACTTCAGGTACATCCCGGCCGTCGATGTTCTCTCCGGCGCCCTGCCACCCGGGGAGCTCAAGGACAAGATCGTGCTCATGGGCACCACGGCACCGGGCCTGCAGGATTTGCGTGCCACGCCGGTGAGCGCCAGCTTTCCGGGCGTCGAAGTGCATGCCAACGTCATCTCCGCCCTGCTCGACCGGCGTTTCATCATCGTGCCGGACTATGTGCCCGGCTACGAGGTCGTCGTGCTGGCGCTCGTGGGCGTCATGCTGGCAGTGGGCCTGTCGCTGCTGCCGGCGCTGCAGGCCACGCTGTTCTTCGGCGCGGTGGGTGCGGCCGTCGTCGGGCTCAACACCTGGCTCTTCAAGGCGCACGGCCTCATGCTGCCGATGGGCTCCGCCCTCATCCTGATGGTCGTTGCCTTCGTGCTCAACATCGGCTGGGGCTACTTCGTCGAGTCGAGCAAGCGCCGGGGCCTCGCCAAGCTTTTCGGCACCTACGTGCCGCCGCAACTGGTCGAGAAGATGCTCGAGGAGCCCGAGCGCTACAGCATGCGCGCGGAAAGCAAGGAGCTCACCGCCCTCTTCTGCGACCTGCGCGGCTTCACGCGCCTGTCGGAGGGACTGGCGCCGCTGGAGCTGCAGGGCTTCCTGAACGACATCTTCAGTCGCCTCACGGAAATCATCAGCTGGCATGGCGGCACGGTGGACAAGTACATGGGGGACAGCGTCATGGCTTTCTGGGGCGCGCCGGTCGACAACCCGCAGCATGCGAGCCACGCCGTGCGCGCCGCGCTGGAAATGAAAGCCTCCATGGAAGCGCTTTGTGACTCCAATCGTGCATCGGGATTGCCTGAAGTGAGCGTTGGCATCGGGTTGAATACCGGTCTCATGAGCGTGGGCGACATGGGCTCGGCCCTGCGCCGCAGCTACACCGTCATTGGCGATGCGGTGAACCTTGCCTCGCGGCTGGAGGGGGTGAGCTCGGTCTATGGGGTGGCCATCGTGGCCAGCGAGGCGACGGCCAGCGCCGCCAGCGAATATGCGTGGCAGGAATTGGACCTCGTGTGCGTCAAGGGACGGCAACAAGCCGTCACCATCTTCACGCCACTGGGGCTGCGCGACAAGCTACAACCCGTCGACGCCGAGATGCTCGAGCGCTGGCGCGCTATCCTGTCGGGCTATCGCGCGCAGCAGGCGGCACAAGTAAAACCTTTGCTGGACGACCTCCTGGCGCAGGATGCCAAAAAAGTCCTTTACCGCCTGTATGCGGAACGTTTAGCCTCGATGACGTCGCACCCATTCGACCCAGAGTGGGACGGCGCCACCCGGTTCGAATCCAAGTAGTCCTCTCAAAGCAGATAGAAAAAAGGGCGCAGCCAAATGCAGGTGCGTGTGTTGGGGTGCTCCGGCGCCATTGCCAAGGATTGCCGGACGACATCCTTTCTCATCGATCACGATCTTTTGGTCGACGCGGGCACGGGCGTGGGCGACCTTTCGCTGCGCGAGATGATCGAGATCGACGACGTGCTGCTCACGCATTCGCATCTGGACCACATCGCCGCCCTGCCCCTGATGCTCGACGCCGTGGCCAGCCGGCGCAGCAAGCCGCTGCGCGTGCATGCCTTGCCGGAGACGATTGCGGCGCTGCGCACCCACGTCTTCAACAACGTGATCTGGCCCGACTTCGCGGCCATCCCGAGCCGTGACGCGCCCTTCGTCGTGTTCCACGAAATCACCATCGGCCAGACCTTGCGGCTGGGCACTCAGAACGCGAAGAACATCGAGGTGCTGCCCGCCTTTCACACCGTGCCAGCCTGCGGCTTTGCCGTCAGCTGCGCCAACGGCAGCCGCCAGTGGGTTTTCAGCGGCGACACCGAGCGCAACCAGCATTTCTGGAACCGCGTCAACCAGCTCGACGTGGGCGCACTGGTCATCGAAACGGCGTTCAGCAACCGCGAACAGGCCCTGGCCCAACGCAGCCGCCACCTGTCTCCCGCCACCTTGCTCGAAGAGCTGGGCCGCATCGAGGCCGACAAGCACTATCCGATCTACATCACGCACACGAAGCCGGCCGAGACGGCGGAGATCATGAGCCAGATCGGCGGCAGCGTGGCCCAGCACGACATCCGTTGGCTGGAAGCCGACGACATCCTGGTCCTGTGATCCGACAATTCGCGCCCCGGGTTGACAAGTTTGGTCACCCGGGTCGACAGAGTTGTAACGGGAAATGTCACCAGCTGTAACCGGAACGTGAACAAGTTTGCACTTAAAGCCGCCTCCAAACGCGATAGCGGGGCTGGCACAGATGGTGCGGTTACATGATCGGCTCCGGGGAGGTTCCCGGGCTTAGCTTCCAACTAAACTGAACCAACCTGGAGTTTTGAAATGAACCGTCGTTCCATCGCACGCAATGTGCAAAAGGGTTTCACCCTGATTGAATTGATGATCGTTGTGGCGATCATCGGTATTCTGGCTGCCGTGGCTCTGCCGGCTTATCAGGACTACACGGTCCGTGCCCGCGTGTCTGAAGCCCTGGTTCTCGCGTCCGGCGCAAAGGCAACGATTTCTGAGAACGCAGCGAATACCGCATCGCAACTCAACGTTGGCGTGGACTCGATCTCGGTCGGCAGTGGCAATACCAAGAACGTTGACAGCATGACGGTTGATGGCGCCAACGGTGCTATCACGATGGTCACTAGCGCTTCGGCTGGTACGGTCACGTTGGTTCTGACGCCGAGTAGCGGTGCCGGGCCGTTGGCCGCAAACACGGTTCCTAGCGGCTCGATCAGCTGGAAGTGCACTGTTGCTGATGCGACGAAATACAAGTTCGTTCCTGCGGAATGCCGCAAGGCCACCTAAGCGCCTTAGCGAAGTGACAAAGCCGCCTGAGGGCGGCTTTTTTCTTCACATTCTCGAAGTACTGAATCGATGAGTCGGCTGTCCCAGATTTCGCTTGCGCCGGTTTGGGTGGCGCTCGCCGCCGCGCTGATCGCATTGTGTTGGTTGCTCCCCAATCATTCGGACCCGTGGACTTCATTTCATTCCGACGCTTGGCTTGCTGCAGTGCTGGCGATCATTGGACTGGTGGTCTTGGTGCGGGGCCGGCAGGACTTCGCCTGGCATGGGCTGGTGCTGCCGGTCGCGCTCTTTCTGCCGTTGCCCTTCCTGCAGAATGCTTTTGGCCTTCTGCCATTCGCCGGTCAAGCCTGGACCGCGACCGCCTACATCCTCGCTTTGTTGTTGGCCATGCTGATCGGTCAGCAATGGCAAGCGTGGCGGCCGAACTGGATGGGCGACATTCTGTTCTCGGGTATCGGCATCGCCGCGTTGGCGTCGGTGGCACTGCAGATTCAGCAATGGCTGGGCTCGGCGGATGCACAAACCTTGAATATCTGGGCTGTCGGCTCGAACGGCGTGCGTCCTGCCGCTAACCTGGCCCAGGCCAATCAACTCGCAACCTTGTTGCTCTGGGGGCTGCTCGCGTGCGGATGGGGCGTGTGGCGCAAGCAGTTGGGGGCTGCAGTGGCCACGCTTGCGGCCGCGTTCCTCTTGCTTGGTCTGGCAATGACGCAGTCCCGATCGGGGATGCTCGGCTTGTTCGTCATGATTCTGGGTGGATGGTGGTGGCGTCGGCTATGGGCGGCAAAGAACGTGGCCTGGCATGTGGGGGGCTTGACAGTCTTCTATGCCTTGGCCGTGATGGCGCTGCCAACCCTTCGCCGGGTGCTGCTGCTCGATGCGCCCGGCTCGATGGTTCGCGGCCTCGGCTATGAGTTGCGCCCCGAGTTGTGGCGTACCCTGATCGATGCGGCATGGCAGAGGCCCTGGTTCGGCTATGGCTGGCAGCAAGTGTTCCCGGCCCAAGTGGCGGCGACAGAGCGGCATGCCCCGCTGCACCATCCCTTCATGCAGTCGCACAACCTGTTCCTCGACTTCGTCCTGTGGTTTGGAATCCCTCTGGGCTTGCTGTTGACGGGCTGCATCCTGGCTTGGCTGATTGCCGCTGCGCGCCGGGTGCGCGGGCCGGCGGACGCTCTGTTCTTCTTGTTCGTGCTGGTGATCGGGGTGCACGCGATGCTGGAGTTTCCGTTGCACTACGGCTACTTCCTATTGCCGACCGGACTGGTGCTGGGAGCCTTGAACTGGCGCCTGAAGATTTGGCCACTAGCGCTGCCATCGCTATTGACTGGACGCCCCATGCTGCTCGGGATCTGGTGCGTCGGGGCCGCACTACTCGGACTAATAGCACGCGACTACTTCCAGGTGGAGGAGCGCTACGTCAGCCTGCAGTTGGAACGGTCCCAGATTCAGGGCAGCCACCCGGCGGAGCCGCCAGACGTGCTTCTTTTGACGCAACTCCGAGAAGCACAGCGCTTCATGAAATACCAGCCCACCGCCGGAGTTGGCGTAGATGAGCTCCAGTGGGCGCGAGACGCAATGCTCGTATGGCCCAGTTCCCGAAGTTTCATGACACTGGCGATAGTGATGGGCCTGAACCACCGCCCCTACGAGGCGCGCGAATGGCTGGTCAAGATGTGCTCCATCGTCCCGCGGGACCAATGCGAAGCGGGCCCGGCCAGATGGGCGCAGGCGCAAAAACTGCATCCGGAACTGACCGCCATCGAATGGCCCCTCGGCGCTGCGGTGCCGAAGCCGCTTCCGTAGTGCTCGTGACCTAGGCGTGCCGTGGCGGTGTAATCCCAACGAAGTCAGCAAAAAAGTGCAAGAGACTATCCTCGCCTGGCCCCGTTCCCGCAAGCAGCTTGTCGTGCTTGGGCTGGATTTCTGTCTGGCGCTGATCGCGACCTGGCTCGCCTTCACGTTGCGGCTCGATACCTGGCATCGGCCTGTGGGGATGGAGTGGGCCGTGTATGTCATCGCACCGGTCCTGGCCATCCCAGTCTTCGTGAAGTTCGGTCTCTATCGAGCGATCTTTCGCTACACCGGCCTCTCCGCGATCCTTGCAACCGGAAAGGCCGTCGCGACGTATGGCCTCCTCTTTCTTCCGGCGGTGATCGTGCTGTACCTGTGGGAAGGCATACCCCGCAGCCTGAGCGTTCTCCAGCCGCTGCTTCTGCTCCTGTTCGTCACCGGCAGCCGGGCGTTGGCCTGGCATTGGCTGGCCGCCAGCATCACCCGAACCACGAGCCGCCTGCTGATCTACGGTGCGGGGAGCGCCGGCGCACAGACGGCCGCCGCCCTTGGCAACGCGCTGCAGTACACCTTGCTGGGCTTCATCGACGACGATGCGCGCAAGGCGGGCCGCACCATCAACCGCCTGCCGGTCATGGCTCCCACCGAAGTGCAGAGCTTTGTCGGCAAGTTCGCTGTCACCGACATCCTGCTGGCACTGCCCAGCGCCAGTCGCCAAAGGCGCAACGAAATCATCGAGCATTTGTCCGCGCTGCCGGTCCGTATTCGCACATTGCCGGGCTTGGCAGACCTGGCCAGTGGCCGGGTCACCGTGCAGGACTTTCGAGACCTTGACGTCGAAGATTTGCTGGGCCGCCCGGCCGTCGCGCCTGATGCGGAGTTGCTGGGACGCAAGCTTGCGAACAAAGTCGTGCTGGTCACGGGTGCAGGCGGAAGCATCGGCAGCGAGCTGTGCCGCCAGATCGTGCTGCAGGGGCCGAGCCGGATCCTGCTCGTGGACCACAGCGAGTTCGCGCTGTATCGAATCCACCAGGAACTCGAGCTTCTCATTGGACGCGGCCGCCTCGCGGTACGCACCGTTCCCCTGCTCGCGAACGTGTGCAACTTCGATCGCATCTCGGATATTTGCCAGACGTACAAGCCCGCCTCGATCTATCACGCTGCCGCCTACAAGCACGTGCCCATCGTCGAATCCAACCCGGGCGAAGGCGTGCTCAACAACGTCTTCGGAACGCTCAGCGTGGCGCGCGCGGCCCTGGCTGCCAACGTCGATCACTTCGTCTTGATCTCCACCGACAAGGCGGTCCGTCCGACCAACGTGATGGGCGCCACAAAACGCGTCGCAGAGCTGGTGCTGCAGGCGTTGGCAGGCTGCGGCGAGGCATTGCTCGACGAGATCCGCAGGGCGGACGGCAGCGCTTCCCTTCCGGCCACCCGTCTGTCGATGGTGCGCTTCGGCAACGTCCTGGGATCGAGCGGGAGCGTCGTGCCGCTCTTCCGTTCCCAGATTGCAGAGAAGGGGCCGGTCACTGTGACTCACCCCGAAGTGACGCGCTACTTCATGACGATCCCGGAAGCCGCCCAACTGGTTCTGCACGCGGGCGCCATGGCGGAGAACGGCGACTTGTTCGTTCTCGACATGGGTTCGCCGGTGAAGATCCTCGATCTCGCAAAACGGATGATCGCCCTGGCTGGATTGACCATCCGCAGCGAGACGCGTCCCACCGGCGACATCGACATCGTATTCACCGGGCTGCGCCCTGGTGAAAAACTGTATGAGGAGCTGCTCATCGGTGAGAATCCGCTTCCCACCAGCCATCCCCGCATCATCCGCGCCCGAGAAGACTTCATGGCCTGGCCCGAACTCAAGGTTCACCTGCAGACATTGATGAGCGCTGCGCGCGACGACAACAGTGCGGCAATGAAGAGTCTCTTGCGCCAGCTGGCGCCGGGGTACTCGCCAGACGCGGCATTGACTGAAAAAACCCCATGAATGCTGCAGAAATCAAACTAGCCATCATCGGACTCGGGTACGTCGGCCTTCCACTGGCCGTGGAATTCGGCAAGCTGATGCCCGTCGTCGGGTTCGACACCAATGCCCGACGCATCGAGGAACTCCAGCGTGGGCACGACAGAACGCTGGAGACCGATCCCGCAGACTTGCGCGACGCGAGCCGGCTGACCTACAGCGCCGATCCGGCCGATATTCGCGGCTGCAATGTTTTCATCGTGACGGTGCCGACACCGGTCGACAGCGCCAACCGCCCTGATCTTGCGCCGTTGCTGAGCGCCAGCGAAACCGTGGCGAAGGCGATGCCTGACGGTGCCGTGGTCATCTACGAATCGACGGTCTATCCAGGCGCAACGGAGGAGGTCTGCGTGCCGGTGCTGGAGAAGTTCTCGGGCAAGACCTTCAACGACACTTTCTTTTGCGGCTACAGCCCGGAGCGGGTGAACCCCGGCGACAAGGTCAACACGCTGACCAGGATCAAGAAGATCACGAGCGGTAGCACTTCCGCGGCGGCAGAGTTGGTTGACGAACTCTACAACCGCATCGTGACGGCGGGCACCTACAGGGCGGGCAGCATCAAGGTGGCCGAGGCGGCGAAGGTGATCGAGAACACGCAGCGCGACCTGAACATCGCGTTGATGAACGAACTTTCAGTCCTGTTCGAGCGGCTGGACATCGACACGATCGAGGTGTTGGAGGCCGCCGGCAGCAAGTGGAACTTTCTACCCTTCAGGCCAGGTCTTGTTGGCGGCCACTGCATTGGCGTCGATCCGTACTACCTGACCTTCAAGGCCGAACAGGTCGGCTACATCCCCCAGATCATCCTGGCGGGCCGCCGAATCAACGACAACATGGCGCGCTACGCGGCGCGCAACACCATCAAGCTGATGCTCCAGGCGGGCATGGACGTTCCGCGTTGCAAGGTGGGCGTGATGGGCATCACCTTCAAGGAGAACTGCCCCGACATCCGCAACAGCAAGGTGGTCGACCTGGTGCGGGAACTCCAGAGCTGGGGCGCTCAGGTGGTGGTGGCGGACCCATGGGCCGATGCCGAAGAGGTCTGGCGCGAATACGGTATCGAGCTGCAGTCCATCGACGAGCGCAATCCGGTCGATTCGCTCGTGGTGGCCGTGGGGCACGCCGAGTACCGCAACCTTTCGCCTGCGGTCCTGCGGCAAAGCTGCCGCCATCCCAGCCCGGTGCTGACGGACGTCAAATCCCTCTATGACCGCCATGAGTCGGCGAGCGCAGGCTTTGCCGTATTCAGGCTCTGACGACGACATGAAGAACTTCGCTTTGATCGGCGCCGCCGGCTACATTGCCCCCAGGCACATGCGCGCCATACGCGACACGGGCAACAACCTTTCGGTGGCCTATGACGTCAACGACTCCGTCGGCGTGATCGACAGCATCGCGCCCGCTGCCGAGTTCTTCACCGAGTTCGAGACTTTCTACGAACGCGGACACCAGCTCAGGCGGGTGGCATCAACGGCACTCGACTACGTGGCGATCTGCTCGCCCAACTATCTTCACCATCCGCACATCGCCGCTGGCTTGCGGCTCGGATGCGACGTGATCTGCGAGAAGCCGCTCGTATCCTCGCCGGATGCACTCGACGAACTGGCACTGATCGAACGCGAGACCGGCAAGCGGGTGTCCACGATCCTGCAGCTGCGGCACCACGACGCAATCCTCACCCTGCGCGAGAAGGTTGCACGCGCGGCGGCTGACACCAAGTTCGACGTCGACCTGACCTACATCACCTCGCGGGGCCGCTGGTATGCCGCGAGCTGGAAGGCCGATCCGCGCAAGGCCTTTGGCGTCGCGACCAACATCGGTGTGCACTTCTTCGACATGCTGGGCTTCATCTTCGGGGATCTGCAGCAAAGCGTTGTGCACTACTCGGCCAACGACAAGGCTGCGGGCTTCCTGGAGTACCAGCGAGCGCGGGTGCGCTGGTTCCTCTCCATCGACGCCGCCGACTTGCCCCCGGACGTCCAAGGCAAGAAGGCGACCTATCGGTCGATCACGGTGAATGGTGAGGAGCTGGAGTTCTCGGAAGGCTTCACCGACCTGCACACGGTGAGCTACCGGGAGATTCTGAATGGCAGAGGCTATGGCCTGGCCGACGCGCGGCCCGCCGTGGAGGCGGTCCACGCCATTCGCACGGCGAGGTCCGACCTGACGCGTGGGGAGCAGCACCCTTTCGTCCGGAGCCTGGTTTCATGAAGGCGGAAGTGCACGACACGGCCATTGTCGACGCCGGCGCCCGCATTGGCGCCGACACCCGGGTGTGGCACTGGGTCCATGTGAGCTCGGGCGCCGAGATTGGAGAGCGCTGTTCGCTGGGGCAGAACGTGTACGTAGGCAACGACGTGCGCATCGGCCACAACGTGAAGATTCAGAACAACGTGAGCGTGTACGACGCGGTCACGCTGGAGGATGACGTGTTCTGCGGCCCCAGCATGGTCTTCACCAACGTGTACAACCCGCGCTCGGCTGTCAACCGCAAGGGCGAGTACCGGCGCACGCTGGTGCGCCAGGGTGCCACGCTGGGCGCCAACTGCACCATCGTGTGTGGGGTGACGGTGGGGCGCTACGCCTTTGTCGGCGCCGGGGCCGTGGTCAACCGCGATGTGCCCGCTTTCGCGCTGATGCTCGGCGTGCCTGCGCGCCAGGCGGGTTGGATGAGCCGGCACGGTGAGCGGCTCGAATTTGCGCAAGGGCGGGCAACTTGCCCTGCCACCGGCGAGAAGTACGTGCTGCGAGGGGACGCTTGCATGCCTGAAAGCGAGATGCCATCGTGAAGGAGAAGATGGAGTTCGTCGATCTCAAGGCGCAGTACCGGTCACTCAAGGCCGGGATTGACGAGCGGATTCACCGGGTGCTGGACCATGGCCAGTACATCATGGGCCCCGAGGTCCGCGAGCTGGAAGAAAAGCTGGCGGCTTATACGGGTGCTCGGCACTGCATCACCGTGGCCAGCGGGACCGAGGCGTTGCTCATCGCGCTGATGGCGATCGACCTCGAGCCGGGCGACGAGGTCATCACCACACCGTTCACTTTCGCAGCCACCGCCGAGATGATCGTGTTGCTGGGCGGTGTGCCGGTGTTCGTGGACATCGAACCAGACACCTGCAATATCGACGCGAGCCTGATCGAGGCCAAGGTGACATCACGCACGCGCGCCGTCATGCCCGTGAGCTTGTACGGCCAATGCGCGGACATGGACGTCATCAATGCCATTGCTGCGCGGCATGGACTGGCCGTCATCGAAGACGCCGCGCAGAGTTTCGGCGCCGCCTACAAAGGCCGCAAGAGCTGCAACCTGAGCACCATCGGCTGCACGAGCTTCTTTCCCAGCAAGCCGCTGGGCTGCTATGGCGATGGGGGGGCGATGTTCACCAACGATGATGCGCTGGCGCAGGCGTGTCGCGAGATCCGGGTGCATGGGCAGAGCGCGAGGTACACGCACACGCGCGTGGGCGTCGGTGGTCGCATGGATACGCTGCAGTGCGCGGTGGTGTTGGCCAAACTGGATCGCTTCGAATGGGAGCTGCAGCGCCGTAGCGAGCTCGGCGCCCGATACGGGATGCTGCTGGCCGGCACGGGTGTCGAACCGCTTGCGGTGCGGACCGGCCGCGAATGCGTGTGGGGCCAGTACACCGTGTTCGTCGACGATCGGGCGGCTCTTCAGGCGTCACTTATCGAGCAGGGTATTCCGACTGCCGTCCACTACCCCCGGCCATTGCATCTGCAACCGGCCTACGCTCAATTCGGCAGCGACGATGGGTGTCCGCTGAGCGTGCGGGCCAGTCAGCGGGTGATGAGCCTGCCCATGAGCGCCGACTTGAGGGACGCGGAGCAGGACCGCGTCGTGAAAGCCTTGGTCGACTCCATTCGGCCATGAGCCCTGGGTCTGCGCACGTGCACGCCCCATCCTTACGCCCACGACCCACCTGAGCGAGATGGCTTCGACCCTGCGCGTAGACACGTTGGCTTACGGCTCGGCCATGCTGGTCGATCGGCTGTTGGGCTTTTTCTTGCTACCCCTGCTCACGCGTGCCATCGTGCCGGCCGACTATGGTGCGTGGACGCAGACGGCCGTGGCCGCCGGTGTGCTGATGCCGTTGGTCTTGTTTGCTTCGTCGACTGCCGTAGTGCGCTACTTCTCGGCTGCGGTGAGCGCGCACGATCGCCGGCGAGCCTTTGCCCAGCTTGGCGGTGTGGCCCTGTTGCTGTTCGCGCTTTGCATTGCATTCGTATGGGCTTTCTCGACCCCGCTGGCCTCTCTTGTCTACGGAGGGCCGGAATACAGGGGCCTGATGCCGGCGCTGCTGGTCCTCCTGGCAGCGGACGCCGTCACCGAGTTCAGCGTCGCCTGGTTGCGGGCAGCCGGACACATCGGGAGGGTGGCCATTGCGTTGGTGATGCGCAGCGCGGTGCGCTACGGGGCTGTGCTGCTGCTGGTGAGTGGTGCTGCCCTGCCGCTGGTCGACTGGCTCGTTCGCTATGCGGCTTCGCAGCTTGCCCTGGCGATGGGCGTGCTGGGTGCGACGCTTTGGGTGTTGTGGCGCACGCCCTCCCCCGCCCGCCCCGTGGCATCGCCGTCGCTGCGTGAACTGCTGGCCTTCTCCGCACCGCTGGTGGCCCTTGCGCTGTTCACGTCCTTGAATGGACTTCTAGATCGCTTCGTGCTGGTGCAGTTGCTGGGGCTCGACGATGTGGCTGTGTACGCCGCCGCTGTGTCCTTGTGCGCCATTCCCGCAGCCTTCTATAGCGTGCTGGGCTTCACCTTGTTTCCTGTGCTGGCGCGACATTGGCAGGCGCCCCGCCTCGATGAGGCGTCGCGCCTGATGACGTTGGCGTTGCGCGTCTTCCTGTTCTTGTGCATCCCGGTCGCCGCACTCCTGGCCGTTGCGGGCCAGTGGGTGTTGCCCCTGCTGACCACTGGCGCCTATGTTGCGCCGACGGCAGTGTTCTTCTTGCTCGGGCTGTCTGTCAGTGCCGCGGGGACCTATCAGATTCTTCTGTACGCTCTTCTTCTTGACGGGCGAAGCCGCCAGGTCCTGGGAATCATCGTTCTGGCGACGGTCATCAACCTGACGCTGAATCTGTGGCTCGCACGCGGCTTGGGCGTGGTGGGCGCTGCCGCTGCGGCGGCGGTATCGAACCTGGTCATGGTCGGCGTGTCCGCGAGGCTGGTGGGCCGTGTGCTGCACTGGAATTTTCCTTGGTCGTGGCTGTGGACGACCGTGGGTCACGCTGTGCTGGCCATGCTGCCGTTGGGTCTGCTTTTGGCATGGGGCGAACTGTCGCTGCCGCTGGCGGCAGCAGCAACGACGTTCGGCGCGCTGGTCTACCTGGCGCTGGACTGGCGTCGCGCAGAATCGATCTTCCGAATTGCGGTCGGCCGCTTGGCCTTGCACGAGAAATCACCCGATGAATCTTCACGCCTTCGATAAGCAGTTCGACATCACTCATCGCGACCATATGGCTGGTCTGGACATGGTGACCTGGTTGCGCCACTACCACGTGGTTCGCGACCTGCTTGCCAGTGCACCCGAGTGCGTTCTGGAGATCGGCTCGGGTGACGGCGTGGTGCGCCGCTGCGCGCAGCCCTTTGTGCCGGCCTATTCGGTATTCGACATCAACGCCCGGCTCCAGCCCGACTACGTGGGCGACCTGAAGGTGGGCGATATCAGCCTGACAGGCCGCTTCGATGCCGTGGTCGCCACGGAGGTCATGGAGCACCTGCCCTTTGCCGACCTCCCGGCATGCCTGGCCAATCTGAGTGGGTGGTTGAAGCCTGGCGGCAGAGCCTTCGTGTCGCTGCCGCATCGAAAGAGCAGCGTCGCTGTGCTGTCGCCGCGACAGAAGCTGAGGACCTGGCGTTTTCCGAACGGTCTGTTGAGCCTGAGCGAAGCGTACAACCGCTTCGTGCGCGGCCGCATCTGGATCGACCCCAACCATTGCTGGGAAATCGGCGACGGCCATGTGACGCGGGCCGATGTGGAGCGGCTGTTTGCTCGGGCAGGACTGACCTCGACCAAGTACTTGGCACTGCCCTACTGTGACTACTGGGTGCTGTCCAAAGCAGGACCGGATTCCGCGTGAGCGAGCGAGCCGCAATGCGGGTACTGATGCTTGCATACTTCTATCCACCCCTTGGCGGCGCGGGAGTGCAGCGCTCGCTCAAGTTCAGCAAGTATCTGCCCGAGTTCGGCATCACGCCCAGCATCATCAGCGCGGACAGCAGTGCCTATACACAGGACAGCAGTCTTCTTGCGGAAGTGCCAGCGGGGTTAGAGGTGCTCCGCTTGCGGCATACGCCGATGATGGCACGACTGCTATCGCTGGCGCGTCGGCACGCTCGCGCACGGGCACCAACTGCGACGCCTGGAGCCGTTAAATCTGGCGGAGGTCCCGCGGCGGGGCGTTGGCGTGACCGGGCGCTCCGAGTAGTTGGCGCACTGCAGTTTCCTGATGACAAGGTTGCGTGGTCGCGCCAGGTTGTGCCCGCGGCGCAGAGCCTGATGCGCCGGGCGCCGATCGACCTTGTGTATTCGAGCGCACCGCCAGTGTCGGCGCATCTTGCCGCGATGAAGGTGGCGCGTCGGGCACGGGTGCCATGGGTGGCGGACTTTCGCGACCTCTGGACGGAGAATCCCGACTACAGCGCACCTCACTGGCGGCGCGTGCTTGACCGCCGCCTCGAAAGTCGACTACTGGCCGCCGCAGATGGCATCGTTACCGTGTCCGAGCAGATGGCAGCCACGTTGGCCGGACGGGTCAGGCCGGGTGTGCCAGTGCTAAGCATACCCAACGGATACGACGAGGCCGACTTCGCGGATGCAACTGCGCGCGAGCGTTCGCCTGGAGAATTCCGCATCGTGCATGCCGGTACCTTCTATGGCAATCGGTCGCCGGACAGTTTCCTCCGCGGTGTGGAGCAGTTGTTCCAGAACGAGCCGCAGGCGCGCCAGCGCTTACGTATCCGGCTCGTCGGCAATGTGGGCTCGCGCTTTGAATCTCTTTTGTCATCCTTCGAAAGTCGACTGCCTGGTGTGTTGGAGCGCACGGGCTACGTCGAGCACCACCGGGCGCTTGCGGAGATCCTGGCCGCTGATGCATTGCTGCTGGTGATTGGCGGGGACAGCGAGGGTGCCGCCGGCGTGATGACCGGCAAGCTCTTCGAGTATCTGCGCGCTGGCCGGCCCATCCTGCTACTGGGTGCGCCTAGTGGTGAAGCAGCGCAGCTGCTTCGAAAGACCGGCGCTGGCGATGCGCTAGACCACAACGAGCCCTCGCAGGTCGCTGCGCTGCTGTCCCGCTGGATGGCCGGTGCCGCGCCGCGTCCCGTGCCGGAATCCGCTGCTGCCTACGAGCGCCGAGCGCTCGCCGGGCGGCTTGGGGAGTTCCTGGGCGCCGTGCATGATCGCTTCCATGGACGAAATTGAACGCATCCAGCGGCGCTACGAAGAGCGCGACGCGAGCGCTGCGCTGACCGGCTTCTGGTCGCTGGGCAGCCCAGCAGTTCTGCATGCCGCGCAGGAGCGCGAGCGCGTTGTCCTGGCCGCGCTGAAGGCACGCGCCATCGACCTGCGCGCGCTGCGCGTACTTGACGTCGGCTGCGGTCTCGGGGTCGAGTTCCCGAACTACCTGCGCTGGGGTTCGGCAGCGGCGAATCTAGTGGGCGTCGATCTGAGCCATGCGCGCTTGCTTCATGCCGCACGCCGCTTCGGCGTTCCGGTGGTGCAAGCCTCGGGCGCAGCATTGCCATTCGCGGATGCCAGCTTCGATCTCGTGGTGCAGAACGTGGTGTTCAGTTCGATCGTGGACGACTCGATGCGCCGAAAAACAGCTGCCGAGATGCTGCGCGTGCTGCGGCCCGGTGGCCATTTGCTGTGGTACGACGCCTTCCGCACCCGCTCGAGCGATCCGCACTTTCGTACTGTGCCGCGCGCCGAGATATGCGGTCTGTTCGAAAGCGTCGACTGGTCGTTCGACACGCTGACCAGTGATCTGGGTATCACCGTCCGTGCGCAGCGCTGGCTGGGCGATTGGTCGCTGCCGCTGCTCGATGGTTGCCGGGTGCTGCGAACTCATCTGCTCGGGCTTGGGGTCAAGCGATGACTCTGCACCTTTGTCTGATCGGCGACGCTGCGAGCATCCACCTGAGGCGCTGGGCTGAGGCCATGGTCGAGCGCGGCTTTCGCGTCAGCGTAGTCAGCACGACGGCGCAGGAGATCGAAGGCGCGCGCGTCATCGCGATGGGACCGGTACGGCACGGCCATCAATGGTTCCTGAGGCTGCCTGCGCTGCGTCGCGTCATTCGTGCACTGGCGCCCGACATCGTGCACGCGCACTACATCACCAGCTACGGCATGTGGGGCGCTGCCTGTGGACGTCGGCCGCTGGTGTTGACAGCCTGGGGTACCGACATTCTCGTGACGCCGCATCGCAACACCGTGTTGAAAGCGCTGACGGGCTGGACGCTGGCGCGTGCCGCGCTCATCACGGCGGACTCTCGTGACGTGCTTGCCGAGATCCGTGGATACAAGCCCCGCGCCGATCTGGAGGAAATCTTCTGGGGTGCCGATACGGAACGCTTCCGCCCGCGCGAACGCTTGCGGGGTCCAGGCTTCCACATCGCGAGCCTGCGTGCCTGGGAGCCCAACTACTGCATCGACGTGGTGGTGCGCGCCTTCGCGCAGTTCGTCGAGGAGCGCCCGGCCAGCGGTGCGATGCTGCACTTGTTTGGCGGGGGCAGCCAGGCGGCGATGTTGCGCGAGCTGGCTTCACATCTGGGAGTCACCGGCCAGGTGATGTGGCACGGCTGGCTTGCGCCGGAGGTTCTGGCCGAACGTCTTGCGGCATGTGATCTGTCGGTGACCGTGCCGGAGAGCGACGCAACGTCGGTGTCGCTCCTCGAGTCCATGGCCTGTGGCCTGCCGGTCATCGCTTCCGATCTTCCCGCCAACCGGCAGTGGGTTGACGCGGGCGGTGGCCATCTTGTGGCGGCCGGCGACGCAGGCGCCTTGGCCATGGCGATGTGCACCGAGTTCGACGACGCATCGATGCGTCGTCGACAGGGAGCGTTCAACCGCATGCGAATCGAAGAACTGGGCTCAACCCGAAGTCAGATGGATCGCATGGCCGAGCTGTACCGCGCGATTCGGAGCGCGCCTTTGCAGACAGTAGCTCTCACCAACACATGAACGTCATCACCATCGTCGGAGCGCGCCCCCAGTTCATCAAGGCTGCTGCCTTGAGTGCCGAACTGCGGCGATCCACGGGCATACAAGAGCGCTTGCTCCATACCGGTCAGCACTTCGACGAAAACATGTCGAATGTCTTCTTTCGAGAGCTTGGGATCCCCGCTCCAGATTGGAACCTCGGCATCAGCGGCGGCCTCCACGGCGCGATGACCGGAGCCCAGCTTGCTGGCATCGAGAAAGTGCTGGCGAGCGAGAAGCCGGATGCCGTCCTCCTGTACGGCGACACCAATTCGACGCTGGCCGGCGCGTTGGCTGCCGCAAAGCTGCACATTCCCGTGGCACATGTCGAAGCAGGCCTGCGCTCGTTCAATCGGCGCATGCCCGAGGAAGTCAACCGTGTGCTGACCGATCACGTGTCGCATTGGTTGTTCGCGCCGACGGCGATGGCCGTGGCCAACCTGGAGCGCGAGGGCATCGCTGGTGGGCAGGTCCACCAGGTGGGAGACGTGATGTACGACGCTGCGCTGTACTTCTGCGCAGTGGCGTCCGCTCGAGGCGAGCGCCCGTTGGCGCTTCGTGCACTTGCTGGGCGTCCGTTCGTGGTGGCGACCATTCACCGTGCGGAGAATACGGACGACCCGGCGCGCCTTCGCGCGATCGCGAGTGCGTTGATGGCCCTGTCCGGCGAGATCGATGTGGTCTTCCCGTGCCATCCGCGCACGAGAGACGTGCTTTCGCGACTCGGCCTGGACGTCAAATCCGCAAGAGGGCTGCACTACGTCGAGCCGCTGGGCTATCTCGACATGATCGAGATGGAGCAATCGGCGCAGATGGTGGTCACTGATTCAGGCGGTGTCCAGAAAGAGGCCTTCTTCTTTTCCAAGCCGTGCGTGACCCTGCGCGATGAGACCGAATGGGTGGAGCTGGTCGAATCGGGCTGGAACAGGCTGGCACCGCCGACGTCGTCCGACAGCTTGCTCAGCGCTTTTCGTACTGCGCTAGGCACGACAGGGGCCCCGATCCAGCCTTACGGGGAAGGAGATGCTGCAGACCGCATTGCTCGAATACTCTCAGGTGCGGGTGCATGAGGATTCTGCTAATCAATCACTATGCCGGCTCGTTGGCGCATGGCATGGAGTACCGACCCTACTACCTGGCCAGGGAATGGGTGCGGCAGGGCCACGATGTGCAGATCGTTGCAGCAACACAGTCGCACGTGCGTACTGTCCAGCCGCGGGCGTCCGGCGGGGCGATGCGCGAGGAGGTCGACGGCATCGACTATCTGTGGCTTTCCACGCCGTCTTATCAGGGAAACGGCGTGGGGCGCGTGCTCAACATCGCTTCCTTTTGCTGTCGCCTCGCGCTGAACGCGCGGCGAATTGCGAGCGAGTTTCGGCCGGACGTGGTGGTCGCATCGAGTACCTATCCGATGGACATCTGGCCGGCTTCCCTTCTGGCGCGTGCAGCCCATGCCAAGCTGGTCCATGAAATTCACGACCTATGGCCGCTGTCACCCATCGAGTTGGGCGGCATGTCGCCCCATCATCCATTCATCCGCCTCTGCCAGGCCGCGGAGAACTTTGCATGCCGGCATGCCGATGTGGTCGTCTCGATGCTGCCACGCGTTCAAGAGCACTTGAGTGCGCATGGCTTGGACCTGCGAAAGCTTCACATCGTGCCGAACGGTGTGCTCACTGAAGAATGGGAGCGCCCCGGCGAGCCCCTGGACCCGGAACTGGCCGGGCACATTGCCGATGCCCGTGGACGCGGATGCTTCGTCGTGGCGTACGCAGGAGCCCACGGCATCGCCAATGCACTCGATTCCCTCCTTGACGCGGCCAAGTGCCTCGCGAATTCGCCCTTCGCCTTCGTGCTGGTGGGAGATGGACCCGAGCGCGCCCGGCTTTTGCGACGCGTGGAAGACGAATCACTGGCCAACGTCCGCATGTTCGGTCCGATTGCCAAGAAACAGATTCCCAGTCTGCTGGCACGTGTCGATGCGGGCTACATCGGATTGCAGCGCGAACCCATCTTTCGTTTTGGCATTGCGCCCAACAAGCTGATGGACTACATGATGGCTGGTTGCCCCGTGCTGAGCGCCATCGAGGCCGGAAATGACCCCGTGAGCGAGGCAGGGTGCGGCGTGACGGTCCAGGCGGAGTCGCCGCTGGCCATTGCCGAGGGGCTTCGCTATCTGGCAAGCCTCTCCCCCGATGAGCGTGCTGCCATGGGAACACGCGGCCGGACATTTGTTCGGGAGCACCACACGTGGCCCGTGCTCGCCGATCGTTTCGTTGCGGCGGTTTCATCATGAGTGAAGATCCAGCAGAACTCGCGTCCATACGGGAGCGCTACCTGCGTCGCCAGGCGCCCTCGGCGGACCGGCGCTATCACATGCTCAATCCTGCGGTCTGGCAATCCGTGCAAGAGCGGCAGCGGGCCATGCTTCGTCTTCTGGCTCGAGAGGCGGCGCGAAGTGATCTCTCCAAGCTGCGATTGGTGGAGGTGGGGTGCGGGAGCGGGGGCAATCTGCTGGAGCTTCTCAGGTTCGGATTCGATGCCACCAATCTAGAGGGCCTCGAGTTGCTGGAAGACCGCTTTCTCCAGGCGAAGCATGCCCTGCCCGCGGAGCTCAAATTGGCGTTGGGCGACGCCAGCGCGGCAGAACTTCCGGCCGGGAGCTTCGATATCGTGTTCCAGTCCACCGTGTTCTCCTCGCTGCTCGACGACGCTTTCCAGCAGCGCCTGGCCGATGCGATGTGGCGCTGGGTCAAGCCGGGCGGGGGCGTTCTCTGGTATGACTTCACCGTGAACAACCCGCGCAATTCCGATGTGCGCGGCGTACCGATGCGTCGGGTCCGTGCGCTTTTTCCCCAAGGGCGTGTCCAGTTCGAGCGCGTCACCCTGGCACCGCCGATCGCGCGGGCGGTTACGCGGCTGCATCCCTCGCTCTACACTTTGTTCAACGCCTTTTCACCGCTTCGCACGCACGTCCTCGCGTGGATTTCCAAACCCTGAAACTCGAACATGTCGACACCCCCGGAGTTCCTGCCATTCGCCTTGCCCGATACGGGCGAGGAAGAGATTGCCGAAGTCACTGCGGCGATCCGCTCGGGCTGGGTGACGACCGGCCCGAGAACAAAACGCTTCGAGGAGGAGTTCGCCCAGTTCCTCGGAGACCCGTCGTTGCATTGCATGGCGGTCAACTCGGCCACGGCGGGTCTGCACCTTGCGCTCGAAGCGCTGGGCATCGGCCCCGGCGATGAAGTCATCACCACAACGCACACGTTCACAGCCACTGCCGAAGTCGTTCGCTATCTGGGGGCTGATGTCGTTCTGGTTGACGCCGACCCGGCGACGCTGTGCATCGACGTGCGAAAGATCGAAGCGGCGATTTCGCCCAGGACCAAGGCAATCATTCCCGTGCACTATGCCGGGCTGGCCGCGGATATGCCGGCGTTGCTGGCGTTGGCAAGTGCGCATGGATTGAAGGTTGTCGAGGATGCCGCGCATGCGTTGCCCACCACCTGCCAGGGCCAGTTGATCGGAACCTTGCAGTCCGAAGCGACGGTATTCAGCTTCTACGCGAACAAGACCATGACGACCGGCGAAGGTGGCATGGTCGTCACGCGGAATCCGGAGTTGGCTGCACGCATCAAGACCATGCGATTGCACGGGATCAACCGTGATGCGTTCGACAGATTTCGGTCGAGAACGCCTGCCTGGTACTACGAGGTCGTTGCGCCGGGCTTCAAGTACAACTTGACAGATATAGCGGCAGCGATGGGGTCCGCGCAGCTTGCCAAGCTTCCGCGGTTCCTGGCGCGGCGGCAGCATTTGGCGTCACGCTACAAGGACGGGCTTTCTTCATTGCCTCTGGTGCTGCCTGTGGATGCGCCGCCTGATGACGTGCACGCGTGGCACCTGTATGTGATCCGCCTGGATCCGTCGGCTCGCTTGACTCGCGACGACCTTATTCAAGAATTGTCGGACCGCGGGATCGGCACCAGCGTTCACTATGTGCCATTGCACCGACAGCCCTATTGGCGTGATCGCTATGGGTTGCGGCCGGAGATGTTCCCCTGTTCCGAATCGGCCTACCAGTCGATGGTGAGCATTCCTCTGTTCACTGCCATGCGTGATTCGGATCAAGACAGGGTCATCCATGCACTGCATGAAATTCTGGATTGAAGGTGCTCAAGCGGTGCTTTGATCTGACGCTTGCCTGCGGCGCGCTGCTGGTACTTGCGCCGGTGATGCTGCTTGCCGCGTTGTGGATCAAGATGGATTCCCGCGGGCCGGTGCTGTTTCGCCAGGATCGTGTTGGCTTGAATGGCCGGTTGTTTGCCATCCTCAAGTTCCGGACCATGGTGGCTGACTCCGAGCCGGCGCGCCCGTCCGGCATCACGGTAGGTGCCGATCCGCGCATTACTCGTGCAGGATCATTGCTGCGCAAGTACAAGCTGGATGAACTGCCCCAGTTCATCAACGTGCTGCGAGGGGACATGAGCGTGGTCGGTCCTCGGCCCGAAGTGCCGCAGTACGTCGCGACGTACCCTCCGGAAACGAGGGATCAAGTCTTGAGTGTCCGTCCTGGCATCACTGACTTGGCCTCGATCGCCTATCGAAACGAGAGCGAGCTGCTCGGCAGCGCTGAAAACCCGGAGGCTTTCTACGTCCAGGAGATTCTTCCGAAGAAGCTCGACTTCTGCTTGCAATACGTTGCCACGCGAAGCCTCTGGCTGGACATGACCATCATCTGGCGCACGGTCCTGGTGATACTCAGTCGCCGGTGAGTAGCGGCGACCCCGGACGAGGCGTTACTGCAGTGGCTTCGTCACCAGGTCCACCGCGGGGAACGAGGCTTCAAAGCTTGCTTCGATTCGCAGTCTCGACTTGACCGGCCGGCCATCGATCTGCCCGGGTTCGAACTGCGCACCCTTGAACGCCGCCCGCGCGGCTTCCTGGAGCGCAGGCGAAAGCGCAGGCTCGCCAGACTCGATGTGCTGAACTCGGCCTTCCTCGTCGATGAACAACGAGAGGACCCCGGTCTGCCGGGTCGCGATCACTTCGCCTGCAGGCGTTTCGAGAACGATGGCCGTGATGGGCTTGGGCCCGATGCTGAGCTGTGGCCTGGGCACGTAGTCACCCCGCTCACCCGGTTGCGGCAGCGGAGCTGCTGCCGCCGGATTGGGTTCCGGCTTCGGCGATGCTTCTGATGCTCTGGCGATCGGTGCCGCTTCCGGTGCCGACGTCCGTCGTGCAGGGCTTGGAGCGGGCAAGCTCGCCCGGGGAAGGCTGGTGGACGGAAGAGTTGTGGAGTCGACGGGCGCCCGCTCCGGGATTTCCGGGCGCGCCATAGCCGCAGGCACGAGTCTCAATTGCAGGGAACGCGCGCCCGAGGCGTCGGTTGCACCGGCCGGGCGACGCTGTGGGGCACTTTCAAGCGTGAGCAATGCCGCATGCATCGCGATCGAAAGCGCTGCGCAAGCCGCCAGCACTGGCCACTGGCGCTCCATGCCGGGCAACTCACGCAGGGACGGCCCACCGGCCAAGATCCCCTGCGTAGCCATGTGCATCAGTCCGCCAACTCTCGCCAGGAGTTCCGGTGGGGGACGCCAGCGCCGCCGCCACCGCCCGGCGGGCGTTCGGCGCGAATCGAGCCGTCGCTGTTCTGGCGCAGGATCCGGGTCTCTCCGTTCTCGAGCTTGACCCAGCTCTGACCCACGATCAGCGAATTGGCACTCCACAGTTCGCCTGCGGGGTTGTCCAGGGCGTTGCCGTTCGAGGCGTTCAAGTAGTAGCGCCAGGACGACCCGCCCGAACTGCAGGCATCCCCGCTCGGGATTGCCGTAGCCAGCGACAGTGTGCCGAACTGCAGGGCCATGTCGGTGTTCACACGCTCACCCGTGTGCGGCAAGTCGACCCACCAACCGTCCTGCGTGGCCCAGTTCACCTGGTTGCTGGAGATCGACGCGCTGTTTCCGGTCACGGTAAAAGTCTGTCGGACCATGGTGTTGCTTGCGCGCGCGTCACCCAGCCCCGTGTTGGTCAGGGGGTCCTTCACCGCGTAGATGCTCTGCTGTGTGCTGTCCTCGACGTCAGCGGTGCCCAGGTAGCGGCCCGTAGCGACGATGACGACGGACTTGCCAGAAATCTCGATGGTCTCGGGACGGACCGTGATCGGCTGCGGCGTCGAAGCGTCGATCTGGAACGTGGCGAGCTTCAAGGCCTGCTGGTGGGGCTCGACCAGATTGTCAACGTCGAAGCGCCACAGGTTGCCCTTGAGGTCGCCACCATAAAAGCGCTTGGACGTATTGTTTGAACTGTCTTCGATCCAGGCGTTGATCTTCGCCATTCCGATCGGATCGCTGGTCGTTCCGGCGGTCGTCGGAATGTCGAGCAGCCTTTCGCCAGTGTTGGCGTTGATGACGAACAGGTGTCCCTTGCCGTCGCCGCCACTGACGTTGTTGTTGTAGCCGGAGCCGAAGACCACCACCCATGTGCCGTCAGCGCGCTTGGTGACGATCGGATTGCCGAAGGTCAGGCCAAGGTTCGAGTCCTTGAATTCCCACAAGGCCTTCGGGTCCTCGGGATTCGTGACATCGAGGGCGTAGTAGGAGCGCCCGCCTTTGTTCATGCCGCCGACCAGAATGGTCTTCCAGGTGGTGCCTACCCGGATGTCGGCGATGACCGGGGCGCCGTCGACGAAGTAGCGGTGCCTGGATTCGTAGCCCTTGTCGGCAAGGCGGTACATCTCCGGCATCGCGTCCGCAGGCACGTAGGCCCACAACTCGGTGCCGCCATCGGCGGTTGCCCCTGAGAAGGCATGCAGCATGCCGTCGTTCGCAGCGACGTACAGCACGGGCTTGCGCGTGCGGTTGCTGGTCACGAACTGGCTGTAACCGGTGTCGGAATAGGTGAAGGGGGGCGAACTGACATAGATCGGTGCGCCGTTGATGATGTCGCCTAGTACGCCAGCACGCGCGCGGTACAGCGGTTGCGTGGTGCTGTCCGCAGCACTGGCGGATTCGAAGGTCCGCACGCCGCGAAGGAAGTTCACCAGGTTGCTTCCGGTGTTGGCGAGGTTGGCCTCGGCAGTCGAGAGATTCGCGCACTGCGTGGGAATCATCGATTTCGAACACAGGTTCGTGAAGTTGCCCCCGTAGCCGTCGGTGTTCAGGTTGTCCCAGTTGAAGGCGCGCAAGGCCACCGTCGCGGGCTGCTTGTAGTAGATCTTTCGATTTGCCGGCACGGTCTGCGTGGTCAGCTTGCTCTGCGCCGACCAGATCTCGCGCGTGCCGATCTCGCCGGTGTCTCCATTCAGGGAGAACGCCTGCAGATCTCCGATCCATTTCTTGGTCGTGTAGCTGGCCTTGTAGACTTGGTTGTTGTCGCCGGCAACCAGTTCCAGCGCGCTGGTGGCTGCTGCCGCTGCCGCACCATCCTTTTCCTCGATCGTGCTGACCACGCTGTTGATGGCCTCGCTCAGGGCGCTGGCGTTGAGCGCGGAGTAGTACTGGCCGCGACCGTTCACGGCGGCATGCCAGAGGTCGTCGATGTTCGTGGCGCCTCGGTCGGAGCCAGGGACAGGCCAATTGGCCGTTCCGGCCTTCAGGTTCGCATAGTCCCCCGCTGACTGGGTCAGGTAGTTGCGGTCGTAGGCCAGGGTTCCGTTCACGCCCAGGCCGATCGTGAACGTGGTCATGTGCTGGTGAGGCGCAGTGTCCAGGCCGCTCGACGGCACGTTGTTGCTGCAGACGTTCTGTTGGGTGCCGGATGCCGTCGAACTGCAGTTGTTCAGCGCGGTCGTGCGCAGGTCGGTCTTGTAGTAGTACTCCGCCACGTCAGCCAGCGAATCGGTAGCGCCCCCCGTCGTTTCAACCGATTCGGTCGAAGCACCGCCAAAGCTCGTCCCCGCGACCGAAGACACAGCCTTGCCGTCGACGGTTGCCGTGCCTTGCGAGCAGTTGTTGGATGCGCCGCCATCGTTTGTCCAGGCGCCCGAGACGAACACCTGCGGCTGGGTATCCACGGAATAGCGGTTGGTGTTGTTGCGTCGGCACGAACCCAGAATCCCGACGGTGTAGTAGTTGCGAGAAACCTTGGTCGTTGTCGCCGTGCCGTCGTACATCGGGCGATCCTCGGTGCCGTCCTGGTTCCCCACGTTGGTGGTGCCATCGAGCTTGTCCGGGCCGTAGCTTGAGGACTCCGATCCGGTGTTCCAGTAGCCGTCCGTGGAGAGCAGCGTGTAGTTGCGCTGGCACGAGTACTGGACGGGATCTGTCTGGCCAGTGAACTGCTTGGCGTAGTAGCGACCTGCCTTCGAGAGAGCGGCTCGCAGCGGCGTACTGCCGTTCGCGGTCGCAGCATAGAGCTTGCTGTAGAGGGTCGTCTTCTGCGACGGGGTGAAATCCGCGACGTCCTGAAATCCGTCCCCGTTCGTCGCGGTTGTCGTGTTGATGGTGGTGAAACCCACGCGGTAGTTGTCGTTCAGCGCGTTGAAGGCGCGGCCGACGGCCGTGCGCATCAGGAATGTGCGCTTGCGATAGAAGGAGTACCAGTTGGCGTATTTCTGCTTGAGGGCTGTGTCTTGGTCCCGGATGTAGACCTTGGTGAAGACGCCGCTGCCGGGCGAACTGCCGATGTCACTCATGCACTCCTGGTAGAAGGTCGTGCCGGTGTTGACGCCCCCGTCGCTGCCGTAGGTCCAGCCCATCGCGGTTTGCCGCGTGGTCGCCGTGTAGGTGTAGTAGTAGCGGGAGCCAACCGTCACCGTCTGTGCGATTGTCCAGCTGTTGTACGTGTTGCTACCGCTGGATGCGCTGACCGTCATGGTCAAGGTCCCTGTGGAGGAGTTCCAGCCGGTCACCGTGCCGGACATGAATCTGCCGGTGTTGCTAGTCGATGTTGCCGTCACCGTGCTGCCGACGACGAAGGTGTCCGTCGCGTTCGTGCCGGAGACCACGAACGATTTCGTGCCGCTGCTGGTGACGGAGTTGCTGGAACTGCTCGAGCGGGTCGTCGTCACCTGTTCGGTGGCGCTCAGATCCACCGAGCCGGTGCCTGCGAAGCCGTCTGACTTGGCTGCTGTGAAGCTGGCCGCGACGAAGGACGTGCCGTCCGCATTAAGCGGCGGATCATATGGCAGCGTCGGGTCGAACGCCGTGCCGTTGCATTGGGATGACCAGTAGCCGTACTTTCCAGTGTACGGCTCGTCCGTCGCGTTCTGCGAGCGGCCCAACTGGTCCGGCATGTAGCTCCAGTTCATCGAGCCGGAGTCATCCAGCACGAAGAGCATGTTCGGCTTGGCCCTGAACTCGGCGGATCGCGTGATCAGCGGTTCATCCAGGATGAACGTGTCGGCGCTGGCCACGGTGGCCCAGCTGGCCAGGCAGGCCGCCAGGCTGCTCGCGAGCGCGACGCCGGTCGAGCCGTGCCGAAGCGCCTGGCCCGATTTCTTCTTCTTGAGTTTTTCTTGCATGGCTGAGGACTCCTGGTGCTGCACGGCGCGCACTATTGGAAATGCATGATGGTTTCGATGAAGGCGGTCGTGTTGCGGGCGCCGAGCACGCGAACGACGATGCGGTAGTAGGGGCCGGTCGCCGCTTCGAAGCGCTTCCCGCCGTAGCCGAGGGAGCCTCGTCCAGACGCGCCGCTTCCGCTTGTCAAGGGTTTGGCGCAGCTGTTGTTGATCTCGTCATTCGAGTCGCCCGCCACGTCGCACAGACGGAAAATGACGTAGCGGGTCCGGTTCCCGTTGATCGTTCCGCCGTCGGCGGTCAGCAAAGCGCAGCTGGCGAACGTGCCTCCGGGCGCGAAGTTGCATTCCGTGTCTCCGTCCCAGTCGATCAGCTTGCGTGAGTTGTTGGTGACCTGCTGCTGCCCCGTGACGTCCACAGGCGTCACGGTGGAGTTCGCGTTGCGCTCCTTGGTGCTGGCGTAGTAGCCGCTGTTGGCAAGGTCGGCGTCCAGTGTCGCGGCGTTGGTCTTGAGCCATTCGATCGCCCGGCGCGTCGCCTGGTCGCCTGCGACTGCCGCGTCTTGCTTGAAGCCAATGTTCCCCATCACGAGCGCACCCGTGTCGATGTTGCGTACCAGTCCTAGCGTGGCCAGCGACAGCGCAACCAATGCAAGGAGCGCAAACAGGAGGGACACGCCGCGCTGATCGCGGCTTGGGCTGATGTGGTTCATGGGGCGGCTGTCGCAGAGTTCCAAAGCACGTTTCGCAACGGGACGATGGTGTCGTAGACCTTGTAGCGGTAATGCTTCCATTCGGGGACGTGGTCGATCTTGATGCGCAGGCATTTGCTTGTTCCGCAGTTTTCGGTTCCTGCAATGGCGGAGCCTGCCCCGACATCCCACAAGGGCGCGGACTGGGTGACTTCGTCCTTTTCGTATTGCCCGCTGCGTGCCACTACCGCGAGGCGAATCGACAGGACCTGCTGCCACTCCAAGGCGTTAGCAGGCGTGGTGGTGTCGTAGGTGTCGACTTGCCCATCTAGGGTCGTGTCCTTCCCGTACATCGCCTGCAGGTTCACGATCTGGGGGTAGAGCGCGGTGGACGCACTGGCGGCGGCGCCTGCGGTGCGGGACATGGCAATGAGGTTGAATGCGCCGTCGACCGAGTACGTGTTGTGGGCCATGGTGCCGAGGTTCAGCAGGTAGCTGTTCTTCTCGTACCTGTCAGGGAAGAGCTCACTGTGATTCCAGGCGCTCGTCCCGGAGGTATGCGGCACGCGCTTCGGCCCCAGCGTCGTGTCCGTTCCGGGCGCTGCAGCCCCGTCGTCCGTCACGCTGAAGACAGTGCACCAGTTGGTCGAACTCCACGCATTGTCCGCAGGAACAACAATCATCAGATCGCCTGCGGCGGCGCCGAATGACGACTTGACGATGAAGAAGTCATTCGTCTTGAGATGCGGGCTCATGACCAACATCGGCGCAGAGAACGAGGACTTGCGGCCCTGCATGATGGTGAGCGTGTCCGGCATGCCGTTCGCGCCGTCCGTGATCACTACGGGCGCGAGCACGGGATTGAACGCGACCCCAGGGGTTTCCTCCGGTACGCCCGGCTCCTTGTACTCGCCCTTGATCGGGCAACCCATGGCACCGGGGTCGTTGATGGCGCCGTAGCCGGACATCTGGATCTCACGCTGGATCGTGTAGAGCGATAGCGAGCCATTCACCTGCGCATCGGTGCCCATGGTGAGAGTCCGCTTCTTGCTATCCGTGAGGACGACCACCTGAGTGATGACCAGGGTGGTCAGCAGGCCCAGCGCCAGGGCGATCATGAGCTCGACGAGGGTGAAGCCTCTTGCGGGGAACGCACGCATATCGGGAAGGCGAAAGGGAAGTGTCGTTTGCATGTCAGCCCGCCGCCTTGGAGAGGATGGTGGTGAGGGTCTGGTACTTGTGGCTCCCCCCCTTGGGCGTGGTCCACGTGAGCGTTATGGAAACGTCGCCCGAGGCTTCATCGACCGTGATTGCGGCGCCGCCGCTCGGCAGGATCTTGGCGACCTTCGCGCGCCACTCGGTGCAGCTGGCGGCGCTGCAGTTGGCGTCGCCGGCGTAGCCCGTCAGGTTGTTCATGTCGGACCACATGCGGCCGACAGCTTCAGTGGCGAGGTAAGCCGCATCCGCGCGGATCTTGGAATCCGTCTGGGTGGCGGTCATCACGCCGTGCAGTCCGATCAGTCCAAGGAGGCCAAGCATGAAGATCAGCAGCGCGACCAAGACTTCGAGCAGCGCCATGCCACGGATGTGCGCCCGTGCGTGACTGGCGCGCGAAGTGACTGGACGGTGTGTGGCAATTGCGCTCATGGCGTCGGGTTGCTGGTGCATTTGCGTGGGTCGTTGCCGTCGGTGATCTTGGGATCGCACATGCGGACGGCGCCTGCTGAGGTGATCTCGACCCAAAGGTTGCGATAGGTCGCATTGGGGTCGGTGCCGGTGACCTGGATCTGCGCGATGGGCGTGGTGTTCGTCACTCGTCCGAAGCCGTTGAAGGTGACGGTATTAGCGGCGGTCGCGCCGTCGGCCTGCAGCCCGCTGACCGCGACCCGGCCGCCGGCATCGTTCAACGTGCGCGTAGCAGTAATCTGGAGTGCACCCACATTGGATGGGGCGGTGGCGCATCTCAGCGCTGGAGAGCTGGCGGCGACGACCCACGACCCGCTGGTGCTGGACAGTGCGCAGCTGTTGTCCATCGCGCCTGGGTTGGTCAGTGAAACCAGGTAGAACGACATCGCCTGGTTCCGCCGTACGGCCTCGGCTCTGGCCATCTGCAAGCCTTCCTGCAGCGCCTGTGCGGTGTTGCGGATGCGCGTGTTGTCCATCCACGTGCCGATGCTGGGCCCGGCGGCCATCAGAATCATCCCGAGGACCGCGAGGGTGACGACAATCTCGATGATTGAGAAGCCGCGTTGCCGTTGCATGCGCATGATGGGCGGCACCTCGTCAGCAGGTGGCGTCTCGGGTGAGCCAGCAGTCTTGCGCAACAGCGTTCCCCCTGAACCGCGTCGTCCTCCGCGAGCCTAGTTGGTTGACGGTGTAGGTATGGCCAACCGCTTGGCCACTGTTGCCTATGGCGGTGAGGGTGTAAGTCTGGGCGTTGTTGGCAGCGACGCATTCGTAGCGAAAATGAGCCGTCGCCGTGAAGTCATGCCAGCTATTGGCGGTTGCGTCGTCCGCGCAGGTCGCGCCGGCGCCGTAATTGCGGTTGTCCTGGTAGTACTGCTCCATCTTCATCCGGAAATCCGCGAGCGCGCTGAACGCCTCCGGCAACTGGCCACGACGAACGTAGTCGGAGTAGGCGGGCACGCCGATGGAAGCCAGGATCGCGATGATCGCGACCACGATCATGACTTCGATCAGGGTGAAACCGCGCGAATGCTGGCCGCGTCGGAGGCTCGCTTTGGCAGGGGCATGGATGGAGCAGAGCATAGGCAAGGTCTTGCAAATTGATACAAATGACTGTTACACATGAGTGACGTTTGGAAACAACCGTCTATCGACGGATTCGGACCGCCGATCGGCGAGATGCCGGCAGATGTGAACTAATGCGTTCGGGGCGCCGCTCGCAGCGTTCGGTGCCGGCTGGCGCCCCGTGCGGGAAACGCTGGTGCGGTCAGTCGCGGGCGACTTCGCGCCACATCACGCGCGTCGGTGCAGTGGAAGCGGGCACCTGTACTCCGAAGGTGCGTGTCCCACCCTCCGAGGTTCTCACCAGAATCTTGGTGCCCCCGCCCGGCAGCCCGATCGGCTGCACCCGGCTCGCCAGCACATCCCCCACATACCGGCTCGCCAGCATGGGAATGGCGCCACCGTTGCTGTAGTTCAGGAAGTACAGGTTGCTGCTGCCCCCCGGCTTGCACGGATCAGCCGAAGGCGTGTTGGTCGTAAAACTCAGCACCCCACCAAACAGCACCGGGCTGGTGGCGCTCCGCTCACCCGACGGCGAAGGCGCGAAATCCAGCACCCACCCCCGCTTGGTGGCGAAGTTCACCGGGTTGGTCGTGATGTTGATCTCGCCGTTGGGCGCCGGCGTGGCGCTCTGGGCCACCAGTTGGCCGCGCAGCGGCGCAGCGATGGGCGCGCCGGACATGTCGTCCATCAGGCCGTAGAAGGACTGCTGCTGCGTCGCGCTGGCGCTGGCACCGGGTGCGCCCGGCACGTCGCTGGGGCCCAGGTAGCGGCCGGTGCCCACGTACACGACGCGCTTGCCGTTCACCACGCCCAGCTCGGGCGCGGCGGTGACGGGCTGGGGCACGCCGCTCTTGTCGACCAGGGTGGCCAGCAGGGTGACGTTCCAGCTTCCGGTGGTCGCGCCCGACAGGTCGAATCTCCACACGTTGCCCAGCAGGTCGCCGCCGTAGACGAAGTCCACCGTGTCGTCGCTGCCGGGGTTGACCAGGAAGGCGCTCATGCGCGCCAGGCCGCTGGGAGTGGTGGGCGTGCCGGCGCTGGTCTGCAGGTCGCGCACGACCTGGCCGTTGGCGGTGTCCAGCACGAACAGGTGGCCTTGCCCGTCGCCGCCCGTGCCGTCGCCATTGTTGTAGCCCGAACTCACCAGCGTGACCCAGCCGGCCGCGCGCGTCTTCACGTTCAGCGGCACGCCGTAGCTGAAGCCGATGTTGTTGCGCGTGGTGGCGCTGGTGCCCGCGTTCGGAAACTCCCACAGCAGCTTGGCGGCCACCTCGGCGTCGTTGCCGGCGGCGGGGTCGGTCACGTTCAGCGCGTAATAGCCGCGCCCGCCCTTGGCCAAGCCGCCCACCAGGAGCGTCGCCCATCGAGGCGAGGGCGGCGCGGGCTGGTTGAGCGCGGTGTTGGACAAATCCACATCGGTGGCCGTCGGCGTGCCATCCACATAGAAGCGGTGCTGGAACAGCCCCTGCTGGGTCAGGCCCACCAGTGCGCTGGTGCCCGGCCGCGCACTCGACAGCGGCGCATCGACCAGCGCGCCCGGCACGTAGGCCCACAGCTCCTCGCCGCTCGCGGCATCGAAGGCGTGCAGCATGCCGTCGTTGGCGCCCTGGTAGACCACCTTGGCACGGCTGGCCGCCGGGCCGGTCTTGAAGTCGCCATAGCCCGGGTCGGTGTAGTTGGCGCGCGGCGCGGTGACGTAGACCGGCTCGGCATCCACCACGTCGCCCAGCACATGGGCGCGGCCGCGGTAGGGCCGCGAGGTGCTGCCGGCGACGGCCTCGCCGCTGCGGTCGCCGCGAAGGTAGGCGATCACCGCGGCGTTGTCCGATGGGCCGGGCGGCACGCCGGGCGAGTTCAGGCGCGCGGCCTTGCCTGCGCCCAGGCCCGTCGCGGTGAAGGGCACCCCGGCTGTGCCGTTGAAGCTGGCGACGTAGCGATTGGCCGACGGCTTCGCATCCAGCCGCGCCTGCGCCGACCACAGCGGCGTGGCCGACAGCACGCCGGTCTGCAGGTCGACCGGAAATGCCTCCAGGTCGCCGAACCAGGCACCCGAGTTGAAGCTGGCGGCAAATGCCAGGTTGTTGCCGGGCAGCAGGCTGGGGTTGCTCACCGACACCGCGCTCGCCGAGCCGGTGCGGTTGACGATGTCGTCCAGGATGCTGCCCAGCGAGGTGCGCAGGCGCTCCGGGTCGGAGGAATTGAAGTACTGCCCGTGGCCGTTCAGTGCCGCATGCCAGAGGTCGTCGATGGCGGTGGCCGTGCCGGGCTGCGGCACGGGCCAGGTGCTACCGGCGGCCGGGGGCGCGCTCAGGGTGCCGGTGGCGCCAAGGCCGATGCTGTACGTGACCATGTGCTGCCAGGTGGCCGGATCGCCCGGCGTGGCCTGCACCTTGCCCGCCGAGTTGCCGGTCATGTCGCGGATCCAGTAGCGCATGGCGACGTCGGCCAGCGAGTCAGAGGTGCCTGTGCCATCGAAGAAGGGCGCAGGAAAGTCCTGCCCGGCCACCAGTGGCACGCCGGCGATCGGGTCGTTGCGGGCAGCGCCGGTCGCCGGGTCGGCGTACACGTTGGCGGGCAGGTCGGGCACCGTACGGTCGGTGTCGCCCACCGACACACTGCCGCGCGAGGTCCAGTAGCCGTCGGTGGACAGGATGGTGTAGTTGGGCGTGCAGCTCAGGGGAACCGTGTCGCTGCGCGACGCGGCACCGGCCGCGCCGGGCATGCTGCCGCTGGTGTAGTAGCGGCCCGCGCGGTCCAGCGCCGGCACCAGGGGCGTGCCACCCGTCGGGCGGATGCCGTAGAGCTGGTCGTACCAGCGCTGCTTCTGGGCGCTGTCGAAATCGGCCAGCGGCACGAAGTTGGCGCCGCTGTCGTTGTCCTGGCCCGCGTTGTTGTTGATGGTCGAGAAGCCCACGCGCGACTTCGCGTCCAGCGCGGAGAAAGCCAGGCCCAGCGCGGTCTTGGCGCTCTGCATGCGGGTGCGGTAGTAGCTGAACCAGTTGGCGAAGTTCTGGCTCTCCTGCGCAAAGCTGCAGCTCGTGGCCGACGCGTTGCCGCAGTCGGTGCGCGTCGCGGCCTTGGGGTAGGTGCTGGTGCTGCTGCGGATCTCGACGCGGTCGTAGTTGCTGTCCGAGTCCTGCGCCGCGCTGCCGTCCTCGGTGCCGACGCCGCGCCAGCGGTAGAAGAAGGAATAGCGCTGGTACTCGGTGTTGCGCACCACGTCGGGCGCGTTGGCGCAACTGCCGTTTTGCGTGAAGTCGCCGGCGTTGAAACGCGGAAGGGCTGGTGGCGTCGAGCTGCTCCAGCACGCTTCGGTCAGGTCGAGCAGCCGCGCATCCAGGTAGGCATCGATGCGTGCCGCGGCGGGCAGGCTGTCGCCCATGGCGGACAGGAAGCCCGGCGCGCCGCCGTCGAACTCCACCGGCGCCAGGTAGGTAATGGCGGGGTTGTAGTACTGCCGGTTGTAGCTGGGCGAATAGTAGGCGCGCCGGTTCTTCGCGCCGGTGGTGCTCCGCATGCCGGGCGACTGCCCCGCGCGCACCGCGTCGTCGTAGGGCGAGGTGTATTCGCCGTGCGCGTCGCTCCCGGTGATGGAGCCCCAGCCCATGCTGCCGGAGTTGTCCAGCGTGAACAGCACGTTCGGCTTGACGCCGGTCTGCACCAGCAGCGGCACGTCGGCCAAGTCGGTCGATGCCGCGTGCGCCCGGAGCGGCTGCAGCAGCATCGCGCCCGATGCGATCAGGACGATGGCTCGCTGGAGGGCCTTGCGCCTGGCGGTCGATTCCTGCTGCATGAGGGCGCTCCTGGTCCGTCCATCAGCCAAATGGCAACTCCACCACCGTCTGCACCGTGCTCGCGGTGTTGCGCGGCCCCTGCACACGCACCGTCACCCGGTAGTGGATGGTGGGCCGCAGCGGCGAGACGCCGCCGGCGCCGCCGAACACATGCGTGGTCTGCGCATGGCTGCTGTTGTCGGCGCCCGCCCCGCCGGCGCTGGCGAAGGGCGCACCCGACACGCACTTGGCCGCCAGCGTCGCAGCCGCCTCGCCCGGCGTGGGCACGACTGTGCACAAGCGCTCGATGACGTACTGCACGCGGTAGCTCGCCGCGTCGGTGCAGGAGACCGGGGTCGCTGTGCCGGTGGCGCCCCAGCACGGCACGCTGGACCAGTCGACCGTGCTGGGCACGCCGTTCGCATCCACCGCCTGCATCAGGCGGTAATACTTGCCCGGCACGTCCGCGTCGGCAGATGCCAGGGCAGGCAGTTCGCTGAAGGCGCGCTCGGCGCCGGTGTCGGCGGCGCCGGTGGTCGCCTGCTTGAAGGCCAGGTTGCCGGCGATCACGCCGGCGGTGTCCGAGGTGCGCAGCAGGGCCAGCGCCGCCAGCGACAGGATCAGCAGCGCGATCAGCGCGATGTAGACGATGAAGCCGCGCTGGGCGGCATGGGAGGGTGCGCGTCTCATGACAGGTTCGCCCACAGCACGTTGCGCAGCGGCACCACCGTCTCGAAGCTGCGATATCGGTAGCAGCGCCAGTCGGGGTCGCTGCTCAGGTCGATGGCCGGGCCGTCCGGCCAGGTCGCGGGTGCGGTGCTGGTGATGTTGCAGGTTCCGGTGGCCGGGTCGGGCCTTTCCCGCAGCGGGCTGCGCACCACCACCGCGAGCCGGATCGCCTTGATGCGCTTGGCATCGGCAGGCGTGGGCAGCGCCCAGTTGCCCGCCGGGCCCAGCGTGGCGCTCACCCACTGTGTCACCACCTGGCTGCCCGCGTCGCTGATGCCGTAGCGCGCCTTCAGCCCCACCACGTGGCTTGCCACCTGCACCAGCGCGCCGTTGCTGAAGCGGTCCTGCGCCATCAGCGACCCGTTGGCCACCCGGTAGCTGCGTTGCATGAGCGCGCCCGCGTCGTGGATGCGCGGGTTGGTGTCGAAGACGGCCGGCCAGGCCAGCGCGCCCATGGCACCGTCCGGGGGGTTGTAGTTGGCCTGCGATGCCGTGCCCGCGACCGGGTCGTGCGAGAGGATCACTGTATCCGGGCTCGCGGGATTGGCCACGCTGGCGGTGATGCGCACCAGCGCGCAGTCGTTGCGGTCGTCGGTCAGCCAGGCGAAGCCCCCGACCGTGGACTGTCCCACCGCGCTCACCGGATAGAGCTTGGCCGGGTCGCCGTTGGGCACGGCGGTCACGGTCTGCAGGAGCGGATTGCGCACGTTGGCGCGCACCGAACTGCCCCACAGCACCACGATGCCGTCCGATGCGCCGGGGGCGCTGCCTCCGTCCACGATGCGAACCGGCGCGCCGGTGAAATCGGGCACCGCGCCGCTGCCCGATCCATCGTCGTAGTAGCTGAAGTAGCGCGCGCAAGGCATCACGTCGGCGGTGGGCATGCCCCAGCCGGCGGCGCGCACGTCGCGCTCGATGGTGGACAGGCTGAACATGCCGTTCTGCTGGATGTCGGCGCCGGCGGTGGTGGTGCGCTTCAGCGCCTCGTTGGTCGACACCACCTGGTAGATGATGATCGCCACCACCAGGCCCACGACCATGCCCACCATGATCTCGACCAGGCTGAAGCCCCGGTGGCAGGCGGCGCGGTAGTGGTGGATGCGTTGCGCGTGCATGGCATGTGCCCGTTCAGCCCTGGATCTGCGTCGTCAGGGTGAAGTTGTGCGGCGCGGCGTCCTGCGGGGCCTGCCAGCACAGGGTGAGGGAGACGGTGTTGTCCGCGCTCACGAGGATCTTCTGCCGCAACTGCGCGGCGCCGGGCAGGGCGCCCGGGTTGTCGGCGCTGCCCAGGCTGTCCAGCCATTCGTTCACCGCCGGGTTGGCGCTGCTGTTGCTGCCTGACGGGCAAGTGCTCGTGACGTCGGCATTGAGCGCATAGGTGGGCACGTTGTAGCGGTCCACCCACATGCGGCCCACCAGTTGGTTGGCGAACAGGCTGGCCTTGGCGCGGTAGTCGGCGTCGCGCACCGCCCGGATGGCGGTGGCCTGCAGCCCCACGATGCCCAGGATGGCGAAGGAGAAGATGGCGATGGCCACCAGCGCCTCGATCAGCATCACGCCGCGCTGGGTCCGCGAAGGGGCATGGCGGCGGCGATTCATGCGCACCCCTGCGGGTTGATGGCAATGGACAGCGCCGGGTCGCACAGCCGGATGTCGCCGCCGGGGTCGAGCACGATGCGCAGCGGCCGTGTCTGGCCCGGGCCGGTGACGTCGATCTGCCGCACCGCTGTTCCGATGCTCAGCCGCCCGATGCCGGTGAAGGCGATGTTCGCCGGGAGGCCGGCACCGGGCGCCGCGCTCGCCGCGCCGGCCGTGCTGCCCACGCCGGCACGGGCCAGCGAACTGCTGGAGTCCTCCTGGCGCGCCTGCACCACCTGGTCGAACACCGTCGGCGTCTCCGGCAGGGCCACCAGCACCGACCAGTCGGTGCCGCCCGGCACGGCGGCGCCATGCAGCGTGTTGTGCAGCCGGAACTCCACCACCTCGTTGCGACGGATCGATTCGGCGCGCGCCAGCTGCAGGCCGCTCATCACCGATTCGGCCGACGCGCGGATCTGGCCGTTCTGGATGAAGCTGGAGAAGCTCGGATAGGCCAGCGTGGCCAGGATGCCGACCAGCACCACGGTCACCATCAGTTCCACCAGCGTGAAGCCGGCGGCGCGCCGGCGCGGGCTCAGGGCTTGCGCAGCACCCAGGTGCCCTGCACGCCGCTGAAGTTCCAGGCGCAGCCGGTGCAGGTGCTGCTGCGGTTGCCCAGCTGGTCGATGCTGTAGGCCAGCCCTGTCACCAGCCGCTGCGCACCCGTGGCCGTGGCGGTGTAGGCCTGGCCGCCGCCCGAGATGCTGCAGCTGTAGCTGAAATACTCCGTCTCCGGGGTCGTCGGCACCGGCACCGCGCAGGCCGCGCCGTTCGCATAGCTGCGGTTGTCGTGGTAGTACTGCTCCATCTTCGCCCGGTAGGCCAGCAACGTTCCCGGCGCCTCCTGCGCATGCCCGCGGCGCAGGTAGTCGGTGTAGCTGGGGTAGGCGATCGTCGACAGGAGCGCCACGATGGCGACCACGATCATCACTTCGACCAGCGTGAAGCCGCGGCTCGCTGCCGCAGCCCGACCGAAGCACCTGGAAACAACTGCCATGCGTCGACATCCCTTGGGGGCGTTGCGAGCGCCATGCACTGACGATTCGCAAAGAATGTCACTGCAGCACCCGTGACTCAACCGCCACTCGGCGAGGGGAGGGGCCCGTTCGTCAGGTGTCGTTGACGTGCGCCCGCTCGAGGGGCCCGGCATCGCTTCAGTCGGCGACGAAACTGCCCGACTTGCCGCCATGCTTTTCCAGCACGCGCACGCCGGTGATGGTCATGCCGCGGTCCACCGCCTTGACCATGTCGTACACCGTGAGCAGGGCGACCTGCACGGCGGTGAGGGCCTCCATTTCTACCCCGGTGGGCCCCACGGTTTCCACCGTGGCCATGCACAGCACCTGCGGCAGCGAGCCGGCCGCCTCGTCGCCGGGCTGGGTCGCGAATTCGATCGCCACGCGGGTCAGCGCCAGGGGGTGGCACAGGGGAATCAGGTCGCTGGTCTTCTTGGCCGCCTGGATGCCCGCGATGCGGGCGACGCCCAGAACATCGCCCTTCTTGGCGCTGCCCGATTCGATCAGGGCAAGGGTATCGGGCAACATCTCGATGCGGCCGGTGGCAATGGCTATGCGGTGGGTGGCGGGCTTGGCCGCGACGTCGACCATGTGGGCCTGGCCGTGTTCGTCAAAGTGGGTGAGGGAACTCATGGATGCGGGATGGACACGAAAGTCGATCATACGTTCCGCAAGGCGGACACTCCCGCCGATGGGCGATGATCCGAACATGCCGCGCACGACCTTGATTTCCTGCTGCAAGACCCTGCTGGCCGCATTGCTGGTGCTCGCCCAGCTGCTGCTGCCGCCCGTGGCGCGCGCCCAGCTTCCCGGCATGGGCGACGGCGGCGAGATGACCATCTCGGCCGAGCGCCAGCTCGGTGATCGCATCGGCCGTGAGCTGTACCGCGACAACGCCTACATCGACGACCCGGTGCTGCAGGAATACGTGCAGTCCATCTTCCAGAAGCTGATGGCTGCCGCCCGCACCCGCGGCGAGCTCTCACCCGAGATGGAGGAGCGCTTTGCCTGGCGCGTGGTGCTGATGCGCGACCGCGACATCAACGCCTTCGCGCTGCCCGGCGGCTACATGGGCATCAACCTGGGCCTGATCGCGGTGGTGGGCAGCCGCGACGAGCTGGCCACCGTGATGGGCCACGAGCTCTCGCACATCACCCAGCGCCATATCGCGCGCATGCTGGACAAGCAGTCGCGCCAGACGCCCTGGATGCTGGCCGGCATGATCCTGGGTGCCATTGCCGCCAGCCGCAGCGGTGGCCGCAGCGGCGGCGACCTGGGCCAGGCCATGATCATGGGCACCCAGGCCTACGCCATGAACTCGCAGCTGAGCTTCTCCCGCGACATGGAGCGCGAGGCCGACCGCGTGGGCTTCGGCGTCATGACGCAGGCAGGCTACGCGCCCCAGGGTGCGGCCGCGATGTTCGAGAAGCTGCAGTACGCCTCGCGCCTGAACGACAACGGCTCCTATCCCTACCTTCGCAGCCACCCGCTGACCTCCGAGCGCATTGCAGACATGCAGGCCCGCTCCCAGCTCGGCGCGGGCAACCATGCCGCGCTTCCGCTGGTCATGGACCACGCCATGATCTCGGCCCGCGCCCGCGTGCTGGCGCGCGGCGGCGTGGACCAGCTTCGGCTGTGGGTCGACGCGGCGGGCAGCACCGACTTCGACAAGGGCTCGCCCGCGCAGCAGGCCGGCACCCTGTATGCGGCGTCCCTGTCGGCGGCGCAGCTGCGCGACTTCGAGCAGGCTCGAGCGCTGGCCGCACGGCTGGTGACCCGCACGAACGGCGATGCGTCCGCCTCTCGCCTGGCACGCCTGCTGTCGGCGGAAGTGGAACTGATCGCCGGAACGCCCGCCCGCGCCACCCCCTGGATCGACACCAAGGCCAAGGAACGCCCAGAGCAGTTCCAGGCCGCACAGTGGGCGGTGGCGACCCGGCAGACCCCGGCGCAGCAGGCCCCGGTCGTGCAGGGCCTGCGCGACCGGGTGGCGCGCGACCCGCGCGACGCCGGCGCCTGGCGCCTGCTGTCCAACCTGTACAACGCGCAGAACGAGCCCTTGCGCGCGCTGCGCGCCGAGGCCGAGTCCAACGTGGCCATGCTCGACTACCCGGCCGCGCGCGACCGCTTCAAGGCCGCCCAGGACCTGGCGCGGCAGATGGCCGAAGGCAAGCCGGGGCTGCCGCCGCTGGATCACTACGAGGCGTCGATCATCGACAGCCGCGAGCGCGAGATCGAGGGCTTGATCCGCCAGCAGATGCAGGACGAGCGCGGCCAGCCCCGATGAGGCCGGCCCGACGGGCGAAGCTCAGCCGGGTGACTTGGACAGCGCCGCGTCGATGATCAGCCCCAGGGCCGAATAGATCAGCGAGCCCAGCAGGGCGGCCCAGAAGCCGTTCACGTGAAAGCCGCTGAGCAGGCCCGAGGCGGACCAGAACATCAGCGCGTTGATCACGAAGAGGAAGAGGCCCAGCGTGACGATGCTCACCGGCAGGGTGAGGATCACGAGCACCGGCCTGAGCACCGCGTTAAGCAGGCCGATGACCGCCGCCGCGATCAGGGCCGAGGTGAAGCTGCTGACCTGCACGCCGCTGTAGACGTAGGCCACCGCGAGCAGCGCGACGGCGCTGAGGAGCCACTTGAGGATGAGTCGCATCGGCGCAGGATAGCACCGGTGCGTGAGCGGCCGGCGTCAGCCGGCCGGGCGCTTCACTCGCCGAACTGCAGCGCCAGCACGAAGAGGGCGCCGATGCCTCCCATGCCGCCCAGCGCGCCTTTCCAGCGCGCCGGTGCGGAGGCGGAAGGGCTGGCTGCCGGCGCCGGCGCCAATGGCTCCAGCGGCACGCCCACCTTGGGCCGGCGGGCATCGACCACCGTGGCGGCCGCGCCGTGGCGCAGCTTGAGTTCGCGGGTCAGCTCGTTCAGCGGGCCCTTGGCCAGCACCGGCGTGACCTGGCTGCCGGCCAGGCTCAGCAGGGGCACGATCTGCTCCTGCGTCTTGGCGAACCACTTGGCACGCCAGTTCTCGCGCGCGCTGTGGCTCACCCACTTGCTGATGCGGTGCGTCATGCGCGGCGCACAGGCGACCAGCACCCAGTGCACCTCGCCGGTCGGCGCCGGGTCGGTCGGCACGTGCTGCCTCAGCTGATCGCGGGCGTAGGCTGCATCGTCGACGAACAGGATGATGGTTTCCAAGGCGTTCTTTCGTTGGCGTGGGGATCAATGCTCGCGCGACGGCTCCTGCGCGGCGGCAGCGGCGATCTGGGCGGGCTCTTCACGCTGCGGCTTCCTGCGCGTGGCCAGCCAGGCCAGACCCAGAACCAGCACGATACAGCCAGCTTCCACTGCGTAGCGCACCATCGTGGCAGGGTTTTCCTTGGTGCCGAACACGTCGGACAGCCAGGGCTCGGACACGATCATCTTGGCAGCCGTGAAGGCCAGCACCGCGGCGCCGATGTACATGATGGCCGGGAAGCGGTCCACCAGCTTGAGCACCATGGAGCTGCCGAACACCACGATCGGCACGCTGATCAGCAGGCCGATCACCACCAGGTCGAAGGCGCCGTGGGCCGCACCGGCCACGCCCAGCACGTTGTCCACACCCATCAGCGCGTCGGCCACGATGATGGTCTTCATGGCGCCCCAGAAGGTGGTGGCGCCCACGCCGTGTTCTTCATGGTCGCCGCCGTCGGCGATGAGCTTGTAGGCGATCCACAGCAGGCCCAGGCCACCCACCAGCAGGAGCCCGGGGACCTTGAGCAGCCAGACGACGCCGATGGTCATCACGGAGCGCACGACGATCGCGCCGACCGTGCCCCAGACGATGGCCTTTTTCTGGAGATGCTTGGGAAGGCTGCGTGCGGCCAGGGCGATGACGATGGCGTTGTCGCCGGCCAGCACCAGGTCGATGAGGATGATGGCCAGAAGGGCAGACCACCAGGGGGCGCTCATGAATTCCATGAAAGAAAACTCCGTTTGTAGTGACTTGACGAGATGCTTTTCGGTTCTGCGCCGGGTCGACTGGAGTGATCGCCGTAAAGCCACCGGATGAAAATTCGGTGGCTTCGAAAGGGCAGCACTTCGACCAAACCTGGCGCAGGTTCAAATCGAAGGTCTCGCTCGGTCTCCCGCCAATGTGCGGCCAACCCAGCAGGCCGGGAGCGCAACGCTCCGTATTGACGACCTGCCGATATCCGTTGCCTTCATGCTCGAAGGCCCCGGACGGGAGCTACTCCCCTTCGGAAGAATGGATTAGAGCATCGGAAAAGCGGGCGCGCAAGAAATAAAATCAGCCGGATTCAAGAAAAAGGCTTTCGAAACCCGCGCCAGCACTGGCATTGCCGCTATTGATTCAGGAGCAACAAGTTTCGGGGCAGCCGCTCGACTTATCATTCGCGCCCAGCTTTTCTTCTCCACATGGCCGCCATCCACATCACCGACATCGAGGCCGCCATCAATTACTGGCGCGAGCGCAAACCCTCGCCCGACGGCGTCACCCTGGCCGCGGAGATCCGCGCATTGGCCGAGGTGTACGCGCTCATGGTCTTCCACCACGAGGACGAGGCCGACGAATCCGGCTTTCCCGCCAAGGCCTGGGAGGCCTGGGAGACCTGGTACCACACCACCCCCGACACGCCCTGCATCGCCATCTGCTCCACCAGCCAGGGCGACGACGAATGCAAGGGTTGCGGCCGCAGCTTCGACGAAGTCCAGCACTGGCCCGCCATGTCGCCCACCGAGAAGCGCGCCACCTGGCGGCGCATCACCATGGAAGACACGGCCTGGCGCTTCAACCGATATGCCGAGCGAGCGCGCGAGTCCGACCGGCTGGGCGCCCAGCCGTCCCCGGACTGAAGGGCATCCCGTGCGGCGACTGGACCAAGCTCCCAACCTGGCGATCGCTACGCTCTGGGCGGATGCGCTGCGCAGCCAGGGCATTGCCGCCTCGGTGCAGCGCGAGTTCCTTGCGGCCGCGGCCGGCCAGCTGCCGCCCGACCAGTGCCTGCCGGAAATCTGGATCGACGATGACGAGCACCTGCCGCAGGCCGAGGCGCTGCTGGCCGAACTGCGCCAGCCGCCCCAGCACCGCTGGCAATGCGCATGCGGCGAACTGGTGGAGGGCGGCTTCGAGCAATGCTGGCACTGCGGCGCCATGATGCCCGCCGACTGAGGCAGGCGCCGGATTACTTCCAGCGCAGCGGTTCGACGTCGATGCTGCGCTGGCCGTTGCCCAGCATCAGCACGCCTTCCTGGATCGTGGCCTGCAGCTGCATGCTGCGCTCGGCCAGCTGGCCCAGGGCCTGCGCGGTTTCGCTGGGCACGCGCCAGACCTGCAGGTTGGACAGGCGCGTGAGCTTGGTCTCGATGCCGCGCCACCACACTTCGGCCGAGTGGCTGAAGGCGTAGAGCAGCACCTCGTCGGCCTTGCGGCAGGCCTTGGTGAGCGGCGTCTCCTCGGGCTGGCCGACCTCGATCCACACCCGCATGCGCTCGGTGAAGTCGCGCAGGAAGACGTCCGGGTCGTCCGGATTCGACAGGCCCGCGCCGAAGCCCAGCGTGCCGTCGCCCGCGCACACGCTCTGCAGCTTGTGCGCGTTGAAGGCCATGGCCACCAGGCGCAGCATCATCCGCTCGTCGGTCTCGCTGGGGTGGCGGGCCAGGGTCAGCGCATGGTCCGCGTAGTAGGCATTGTCGATGTCGGCGACTGCGAGGTTCGCCTTGAAGATGGTGGACTTGAGGGCCATGGGGCGGCAGGGCGTGGCGCCCAAAATGAAAAAGGGAGGAGGGCGCGCGGGCTTTCGCTCGGCGCGCCGCCGTGCAGCTGGCTTAATTCGAGCCGTCGATCCGACGGGCCAGCTCGGCCGCCTTGCCGATGTAGCTGCCCGGCGTCATGGCCAGCAGCCGGTCCTTCTCGGCCTGGGGAATTTCCAGCGAGCGGATCAGCCCGTGCAGCGCCTCGGCCGTCACCCGCTTGCCGCGCGTGACTTCCTTGAGCTGCTCGTAGGCGCCCTGCACGCCGAAGCGGCGCATCACGGTCTGGATGGGCTCGGCCAGCACTTCCCACGAGGCGTCCAGGTCGTCGGCCAGCGCTTCCTGGTTGAGTTCCAGCTTGCCCAGGCCGGTGGCCAGGCTGGCGTAGGCCAGGGTGGCGTAGCCGAAGGCCACGCCGATGTTGCGCAGCACGGTGCTGTCCGTCAGGTCACGCTGCCAGCGGCTGATCGGCAGCTTCTCGCTCAGGTGGCGCAGCACCGCGTTGGCCAGGCCCAGGTTGCCTTCGGCGTTCTCGAAGTCGATCGGGTTGACCTTGTGCGGCATCGTGCTGGAGCCGATCTCGCCCTCCTTCAGGCGCTGCTTGAAGTAGCCCAGGCTCACGTAGCCCCAGATGTCGCGCGAGAAGTCGACCAGGATGGTGTTGGCGCGCGCCACGGCATCGAAGAGCTCGGCCATGTAGTCGTGCGGCTCGATCTGGATGCTGTAGGGCTGGAAAGTCAGGCCCAGGCCTAGCGGCGCGGGCGTCTCGATCACCTTGCGGCTGAAGCCTTCCCAGTCGAAGTCGGGCCAGGCGGCGATGTGGGCGTTGTAGTTGCCCACCGCGCCGTTCATCTTGCCCAGCAGCTGCACCGAGGCGATCTGCTCGCGCGCCTTGGCCAGGCGCACCGCCACGTTGGCGATTTCCTTGCCCACGGTCGTGGGGCTGGCCGTCTGGCCGTGGGTGCGCGAGAGCATGGGCACGGCGGCGAAGTCGCGCGCCATGGTGCGCAGGGTGGCCAGGATGCCGTCCAGCGCGGGCAGGATCACGCTCTCGCGCGCCGCCTTGATCTGCAGGGCGTGGCTGGTGTTGTTGATGTCCTCGCTGGTGCAGGCGAAGTGCACGAACTCGGCCGCCGATTCCAGCTCGGGCCGGGCCTCGAACTTGGACTTGATCCAATACTCCACCGCCTTCACGTCGTGGTTGGTGGTCTTCTCGATCTCCTTGATGGCCTTGGCGTCGGCCTCGGAGAAATTGGCCACCAGGCCCAGCAGGTACTTGCGGGCGCCGCCGGACAAAGGCTTGAACTCGTCGAAGCCGGCGTCGGACAGGGCGATGAACCAGGCCACCTCCACCTGGACCCGACGGTGCATGTAGCCCTGCTCACTCATGAAAGGCCGCAGGGCGGCGAGCTTGGCGGCGTAGCGGCCGTCGAGGGGAGACAGGGCGGAAACAGTGGACAGACTCATCCCCCAATTTTAAGTTGCGGGCCCGGCATCCGGCGTTCCCCCTAGAATCAAAGCGCTAAAGAGACGTACCGGAGAGAAGAGAACCCGCATGAAACTGATCGGATCCACCGCCAGCCCCTATGTACGCAAAGTCCGCGTCGTGATGGCCGAAAAGCGCCTGGACTACCAGTTCATCCTCGAAGACGTCTGGTCCGACGAGACCACCATCGGCCACTCCAACCCGCTGGGCAAGGTGCCATGCCTGGTCATGGAGGGGTCCGAGGCCATGTTCGACTCGCGCGTCATCGTCGAGTACCTGGACACCCTGTCGCCGGTGGGCAAGCTCATTCCCTCCCAGGGCCGCGAGCGCGCCGAGGTCAAGACCTGGGAAGCCCTGGCCGACGGCGTGATGGACGCCGGCATCCTCTGGCGAATGGAAGCCACCTGGCCCAAGCGGGCCGACGGCGAGCGCAGCCAAGCCTGGATCGACCGCCAGCGCGCCAAGGTGCTGGGCGGCATCGGCGCCATGTCCAAGGGATTGGGCGACAAGCCCTTTTGCAGCGGCATCCACCTGAGCCTCTCGGACATCGCCGTGGGCTGCGCCCTGGGCTGGGTCTCGTTCCGCTTCCCGCAGATCGACTGGCGCGAGGAATACCCGAACCTCGGCCGCCTCCACGACAAGCTGCTGCAGCGCCCCAGCTTCGCCGACACCCAGCCGAGCTGAAGCCGTCCGCACGCAAAAAGCAAAAGGCGCCGCAAGGCGCCTTTTTCATTGCCGGCCTATGGAAGGCCATGGATACAAAAGTGCCGCGAAGCGCCCCGAAACGAAGGAGGGAGGGAGGGAGGAGGAGAAGAGTCGCCTCAGGATTTCGACCGGGCGAAAATGGCCCAGAAGACTTCGCGGCACGAAAACCGTGCGCAGACTTGCTGCTTGCTAGTATGAGGCAGCAATCTTTTGACGGTTCCCGATTGGCTGGTAAGCAATTGATACTTGATTGTCAGTTGGCGAATGCTTACTTGCATCCGGTTACTGTGGATTCGCGGCAAGCTGCTTCTGCAAGGTGGCCAGCAGGTCGCGGTCATCCGGCTCGGTCAGGCTGGAATAGGCCGCTACCACCTTGCCGTCGCGGCCCACCATGTACTTGTAGAAGTTCCACTTGGGCGTGGTGCCGGTCTGGCGCGCCAATGCCTGGAACAGCGGGTTGGCGTCGCGCCCTCGGACGGACGATTTGACGAACATCGGAAACTTCACGCCGAAGGTGTTCTCGCAGAAATCCGCCACTTCCTTGTTGCTGCCCGACTCCTGCGAGAAGTCGTTGGACGGAAAGCCCAGCACCACCAGGCCCTTGGCGCGGTATTTCCGGTCCAGGGCTTCCAGCCCCTCGTATTGACGGGTGAAGCCGCAGAAGCTGGCGGTGTTCACCACCAGCAGCACCTTGCCGGCGTACTGACACAGCGACTGCGGCTTCTCGTCCTGCAACCGGTCGTAGCTTTGGCGCAGCAGCGGCGGGCAGCCGGCGGGGTAGGCTGCCGACGAGGCGGCCGGGTTGGCAGGCGAGGCAGGCTGCTGGCCATGAGCCAGGCCTGCGACGCCGGCCAGCCCCACCAGGGAGGCGGCGAGGAAAAGGCGAAATGAAGATCTCATGACTGTGTCTCCTGCCCGTCATGCGCAATGCACCTCAAATTCGGGTGCCCTCTGCAGGCGGGACAAATGCGGCAGTTTAGAATCCGTTGGCTTAAGAAAGAACCAAAATGCTGTACCCGGAACTCTTCAGGCAACTCGAATCCGTCCGTTGGGACATGGATCGGGATATCCCCTGGCAGTCCTTCGACGCCAGCCGCCTGACCGAAGAGCAGGCCCAGACCATCAAGATGAACGCCATCACCGAGTGGGCGGCGCTGCCGGCCACCGAGATGTTCCTGCGCGACAACCGGCACGACAGCGATTTTTCCGCTTTCATGTCCATCTGGTTCTTCGAGGAGCAAAAGCACTCGCTGGTCCTGATGGAATACCTCAAGCGCTTCGCCCCGCAGCATGCGCCCACCGAGCAGGAATTGCACGAGGTGCGCTTTGACTTCGACCCGGCCCCGCCGCTGGAAACGTTGATGCTGCACTTCTGCGGCGAGATCCGCCTGAACCACTGGTACCGCCGGGCGGCCGAATGGCACACCGAGCCGGTCATCAAGCACATCTACACCACGCTGAGCCAGGACGAAGCCCGCCACGGCGGCGCTTACCTGCGCTACATGAAGCGCGCCATGGAGAAGTTCGGCGACGAGGCCCGCGCCGCCTTCACCAAGGTGGGCGTGCTCATGGCCAGCGCCCGCCGCACGGCCCAGGCGCTGCACCCGACCAACCTGCACGTCAACAAGGCGCTGTTCCCCAACGACACGATCCAGAGCCGCATGCCCGACCCCGACTGGCTCGAGCACTGGCTGGACAAGCAGATCAAGTTCGATGCTGTGTGGGAAACCAAGGTCGGCGACCGCATCCTGCACAACCTGAGCCTGCTGATGAACCGCAGCTTCAAGACGGTGCAGGAACTCAATCGCTACCGCAAGGAGATCACGGCGAACCTGGCGCCGAAGACGGCCTACCAGGGCGCCTGATCGCCCGGGGCTTCGTGCCCTGTCACAAAGCGGCATCCCCGGACGTCTTGCACGCATGGATGCCGCCACCCAGACCTTCGATCGCCTGCGCCCACGCCTGATGGGCATCGCCTACCGCATGCTTGGCTCCGTCGCCGAGGCGGAGGAAGTGGTGCAGGACGCCTGGCTGCGCTGGCACGAAAGCGCCACCGACGCGCTGCAGAGTGCCGAGGCCTGGCTGGTCTCGGTGGTCACCCGGCTGTCCATCGACCGGCTGCGCGCGGCCAAGGTGAGGCGCGAACACTACGTCGGCACCTGGCTGCCCGAACCCCTGGTGAGCGACTCGCCGGATTCGCCCGAGCAGCTGCTCGAGCGCGCCGACAACCTGTCGGTCGCCTTTCTCGCGCTCATGGAACGCCTCACGCCCGAGGCGCGCGCCGCCTTCCTGCTGCGCGAGGTCTTCGACGCGGAGTACGACGAGGTCGCGCGCGTGCTGGTCAAGAGCGAGGCCGCCTGCCGCCAGCTGGTGCACCGCGCGAAAGAGCAGCTGCGCGACGAGCGCCCGCGCTTTCCGGTCGACCGCGCGACGCACGAGCGCCTGCTGCAAAGCTTCGCGCAGGCCGCGATGAAGGGCGACCTCAAGGAGATCAAGGCCCTGCTGTCCGAGCAGGTCGAGCTGGTGGGCGACGGCGGCGGCAAGGTGCCCAACTTCGGCAAGGTGCTGCGCGGGCGCGACCGGCTGGCGCACCTCTACTACGCGGTGGCGCGGCGCGCCGAAGGCTCGCTGCAGATGGTGCTGGCCGAGGTCAACGGCGTGCCCGGCCTGCTGCGCTACGTGGACGGCGTGCTCGAATCCGTGCAGTCCTTCGAGACCGACGGGCAGCGCATCCTGCGCATCCACTCGCAGCGAAACCCGGACAAGTTGCTGCACGTCCGGCCGCTCTGAGCCGGCCCGTTGTCACAACGCGCACCGCTGGGCCGTCTTGTGGATGTCAACGAAAGAAAGGACATCCATCATGACCAACGAGATCAACACCAAGGCACGCCTGCCCTGGAACCAGCTGGCCCCGCAGGCCTACAAGGCCATGGGCGGCGTGGCCGCGGCCCTGGCGGATTCGACGCTGGGGAAGAAGCTCATCGACCTGGTACAGCTGCGCGTGTCGCAGATCAACGGCTGCGCCTACTGCGTGGACATGCACGCGCGCGACCTGCTCAAGATGGGCGAGGACCTGCAGCGCGTCAACAGCCTGAGCACCTGGCACGAGGTGGGCCTGTACGACGCGCGCGAGCGCGCCGCGCTGCAGTGGGCCGAGAGCCTCACCCAGGTGGCCGACACCCACGCACCCGACGCCGACTTCGAGCAGCTGAAGGCGCACTTCGACGACCGCGAGATCGCCGAGCTGAGCCTGGTGGTGTCGCTGATGAACGCCTGGAACCGCATGGGCGTGGGCATGCGCATGCCCGTGGTGCCCAGGGCGCTGCAGCCCGCCTGAGCGCGCCGTACGCTTTCAGCGGCGCTCGAGCACCATCGGCGAAAGCTGCAGGCTGGCACGCAGCTGGTCGGCCGTGCCCTGGGCTGCCTCGCGCGACGCGAAGGGCCCGGCCTGCACGCGGTAGAGGCCGCGCTCGTTGAACACCTTGAGCTGCGGGCCGAGCGAGGGCAGGCCGCGCGAGGCCTGCTCGCGCAGGCCGCTGGCACCGGACGGCTGGCTGAAGGCACCCAGCTGCACCCAGAAGCCGGTGCTCGGCAAGTCGCCGGCCGCGCCGGCTTGCGCCGAGGACGCGGCGACGGGTGGGAGCGGTGCGAGCGCTGGCAGGGCCGTGGCCTCTGGCTGCGCTGCGGCCACCACGGGCGCCGTCGACACCGCAGGCACCACCATTGCGCCAGGCACGGCGACCGCGTTGGCGCTCGCGGCGCCTGCACTCGAAGGCATCGGCGCCCCGGTCGACGCGGAAACGGCCCCGTCGTACGCGGCGGCGGAACCGGCACTTGCCACAGGGGCCGGCTGCGCGGGCAGGGGCCGCGGCGCGACGGCGAACACGCTGTCCTGCGATCCGTTGCGCTGCCAGTTGCCGGCGCGGATGTCGTCGTTGGTGAGCCGCTCGATTTCCACCGGCGCCACGCCGCGCAGCAAATCAAGCTTGTAGGCGGCGGCGTAGCTCAGGTCGATGATGCGGCCGTCGTGGAAGGGGCCGCGGTCATTCACCCGCACGATGGCCTCGCGCCCGTTGGCCGGGTTGCGCACGCGCACGTAGCTGGGCAGCGGCAGCGTCTTGTGCGCCGCCGTCATCGCATACATGTCGTAGGGCTCGCCGCTGGCGGTGGACTGGGCGTGGAACTTGGTGCCGTACCAGGAGGCCAGTCCCGCTTCGCGAAACGGTCGGTCGTCGGTGATGGGCACGTAGCTGCGGCCGAGCACCGTGTAGGGCTTGGCGGTGCCGCCGCCGCTGCGCACCGGCTCGACCCGCGGCGTGGCGTCCTGCAATTGGGAAAGATCGGCCGGCGGCTGCGAAGGCCCGCCGTCGCGTCCGCCGCGCGGGCCGCTGGCGCAGCCGGCGAGAAGCACACCCAGCGCGAGCGCGAATCCCGCGGCCGCACCGAGTGCGCGCCCTTCAGCCAAACACGGCCTTCCACAGGGCCAGCATGGCCGCCCGCTCGCTCGCCGCTGCGGCCAGCGGCAGCTGCGTCGATTCCTCGTTGAGCCGCAGGCGGTGCTGCATGCGGCGCAGCTCGCGGTAGGCCGCGCCCGCCTGCCGGCCCACGCCGGCGGGCAGCAGGCCCGCCTGCTCGGCACGCTGCAGCAGCGCGATGTTGCCCACGTTGGGAACGAGCGATGGATGGCTCGCGGACTGCGACAGCACCAGGAACTGCACCGCGAACTCCGCGTCCACCATCCCGCCGGGGCTGTGCTTGACGTCGAAGCGATCGGCTTTCACCGGCCGCGCATCGCGCACCTTCTGGCGCATCGCCACGATCTCGGCCTTGAGCGAATCGACGTCGCGCGGCGCGGTGATGACGGCCTCGCGCACCTTGTCGAAGCGCTCGCCTAGCTGCGGATCGCCCAGCACGAAGCGGGCGCGTGTCATGGCCTGGTGCTCCCAGGTCCACGCGGTGTTGCTGCCGCGGCCCAGCTGGTACTTCTCGTAGGCCTCGAAGCTGGTGGTCAGCAGGCCGGAGTTGCCGTTGGGCCGCAGCGCGGTGTCGATCTCGAAGAGATCGCCCTCGCGCAGCTTCACCGTGAGCCAGTTGATGAGCTTGCGCACGAAGGCCGGGTAGACCTCGGGGGCGCGCTCGTCCTCGTCGTCGTAGACGAAGACGATGTCCAGGTCGCTGCCGTAGCCCAGCTCCTTCCCGCCCAGCTTGCCGTAGCCGATGATGGCGAACTGCGGCGATTCGCGGTGGCGGCTCTTCAGATGCTCCCAGCACCAGCGTGCCGTGACGCGCAGCACCGCATCGGCCAGGGCGCTGAGGTCGTCGGCCACCTCCTCCACCGTGATGCGGCCTTCGACGTCGCGCGCCAGCGTGCGGAACACCTCGGCATGGTGGGCGCGGCGCAGCATGTTCATCTGCTCTTCCTCGTCGGCCTCGTTGGTGCTGTGCAGGGCGCTGCGGCGCTGCTCCAGCTCGGCCTCGAACTCGGCGGCGTTGAAGCGGCTGGTCAGCATCTCGTCGCTGGCCAGCTCGTCGATCACGCCGGGGTGCTTGATGAGATAGCGCGCCGGCCACTTGGCCGCGCCCAGGATGCGCAGCAGCCGCTCCTGCACCGCGGGCCGCTCCACCAGCAAGGCCAGGTAGCTCTCGCGCCGGAACAGCGGCTCGAGCCAGTCGGCCCAGCGCAGCGCAGCGTCCACGTGGTTGGGCGTCTGGCCCTCGGCGTCGCCGTCGGGCTCGGCCAGCCACTGGCCGGTGCGGCGCACCAGTTGGCGCAGCCGTGCCTGCCCTTCCTCGCGCATGGCCAGCACGCGCGGGTGGGTGCACCAGGGCTTGACGCGCTCGGCGAAGGCCGGCGGCAGCTCGTCGAGCAGCTCCGCCAGGTCTTCGGGCGCGGGCGCGCTCTGCCTGCCGCTGCTGCAGCGCTTGCCGCTGCACTTGCCGTTGCTCTTCTCGTTGCCGCCCAGCAGCTTGTCGAACTCCTGCGCCACGAACTCGCGGTGCGTGTCCAGCTGGCTGAGGAAGTCGCAGCAGTCCATGTAGCCCAGGGTGGCGGAGATCCAGTGCTGGTCTTCGTCGCTGACTGGCAGCACGTGCGTCTGCTGGTCGTCCAGGTACTGGATGCGGTGTTCCACGCGGCGCAGGAACACGTAGGCCGCGGCCAGCGCGTCGGCGGTTGCCTGAGGCATGAGGCCGGCGGCTGTGAGTCGCTGCAGCGCGTCGAGCGTGGGGCGGGTGCGCAGCTCGGGGAACTGGCCGCCGCGCACCACCTGCAGCAGCTGCACGATGAACTCGATCTCGCGGATGCCGCCGCGCGAGAGCTTCACGTCGTTGGCCCGCTCGGGCCGGCCGGCGCTGCGGCGCGCGGCCTGGTCGCGGATCTGCCGGTGCAGCGTGCGCAGCGAATCGAACACGCTGTAGTCGAGGTAGCGCCTGAAAACGAAGGGCAGCACCACCGAGCGCAGGCCCTGGGCCGACGCGTCCTTGATGTGGGCCTGCGGCGCCACGATGCGGCTCTTGAGCCAGGCGAAGCGCTCCCACTCGCGGCCTTGCACCTGCAGGTACTCTTCGAGCGCGTCGAGCGACACCACCGGCGGGCCCGAGTTGCCATTGGGCCGCAATGCGAGGTCGACGCGGAACACGAAGCCGTGCTCGGTCGTGTCGCCCACCAGCGCATAGATGCGCTTGACCACCGCGGCGAAGAACTCCTGGTTGCTCACGCGGTTCATGCCGTGCGCGTTGCCCGACGTTTCGCCGCCCTGGTCGAACACGTAGATGAGGTCGATGTCGCTGGACACGTTGAGCTCGCGCGCGCCCAGCTTGCCCATGCCGATGATCCACAGGCGCGCCCGCTGCCCGTCGGCGCCCACGGGTGCGCCGTGCACCGCCTCGAGTTCTTCCTCGGCCTGGCGGCAGGCGACGTCGAGCGCGAACTCGGCCAGGTGCGTGACGGCGCAGGTCACCACCGACAGCGCGGCCTGCCCGTCGCAGTCCAGCGTGACCAGCCGCTCCATGACCAGCTGCCGTGCAATGCGCAGCGCATCGCCCACCGCGTAGCCGCGCTCGCGCAGTGCCGCGTAGGCCTGCTCGATCTGGGGACGTTCGGGCGCGCCGGCCGGCAGCAGGGGCAGCTCGCCGGCGTAGCGCCGGCGCAGCCGCTGGACGAATCGGGAATAGGAGGACAGTGGCGGCGGCGCCTTGCGGGATGCGGATTCGGCGGAACCCGCGGGTGCGCCGCCGGTCATAATTCCAGGCACAGCGCGGTCCTCAATGAATGTCACGGCGTCTCCCCCTTCGCATCTGCTCAAGATCACCGCTGTGACAGCGCGCTGGGCGCTGGGTCTGCTGGTGGCAGCATGGCTGTTGTTCGCACTTGTGGTCCTGGTCCTACACGCTTGGATTGTGCCGCGAATCGGCGAATACCGTGGGGTGCTGGAAGCCCAGGCCTCACGGTCCATCGGGGTAGAGGTTCGCATTGGTTCAATCCATGCGCAGGCTGAGGGTTTTCACGGTCTTTTGTTTCCCACCTTCGAGCTGCGCGATGTGGCGCTGCTCGACGCGCAGAAGCGCGAGGGACTCAAGCTCGCGCGCGTGGTCGCCACCGTCTCGCCGCGCTCGCTGTTCCGCCTGAGCTTCGAGCGGCTGTATGTCGAGCGGCCCGAGGTCGATGTGCGCCTGGATGCGCTGGGCAAGTTCCACGTGGCCGGCCTGTCGATGGGCACGTCCGAGACCAGCGGCGAATCTCGATCGGCCGACTGGGTCTTCTCGCAGCGCGAGGTCGCGATCGAGGGTGGCACGGTACGCTGGACCGACGAGCGCCGCGGCGCGCCGCCGCTGGTGCTGACCGACGTCAACTTCTTCGCCCGCAACAGCGCCCGCCGCCATGCGCTGGGGCTGGACGCGACGCCGCCCGAGGGCTGGGGCGACCGCTTCTCGCTGCGCGGCCAGTTCCGCCAGCCGCTGCTGTCTACCCGCAGCGGCAACTGGCATGAATGGGACGGGCAGGTCTATGCGGACCTGCCGCGCATCGACGTCAGCCGCATCGGCCGCTACGTGTCGCTGGACTTCAGCGTGCGCGAAGGCAATGGCGCGCTGCGTGTCTGGGGCGACGTGAGGAACGGGCAGCTCGTGGGCGGCACGCTGGACATGGGGCTGGACAGCGTGGACGTGACGCTGCAGCCCGCGCTGCAGCCCCTGGTACTGCGATCGCTCACCGGCCGCATCGCGCTGCGCCAGAGCCCGGACGACCGCACGGTGGAGCTGTCCACCACCAAGCTCGCCTTCGAGACGCGCGACGGCGTGATCTGGCCGGGCGGCAACCTGTGGCTGTCGCACACGCCTCCCACCGGCCGCGACGCGGGCCGTGGCGCCATCAAGGCCGACCGCCTGGACCTGGCCATGCTGGCGCAGATCGCAGACCGCCTGCCCCTGGGCGAGAAGCTTCACCAGGCGCTGGCGCGGCGCGCGCCGCAGGGCCTGGTGGACCGGCTGGATGCCGAATGGGACGGGCCCCTGGAGTCTCCGCGCCGCTACCAGGCACGCGGCCGTCTGAGCAAGTTCGCCGTGGCCTCGGAGCCAGCGGCCCAGGCCGACCACGCGGGCGCACCGGGCCTCTCGGGCGCCACCATCGACTTCGACGCCACGCAGGCGGGCGGCTCGGCCAGCATCGGGATCGCACGCGGCACGCTGGATTTCCCGGGCGTGTTCGAAGACCCGCTGGTGCCCATCGACGAACTCACCACCCGTGCCACCTGGAAGATCGACGGCCCGCGCGTCCAGGTGCAGCTGGCCGGCCTGCGCTTCGCCAATGCCGACGCCCAGGGCGACGCGCGCCTGTCCTGGCAGACCAGCGACCCGGCCACCTCCGCGAGCCATAGCCGCTTCCCCGGCGTGCTCGACCTCGAAGGCAAGCTGACCCGCGCCGACGGCACCAAGGTGCATCGCTACCTGCCGCTGCACATCCCCAAGGAGACGCGCGACTACGTGCGCGACGCGGTGACCGCCGGCGTGGCCAGCACCGTGGACTTCAAGGTGAAGGGCGACCTGTGGGACATGCCCTTTCCCGAGGCGAAGCAGGGCGAGTTCCGCATTGCCGCCAAGCTGGCCGACGTGCACTACGCCTACGTGCCGCCGCCGCGTGCCGACCAGCGCCGCGGCACGGGTAGCGGCGTTGCTGCAAGCAGCAGCAGTAGCAGCAGCAGTGCAAGCGGCAACGGCGAGCCCGTCTGGCCTGCCCTGACCGCAACCAGCGGCGAGCTGATCTTCGAGCGCATCGGCATGAAGGTGCGCAATGCGCGCGGCCGCCTGGCCGGCGCGCCCGGCATCGAGATGACGCGCGGCGAGGCCGAGATCGCCGACCTCATGCACCACGCGCCCGTGCTCAAGGTCAATGCGCAGGCGGCGGGCCCGCTGCCCGAGCTGCTGAAGGCGGCGACCCCATTGGCCGGCCCGGCGCGCGATTTCGCGTCGCAGGTGCGCGCCGGCGGCCGCGCCGACTACAAGCTGCAGCTGGAGATGCCGCTGTCGGCGATGGACAAGACCAAGGTGCAGGCCAGCATCGGACTGCTCGACAACGAACTGCAGATCACGCCCGACACGCCGGCCTTCAGCCAGGCGCGCGGCCAGCTCAGCTTCACCGAGAACGGCTTCAGCCTGGCCAACGTGCGCGCCCGCGTGCTCGGTGGCGACACGCGCGTGGAGGGCAAGGGCCGCTACGGGGGCACGGGCCACGACATGAGCTTTCGCGCGCAGGGCGTGATCACGGCAGAGGGCCTGCGCAGCCAGCGGGAGATGGGCTGGCTGGCCGACCTGGGCCGCAGGATGAGCGGCAGCACCGCCTACCAGCTGGACTGGGGCATGCGCGACGGCGTGGCCGAGATGGCGCTGTCAAGCAACCTGCAGGGCCTGGGCATGCAGCTGCCGTCCCCGCTGGCCAAGGCCGCCGAGGACAGCCTGGCCTTCTCGGTGGAGAAGAAGGTGGTGATGCGCGACGCGGCCACCCGGGGCAATGGGGCGCCGCGCATGCAGGACCGCATCGGCATCGGCATGGGCCGCATCGCCACGGCGACCTGGCTGCGCGACATCTCGGGCGCGGAACCCAAGGTGATCAACGGCGGCATCGCCGTGGGGCTGCCCGCGGGCGAGAGCGTGGTGGCGCCCGAGAGCGGCGTGCTGGCCAATCTGAATTTCGGCAAGTTCGACATCGATGCCTGGCAGGCCCTGTTCAAGGATGCCGCCGGCGCGGCGTCGGCAGCGGCACCGGGCACCGGCGGTGCGGCCGAGGCCGAAGCTTCTCCTTACCTCCCCAACGTGATCGCGCTGCGCGCGCAGGAGCTGCGCTTCGGCGGTCGGCGCCTGTCCAACATCGTGCTGGGCGGCAGCCGCGACGGACCGCTGTGGCGCGCCAACGTGGACTCGGACGAGCTCAGCGGCTATGTCGAATACAACCAGGCGCAGGCCGGCCGCGTCATGGCACGCCTGGCGCGCCTGAGGATCGCGCGCAGCGAAGCCAGCGAGGTCGAGTCGCTGCTGGACCAGCAGGCCAGCTCGCTGCCGGCGCTGGACATCGTGGTGGAAGACTTCGAGCTCTACGGGCGGCGCCTGGGCCGCGCCGAGGTCGAAGCCGTGAACCGTGGCAGCGGCGGCACGCGCGAATGGCGGCTCAACCGCCTGAAACTCGTCACGCCCGAAGCCACCTTCGCCGCGCAGGGCAGCTGGGCCGCCCTGCGCGGCGAGACGGGGCGGCGCACCAGCATGAGCTTCAAGCTGGACATCGAAGATGCCGGCGCGCTGCTCAACCGCTTCGGCATGCAGGAGGTGCTGCGGCGCGGCCGCGGCTCGCTGGAAGGCGACGTGGCCTGGCGCGGCTCGCCCTTCTCCATCGACTACCCCAGCATGGACGGCAAGCTGCACCTGGACGTCGCGCAGGGCCAGTTCCTCAAGGCCGAGCCGGGCATTGCCAAGCTGCTGGGCGTGCTGAGCCTGCAGGCGCTGCCGCGCCGCTTCACGCTGGATTTCCGCGACATCTTCAGCCAGGGCTTCGCCTTCGACTTCATCCGCGGCGATGCCAGTATCGCCAAGGGCGTGGCCAGCACCAACAACCTGCAGATGAAGGGCGTGAACGCCGCCGTGCTCATGGACGGCTCGGCCGACCTCGCGCACGAGACCACCAACCTGCGCGTGGTGGTGGTGCCCGAGATCAACGCCGGCACCGCCGCCTTGGTGGCCACCGCCATCAACCCGGCCATCGGCCTGGCCACCTTCCTGGCCCAGTACGCGCTCAGCAAGCCGCTGTCGGCGGCGGCCACGCAGGAGTTCCAGATCGAGGGCAGCTGGGCCGACCCCAAGATCACCAAGGTGCCGCGCCGGCAGGCGCAGACGGAGAACAAGCCATGAAAGTCGCAGCCATCCAGATGGTCTCGGCCGTCGCGCGCGAAGCCAACCTCGCGCGCGCGCACCGCCTGCTGGCCCAGGCGGCGGAGGCGGGCGCCGAGCTGGCGGTGCTGCCCGAGTACTTCTGCGTGATGGGCCAGCGCGACACCGACAAGCTCGCGCTGCGCGAGAGCGCCGAGGGCGGCATGGTGCAGGGCTTCCTGGGCGACGCGGCCCGCGAGTTCGGCATGTGGATCGTGGGCGGCACCCTGCCGCTGGAGAGCGAGGAGGAAGACCATGTCTTCAACAGCTCGCTGGCCTTCTCGCCCGAGGGCGAGTGCGTGGCGCGCTACGACAAGATCCATCTCTTCTACTTCGACAACGGCGTGGAGCGCTACGACGAGCGCCGCGTCATCACGCCCGGCATCCATCCGGTTGTGTTCGAGCTGCCTTCGCGCGACGGCCACACCTGGACCGTGGGGCTGAGCGTCTGCTATGACCTGCGCTTTCCGGAGCTCTACCGCGCATTGGCGCGCCACGGCGCCGAGCTGATGCTGGTGCCCAGCGCCTTCACCCGCACCACCGGCGCCGCGCACTGGGAGGCGCTGCTGCGCGCCCGCGCCATCGAGAACCTCTCGTGGGTGGTGGCGCCGGCGCAGGGCGGCGTGCACGAGAACGGCCGCCAGACCTGGGGCCACTCCATGGTCGTCGACCCCTGGGGCGCCGTGCTGGCACAGCAGGATGTGGGCGAGGGCGTGGTGCTGTGCGAGCTGGACGCCAACCAGATCGAGCGCGTCCGCCAGCAGCTGCCAGCACTGTCTCACCGGGTCCTGTAGCCGACCGACGTGAGCACGCACCAGCCTTCACCCATCGCGCCGCTGCAAGCGGCCGACCACGACGACCTCGATGCGCTGGGCGTGCTGCCGGCGCACCTGGCACGGCCGCTCTCGCGGCTGCGTTCGGCCTGGCAGCGCTGGTTCCTGTGGGTGATCCTGGCGGCGCTGGTGCTGGCACTGGTGGGGACGGTGGTCTGGCTGGCAGGGCGGCACGAGGTGCAGCAGGTGCAGGAGCAGCTGGACCGCGACACCCTCGATGCCGTGGCCGACCTGCGCAACGGCCTGCAGCGCAATGCGCAGAGCCTGCGCGCCCTGCAGGCCGAGCCGCTGGTGCCGGCCCAGTGGGAGGAGCGGGCGCGCGAGCTGCTGCGCGCGCACCGCGAGTGGGTGCGCATCGAGTGGCGCGATCCCAGCATGCGCGTGATGGCCTCGGCCGACACGCCCTACCGCGCGCCCATGTTCGAGAAGATCTCCCGCCTGTCGGTGGACCAGGCCGATGTCACCCTGGCCTGCACCAGCGCACGCAAGCTCAGTGGCGCCGCCTACTCGCCCAGCCACTTCGTGCCGCTGGCCGAGGGCGGCGGCATGGAAGTGGTGGAGATGTGCCTGCAACTGGACAAGGGCGGCTACCTGGTAGCCGCCTATTCGCTGCGCGACACGCTGATCGAGCTGGTCACGCCCAGCCTGCGGCGCGGCCAGGAAGTGGCGCTGATGGAGGTGGACGGCACCCGCCTGGCGGCCGTGGGCGCGCAGCGGCGCAGCGGCACGCGGGTGTTCAGCTCCCTGCAGCCCATCGACCTGCCGGGCTTTGCCGTGATGCTGCGCATCGACGGCTGGCGCGCCGAGCCCGACCTCTTTCCCAACGTGCTCACCGGCCTGGTCACGTTCATCTCGATCGCGCTGGTGTCGGTGCTGATCCTGCTGGCACGCGACACCAAGCGGCGCATCAAGGCCGAGCGCGACCTGGCCGATTCGCTGGCCTTCCGCAAGGCGATGGAAGACTCGGTGGTCACCGGCCTGCGCGCGCGCGACCTCGATGGGCGCATCACCTATGTGAACCCTGCCTTCTGCAAGATGGTGGGCTTCTCCGCCGAGGAGCTGATGGACAGCGACACCGCGCAGGCGCCCTACTGGCCCACCGAGCTGGCGCCCGAGTACCAGCAGCGCCATGCCGCGCGCCTGGCCGGCGGCATACCCTCGCGCGACGGCTTCGAGTCGGTTTTCATGCGCAAGGACGGCACGCGTTTCCCGGTGCTGATCTTCGAAGCGCCGCTCATCGTCGCCGACAAGGTGCAGACCGGCTGGATGAGCGCCTTCGTCGACCTGAGCGAGCAACGACGCATCGAGGAGCAGACGCGCGCCGCGCAGGAGCGGCTGCAGGCCAGCGCGCGCCTGGCGACCGTGGGCGAGATGGCCTCGCTGCTCAGCCATGAGCTCACCCAGCCCCTGGCCGCCATTTCCAGCTATGCCAATGGCTCGCTCAACCTGCTGGAGCAGGACGATGCCGCGCAAGCGTCCGTGGCGGTGCAAAGCCAGGCCCTTGGCGACCTGCGCATGGCGCTGGCGCGCATTGCCGAGCAGGCCGGCCGCGCCGGCCGCGTGATCCGCAGCGTCCACGACGTCGTGCGCCGGCGCGAACGCACCCGCGAAAGCGTGCATGCGCAGGAATTGTTCGATGCGGTGCTGCCGCTGGTGCAGCTGCAGGCGCGCAAGCTGGGCGTGCGCATCGAGCTGCATGTGGCGCCCGGCCTGCCGCCCGTGCAGTGCGACCGCACGCTGGTCGAGCAGGTGCTGCTCAACCTGGCGCGCAATGCCATGCAGTCGATGGATCTGCCGCAGATCACACGCCGCGAACTGACCCTGCGCGCGTCACGCACACCGGCCAGCAAGGTGGCCGCCGGTGCGGAGGCCCGGCGCTGGGTCGAGTTCTCGGTGGCCGACGTGGGCCTGGGCATCGACACCGAGGTGGCCGAGCGCCTGTTCACGCCCTTCTTCACCACCCGCAGCGAAGGCATGGGGCTGGGCCTGAGCCTGTGCCGCACAGTGGTGGAGCAGCATGGGGGCGTGCTGGCCTACGAGCCCAACCGACCGCGCGGCACGCTCTTCCGATTCACCCTGCCGGCCGCGCAAGGCGCAACGGCCCCCTGAACGCCTGACTTCGAACCATGCAACCCCTCATCGACGGCCTGATCTTCATCGTGGACGACGACGCCAGCGTGCGCGAGGCCCTGGCCTGGCTGCTGCGCTCGCGCCGCCTGCAGAGCGAGCATTTCGGCAGCGCCGAGGACTTCGAGGCGCGCCTGGCGGGCGAGGCGGCCCCGGCCACGCCCAGCCAACCTCGCTGCCTGCTGCTGGACGTGCGCATGCCCGGCACCAGCGGCCTGGTGCTCTACGAACGCCTGGCCGAACGTGGCTGGCTGGCCGCCATGCCGGTGATCTTTCTCACCGGCCATGCCGACGTGCCCACCGCGGTGGACCTGGTCAAGCGCGGCGCCTTCGACTTCTGCGAAAAGCCCTTTTCCGACAACGCGCTGGTGGACCGGATCGAGCACGCATTGAGCGCCTCCTCGCGCGCGATCGCCCTGCAGGGCGAGCGCGCAGCCATCTCGGCGCGTGTGGCCGAGCTCACCGAGCGCGAGCGTCTGGTGATGCAGCGCGTGGTCGAGGGGCTGCCGAACAAGCTGATTGCCGATCAGCTGTGCATCAGCGTGCGCACGGTGGAAGTGCACCGTGCGCGCGTGTTCGAGAAGATGGATGTGAAGTCGGCCGTGGAGTTGGCCAACCTGCTGCGCGGTAGCTGGTCCGCTTAGCCTGCCGCCGCCCGCGATGAGCGGCAGAGCCTGGCGAAATGCCTCAGCCTTGGGGTGGGCGCTCGCCGACGAAGATTTCCACGCGGCGGTTCTGCCCGCGGCCGGCGGGTGTGCTGTTGTCGGCGATCGGCTGGCGCGAGCCCATGCCGTCGATCTTGAAGGCGTTGGAGCGTACGCCGCGGGCGATCAGGTAGTCGCGCGTGCTGGCGGCGCGCTCGATCGACAGCGGGTTGTTGATGGCGTCGGTGCCGGTGTTGTCGGTGTGGCCGATGATGCGCACTTCGGCGTTCGGGTTGTTGCGCAGGCCCGAGGCGAACTGGTCCAGGATGGGCTGGAAGTTCGGCTTGATGGCGGCCTTGCCCGTGTCGAAGGACACGTCGCTGGGGATCTGCAGCTTCAGCTCGTTGTTGGCCGTCTGCGTCACCGCCACGCCGGTGCCCTGGGTGGCCTGCTCCATCTGCTTCTTCTGGTTCTCCATGCGCTGCGACCACATGTAGCCGCCCGCCGCACCGGCCAGCGCGCCGATGGCCGCACCCGCGCCGATGGCGCCGCGGTCACCGCCCGTCAGCGAGCCGATGGCCGCGCCGGCCAACGCGCCCGCGCCGGCACCCATGCCGGTGGTCTTCTGGGTCTGGCTCATGTCGGCGCACCCGCCGATCAGGAAGGCTGCGGCGCAGGTGCTCAGAACGATCTTCTTCATATGGTGTTTTCCTCTTGTGACAGAACTTTGGTTGCGCCGATTATGTTGAGCGAAACAGGGGTGCCCTGTCAGCGGAGCTAGCTGTTTCTCTTCGTTTCATCCGACGTGCTGTCAGTCTTGTCCTGCACGTCGGCCTCGGGCTCGCCGCCCTTGCGGCCCGAGAACATGGTCCACCACACGATGAGCACGAGCACCACGAGAGCGCCTAGCGCTTCGAGCAAAATCAGAGCCATATGAAAAGAGGATTCCTTGCGCTGTGCGGGGCCGTGATCGTAGCAACGCTGGCCGGCTGTGCCAGCCGCTCGCTGCCACCGCCCGATGCAGCGCCACCGGCATCGCCGCCGCAGACACGCCCCGAGACGCTGCCGCCGCTGACCGGCTCGCTCAACCATCCCAAGAGCCGCTGGGTGCCCGTCAACTGGACCGAACTGCCCGGCTTCGGCGACGACGCACTGCATGAAGCCTGGATCGCGCTGGTGGCCAACTGCGCGCGCCCCAACGCGGCCTTCGCCCCGCTGTGCGGCGAGGTGCGCCAGCTGGCCCTGGCCGATGCCGACGGCCAGCGCGGCTGGATGATGCAGCGCCTGCAACCCTACCGCGTGGAATCGCTCGCCGGCCAGAGCGAAGGCAAGCTCACCAGCTACTTCGAGCCGATCTACGACGCCACGCGCCGCCCCACCGCCACCAACACCATCGCCGTCTACCAGCCACCGGCCGGCCTGGCACCGCGCCGCGCCTGGTACACGCGCCAGGAGATCGATACGCTGCCCGAGGCGCAGGCCGCGCTGCGTGGCCGCGAGATCGCGTGGATGAGCGACCCCATCGACGTGCTGATGCTGCAGATCCAGGGCTCGGGCCGCCTGCGCATCACCGAGCCCGACGGCAGCCGCCGGGTGGTGCGCCTGGCCTTCGCCGGCTCCAACGAGCAGCCCTACCGCAGCGTCAACCAGTGGCTGCTGAGCCAGGGCGTGACGCGCATCAACCCCTGGCCGGACGCCACCAAGGACTGGGTGGCGCAGAACCCGCAGCGACTGCCGCAACTGCTGTGGAGCAACCCGCGCTACGTCTTCTTCCGCGAGGAGACGATGAACGAGGTGGATGCCGCCTTCGGCCCGCGCGGCGCGCAGGGCGTGCCGCTCACCGCCGGCCGCTCCATCGCGGTCGATCGCGAGAGCATTCCCTACGGCACGCCGGTGTGGCTGGCCTCCACCGGTCCGGTCGCGCAATTGCAGAAGCTGGTGGTGGCGCAGGACACCGGCAGCGCCATCGTCGGCGCGGTGCGGGCCGACTACTTCGCCGGCACCGGGCCCGACGCCGGCCGGCTGGCGTCGCGCATGGACCAGTCGCTGCGCCTGTGGGCGCTCTGGCCGCGGCAACTGGCCGCGCCCTGAGCCCTTCTTCCTGATCCTTCACGGCGTGCGCGTCTGGCGGCGCGCGTGTCACGGCATTGTCATCGGCGCTGCACGGATTCGTCATCCCAGGTCCCTAAGGTCTCGCACCTGAAGCGGAACCGGTTGCAGGTTTCGTGCATTCCAACCCCACGATCCTGGAAAACCCGATGACCGATTCGAACAAGGCGCCCAACGCCTCCCGTCGCCACGCCTTGCGCATGCTCGGCGCAGCGCCCATGCTGCCCCTGGGCGGCATGGCTTTCCTGACCGCCTGCGGCGGCGGCAGCGACAACTCCGTCGCCGCCCCGGCGCCGGCTCCGGCCCCCGCGCCCGCACCGGCCGCCAACTACGTGTCGACCGAGTTCACCGCCATGGCCGCCCCCACGCTGGCGGACGCCGCCGCCATGGCCACCACCAGCGTCGGCTCGACGATGAAGGTGGCCTTCGACAACGGCAGCTCCACCGAATACAAGCTGGCCTACCAGCCCTTCTTCCTGACCGGCGACATGGTGCCGGACGGCAAGGGCGGCAAGGTGCTGGCCGGTGGCTACGTCGACATCCAGAACAAGCCGATCGTCGACGCCTCCGTGCCCGGCAGCGAGCGCCAGTTCTTCTCGGACAGCCCGGACGGCACTTCGCTGCTGACCGTGCCGGGCGCCAAGGTCGACGGCGTCAAGGGCAAGCCCGTGTTTGCCGTGGTGCAGTTCGAATACACCACCCGCAACCTGGCCGGTGCCAGCACTTACGGCACGCTGCCCTCGCCCATCGCGGTGCTCACGCTCGACCAGGACCAGACCACCGGCAAGCTCAGCCTGGTGAAGTACCACAACGTCGACATGTCCAGCGCGCACGGCCTGTGGATCACCTGCGGCGCAAGCCTCTCGCCCTGGGGCACCCACCTGTCGAGCGAAGAGTACGAGCCCGACGCCGCCAGCATCGCCACCAACACCATGTTCAAGGCCTACAGCCAGAACGTGTTCGGCGACCCGGCCAAGGCCAACCCCTACCACTACGGCCACCTGCCTGAAGTGACGGTGAACCCCGACGGCACCGGCAGCGTGAAGAAGCACTACTGCCTGGGCCGCATCTCGCACGAGCTGATCCAGGTCATGCCCGACATGCGCACCGCCATCATGGGTGACGACTACACCAACGGCGGCTTCTTCATGTTCGTGGCCGACAAGGAGAAGGACCTGTCGGCCGGCACGCTGTACGTGGCCAAGTACGACGCGGGCTACAACATCGACCCGGCGGGCGCCGCCACCAGGATGAGCTGGATCAACCTGGGCCACGCCACCAGCGCAGAGATCGAGGCGCTGGCCAACACGCTCAAGTCGACGGACATCGTCGACGTGGTGTATGCCGTCCAGAACGGTTCCAACGACGCCACGCCGCTGACGCCGAACGGCACGATCGACGGCACCTACACGCTGATGTACTGCGACGGCAAGGCCAACTGGGTGCGCGTGAAGACGGGCATGGAAAAGGCCGCTGCCTTCCTGGAGACCCACCGCTACGCCAACCTCAAGGGTGCCAGCATGGCCTTCACCAAGATGGAAGGCACGACGGTCAACATCAAGGACAAGATCGGCTACTCCGCGCTGCAGAACATCCAGGACTCGATGGTCAGCGGCGGCAAGGGCTGGACGGCCGGCACGAACATCGCGCTGGCCAAGAAGCTCACCGCCGGCGGCGTGATGCAGCACAACCTGGGCGGCGGCCAGAAGGACAGCGACGGCACCGCCATCAACAGCGAGTGGGTGCCGATGCAGACCAAGGCCCTGCTGGTGGGCGAGGACATCACGGCCGACGCGCTGGGCAACACCTCCAACCCCGAGAAGGTGGGCAACCCCGACAACGTCAAGTTCTCGGAAAAGATGCGCACCCTCTTCATCGGCGAGGACAGCAGCAGCCACGTCAACAACTTCCTGTGGGCCTACAACGTGGACACCAGGAAGCTGTCGCGCGTGATGTCGATCCCCGCCGGCGGCGAGTCCACCGGCCTGCACGCCGTGGACGAGATCAATGGCTGGACCTACATCATGAGCAACTTCCAGCACGCCGGTGACTGGGGCAGCATCCACTCGAAAGTGCAGACCACGCTGGACCCGCTGGTGCGCGCCAACTACAAGGACCGCTACGCCGCGGCCGTCGGCTACCTCACGGCCGACCCGGTGCAGCCCAAGCTGGCCAAGTAAGTCGTCGTCAGGACCGCGCGGCCGCAGGCAGCGGCAGCGCGGTCTTGTAGCGCACCTGCTTGAGTGCAAAGCTCGAGCGGATCTTCTCGATGCCCGCGATGGGCGTCAGCTGCTCCAGGATGAACTTCTCCAGGGCGGCGATGTCGGCCACGGCGACCCGGATCAGGTAGTCGCTGTCGCCGGTCATCAGGTAGCACTCCATCACCTCGTCGTGCTCGGCGATGCGCTGCTCGAAGGCGGCCAGGCTGGCCTTGTTCTGCGAAGTCAGGCTGATCGAGATGAACACGTTCAACCCCAGGCCCAGCGCCTGCGCGCTCGCGATGGCCACGTAGCGGTCGATCACGCCAGCCGATTCCAGGGCCTTCACCCGCGCCAGGCAGGGCGAGGGCGAGAGCTGCACCCGGCGCGCCAGCTCCACATTGGAGAGCGCGCCGTCGCGTTGCAGCTCGTCCAGGATGCGCAGGTCGATGGCGTCGAGTTTCATGCCAGAAGATTCCGTGGCGTGGTGTTGGTGCGGCAGATTATGCTGCGCTGTCTGTCAACATCACGATGAATCGGCACCTCATTCCGGGCCTTGCCGCCTAAAGTGCGGCAACATGAACGCCCCTCTGCACCCCGAGCACCTGCGCGCACTCCTGGCCATGTCCACCGCCGACCACGATCCCGATCCCGAGGAAAGCGCCGAATGGCGCGAGGCCTTCCTGGCGCTGGCGGGCTCGCAGGGCCCGGAGCGCGCCCGCTTCATGCTCGACGAGCTGGCGCGCCTGGCGCGCAAGCAGCAGATCGGCTGGCAGCCCGATCTCAACACGCCCTACTTCAACACCATTCCAGTGGAGTCACAGCCTGCCTTCCCGGGCGACCTGGCGATGGAAGAGCGCCTCGGCTCGCTGATGCGCTGGAACGCGCTGGCGATGGTGGTGCGCGCCAACCAGGCCTACGGCGAGCTGGGCGGCCACATCGCCAGCTATGCCAGCGCGGCGGACCTGTTCGAGGTGGGCTTCAACCATTTCTTCCATGCGCGAGACCCGCAGCATCGCGGCGACCTGGTGTTCTTCCAGCCGCACAGTGCGCCGGGCGTCTATGCGCGCGCGTATCTGGAAGGGCGCCTGTCCGAGCAGGACCTGACGCACTACCGTCAGGAGATCGAAGTGGAAGATGGCGCACGCGGCCTGTGCAGCTACCCGCACCCCTGGCTGATGCCGGATTTCTGGCAGTTCCCCACCGGCTCCATGGGCATCGGCCCCATCAGCTCGATCTACCACGCGCGCTTCATGCGCTACCTCACGCACCGCAAGCTGCTGAACTGCGAAGGCCGCAAGGTGTGGGGCGTGTTCGGCGACGGCGAGATGGACGAGCCCGAGTCGATGAGCGCCCTCACGCTTGCCGCACGCGAGAAGCTGGACAACCTGGTGTGGGTGGTCAACTGCAACCTGCAGCGCCTGGACGGCCCGGTGCGCGGCAACGGCCGCATCATCGACGAGTTGGAGAAGCTCTTCGCCGGCGCCGGCTGGAACGTCATCAAGTTGGTGTGGGGCAGCGACTGGGACGGCCTCTTTGCCCGCGACCTGACGGGTGCACTCACCCGCGCCTTCGCCGAGACGGTGGATGGCCAGATGCAGACCTTCGCTGCCAAGGACGGCCGCTTCAACCGCGAGCATTTCTTCGGCCAGAACGATTCGCTCGCGCGCCTGGCGCAGGGCATGACCGACGAGCAGATCGACCGCCTCAAGCGCGGCGGCCACGACATCGTGAAGATCCATGCCGCCTATGCCGCCGCGGCCGCGCACCGCGGCCAGCCCACGGTGATCCTGGCCCACACCAAGAAGGGCTACGGCATGGGCACGGCCGGCCAGGGCAAGATGACCACGCACTCGCAGAAGAAGCTGGACGAGAGCGAGCTGTTGGCCTTCCGCAACCGCTTCAACCTGCCGTTGAGCGACGAGCAGGCGACCACGCTGGCCTTCTACAAGCCGGCCGGGGACAGCGCCGAGATGCGCTACCTCAAGGACCGCCGCACCGCGCTCGGCGGCGCCATGCCGCGACGCGAGACGGCGTGCGACACGGTGCCGGTGCCCGACCTGGCCAACTACGCGCAGTTCGCGACCGGCGCGGCCGGCAAGGAGATGAGCACCACCATGGCCTTCGTGCGCATGCTGGGCAACCTGATGAAGGATTCGCAGCTGGGCCCGCGCATCGTGCCCATCGTGGCCGACGAGGCGCGCACCTTCGGCATGGCCAACCTGTTCAAGCAGGTGGGCATCTATTCCAGCGTGGGCCAGCGCTATGCGCCCGAGGACATCGGCTCGGTGCTGAGCTACCGCGAGGCCACCGATGGGCAGATCCTGGAAGAGGGCATCAGCGAGGCCGGCGCCATCGCCAGCTGGACGGCCGCGGCCACCAGCTATAGCGTGCACGGGCTGGCGATGCTGCCCTTCTACATCTACTACTCGATGTTCGGCTTCCAGCGCGTGGGCGATGCGATCTGGGCCGCCGCGGACCAGCGCTCCCGTGGCTTCCTGCTGGGCGCGACCTCGGGCCGCACCACACTGGGCGGCGAGGGCCTGCAGCACCAGGACGGCAGCAGCCACCTGGTGGCCGCGACCATTCCCAACTGCAAGGCCTACGACCCGGCCTTTGCGGGCGAGATGGCGGTGATCGTGGACGCGGGCATGCGCGAGATGCTGGTGGAGCAACGCGATGTTTTCTACTACATCACGCTGATGAACGAGAACTACGCGCAGCCCGACTTGCCGGTGGATGCACACGCGGACGTGCTGCGCGGCTGCTACCGCTTCGGCAGCTACGGCCCCGCGGATGCGAAGCAGAAGGTCACGCTGATGGGTTCCGGCGCGATCTTCACCGAGGTGCTGAAGGCGGCGCAGGTCCTGGCCGACGAAGGCATTGCGTCGGAGGTGTTCAGCGTCACGAGTTGGAGCGAGCTGGCGCGTGATGGACAAGCGCGCGATGCGGATGACGCGCAGCCTTTCGTGGCGCAGAAGTTGTACGGCGGGCAGGGGCCCGTGATCGCGGCGACCGACTATGTCCGGGCCGTGCCGGAGAGCATCCGCGCCTACCTGCCGTCGGATCGGCGCTATGTGACGCTCGGGACCGACGGGTTCGGGCGCAGCGATACGCGGGCTGCGTTGCGGCGCTTTTTCGGGGTGGACGCTTCGAGCATTGCCGTGGCTGCTCGGCGCGCTTTGGGTCGCTGACCTCTGTTCTGGTTTGGAGCGCACGGGGCGCGGCAGGCGGACAGGGCCGGGGGGCTCATCCGGGCCGGTCTCGCGAGCAGCGCAGGGCAGGGCAGTCGGCGCGATGCGCCGGCCGCCCGAGTGGCGTGCTGCGCACACAGCGGCACACAGGCTTTTGACCCGCCCGGAATCAGCGGAATTAATGCTTGGCGGCGTCGATGTTGCGCGCCGTCCCCAGCAAGGTCGCGCACAGCTGCTCCTTGCCCTCGTCATCCACCGCGAACACCTCCGCCGCGCAGACCGTCAGCAGGCGGCTCGCATCCACCACCCGCCCGCGCGCCAGCAGGTGCTTGCCGCGCGCAGGTGCCAGCAGCTTCAGCGTGCCGTCGATGGTCGCGTTGATCCACCCGGGCGGCAGCAGCGTGCCGGCCGCGGACACCGCAGCAAAGTCGGCGACCGCGAACACGGCCGTCGCCTGAAGCTGGCCGGGGCGGAAGCAGAAGGCGTCGAGCACCGGCATCTCGATCTCCGTCTCGCCCGGCTCGATGCGGCGGAAGGACAACTGAAGGGTCTTGGCCATCGGCATCGACAGCACGGCACTGCGAACCTGCTCGGGCATCGGGGTCGTCGTCATGCAAGCTCCTCGGCGTATGAAAGGGAATGACCGTCGCCAGCGTCTCACTCCGCAAGGGGTCGATGCAATCACTTCGGTGACGCAGCCGCTCGCGATGCCGCAGAATCGCCCCTTGTCCGAGTGAGCCTCGCGCCTGCGTGGCGTCCCGTCGGTGACATCCCATGAGCCAAGAAGCCACACCACGTCTTCCCCATCGCGGCCGATGCCTGTGCGGCGCCGTCCAGTACGAGCTGAACGGCGAGATCCGCTTCGCCTCGCACTGCCACTGCGGCATGTGCCGCAAGGCGCACGGCGCGGCCTTCGGGAGCTACGGCGGCGTGTCGGCGGGGAAATTTCGCATCACCCAGGGCCAGGAGGTGCTGCATGAGTTCGAGTCCTCGCCCGGCGTCACGCGCAGCTTCTGCAGCCGCTGCGGCTCGCCGATCACCTGGACCAGCGACGAACATCCCGAGCACGTGGCTTTCACCCTCGGCACACTGGAAGCGCCGCCGGCCGAACTGCCAGGCATGCGCCACATCCACGTGGCGTCCAAGGCGCCCTGGTACGACATCTGCGACTCGGTGCCCCGATTCGAGGGCAACGGCTGAGCGACAAGAACGGCTAGAAAAGAAAGGAAGACCTGTGGAGACAACATCGACGAGCGACAAGACCGCCGGCCTCATCGGCCTGGGCGCCATGGGGGCCGGCATCGCCGCCACCCTGCGGCGCGCCGGCTACCAGATGCATGTGTGCGACGCCCGCCCGGGCGCAGCACAGGCCTTTGCCCAGGAAGGCGGCACCGCCCACGGCAGCCCTGCCGAGGTGGCGGCGCAGTGCGAGCGGATCGTCAGCGTGGTGGTCAACGCGCAGCAGACCGAAGAGGTGCTCTTCGGCCCCGACGGCGCGGCGGCGGCGATGAAGCCGGGCAGCGTGTTCGTCATGTGCTCCACCGTCGACCCCAACTGGTCCATCGGGCTGGAAAAGCGCCTGGGCGAACTGGGCATCCACTACGTCGACGCACCCATCTCCGGCGGCGCGGCCAAGGCGGCCAGCGGGCAGATGACGGTGATGTCTTCCGCCAAACCCGAGGCCTATGCCAAGGCCGGCGCGATGCTCGACGCCATGGCCGGCAAGGTCTACCGCCTGGGCGACCGGGCCGGCGCGGGCAGCAAGGTCAAGATCATCAACCAGCTGCTGGCCGGCGTGCACATCGCCGCGGCGGCCGAGGCGATGGCGCTGGGCCTGCGCGAAGGCGTGGCGCCCGATGCGCTGTATGAGGTCATCACCCACAGCGCCGGCAACAGCTGGATGTTCGAGAACCGCATGGCCCACGTGCTGGCCGGCGACTACACGCCGCTGTCGGCGGTGGACATTTTCGTGAAGGACCTGGGCCTGGTGCTGGACACCGCGCGCGCGACCAAGTTTCCGCTGCCGCTCGCGTCCACCGCGCACCAGATGTTCATGCAGGCCTCCACCGCCGGCTTCGCCAAGGAAGACGACAGCGCGGTCATCAAGATCTTTCCGGGAATCGAGATTCCCAAGGCAAAGGACAAGGCATGAGATTGCTCCTGGGTTGCATTGCCGACGATTTCACCGGCGCGACCGACCTCGCCAACAACCTCGTTCGCGCTGGCATGCGCGTGGTGCAGACCATCGGCGTGCCGGCCGCGCCGCCGGCGGCTGAAGTCGATGCCATCGTGGTCGCGCTCAAGTCGCGCACCATCGCGCCGGCCGAGGCCATCGCGCAGTCGCTGGCCGCACTGAAGTGGCTCAGGGACCGGGGCGCGCAGCAGATCTACTTCAAGTACTGCTCCACCTTCGACAGCACGCCAGAAGGCAACATCGGCCCGGTGACCGAGGCGTTGATGGATGCGCTGGGCACCGGCTTCACCATTGCCACGCCGGCCTTTCCGGACAACCACCGCACGGTGTTCAAGGGCTATCTCTTCGCGGGCGACGTGCTGCTCAACGAGAGCGGCATGCAGAAGCACCCGCTCACGCCCATGACCGACGCGAACCTGGTGCGCGTGATGCAGGCGCAGACGAAGCGCAAGGTCGGCCTGGTCGACTACCGCGTGGTGGCGCGCGGCGCGGACGCGATCCGCGAGCGCTTCGAGCAGCTGCGTGCCGACGGCGTGGGCGTGGCGATCGTCGACGCCGTATCGAACGAGGACCTGGTCCGCCTCGGCCCCGCGCTGAAGGACATGCCGCTGGTCACCGCCGGCTCCGGCGTGGCCATCGGCCTCCCCGCCAACTTCGGGCTGGCCCCTTCGTCCACCGCCAGTGCGCTGCCGCCGGCGCCCGGGCTGCAGGCGGTGGTGTCGGGCAGCTGTTCGCTCGCCACGAACCGGCAGGTGAAGCACTTCATCGACACCTCGCGCCGCCCGGCGCTGGCGCTGGATCCGCTGCGCATCGCGGACCAGGGCGCCGAAGCCGTGGCGAAGCAGGCCCTCGATTGGGCGCGGCCATTGTTGAAGGACGGCCCGGTGCTGGTCTATTCCACCGCCGAGAGTGATGCGGTGAAGGCCGTTCAGGGCCGGCTGGGCGTGGACGAGGCCGGCAGCCTGGTCGAGCATTGCGTCGCCGCCATCGCCCGTGGCCTGGTGGCGGACCTGGGCGTGCGCCAGCTGGTGGTCGCGGGCGGCGAGACCTCGGGCGCCTGCGTGCAGGCGCTGGGCATCGCGCAGATGCAGATCGGCGCGCAGATCGACCCAGGCGTTCCCTGGTGCCATGCGAAGGCCGCGGCCGCGGGCGATGCGGGGCTTCGTATCGCGCTGAAGTCCGGCAACTTCGGCACCGACGACTTCTTCACCAAGGCCTTCACGGCGCAGGACTGAAGCGGTGAACGAGAACCTGCTTCGCGAAGAGATCGTCCGCGTCGGCCGCAGCCTGTTCGAGCGTGGCTACGTGCATGCCACGGCCGGCAACATCAGCGTGCGGCTGGCGGACGGCGGCTACCTCATCACCCCCACCGACGCCAGCCTGGGCAACCTGGACCCGGCGCGCCTCGCGCGGCTCGATGCGAGCATGCAGCAGCTGGAGGGCGACCGCGCCAGCAAGACCATCGCGCTGCACAGCCGCATCTACGCCGCCGCCTCGCGCGTGGCGGCCACGGCCGGCACGGGTTGCGTGATCCACACGCATTCCACCCACTGCGTGGCCCTCACGCTCGATGCGAACGAAGGCGACGAGCTGCTGCCGCCCATCACGCCCTACTTCGTGATGAAGGTGGGCCACGTGCCGCGCATCCCCTACCACCGCCCGGGTGCGCCCGAGGCCGCCGAGGCGGTGGCGCGGGCCATCGCGCGCTACGGCGAGCGGGGCACGCCCATCCGCGCCGTGATGCTGGAGCGCCTGGGCCCGAACGTCTGGCACGACTCGCCCGCGGCCGCGATGGCCGTGCTGGAGGAGTTGGAGGAAACTGCGAGGCTCTGGTGGATGAGCCGCGACCGCGCGCAGGGTGCGCCGGCGCCGCTGTCCGAGGACCGCATCGACGAACTGCGCCGCCAGTTCGGTGCCCACTGGTAAGAACGCATCGCATCGCATCGCAAGGAAGCCAAGAAAGACCATGCCCCAATTCGCCGCCAACCTGTCCATGCTCTATCCCGAGCTCGATTTTCTCGACCGCTTCGAAGCCGCCGCGCGCGATGGCTTTCGCGCCGTCGAGTACCTCTTCCCCTATGCGTACGAGCCCGGCGAGCTGAAGGCGCGGCTCGCGGCCAACGGCCTGCAGCAGGTGCTGTTCAATGCGCCGCCCGGCGACTGGGACGGCGGCGAGCGCGGCCTGGCCTGCCTGTCCGGGCGCGAGGCGGAGTTCCGCGAAGGCGTGAAGAAGGCCATCGACTACGCCGTGGCGCTGGACTGCCCGCGCATCCACCTCATGGCCGGCCTGCTGCCCGCGGGGAAGGAGCGTGAGGACGTGCAGCCCACCTACATCGCCAACCTGCAGTGGGCCGCGGCCGAGGCCGCGAAGGCCGAGCGCGACGTGCTCATCGAGCCCATCAACACGCGCGACATCCCGCGCTTCTTCCTCAACCGCCAGGACCACGCGCACGAGATCGTGGCGGCGGTGGGCACGCCCAACATCAAGGTGCAGATGGACCTCTACCACTGCCAGATCGTCGAGGGCGACGTGGCGATGAAAATCCGCAAGTACCTGCCCACCGGCAAGGTCGGCCACATCCAGATCGCCGGGGTGCCGCAACGCTTCGAGCCCGACCTGGGCGAGCTCAACCACGACTACCTGTTCGAGGTGATCGACGAGGTGTCGGCGGCCAGCAACTGGCAGGGCTGGATCGGCTGCGAATACCGCCCCGCGCGCGGTGCCGTGAAGAACGGCAGCTCCGAAGGCCTGGGCTGGCTGCGCAGGGCGCAGGGCCGCTCGGCACGATGAAGCTGAGTTCGCTTCGCATCCCGCGCGGGATGCGCGGGTTCGAGTCCGGCCTGGCCGAGGTCTTCGATGTCACGCTGTCCGACGGCCGCGTGGCCTCCGTCGAGCCGGCACTCGATGCCTCAACGCTGCGCGGCACGCTCATCAGCTGCCCGGTGGATGCGCATGTGCACATCGACAAGAACTACACGGTGCGAGAGGTCGGCCCGGCCAGCGGCGACCTCTTCGCCGCGATCGGCCGCATGGAAAGGCACCGGGCGCTCTGGAGCGTGGAGGACATCGCCGCGCGCATGGAGCGCGCGCTGCAGCAGGCGTGGCGCAGCGGCACGCGCGCGCTGCGCACGCACCTGGACTGGCCCGGCCCCGAGGCGCCGCGCGCCCTGGCCGCCTTCGAGCAGGCGCGCGAGCGCTGGCGCGGCCGGCTGGAGCTTCAGTTCGTCTCGCTCACGCCGCTGGACGTCTTTGCCGATGCACAGGCGGGCGAGCGCATCGCCCAGGCGGTGCGGCGCGCCGGCGGCGTGCTGGGCGCCTTCGTCTATCGCAACGAGGGGCTGGTGCACAAGCTGGGCCGCGTGTTCGACCTGGCGCAGGAGCATGGCCTGGCACTGGACTTCCACGTGGACGAAGGCCTGGACGCCGATGCCACCGGCCTGCGCGCGATCGCGCAGCTGACGATTTCGCGCGGTGCCCGACGCCCGCGCGTGGTCTGCGGGCATGCCTGCTCGCTCTCGGTGCAGCCGCCCGAGCAGGCGCACAGCACCCTGCAGCTGTGCGCCGAGGCCGGCATCGGCCTGGTGGCGCTGCCCACCACCAACCTGTATTTGCAGGGCGCCTGGGATTCGACCCCCGTGCCGCGCGGCATCACGCGCCTGCGCGAGGCCGCGGCCGCTGGCGTGCGCCCCATGCTGGCCACCGACAACGTGCAGGACGCCTTCTATCCCTACGGCGGCTACGACCTGCTGGAGACCTTCGGCCTGGGCGTGCAGATGGCGCACCTGGCGCCTGCGGCCGACTGGCTGGACGCCATCACCACCCACGCCGCCGCTGCACTCGGCCTGGGCTGGGACGGCCGCATCGCCGCCGGCTGCCCGGCCGACCTGGTGCTGCTGGCCGCCCGCGACGAATACGAACTGCTGGACCCCCAGGGCCGCGCGCGCACCGTGATCCGCGCCGGGCGCGACCTGGAAGAACAAGACACCGAACTCGAGGAGCCACAACGATGAGCACCATGGGCCAGCCGATGGCCAAGTACGCCGCCGCCAAGCGCATCGGCGACTTCGTCTTCATGAGCGGCGTGGTGGCGGTGGACCCGGCCACGCGCCGCGCGGTCTCCAGCTACGAGATGCTGACCGACAGCGCCCGCAGCGCGCTGCAGGGCCTGGGCTACTGCACCGGCCAGATGTCGGTGGACGTGTTCGAGGCGCCCGCCGTGGCCCAGAGCTGGTTCGTGCTGGAGCGCATCCGCCAACTGGCGGCCGAGCACGGCGGCACCATGGAGGACGTGGTGAAGCTGGTGCAGTATTTCCGCCGCCTGGAGCACTACGCGCCCTACAACCGCGTGCGCGGTCTGTTCTATCCCGGCGAGCCGCCGGTGAGCACCGTGGTCGAGGTCTCGCGCTTCCTGCCGGGCGACGAGGTGCTGGTGGAGGTCGAAGCCACCATGTACCTGCCGCAGAAGGCGGCCTGAGTCGGCGGAGGATTCCGCACATGCCGGCCGCCGCCGCCACCAGGGACTGCGAGGTGCTGGTGATCGGCGCCGGCCCCGCCGGCAGCGCCTGCGCGCAGATGCTGGCGCGCGCCGGGCTGGACGTTCTGCTGTGCGACCGGCACGTGTTCCCGCGCGACAAGGTCTGCGGTGATGGCCTCATTCCCGATGCGCACCAGGCCCTCGCCTGCCTGGGCCTGGCGGACGCGGTGCTCGCCCGTGCGGCATGTGCCACCCGGGTGGAGTGCTTTGCGCCGCGCGGCGGGCAGGTCGCCGTGCCCGCGCAACTGGCCGTGCTGCCGCGCCGCGAGCTGGACGAGATGCTGCGCCAGGCGGCACTGGCCGCCGGCGCCCGCTGGCTGGCACCCCTTCGCTTCGAGGCGCTGCTGCACGACGCCGACGGCCGCGTGGCTGGCGCTCGCTTTCGCGAAGGCGAGTCCACGCGCGAGCTGCGCGCCCGCTGGACCGTGCTGGCGACCGGCGCCGACGCCCGGGCATTGGAGCTGGCCGGCGTGTGCGAGCGCCGCGCGCCCAGCGGCATGGCGCTGCGCGGCTATGTGCGGCACCCGGGCATGGGCGCGGCCATCGGCGGGTTGCAGGTGGTCTGGCACCGGGCGCTGCAAGGTGGCTACGGCTGGATCTTTCCGGCCGGCGGGGGGCGCTTCAACCTTGGCGTGGGCTACCTCCATCGGCAGGGCGCAGAAGTGCCGCAGCATGCACCGAAGCTGCGCCAACTGCTCGATGCCTTCGCCCAGGTGCACGAGCCGGCGCGCGAGCTGATGCAAGGCGGCGCGCCAGCCGGCGAGTTCAAGGGCGCGCCGCTTCGCTGCTCGCTGGCCGGCGCCCGCTTCGCGCGGCCGGGCCTGCTGGTGACCGGCGAGGCGGCCGGGAGCACCTACCTCTTCACCGGCGAGGGCATCGGAAAAGCCATGGAAAGCGGGCTGGCTGCCGCGCAGGTCCTGACGCACGGTCGACGTGGGAGCGACGAAGAAGTGAGCGCAACCTACCAGGCCGCGCTGGCCGCGCTCCAGCCGCGCTTTGCCGCCTATGAACTGGCCAACCGCTTCAACGAGCACCCGTGGATGGTGGACTTCGTCACCTGGCGCGCGCGCCGCAGTCCGGCGGTGCTGGCGCGCCTGGCCGGCGTGCTCGACGAGAGCCAGGACCCGGGCCGCCTGGCCAGCGCGCAGGGCCTGCTGCGCATTCTGTTGCCGATGGGCTGAGCATGGGCTTGGGCCGGGTGGCTTGCCACGCGACCCACGGTGGCCTATAAGTAACAGCAGTAGTTTTCCTTTGCCGGCTCCCCGCGAGAGGAGCAAAGGAGGGCGCATGAGGCGACGCATCTACTGGCTCATGCCCGACCTGGCGAGCGCCAGGCAGGCCATGCATGATCTGCTCGAGGCAGGCGTGGAGAGTGCGCGCATTCACTTTGCCGCGGGCGAGGGCGCCGACCTGGCGGACCTGCACGAAGCCAACCTCTGGCAGACCTCCGACGTGGTGCGCGCGGCCAGGAACGGCCTGCTGATCGGCTGCGCGCTGGGCGCCTTCGTGGGCCTGCTGGCCGCAACCCTCTTCCCGCTCGAGGAAGACGACATCACCTGGGCGCTGAGCACCCTGCTGGCGCTGATGGGTGGGTTCATGGGAGCCTGGTCGGCCAGCATGATCGGCATCTCCATTCCCAGCCAGCGGCTGCAACGCTTCGCAGGCGCGCTGGCCGCCGGACAACTGCTGCTGATGGTCGACCTGACGCGCGAGCGCGTGCGGCCCATCGAGGCCCTGCTGGCCAGCAAGCATCCCGAAGCGCACTTCGAGGGCGAAGACGCCCTGCCGGCGTTCTGACGACGATGCGCAAAGGACGGCACCATGATCATTGCCTGGGTGCTGTTCGCCATCGTCATCGGCTCGGTGCTGTTCCACATCTTCAATCCCTGGTGGGTGACGCCGCTGGCATCCAACTGGCAGGCGATGGACGACACGCTGACCATCACGGTGGTCATCACGGGCCTGTTCTTCGTCGCCATCAACCTCTTCGTGGTCTACGCGCTGCTGCGCTTCCGCCACCGTGAGGGCAACCCGCACGCGCAGGCCGAACCGGACAACAAGAAGCTGGAGCGCTGGCTGATCGCGGGCACCAGCGTGGGCGTGGCCGCACTGCTGGCGCCCGGCCTGCTGGTGTATGCCAAGTACGTGAACGAGCCGCACGACGCGCTCATGCTGGAGGTACTGAGCCAGCAATGGCAGTGGCACTACCGCCTGCCCGGGCCGGACGGCAAGCTGGGGGCGAGCGACGCGCGCTTCTTCTCCGCCACCAACCCCTTCGGCCTGGACCCGCAGGACCCGCGCGGGCAGGACGACCTGCTGGTGATGGGCAACGAGGTGCACCTGCCGCTGGGCAAGCCGGTGGTGGTGGTGCTGCGCTCGCACGACGTGCTGCATGACTTCTTCGTGCCGCAGTTCCGCGCGCGCATGAACACGGTGCCGGGCCAGGTCAGCCGCTTCTGGTTCACGCCGACGGTGCCCGGCCGCTACGAGGCGCTGTGCGCGCAGCTGTGCGGTGTCGGGCATCCGGACATGCGCGGCTTCGTGGTGGTGGAGGAGCCTGCGAAGTACGCCGCCTGGCAGCAGGAGCTGGTGAGCTTCGCGGTGGCGAGCAGGCCCGCGGCGGCGCCGTCGGTGGCGGCCAGCCCGCTGGTCGAGAAGGGCCGGCAATTGGCCGATGCCAGGGGCTGCATGGCCTGCCACACCATCGACGGCTCGCCGCGTGTCGGCCCGACCTGGAAGGGCCTCTACGGCAAGAGCGAGACCATGGCCGATGGCTCCACCGAGAAGGTGGATGAGGCCTACCTGCGCGGATTCATCCTGGACCCGCAGGCCAAGAAGGTGAAGGGCTTCCCGCCGGTGATGCCCAAGCTGCCGCTGTCCGACGAGGAGGTCTCGGCCCTCGTCGCCTACATCCAGACCCTGGGCGAAGCGCCCGCCGGGGAGCAGAAGGCCCAGCGCTGACGAAGGACACCCCATGGCCCATGCCGACAGCTTCGACGCCCCTGCGCACGACGCGCATCCGCAGAGCTTCTGGACCCGCTATGTCTGGAGCCAGGACCACAAGGTGATCGCGGTGCAGTACACCTGCGTCGCCATCGCGGTGGGGGTGGTGGGCGTGCTGCTGTCCAACCTCATGCGGCTGCAGCTGGGCTTTCCGGGCGTGTTCGAGTTCATCAATGCCCAGCGCTACTACCAGTTCATCACCATGCACGGGATGATCATGGTGATCTACCTGCTCACGGCGCTCTTTCTCGGCGGCTTCGGCAACTACATGATCCCGCTCATGGTGGGCGCGCGGGACATGGTGTTCCCCTACATGAACATGCTGAGCTTCTGGGTCTACCTGCTCTCGGTGGTGGTACTCATGGCCAGCTTCTTCGTGGATGGTGGCCCCACCGGCGCCGGCTGGACGCTGTATCCACCGCAGTCCATCCTGCCAGGCACGCCGGGGTATGCCGGCGGCATCGTGCTGATGCTGGTGTCGCTGGTGATCTTCATCGTGGCCACCACCATGGGAGGCCTGAACTACGTGACCACCGTCCTGCAGGCGCGCTGCCGGGGCATGACGCTGCTGCGCATGCCGCTGACCGTGTGGGGCATCTTCATCGCCACCATCCTCGCGCTGATCGGCTTTCCGGCGCTGTTCGTGAGCGGCGTGATGCTGCTGCTGGACCGCACGCTGGGCACCAGCTTCTTCATGCCGGCGCTGGTGTCGATGGGGCAGGTGAGCGGCTACAGGGGCGGCAGCCCGCTGCTGTTCCAGCACCTGTTCTGGTTCTTCGGGCATCCGGAGGTGTACATCGTGGCGCTGCCGGCCTTCGGCATCGTTTCCGATCTCATCAGCGTGCACGCGCGCAAGAGCATCTTCGGCTACCGGATGATGGTGTGGGCCATCGTGGCCATCGGCCTCTTGAGCGTGGTGGTGTGGGCGCACCACATGTTCGTCGCGGGGATGAACCCCTGGTTCGCCTTCTTCTTCGCCACCACCACGCTGATCATCGCGGTGCCCACGGCGATCAAGGTCTACAACTGGGTGCTCACGCTGTGGCGCGGCGACATACACCTCACGGTGCCGATGCTGTTCGCCATCGCCTTCCTGTGCACCTTCGTCATCGGCGGGCTCACCGGCCTGTTCCTGGGCAACGTGAGCGTGGACATCCCGCTCTCTGGCACCTACTTCGTGGTGGCGCACTTCCACATGGTGATGGGCGTGGCGCCGCTGCTGGTGATCTTCGGCGGCATCTACCACTGGTACCCCAAGGTGACCGGCCGCATGCTGGACGACCGCATGGGCCAGATCCATTTCTGGGTGACCTTCATCGGCACCTACCTGATCTTCTTTCCCATGCATTACCTGGGCGTGCTGGGCATGCCGCGGCGCTACCACCACTTCGAGGGCTATGCCTTCATCCCGCCCTCGGCGCACCTGCTCAATGAGTGGATCACCGTGATGGCGCTGGTGGTGGCCACGGCGCAGTTCCTCTTCATCTTCAACCTGGCCTGGAGCTACAAGCGAGGCCGCGTCGCCGGCCCCAACCCCTGGCGCGCCGCTTCGCTGGAATGGCAGACGCCGCAGACCCCGCCGGTGCATGGCAACTGGGGCGAGCAACTGCCGGTGGTGTACCGCTGGGCCTATGCCTACGGTGCCAACGGCGGGCCGGATGATTTCGTCGCCCAGAACGCGCCGCCGGAGGCCGGTGGTATCGAGCCCGACCACCGGGGGCACGCCGGACAGGGAGTGGCCGCATGAGTACCCGCACGGCCGCTGCGAAAGGTGCTCGCACCGCAGCCCGCGGGGCGGAGGTTGTGCAATGAGTGCCGTCATCCGTGCCCCGGCGACGCTGCCCCGCGTGGCCACCGGCGGACCGCCGCCGCCGCGGCCGGGCGCGCGTGCCGGCAGCATCGGCCTGTGGGTCTTCATGGGCGTGGCGACTTCGCTCTTCCTGCTCTTCGCCTGGGCCTATGTCATGCGCATGAGCGCCGGCGACGCCGTGGCACTCGACCTGCCGCCGCAACTGATGCTGAGCAGCGCCTTGCTGCTCGCCGGCAGCGTGTCGCTTGCGTTGGCCGCGGCCGCGGCGCGCGACTGCGAGATGGCGCCCACCGCCGCCAACCTGGCGCGCGCGCAGCGGCTGCTGCTCGCCGGCGGGCTGTGCGCCGTGGCCTTCCTCGCCTCGCAACTGTGGGCCTGGCAGACCCTGTTGTCGGCGCAGGTGGGACCGGCCTCGCATCCGGCCGGCAGCTTCTTCTACCTGCTCACCGCCATGCACGGGCTGCACCTGATGGGCGGGCTCGTCGGCTGGTGCTGGGCAGCGGCGGTGGCATGGAAGCAGCCTGCGTCGGGCGCCTGGCGAATCGGGCTTTGCGCGCGCTACTGGCACTTCATGCTGGCGGTGTGGCTGGCGATCTATGCACTGCTGCGCTGGATGACGCCGGAGGCGGCGCGCTTCATCTGCGGCGTCGGCTGAGCGAACAAGAAGAAGGAGTCGCCATGACCAGCAGCACCACCACAGCCGTTGCCGCCACACCGCACGCCGGCGCGCCCCTGAGCGGGCTGCGCGGGCTTGTCGCCGACTGGTCCGGCGACCGCGAGACCTTCCACGTCGCCTGGGGCAAGGCGATGATGTGGATCTTCCTGCTGTCGGACACCTTCATCTTCAGCTGCTTCCTCACCGGCTACATGACGGTGCGGGTGTCCACCACCGTGGCCTGGCCCAACCCCAGCGAGGTGTTCGCCTTGCACGTGGGCGGGGCCGAAGTGCCGCTGCTGCTCATCGCCATCATGACCTTCGTGCTCATCAGCAGCAGCGGAACCATGGCGATGGCCGTCAACTGCGCCTACCGGCGCGACCGGGTCAACGCCGCCACGCTGATGATCGTCACGGCCACCCTGGGCGAGGTCTTCGTGGGCATGCAGGCCTTCGAATGGTCCAAGCTGATCCTGGAAGAAGGGATCCGGCCCTGGGGCAACCCGATGGGGGCGGCGCAGTTCGGCTCGGCCTTCTTCATGATCACCGGCTTCCACGGCCTGCACGTGACCGGCGGGGTGATCTACCTCTTCATCGTCGCCTTCCGGCTGATGCGCGGCGACTACGAGAAATCGGGCAATTACCAGATCGTGGAGATCGCCGGGCTCTACTGGCACTTCGTGGACCTGGTGTGGGTCTTCATCTTCGCCCTGTTCTACCTGTGGTGAAAGGCGCGGCCATGCAACAGCAAGAACTGAAGAAGGACAGCGGTCACCAGGAGCACCCGATCAAGCTCTACCTGATGGTGTGGGGCCTGCTCTTCGTGCTCAGCACCTTCTCGTACCTGGTGGACTACTTCCAGTTCCACGGGCTGTTGCGCTGGGGGCTGATCATCGCCTTCATGCTGCTCAAGGCCGGGCTCATCGTGGCCGTGTTCATGCACATGGCCTGGGAGCGGCTGGCGCTGGTCTACGCGATCCTGCTGCCGCCGCTGGCTCTGTTGGTGCTGGTGGGTCTGATGGCGCTGGAGGGCGGGCACACCTTCCTGACGCGCATGCTGTTCTTCCACTAGCCGGCGCTACTTGACGCCGGCCCCACGCAGCAGGAACTCCGTCACCTGCGCGATGAGGTATTCGCGTTCCTTGGGGTCGTCCAGCGACGCGCTGTCGCGGAAGAAGTTCACCTGTTCCGCATGGTCCGCGTAGAACTGCGTCACCGCCCAGAGGTGGAAGAGGAAGAGCAGCGGATCGACCGGCCCCATCTGCCCCTCGTTCATCCAGTTGCGGATGACGGCCACGGCCTGCTCGGTGCGGCGCTTGCTCTGCAGCTCCATCATGGGCCGCAGCACGGGCGCACCGCGCATCATCTCGGCGGCGAAGATGCGCGAGCGCAGCGGCTGCTCGAAGGAGAAGAGCATCTTGCGGCGGATCAGGTCCGACAGCACGCGGCGCGCGCCGAAGGCCTCGTCGGCAAAACCGAACACGCCGATCCAGTCGTCGATGATGTCCAGCAGCACCTGGCGGTACAGCGCGTCCTTGCTCTCGATGTAGTAGTGCAACTGCGCCTTCGACAGGCCCGCCTTGTCGGCGATGGCCTGCGTGGTGGCGCCTTGAGGCCCGTCGGCCGCGAAGACCTCGATGGCGGACTGGTTGATGACCGCCAGCACCTGCGTGTACTTGCGCGAGCGCCCACGGGTGGGCGAGGCCGGGGTCTCGGCCTCGTCCGTCGCCTGGGAGCTGATGTTGTCGGTGCTCATCGAATCCGCATGGTGCCAGAGCAGGCTCAGAGATGGATCACCAGCTCCTGCTCGCTGGCCCGCGAGCAGCACAGCGCGACCTTGGTGCGGCGCTCGGCAGTGGTCAGGCAGAAGTCGCGGTGCTCCGCGCCGGCACCCTCGGCCGGCACCACGCAGGTGCCGCACAGGCCCTGCTGGCAGGAGACGGGAATGTCGATGCCGAAGTCGTGCAGCGCATCCACCGCGCTCTGGTCGGCCGCCACCGGCACGCTGAAGCCGCGCTGCGTGAGGCGCAGGCTGAAGGCCCGGCCCGCGGGCACGCTGCTGTCGCCGGGGGCGGCGAAATACTCGGCGTGCACGGCGTCTTCGGGCCAATGCGAGGCGGCCTTGCGCACCGCGCCCATGAAGCCGGCCGGGCCGCACATGTAGAGGTGCGTGCCCTGCGCGTGCTCGCGCAGGAGCGCGGGCAGGTCGATCTTCTCGCTGCCGTCGTCGAAGTGCAGGCGCACGTGCGGCGCGAGTTCAGGCGCGGCGAGCGCATCGGCAAAGGCCAGGTGCTCGCGGCTGCGCGCGAACACGCACAGCGCGAAGTCGGCGCCCTCGCGCGCCAGGCTCTGCGCCATGGCCAGCAGCGGCGTCATGCCGATGCCGCCGGCCATCAGCAGGTGGCGCCGTCCGCCGGTCTTCACCGGAAAGGTGTTGCGCGGCGCGCTGATGGGCAGCAGGTCGCCCTCGCGCACCCGCTCGTGCATGCTGGCCGAGCCGCCGCGGCTGGCGCCCTCGCGCTTCACGCCGATCAGGTAGCGTTCGTCCTTGCCCGAGGCGCCCGGCGCCCGCGCCAGCGAATACTGGCGCGCGAAGCCGCCGGGCATGTTCACGTCGATGTGCGCGCCCGCCTCGAAGCCGGGCAGGGCGCGGCCCCAGGGGTGCGCCAGCTCGAAGGAAAGGATCTCCGGTGTCTCGCGGCGGATGCGCGCGACTCGCACGGTCAGGGTGCGCTCGACCATCGCCGCGCCCTCAGTTCTTGGTGAGCGACTTGCGCAGGTCCACGCCGGTGCCCTTGTTCACGAACTGCAGCGTGTAGGCCTGGCGGTAGTCGAAGTCGGTGGGCTTGTACAGGCCCGCGGCCAGGGTCTTCTCGTAGAAGTCCTTCATGCGCGCGTCGCTCATGGCGCCGATGCCCAGGGTCTGCGCATCGCCCACGTCGATGTGCGCGCGCAGGATCGGGATGGACTTCTCGACGTAGTCCTCGCTGATGTCCGGGTTGATCTTGCGGATCATCTCGTCGGCCGCCTTGCGGTCGCCGTAGAGGTAGTTCACCCAGCCGATGTTGGTCGCCTCGACGAAGCGGCGCACCACCTCGGGCTTGGTCTTCACCAGGTCCTGGCGCGTCTCGATCACCATGCCGTAGGTGGACCAGCCGGCGTCGGCGAGGCTCAGCACCACCGGCTTGAAGCCGGCTTGCTTCTCCACCGCCAGCGGCTCGGAGGTGGCATAGGCCTGCTGCACCGATTGCTTGTCTGCCAGGAACTGCGACAGGCTGTAGTTGTAGGGGCGCACCTGCTCGTCGCGAACGCCGTAGGCCTTCTTCATCCACTGCCAGTAGCTGATCTGGCCGTCCTTGGCCAGCAGCACCGTCTTGGCCTTGGCGATGTCGGCGAACTTGTCGATGCCCTGGCCGGGGTGCGCGATGATGGCCTGCGGGTCGCGCTGGAAGTAGGCCGCGACCACCACGGTGGGCACCTTCTGCTTGATGTTGTCGAAGGCCATCAGCATGTTGCCGGTCATCAGGAAGTCGACCTTGCCGGCCGGCAGCATGGGCCGGTTGTTGACCTGCGGGCCGCCCTGCTGGATCTCCACGTCCAGGCCGTACTTCTTGTAGGTGCCGTCGGCCAGCGCCTGGTAGAAGCCGCCGTGGCCGGGCTGGGCGCGCCAGTTGGTGGCCATCACGACCTTGTCCTGCGCGATGGCGGCGAAGGCGGTGCCGGCCAGCAGCGCGGCCAGCAGGCCGCGGGCGGCGAAGGGGGCGGAGAGTTTCATGGCTTGTCTTCCTTGGGATGGATTCGTTGAAAGTGGGTCAGGCTTCTCGCGCCATCTCTGGCGTCCAGCCGCGGGTCTTGCCGGGGTTCATCAGGCCCATCGGGTCGCTCTTTTTCTTGAACTCGATCTGCGCGTCGTCGATGGTCTTCATGCCGCCGTCCTCGATGGTGAACACATGCGGGTTGAAGACCTGGCAGCCGCCTTGCGACTCCAGCTCGCGGATCACCTCGTACTGATGGGCCTCTCCTTTCCAGCGGACCAGCAGGATGCCGAAGGTGCCGGCCGCGTCGCCGGCGCGGGCGAAGTCCTGGTGCTGCAGTACCTCGTCGCCGAAGATGGCCAGGTGCCGCTCGACCACCGCCGGATCGAAAGGCTGCGCGTAGGCGATCTGCAGGTAGGTCCAGCTGCGGTCCAGCTTGAGGGCTTGCAGCGTGGTGTGGTTGAAGGCGCACTCGTAGGCGGGCGGCAGGCCCTGGGCCAGCAATTCGTCCTCGGTGCCGGCCACGGAGATCGTGCCGCCGTGCCGCGCGGCGAGGGCGCGGAAGGCGTCCATCGATTCGGGCGCCACCATCGCGAAGGCCGCATGCCGGTCGGCCGGGAAGCGGTCGCCCATGGTGGTGTAGTAGGGCGAGAAGCGCGCCTCCACCGTGGTGAAGAGGAAGAGGTCCAGCTCGGGCGAGGCCGCGTCGATGCCGAAGTCCAGCGCCTGTCGGTACTGCGGGAAGAGCACGGTGCAATGCACCCAGTCCACCGCTGGCGAGAGCGCCACCTCCACCTCCAGGATGATCCCGTTGGTGCCGAAGGCATGCTGCACCTGCTGGATCTCGTCGCCGTGCAATTCGACGATGCGCGGCTCGCGCTCCACGGTCATCACGCGGGCGTGCAGCAGGTTGCCGGTGTCGCGCAGGATGCCGTGCCGGAAGGACCCGATGCCCCCGAAGCCGCCGGCGATGAATCCGCCGATGGTGGCCACGTGCCAGGTCGATGGCCACATGCGCAGCGCCTGCCCCGTCTCGCGCGCGGCGAGGTCGATGTCGTGCATGCGCGCGCCGGCCTGCACGCGGATGCGGCCTTCGGCCAGGTCCAGCACGCGGCTCATGGCCGTCACGTCCATCACCAGGCCGCCTTCCAGAGGCACGCACTGGCCGTAGTTGCCGGTGCCGCCGCCGCGAACGGTGAGCGGCAGCTTCCACTTCGCGGCGGTGGCCGCCACCTGGCGCACGTCGTCTTCGGTGGAGACCTTGACCACCAGCTCGGCGATGCAGTCATCCAGCTGCGCGCTGAGGATGGGGCTGTACCAGTAGAAGTCGCGCGAGAGCTGCTTGCGCTGGCCGCGGGCCTCGATCAGGTTCAGGCCGTGCAGGTCGCGGCGCACCGCGTCCCAGTCCACGATCGCGCCAGATGGCGCGGCTTTGGGCAGGGCGCTCATCGCTCAGCGCTCCTTCTTCATCTCGCTCTCGTGCCAGTGGCCGAGAACCATGCGCGAGAGGCCGGCGAACACCAGGAAGATCACGATGCCCAGCAGCGACACCAGGAACAGCGCCGCGAACATCATCGGGATCTCGGTGCGGAAGCTCGACTCCAGGATGCGCGAGGCCAGGCCCGTCTCGCGGCCCGCGGTGCCGGCGGTGAACTCGGCCACCACCGCGCCGATCAGGCTCAGGCCGCCGGCGATCTTCAGGCCCGCCATGAAGTAGGGCAGGGCGCTGGGCACCAGCAGGTAGCGGAAGGTCTGCCAGGGCGAGGCCTTGTAGAGCGTGAACAGGTCGCGCAGGTTGCTGTCGGCGCTCTTCAGCCCGATGACGGTGTTCGACAGGATCGGGAAGAAGGCCACGATCCAGGCGCACAGCAGCAGCGCCGCCGTGGTGCTCGACACGTAGATCAGGATCAGCGGCGCGATCGCGATGATGGGCGTCACCTGCAGGATCACCGCGATCGGGAACAGGCCGATCTCCACCCACTTGAACAGGGCGAAGGCAATGGCCAGCAGCACGCCGCCCGCGATGGCCGCGAACAGGGCGAGCAGCGTGAGCTTGACGGTGAACCACAGCGCGGGCGCCAGCGTCTGCCAGTTCTCCAGCAGCGTGCTGAAGATGAGCGAGGGCGCGGGCAGGATGTAGTGCGGGATCTGGTAGATGCGCACCATCGCCTCCCACAGCACCAGCAGGCCGCAGATGACGGCAGCAGGAACGGCCACGCGCAGCAGCGTGTCGCGGCGCTGCAGGGCGTCGTCGCGGGCCTTGAGCTCCTCGGTGGTGGGGGCGCGGTCGGGCTCCGGCACGGCGGCGGTTGCGGCTGTGGCTTCAGTGATCGACGTCATGCAGGGCTCCATGCAGGGCTTGCGACACCGACTGGCAGTGCGCGTTGTAGCGGCTGGAAGTGCGAAAGGCCTCGCCGCGCGGATAAGGCTCGTCGATGCGGATCTCGTCGATCACTCGGCCCGGGCGCGCGGCCATCACCACGATGCGGTTGGACAGGTACACCGACTCGTAGACGCTGTGCGTGACGAAGATCACCGAGAAGCGGTGCTCGCGCCAGATGGCCAGCAGGTCGTTGTTGAGCTTGATGCGCGTCATCTCGTCCAGCGCGGCGAAGGGCTCGTCCATCAGCAGCAGGCGCGGCCGCGTGACCAGCGCGCGGGCGATGGACACGCGCATCTTCATGCCGCCCGACAGCTCGCGCGGGTACACGTCGGCGAAGCGCGACAGGCCCACCATCTCCAGCGCCTGCGCCACCACCGGCGCGGCGGCGTCGCGGGAAACGCCGGTGAGCTTGAGCGGCAGCCACACGTTGTCGAAGACCTTGGCCCAGGGCATGAGCGTGGGCTCCTGGAACACGAAGCCCAGGTCGCGGTCGATCTTGCCGGCGCTGCCGCTCGAAGGGCTGGTGGACCAGCGCATGTCGCCCGAGCTGATGCGGGTGAGCCCGGCGATCAGGCGCAGCGCGGTGCTCTTGCCGCAGCCCGAGGGGCCCAGGAAGCTGATGAAGTCGTGCTCGCCGCAGTCCAGCGACATACCCTGCAGTGCGAGCGTGCCGTTGGCAAAGCGCTTGCTGACGTTGCGCAGGCTGACCAGCGGGGCGGCGGAGGTTTCGGTGGTGATCACGGCGGCCTTCCTTTTGCGCTCAGCGCCAGGCCGGCTCGTTGGCCAGGCGCTCCATCGGGAAGCGGTCCACTTCCTGCAGCAGCTCGACGAAGCGCTGTCCCACGTGGTCGAGCACCGCCTTGCCCTTCTCGCCGCTCGCGCGGGTGGCATCACCGGCGGCGCCCTGCGGGTTGATGTCGTGCATCTGCCAGCCCAGCTTGCCGCTGGGCGTGATCGACAGGAACTTGTTCTCGGCCGCCAGGTCCTCGGTCATCGAGCGGAAGTTGCGGAACTGGTCGCGCCGCACGTAGTCGGGCGTCAGGTGCAGCATCACCGAGCTTTCCAGGTCGCCGGCGTGCACCCCGTGCCTGCCTTCGTGCGCGGTGAACAGGCCCTCGGGCAGGCCCAAGGTGTACCAGTTGGCGGCCACCACCATCATCCCGTGCGCCTCGCGCAGGTCGCGGGCCACGATGTCCATCACGCTCATCTGGCCGCCGTGGCTGTTGTAGAGCACCAGCTTCTTCACGCCGGCGCGGGCCACGCATTCGCCGATGTCCTTCCACATGGAGATCAGCGTGTTTGCCGACACGGTGAGGGTGCCGGGGTAGCGCGAATGCTCGTTGCTCTTGCCGTAGGGCACGGTGGGCAGGAAGACCACCGGCAGGTCGTCGGGCAGGTGCGGCAGGCTCGCGGCCACCATGCCGTCGATGGTGGCGGTGTCCGTGGACATGGGCAGGTGCGGGCCGTGCTGCTCGGTGGCACCTACCGGCAGCACCGCGATCAGGCGCGAGCGGTCGAGGCGGGAGAATTCTTCGCTGGTCAGGTCGGACCAGAAGCGGCTGCGGAGGCGGGGCGGATTCATCAGGCAACCTTTCGCGGTGTGGGGCGAGGAAGCTAAATTATCCATATGGTCAAAAAAGAGTGTTCGGTGTTTACCCCCAGGCTGCCGTGAGGATTTGAAAGCGAACGTGAGCCGGCGCCCAGGGCGCCAGCCTGCCTTGATCGACTGGTAAGGGTTGGGTGCAGCGCGATCAGCGCTGCACGATGAAGCGGTTCACCACCGGCGCGCCTTCGCCCACGTGGAAGGCCAGGCGCCGCTCGCGCAGGGTGATGTCGGCCGCGGTGGCCCGGCCGAAGCGGCGAAGGTGTTCCGTCCAGGACTCGTCCACGATCTGCTCCACGAAGCGGCTGGGCTCGCTCACGTGGTGCAGCAGCGCCCACTCGATGGCGCCCTGGCTCAGGCGCACGCGCCGGGTTTCCTCCATGACCCGCTTGAAGGCCTCGGTGCGCGCCGGGTCGATGTGGTACTCGATAGTGATCACCACGCGGCCTTCCTCGTCGGGGCGCGTGGCCGGCGGACCGGAGGCCCAGCCTTCATGGGCGGGGCTCACGTCGTCCTCGTCCTGCGGGTCGTTCACGAAGCGCAGCGCCAGCAGCATCATCAGCACGCCGCTCACGGTGGCGATCAGCAGGCTGGTGCGCAGGCTGGAGATGGTCGCCACCTGCCCCCACAGCGCCGCGCCGAAGGCACTCGCGCCCATGATGGCCATCTGGTAGGTGGCCATGCCGCGCGCACGCACCCAGTTGGGCAACGAGAGCTGCGCCGACACCGACAGCGAGTTGGCCGTGGTGATCCAGGCCATGCCGCCCATGAACATGGCCGGCACCGCCACCCAGGCATTGGGCGCCACCGACATCACCGCGGTGGCAGCCGCCTGCACGCAGGCCCCACGCAGCACCAGCGCATCGCGGCCCATGGCCTGGCGCAGGCGCGGCAGCAGCAGCACCGCCACGATGGCACCCGCGCCCATGGCGGCCAGCAGCAGCGTGAAGGTGCCGGCGTCGCCGCCCTTGAGGCCCACGGCCAGCAGCGGCAGCAGGGCCAGCAGCGCGGTGGAGTGAAGGAAGAAGATGGCGACGCGCAGCAGCACCGCCCGCATGCGCTGCGACTGCCAGACGAACTGCACGCCCACGCGCATCGCGCTGATGAGCCGCTCGCGGCCCAGCGGATTGGGCGTGTGCTCGCGCTGCCAGCGCAGCACCACGAAGCCCGAGACCACCGACAGCACCGCGTTGAGCGCGAACACCCAGATGCTGCCGGCGCTGGCGATGAGCAGGCCCGCCACCAGCGGGCCGATGATGCGCGAGGCATTCATCGCGATGCCGTTCAGCCCCAGGGCGGCCGGCAGGTGCGTGCGCGGCACCAGCTCCGGCACGATGGCCGAGAACACCGGCCAGCGCATCGCCAGCCCGATGCCGTTGGCGAAGGTCAGCAGCAGCAGGAGCGGCGCGGTAATCATGTCCAGCGCGATGGCGCCGCACAGCACGATGGCGGTGCCGGCCAGCCAGAACTGGGTGACCACCAGCCAGCGACGCCGGTCGAGGATGTCGGCCAGCGCGCCGCTGGGCAGGCCCAGCAGGAACACCGGCAGCGTGGAGGCCGACTGCACCAGCGCCACCCAGATCGGCGAGTTGTTCAGCGTGGTCATCATCCACGCCGCCGCCACGTCGTTCATCCACATGCACACGTTGGCGATCAGCCAGGTGCTCCACAGCATGCGGAACACCGGGATGCTCAGCGGTTCGAGGGCGCCGACGCGCACGGGCGGGGCGATGACGGGCGATTCTTCTGTCGAGATCGGTGGCATGTGCCGCTATTGTCGCGCCGCCCCGCGAGTGGACCTATCCCCGGTCGCTGCGGGCCAGGTGGTGCTCGAGCCTGCGCAGCCCCGTGGTGAGCAGCAGCGTCATGACCCAGTAGACCACCGAGATCGCCAGGTAGGGCTCCCAGTAGCGTGCATAGGCGCCCGCCACCGTGCGTGCCGCGTAGGCCAGTTCGGCCAGGCCGATGGCCGAGACCAGCGAGGTGTCCTTGAGCAGCGCGATGGCGTTGTTGCCCAGGGGCGGCAGCATGCGCCTGAAGGCCTGCGGCAGCACCACGTAGCGCATCACCTGCATGGGCGTGAAGCCCAGCGATCGGCCGGCGTCGGACTGGCCGCGCGAGATCGACTGGATGCCGGCGCGGAACACCTCCGAGATGTAGGCCGCCGAGTTCAGCGTGAGCGCCACCACGCCCGAGATCAGCGCGCCGTGTTCCTGCTTGAGCGTTCGCGCCAGGTCGCCGTCGATCAGCAGGCCCGAGCTCGGGTGGATGAACACCGGCATCACGGCGAAGTGGATCAGCAGGATCTGCACGAACAGCGGCGTGCCGCGGAAGAAGCTCACGTACACCGTGGCCGGCCAGCGCAGCAGGAAGCGCGCGACCCAGGTCCACGGCGCATGCCGGGGGTGCGCGAGCCGCGCCAGCGCCAGGCACAGGCCCCAGCTCGCGCCCAGCAGCACGCAGACCACCGTCATGCGCAGGGTCATCCAGGCGCCCTGCCAGAACAGGTCCTTGTATTCGACCAGGATGTCCCAGCGGAACCATCCGAACAGCAGCACTGGTTGTTCCATGCGCACCCCCTCGATAGATGTCGATCAGCGGAAAACGAAACGGCCGCGCGTTGCGGCCGTGTCCGGACGTGTTGCCGTGCGGCTCAGCGCACGATGGGGTCCTTGTTGAACCACTTCTTGTAGATGGTGTCGTAGCTGCCGTCGGCGCGGATGGCCGCGAGGCCGGCCGAGAGCTTGTCCAGCAGCGCCTTGTCGCCCTTCTTCACGACGATGCCGAAGCCTTCCTCGGGGAAGGACTTGTCGTCGACCGTCTTGAGCTCGGGGTTCTGCGCCACGCGGTAGGCGATCACGCCGTTGTCGCCCATGGCGGCATCGACGCCGCCGCCGGCCAGTTCGGAAATGATCAGGGGCGTGCTTTCGAATCGGCGGATGTCGGGGCTGGTCTTGCCGAACTCGCGCGAGGCGATGTCGTCGGCGGTGGAGGCGCTGACCACGGCGATCTTCTTGCCGGTGAGGTCCTTGAGCGAGCTGACCTTGCTGTTCTTGGGCACCGCGATCAGCTGGCGCGCCGCGAAGTAGGGCGGCGTGAAGTCGTAGCTCTGCTTGCGCTTGTCGTTGATCGTCACGCCGGAGATCACCAGGTCGATGTCGCCGTTGTTGAGCGCGCCGAAGATGCCGGTGAAGGGCGTGTTCACGATCTTGATCTTCAGGCCCTGCTGCCTGGCGATGGCATTGATGATGTCGATGTCGAAGCCGACGATCTGCTTGTCCTTGTTCTCGAAGGCGAAGGGCGCATAGGTGGCGCTGGAGCCCACGGTGAGTTCGCGGTTCTGGGCGTGCACGCCGAAGGCGATGGTGGTGGCGGCAAGGCCGAGGGCCAGGGCGCGGCGGAGGATGTTCATTGGAAGTCCTTGGGGTTGCCCTGCGGTGCAGGTCGCGGAGGGCGTGGGCAGGGATTCTAGGCCTGCGCCGCTTGCGTCATGGCTTGCCGCTTTCGGCGTCGGCGAAGCGCAGGTAGTAATGCTCGTTGAAGAAGGTGAAGGGAGTGGCTGTCACAACTGCACCTTCATGGCAGCTTGGCGCGCAGACGGTCTAGCCATGAAGGCGGCAAATCGATGAACGCGCCCTCGCTGCTGTTTCCGACAATGACCTTGTTGGTATCCCAGTAGACGTCGGACAGACTTGGGTCGCGAAACTCCGCCTCGGCGAGGACGGTGCCGTCCTTTGCCAAGCGAAGCCGTGCAAGGCCATAGAGGTAGGCGTCCTGTCCTCTGCCGCCCATGTAGCAGACTTCCATCTTGTAGAGGCCGCCGGGTGAGCGTCCCCCTTCGACGGTGCAATCGCGGCGAGAGAGGGTTCGAATCACCATGCCTTCAGCGACGTAGAGAACGATCATGATCAGCAGCCATCGCCCGATCTTCTTGGCGCGTGCGATGGAGCGTTCCTTGCGGCCATCCAGCCGCCTGAAGATGATCCACGGCGACGTGAAGAGCATCCACGCGATCACGGGCACGCAAAGCAGCCAGAAACCGAAGCGCAGGCAGTACACCTCATTGAAGTAGCTGAGGGGTTGCGCCGTCACCGTTGCACCTTCACGGCAGCTTGGCACGCAGGCGGGCCAGCCATGAAGGCGGCAAGTTGATGGACGCGGACCCGCTGCCGATCCCGACAACGACCTTGTCCGCATTCCAAGAGACCCAAGTGATCCTTGGGTTGTGAACATCGGCCTCGGCGAGAATAGTGCCGTCCTTTGCTGAGCGAAGCCGTACAAGGCCATCGAACTCGCCATCTTGAGCGTTGCCGGCCATGTAGCAGACTTCCATTTCGTACAGGCCATCGGGAGAGCGTGGTTCATCTGCTGAATCGCAGTCGCGGGCTAAAGTCCGGCCGAGCGCGCCTTCAGCGACGTATACGACGATCATGATCACCAGCCATCGGCCGACCTTCTTGGCGCGTGCGATGGCGCGCTCCTCGCACCCATCCAGTCGGCTGAAGATGATCCACGGCGACGCAAAGAGCATCCACGCGATCACGGGCACGCAAAGCAGCCAGAAACCGAAGCGCAGGTAGTACACCTCGTTGAGAAGGTGAAGGGGGACGCCGTCACAGGTGCACCTTGATCGGTCGAATCCAGACTTTCTTCGTGTCCGAGTAGGCAATGAAGTCGCCGCCCTGGCCATGCCTGTCGCGCCAGTCGCGAAAGCTCTTGTTCATCACCGGCTACATCACTGCGCCTTTTTCGTAGATGCTTTTGTCGATGTCCACCAACGGTGCGCTGATCGCTCGGAGTGCCGTGCTATCGCCCTGCAATGGCAGGGGCGCGAGGTAGACGCCGTTCTGGTTCCAGTGGCCCAGATACTGGGACGCGCCCAACGCATCCGCCACACGAGCCAGCAGATCATTTGGATCGCCAGAATCGCGCCGCGCATCCCTTCCTGTCCTTTGCCGCGCATGCAACCCAGGTGGTCCATAGAAGCCAATTGACCTTGTAGTACGTGATCGGCGTGTCCGACTTGCTCAGGATCACTTTGCCGTTCTTGCCGAACTCGAATCGGCCGACCTCCCTGTAGGTCGTCTCGCTCATCTTCATTTCTCCCTGCCGCTTTATTGTCGACAGAGCCTATCAGTGAGAGTGCGGCGACCGGCGAAGGTCGCTGCGATCAGGGAAATTTCGACAGGTGTTCGAGCGGCAGCGCGTGGCTGGCCTTGACCTCGCCCAGCGAGAAGCTGGTGTGCAGGTCCTTCACGTTGGGCAGGCTCATCAGGCTGTGGCGCGCGAAGCGCGAGAAGCCGTCCAGGTCGGGCGCCACCACCTGCAGCTCGAAGGTGCCGGTGCCGCTGATGTAGTGGCAGGCCACCACCTCGGGCAGCTTTCGGATCGCATCCTCCAGCTTGCTGGTGGCGTCGGCCGAGACGCGCTCGGTGTCCACCCGCACGAAGGCCAGAACGCCCAGGCCGATCTTGTGGCGGTCGATCTCGGCGTGGTAGCCGCGGATGATGCCGGCCGCCTCAAGCGCCCGCACCCGTCGCCAGCAGGGCGCGGCCGACAGGCCCACGCGCTGCGCCAGCTCGGCGTTGGTGAGCCGCGCATCGGCCTGTAACTCTTGCAGGATCGCGAGGTCAAACTTGTCGATGCTTTCCATTTCGCCCCATTGTAGGAAAGATCCTTTCCAGAATGGGTGTTTTACGGGCATAGAACGCAAACACCTATCAACGCAGCAGGCATACACTTTGCGTGCAATCATGGCGGGGCCGCCCGACCCGGACGCCCATTTAGTGCACGCCATGCCCACAAGGCAAAGCCAACACGGAGACTGAACATATGAACGCCCCGCTGCCCGAGCACATCCGCAAGGCGCTAGAGACCGTCACCCTCGACGACAAGTACAGCCTGGATTACGGCCGAGCCTTCATGAGCGGCGTGCAGGCGCTGGTCAAGCTGCCCATGCTGCAGCGCCAGCGCGATGCCCTGGTCGGCAAGAACACGGCGGGCTTCATCAGCGGCTACCGCGGCTCGCCGCTCGGCGGCTACGACCAGGCGCTGTGGAAGGCCAGCAAGTTCCTCAAGGGCCAGAACATCGTGTTCCAGCCCGGCGTGAACGAGGAACTGGCCGCCACCGCACTGTGGGGCACCCAGCAGCTGGGCTTCGCGCCGCCCGGCACCAACAAGTTCGACGGCGTCTTCGGCATCTGGTACGGCAAGGGCCCCGGCGTGGACCGCTGCTCGGACGTCTTCAAGCACGCCAACATGGCCGGCACCACCGCCTGGGGCGGCGTGATCGCGGTGGCCGGCGACGACCACATTTCCAAGAGTTCCACCGCCGCGCACCAGAGCGACCACATCTTCAAGGCCTGCGGCTCGCCGGTGTTCTTCCCGGCCGACGTGCAGGAAATCCTCGACCTGGGCATCCACGCCTTCGCCATGAGCCGCTTCTCGGGCATCTGGTCGGGCATGAAGACCATCCAGGAAATCGTCGAATCGAGCGCCACCGCCATGATCGACCCCGAGCGGGTCGACATCGTGATCCCCACCGACTTCGAGATGCCGCCAGGCGGCCTGCACATCCGCTGGCCCGACCATGCGCTGGAGCAGGAAGCGCGCCTCATGCACTACAAGTGGTATGCGGCGCTGGCGTACATCCGCGCCAACAAGCTCAACCGCAACGTCATCGAAGGCCCCAACGACCGCTTCGGCATCATGGCCAGCGGCAAGGCCTACAACGACACCCGCCAGGCCCTGATCGACCTGGGCCTGGACGACGCCACCTGCCGCCAGCTGGGCATCCGGGTGCACAAGGTGGGCGTGGTGTGGCCGCTGGAAGCGCAGCTCACCCGCGAGTTCGCCACCGGCCTGCAGGAAATCCTGGTGGTGGAGGAAAAGCGCCAGGTCATCGAGTACCAGCTCAAGGAAGAGCTCTACAACTGGCGCGCCGACGTACGCCCCAACGTGCTGGGCAAGTTCAACGAGATGGAGGGTGACTACTCCGGCGGCGAGTGGGCCATGCCCAACCCGACGGCCAACACCCTGCTACGCGCCAACGCCGACCTGAACCCGGCGCTGATCGCCAAGGCCATCGTGCAGCGTCTGAAGAAGACCGGCATCCTGGCGGCCGCCGGCGCCGACATGGTGGCGCGGGTCGAGGCGCAGATGGCCATCCTGGAAGCCAAGGAGCGCGCCATGCAGGTGATCCAGGCCGGCGGCGTCACCGACGCGCGCATGCCCTGGTTCTGCTCGGGCTGCCCGCACAACACCAGCACCGTCGTGCCCGAGGGCTCGCGCGCCATGGGCGGCATCGGCTGCCACTTCATGGCCACCTGGATGGACCGCTCCACCATCGGCTTCACGCAGATGGGCGGCGAGGGCGTGCCATGGGTGGGCCAGCAGCCCTTCACCACCGACAAGCACATCTTCGCCAACCTGGGCGACGGCACCTACTTCCACAGCGGCCTGCTGGCGATCCGCCAGAGCATCGCCGCGGGCGTGAACATCACCTACAAGATCCTCTACAACGACGCGGTGGCCATGACCGGCGGCCAGCAGGTGGGCGAGCGCCCCGAGGGCCACTCGGTGCTGCAGATCGCCGAGAGCCTTCATGCCGAAGGCGCGAAGAAGGTGGTGATCGTCACCGACGAGCCTGAGAAGTACGACGGCGTCAGCATTCCCGGCAGCTATGACGGCCAGAAGGTCGCCATCCGCCACCGCGACGAGCTGGACGACATCCAGCGCGAGTTCCGCGAGATCGCCGGCACCACCGCCATCATCTACGACCAGACCTGCGCCACCGAGAAGCGCCGCCGCCGCAAGCGCGGCACCATGGTCGATCCGGCCGTGCGCGTGGTCATCAACGACCTGGTGTGCGAAGGATGTGGCGACTGCAGCGTGAAAAGCAACTGCCTGTCGGTGGAGCCGCTGGAGACCGAGTTCGGCCGCAAGCGCACCATCAACCAGAGCAGCTGCAACAAGGACAGGAGCTGCCTGAAGGGCTTCTGCCCCAGCTTCGTCACCGTGGAGGGCGCCAAGCTGCGCAAGAAGGACAAGGCCAAGGTGCCCGATCCCTTCTCGCTGGGCGCGCTGCCCGAGCCCCGCGTGCCGGCCCTGGCCGTCGCCCAGGTGTGGGGCACGGTGGTGGCCGGCGTGGGCGGCACCGGCGTCATCACCATCGGCCAACTGCTGGGCATGGCGGCGCACATCGAAGGCAAGGGCATCGTCACGCAGGACGCGGCGGGCCTGGCCCAGAAGGGCGGCGCCACCTGGAGCCACGTGCTCATTGGCGCCACCCAGGACGACATCCGCACCACCCGCGTGGGCACGGCGGCGGCCGACCTGATCCTGGCCTGCGACCCGCTGGTGGCCGTCAACGCCGAGACGCTGGCGCGCATGCGCGAGGGCCGCACCCACGTTGCGCTCAACAGCCACGGCGCGCCCACGGCCGCCTTCGTGCGCAACGCCAACTGGCAGAACCCGCAGGACGCCTGCGCCGAGGAAATCGAGCGCGCCGTCGGTGCGCAGGGCCTGGGCGTGTTCGATGCCGACGCGCTGTCGACCGCGCTGATGGGCGACACCATCTACGTCAACCCGATGATCCTGGGCTACGCCTGGCAGAAGGGCTGGCTGCCGCTGCAGCACGAGTCGCTCATGCGCGCCATCGAGCTCAACGCCGTGGCCGTGGACAACAACAAGGCCGCCTTCGAGTGGGGCCGCCGCGCCGCGCACGACCTGGCCTCGCTGAACAAGATCGCCTCGCCCGGCCAGGTGATCGAGTTCAAGAAGCGCGACAGCCTGCAGAGCCTGGTGACGCGCCGCGTGGAGTTCCTCACCGGCTACCAGAATGCCGCCTACGCCGAGCAGTACAGCGCCTTCGTCGAGAAGGTGCGCGAAGCCGAGGCGCAGGCCACCGGCAAGAGCAGCCTGGCCGAGGCCGTGGCGCGCTACCTGTTCAAGCTGATGGCCTACAAGGACGAGTACGAGGTGGCCCGCCTGCACACCGACACGGCTTTCCTGACCAAGGTGAGCGGCATGTTCGAGGGCGAGATGGGCAAGGACTTCCAGCTCAACTACCACCTGGCGCCGCCCATGATCGCCAAGCACAACAGCAAGGGCGAGCTGCAGAAGCAGAAGTTCGGCCCGTCCATGCTCAAGGGCTTCCGCATCCTGGCGAAGCTCAAGGGCCTGCGCGGCACGCCGCTGGACATCTTCGGCCGCACGGAAGAGCGCAAGACCGAGCGCGCCCTGATCGGCGAGTACCGCGCAGCCATCGAGGAAGTGCTGGGCAAGCTGGGCGCCGGCAACCACGCGGTGGCGGTGGAAATCGCCAGCCTGCCCGAGCAGATCCGCGGCTACGGCCACGTGAAGGAGCGCAACCTGGTGGCCGCCCGCCTGCGCTGGAAGGCGCTGATGGAGAAGTGGCGCCACCCCGAGGCGGCGGACCGCGCCGCGGCCTGATCGCTACGTGCGCACCGGCCCGCCCGGCCGGTGCGCGAGCCGGGCTTGCAGCAGCACCACGGCCAGCAGGAAGCCGCCACGCACGACGGTCTGCCAGTACGAGCCCAGCGACAGGTGCGGCCCGCTGGTGTAGCCGTTCTCGAAGTTGATCAGGTTCAGGATCACGGCCAGCAGCAGCACGCCGGTGAGCGTGTTCAATACCGAGCCCTGGCCGCCCGACAGCCGCGTGCCGCCCACCACGACGGCGGCGATGGCCACCAGCTCCCAGCCGGTGCCTTCGGTCGGCGATCCGGAAGTCTGCGCCGCGAGGATCGCGCCGGCCAAGCCGGCCAGCGCGCCCGACAGGGCATACACGGCCATCTTCACGCGGGCCGCCGGCACGCCCATGAGGCGGGCCGCCTCCTCGTTGCCGCCCACCGCCAGCACCGCGCGCCCGAAGCGGCTGTAGCGCAGCATGAGCGCGCCGAGGGCGAAGGCCGCCAGCATGATCCAGGTGGGCAGCGTCAGGCCGAGCCAGGCGGATTCGGCCAGCTGGTCGTAGCCCGCCTCGTAGCTGATCGACACCGTCTCGCGTCCCGACACGACCAGCGCCAGGCCCCGCGCTGCCATGAAGGTGCACAGGGTCACGACGAAGGGCATCAGCCGGAATCGCGCGATGACGAAGCCGTTCACCAGCCCGAAGGCGAGGCCGACCGCGACCGCGCCTGCGATGGCCGGTGCGATGCCGTGCGGAGACAGCTGGGCCGCCACCACGCTGGCCAGCACCGCGACGGTTCCCACGGACAGGTCGATGCCGCCCGAGAGGATGACGAAGGCCATGCCGATTGCCAGCAGGCCGAACTTGGCCGTGCTGCCCAGGAGAAAGCCCGCGTTCTCCGCCCCGAGGAAGTGGTCGTAGCGCAAGGCGCCGAAGACCAGCACCAGCAGGAGCGCGATCAGTGCGCCCTGCGAGCGAAGGACCGGGCCGACGATGCGCTTGCGCGGGTCTGCGGCGATCGAGGGGGCGTCGTGAGCCATGCGTTCTTTCAGGCGCCGCGGCGCTGCAGGCCGACGGCCAGCAGGATCACTGCGGCCTTGAGCATCAGGGCGTACTCGTCGGAAATGCCATGGGCCAGCAGCGTGTATTCGAGCAACTGGATCACCAGGGCGCCGATCAGCGTGCCGCCCACGCGAGCGCGGCCGCCCGCCAGCGAGGTGCCGCCGACGGCGACGGCTGCAATCGCGTTGAGCTCCAGGTTCAGCCCGATCTTCGCGGGATCGGCGGCCGAGATCATGGCCACGCTCATCACGCCGGCCAGGCCCGCCAGCGCGGCGCATGCGAGGTACGCGACGGCCTTCACGCGCGTGACCGGGATACCTGCCAGCCAGGCGGCGCGCTCGTTCCCGCCGGTGGCCAGCAGCCGGCGGCCGAACACCGTGGCACCGACCAGCCACGCCGTGAAGAGCACCACCGCCGCCATCACGACCCCTTCCACCGGCAGGAAGCCGATGCGCGCGCGCAGCCAGTCGAGCTGGCCGCCCGGGAAGGTGCGGAGGTTGCCGTCGGTCAGCATCTCGGCCAGGCCCCGGCCCGCGATGAAAAGCACCAGCGTGGCCACGATGGGCTGGATGCGGTAGCGGGCCACCATCGTCGCGTTGAGCAGCCCGAAGGCGCAGGCCGCGGCAATGGCCAGCGCGATCGCCAGGGCGGCGGCAAATGCCGGCGGCGCCATGCCGGCCCAGGCGGACGCCAGCACCACCGCCGCGAGCGTGCCGGCAAAGGAAGCGGTCGCGCCCACCGACAGGTCGATGCCGCCGGTGGCGATGACCAGGGTCATGCCCATGGCCACGATCACCACCTGCGCCACCTGCGACAGGTTCACGCTGAGCGTCTGCGCCGAGAGGAAGTCCCGCGTGAAGGCGGCGTTGAACACGAGCAGGGCGGCCAGGGCCAGGGCGGCCCCGTGCCCGGACAGGCGGCGCAGCCCGAAGGCATGGGACACCGCCGAGCGGCCGGCGAAGTTGTGAAGTGGCGGGGTCATGGCATCGAGACAGAAAGTGCAGGCGCATCGCCATGGGCCATGGCCTGCATCACATGGGCCTGGGTCATGGCCGGGCCGCTCAGCTCGGCGACCGTGCGGCCGTCGCGCAGCACCACGATGCGGTCGCTGTTGTCCACCAGTTCCTCCAGTTCGCTGGCGATCATCAGCACCGCCATGCCCTCGGTCTCGCAGAGCTTGCGGATCAGCGAGAGGATCTCGGCGCGCGCCCCGATGTCGATGCCGCGCGTGGGCTCGTCCAGCAGCAACAGGTCGATGCGCGCCGCCAGCCAGCGCGCCAGCAGCACCTTCTGCTGGTTGCCACCGGACAGCTCGCTGATGCGCTGCTCCGGCCCGGCGCAGCGGATGCCCAGGCTGCGGATGAAGTCCCGGGCGATCTCCGACTCGCGCCGCCGGTCGATCACCCCCAGCCTCGCGAGGCCAGGCAGCACGGCCAGCGTGATGTTCTCGCGGATCGAGAGCTCGGGCACGATGCCTTCGGCGCGGCGGTCTTCCGACAGGTAGGCGATGCCGGCGCGAAGTGCCTGCGCCGGTTCGCCGAAGCGCACGCGCTGGCCCTTGAAGTGCATGTCGCCGCGATCCAGGGCGTCGGCGCCGAAGAGGGTGCGGGCCAGCTCCGTGCGACCCGAGCCCAGCAGGCCGGCGAGCCCCAGCGTCTCGCCGCGCCGGATCGTCAGGCTGGCGTCCTGCACCCTCGATCCGCTGGCGGCGTGCTGCAGGGCCAGGAGATCGGCACCCTCCTTCCGTTTTCCGCCCGCGGCCGCAGCGCCCGTCGTGATGTCCTTGCCGAGCATGCAGGCGACCAGTTCGAGCTTGCCGAAGCCGGCCATCTCGCGCGCGGCGACGGTCTGCCCGTCGCGCAGCACGGTGATGCGCTCGCACACCGCGTAGAGCTCGTCCAGCCGGTGGCTGACGAGGATCACGGCGATGCCGTCGGCCTTCAGGCGCCGGATGACGCCAAACAGGATCTCGACCTCGCGTTCGTCGAGCGAGGAGGTCGGCTCGTCCATGATGACCAGCCGCGCCCTGGCACTCACCGCCCTCGCGATGGCCGCCATCTGCTGCGTGGCCGTGTTGACGCTGCCCAGCGCGCGGGTCACGTCGACCTCGATGCCGAGGTCGCGCAGGATGCGGCGGCTCTCGGTCTCGATGCGCTTCCAATCGATCAGCCCGAAGCGCCGGGGCTCGCGGCCTAGGAAGACGTTCTCGGCCAGCGAAAGCGTGGGCACCAGGTTGAGCTCCTGGTAGATGGTCGCGATGCCGGCGGCCTGCGCCTCGCCTGGCGAGCGGAAGCTCACCTCTTCTCCGGCGAAGCGGATGCTGCCTGCGTCCTTCGCATAGGCGCCGGTCAGGATCTTGATGAGGGTCGACTTGCCCGCGCCGTTCTGGCCGATCAGCGCATGCACCTCGCCCGGCCCCACGCGGAGGTCGGCGCCGCGCAGGGCAGGATGGCCCGCGAAGGCTTTCGCGATGCCGTGCATCTCCAGGACAGCAGAGCTCATCGTGCGGATGGTTTGTCTTGATGCGAATCGGCGGGCGCTGCGCCATGAGCGCCGGCCGATGGGGGACCGAGAGGCGGCGGTCAGTAGCCGTTGGCCATCATGGCCTGGGCGTTCGACTTGTCGTAGAACTTGTCCTCGACCTTCACCCAGGCGGGAATGGCGTCGCCCTTCGTATAGCGCCGGGCCGTCTCGCAGGCGATCGGGCCGAAGAAGGGGCTGGACTGCACCGTGGCGCCCAGTTTGCCGGCCACGATGGCCTTGAGCGCGTCGGCCGTGCCGTCGACGGAGACCACGGTCACGTCGCTTCCGGGCTTCTTGCCGGCGGCCTCCAGCGCGGTGATGGCGCCGACGGCCATCTCGTCGTTGTGCGCGTACACCGCGCTCACGTCAGGGTGCGCCTGCAGGAGCGTCTGCATCACCTGCCGGCCCTTGTCGCGGGAGAAGTCGGCGCTTTGCGAGGCCACGATGCGCAGGCCCGGCGCCTTGGCGACCGCCCCGTCGAAGCCCTTCTTGCGGTCGTTGGCGGGCGAGGAGCCGGTGGTGCCTTCCAGCTCGACGATGGTTCCCTTGCCGCCGGTCGCCTGCACCAGCCACTCGCCGGCGCGCCGGCCCTGGTCGACGAAATCGGAGCCGATGAACGTGACGTAGTCGCGGCCGGCCTGCGCCACCTTCTGGTCGATGTTGCGGTCGATCAGGATCACCGGGATGCCGGCACGCCTGGCCTTCATGACGGCCGGCACCAAGGGCTTTTCCTCGCGCGGCGCCAGCACGATCAGGTCGACCTTCTGCGCGATCATGTTCTCGACATCGGCCACCTGCTTGGCGGACGAGCCGTTGGCGTCGGCATAGACCAGCGTCCAGTTGCAGCCGGCCGCCGCGTCCTGCATGGATTTGGTCTCGGCGATCCGCCAGGGGTTGTTGTTCTCGGTCTGCGAGAAGCCGACCTTGTAGCCAGCCTTTTGCGGCAGTGGCGGGACCTGTGCGAGGACAGGCAGGCTGGCCGTGGCGACGGCCAGGACGATGGACGACAAAGCTTTTTTCATGGTGGCTCCCTGGGCCTGGAACAGAAGACCGCCGGAAGCCTCCCCGGTAGCCAAGGCACGCCTTTGCGGCGTTGCGCTCGGGATCGATTCTCCCGATGCCTATGACTAATAAAACTGGGGAAAACGCCGAGAAATCAATTCATATTTGTTTCCCGGCGCGCGGCGCTGCGCCGACGGACTGGCGCTCGACCAGGGGGCACTCCATCTTGATCTGGCGTGGTGGCGGCGGGGTGTGGGCAGCCGCCTCTTCGATCACGCGCTCGACGGCCCATTGGCCCATGGCGAAGTTCGGCAGCAGCACCGTCGTGAGCGGCGGGTGCGCGTGCCGGGCCACTTCCACATCGTCGTAGCCGACGATGGAGACCTGGCTTGGGACCGCCTTGCCGAACTGCTTCATGGCGTCCAGCGCGCCCAGGGCCATCATGTCGTTGGCGCACAGGATGGCCGAGGGCGGGCGCGCCAGCTGCATGAGCGCCAGTGCGTGCTCGAAGCCGCTGCTGCTCATCCAGTCGCCCTCGCGCACCAGCTCCCCGTCGAAGGGCAGGTCGGCGGTCGCGAGCGCCTGGCGATAGCCCTTGAGCCGGTCGCGCGCGGCGTCCATCCACGGCTCGCCGTTGATGAAGCCGATGCGGGCGTGGCCCTGGGCAATGAGGTGTTCGGTGGCAGCGTAGCCACCGCTCACTTCCGCTGGAATGACGCTGGACAGCGCCCGGTCCGTGCTGGTGCAGTTGAGCAGGACCAGCGGTTTGCCGGCCTCCCGAAGTGCGCCCAGCGCCGGCGAGGCCTCGATGCCGCGGGTGATGATGGTCGCGTAGATGACGCCGAGCACCGAGGCGTCGGCGCGTGCGCTGTCCAGGATGGATTCTTCGAGTTCCCGGTCGCCGCCTGTGACGTGGATGGCAAGCAGCAGGCTGTTTTCCCACGCCAACGTGCGCGCGCCGTCCATGGTGACGGCAGGGTGCGGCGAGGTGGCGATCTCGTCCGTCAGGTACAGGATCCGCTGGCGCGGCGACGGCGCGGCGCTTCTTGCCGAATGGACTGCAGCCGTCGAGCGTCGAGTCGGCAAGCGATAGCCCATCGCCTCGGCGGTCGCGATGACGCGCTGGCGCGTTTCCGCGGAGAGCTTGGCACCGGGCATCCGGTTGAGCACCAGGGACACCGTTGATTGAGATACGCCCACCGCCTTGGCAATGTCGGTCATCGTGGGCCTCGGGCGAGGGCTGGCGTCCGGTTGCCGGGGCGGCTTGATGGGGGAGGTCACGGCGCATTATGACTTCGCGGTCGCCGCAGCAGCGGCTCCAAAATCGGCGGAACTGCGTTGACCGGTTGCGGCTCAATGAATAATATTAGTAATAAAATTCATCAGGCCAATGCGCCACTTCCGGAGACTCCAATGCCCCGTCCCGCCCGTTACTCCTCAGCCCAGCACGACGCCTTCGCCCAGGCCTTCGACCGTGACAGCCTGGTGGTTCTGCGCGACCACCTACCGCTCGAGAAGCTGGCTGCCTGGCGCGAGGCCTTCGAGCCCCTTCTGGCTGCCCAGATCGCCAGGGAGAAGGACGACCCCAACCGCGGCGCGCAGCGCTTCTATGTGAGCCTTCCTTTCGCCGCGCCTTTTTGCGACCCCGACTTCTTCGAGGACGAGGACATCCTGGCGATCGTCGAGCGCGTGGCCGGGCCGCAGCCGGTGATGTGCCAGCTGGCCAGCGACACGCCACTGAAGGGTTCCGACTACCAGGCCTGGCATGCCGACACGCCGGCGCTGTTTCCGGGCGTGCACGGCAACGACACGCCGTCCTTCCAGCTGGCCGTCAATTTCCCGTTGTGCGACGTCACCGACGACAACGGACCCTTCGAGACCACGCTGGGCACCCATCGCATGGACCGGCACGACGCCATGGAGGGCCTCGCCAATGGAAGCATCGCCCAGCACCGCTACAAGATGAAGCTGGGCGACGTCATGATCCGGGACGTGCGCGCCATCCACCGCGGCACCCCCAACCGGACGGACGAGCCGCGCCCGATGGTCGTCATCGGCTACAGCCGGCGCTGGCTGTTCCGGCCGGAAGTCAGCATCCGGGTCCCGGCTTCGCAATGGCAGCAGCTCTCGCCGCGCGCGCAGCAGTTGCTCCGCTTCAACCCTGTGGTGCCGGACGAGCAGGCCGCAAACGGAGACGTGGAGAGCTACCGCGCCTTCGCCTTCTGAAGGCGCTGCAGCCCGGTCCCAGTGAAAACCCGTGCTCTGGCGCCGGGTTCGGCGGCGAGGGCCCCCGGCCCGCGCCCTACAATGCGCGGTTGACGTGCGCGGGCTCCGGCCTGCGCCGCGCGGCCGCGAATACTCGATCACATGCGGCCGCCCTGCCGGCCCGGGCTTGCCCCGGGTCCTCACGAATCCTGTTGGAGAACCCCTTGTTCATCTCTTCCGCCTTCGCACAGACCGCTCCCGCCGCAGGTGGCGGCGACATGATGTCTTCCATCGGCAGCATGCTGCCGCTGCTGCTGATGTTCGTGGTGCTGTACTTCGTCATGATCCGCCCGCAGATGAAGCGCCAGAAGGAGACCCGCAACATGCTGTCCGCCCTGGCCAAGGGTGACGAAGTGGCAACGGCCGGCGGCGTGCTGGGCAAGATCACCGAACTGGGCGACCAGTACATGACCCTCGAAATCGCCAGCGGCGTGAACGTGCGCGTGCAGCGCAGCGCCGTGGTCCAGGTGCTGCCCAAGGGCACCGTCAAGTAATCACCTGTTGTCTTCATTCTGAGGCGGCGGCCTCAAGCGCCGCCGTTCAAGCGCGATCATGAACCGATACCCGGTCTGGAAGTACGCGATCATCGTGATCGTGCTGCTCGTGGGGCTCATCTACGCCCTGCCCAATTTCTTCGGCGAAGCACCGGCGGTGCAGGTGTCCAGCGCCAAGTCCACCATCCGGGTGGACGAGAGCACGCGCACCCGCGTCGAGGCGGCGCTGAAGGCGGCCAGCCTGCAGCCCGACATGCTCACGCTCGACGGCGCTTCCGTGCGGGCCCGCTTCGCCACCACCGACGACCAGTTGAAGGCCCGCGACGTGCTGCAGCACGCCCTGGTGCCGGACCCCAGCGACCCGCCCTACGTGGTGGCGCTGAACCTGGTGTCGCGATCGCCCGCCTGGCTGACCGCGCTGCATGCCCACCCGATGTACCTGGGCCTGGACCTGCGCGGCGGCGTGCACTTCATGCTCCAGGTGGACATGAAGGGCGCCCTGGACAAGAAGGCCGAGACCATGGCCAGCGACCTGCGCCAGGCGCTGCGCGACAAGAGCCTGCGCGGCACCTCGGTCAGCCGCAACGGCCAGACCGTGGAAGTGCGTTTTCGCGACCAGCCCAGCCTGGAAGCCACCCAGCGCATCATCCAGGACCAGTTCACCGACCTGACCGCCACCGCCAGCCAGGAAGGCAGCGAGTGGAAGCTCACGGCCACCTTCAAGCCCGAGGCGGCCCGCCGCCTGCAGGACGCGGCGCTCAAGCAGAACATCACCACCCTGCACAACCGGATCAACGAACTGGGCGTGGCCGAGCCGGTGATCCAGCAGCAGGGCGTGGACCGCATCGTGGTGCAGCTGCCCGGCGTGCAGGACACGGCCAAGGCCAAGGACATCCTGGGCCGCACCGCCACGCTGGAACTGCGCATGGTCGACGAGAGCGCCGAGGCGCGCGCGGCCGAGACCGGCAGCGGGCCGGTGCCCTTCGGCTCCGAGAAATTCCTGGAGCGCGACGGCCGCCCGATCATCGTCAAGAAGCAGGTGATCATCACCGGCGAGAACCTGAGCGACGCCCAGCCCGGCTTCGACCAGCAGACCCAGCAGCCCAAGGTCGACCTGACCGTGGACGCCAAGGGCGGTCGCATCATGCGCGACATCAGCCGCGACAACATCGGCAAGCGCATGGCCATCCTGCTCTTCGAGAAGGGCAAGGGCGAGGTGCTGACGGCGCCGGCGATCCGCGGCGAGCTGGGCACCCGTTTCCAGATCTCCGGCTCGATGAATGTGGTGGAGGCCAGCGACCTGGCCCTGCTGCTGCGTGCCGGCTCGCTGGCCGCGCCCATGGAGATCATCGAGGAAAGCACCATCGGCCCGAGCCTGGGTGCCGACAACATCGAGAAGGGCTTCAAGAGCGTTGCCTACGGCTTCCTGGCGATCATGGTCTTCATGTGCGCCTACTACGCGCTGTTCGGCCTGTTCTCCTCCATCGCGCTGGCGGTCAACCTGCTCCTGCTGGTGGCCATCCTGTCGATGCTGCAGGCCACGCTCACGCTGCCGGGCATCGCCGCCATGGCGCTGGCCATCGGCGTGGCGATCGACTCCAACGTGCTGATCAACGAGCGCGTGCGCGAGGAACTGCGCAACGGCGCCTCGCCGCAGGCGGCCATCCATGCCGGCTACGACCGCGCCTGGAACACCATCCTGGACTCCAACGTCACCACCCTCATCGCCGGCATCGCGCTGCTCGCCTTCGGCTCGGGGCCGGTGCGCGGCTTCGCGGTGGTGCACTGCATCGGCATCGTCACCTCGATGTTCTCGGCCGTGTTCTTCTCGCGCGGCCTGGTGAACTTCTGGTACGGGCGCAAGAAGAAGCTCAAGGGCGTGTCCATCGGCACCGTGTGGCGCCCGGATACCGCAGTGGCGGACAACAAGTAAGAAGAGCAGGGACCCGCCATGGAGTTTTTCCGCATCCACCGCACCATCCCGTTCATGCGCCACGCGCTGGTGCTGAACGCCATCTCGGTCATCACCTTCCTGCTGGCCGTGTTCTTCCTGTTCAGCCGCGGGCTGCACCTGTCGGTCGAATTCACCGGCGGCACGGTGATGGAAGTGGCCTACACGCAGACCGCCGACCTGGGCAAGGTCCGCGAGGCCATCGCCAAGCTGGGCTTCCAGGACGTGCAGGTGCAGAACTTCGGCACCTCGCGCGACGTCATGATCCGGCTGCCGGCGCAAAAGGGCGTGAACGCGGCCCAGCAGAGCACCCAGGTCCTCGACGCCCTCAAGTCGGTCGACCCCTCGGTACAGCTGCGCCGCAACGATTTCGTCGGTCCGCAGGTGGGCGACGAGCTCACCACCAACGGCCTGAAGGCGCTCGCCATGGTGGTGGTGGGCATCATGGTCTACCTGGCCTTCCGCTTCGAGTGGAAGTTCGCCCTGGCCACGGTGCTGGCCAACCTGCACGACGTGGTCATCATCTTGGGCTTCTTCGCCTTCTTCCAGTGGGAGTTCTCGCTGGCGGTGCTGGCGGCGGTGCTGGCGGTGCTGGGCTACTCGGTCAACGAGTCGGTGGTGATCTTCGACCGCATCCGCGAGAACTTCAGGCGCTACCGCAAGATGAGCACCGTGGAGATCATCGACAACGCGATCACCTCCACCATCAGCCGGACCATCATCACCCACGGCTCCACCCAGTTGGTGGTGCTGTCGATGTTCTTCTTCGGCGGCCCCACGCTGCACTACTTCGCGCTGGCGCTGACCATCGGCATCCTGTTCGGCATCTACTCCTCGGCCTTCGTAGCCGCCGCCATCGCCATGTGGCTGGGCGTGAAGCGGGAGGACCTGGTCAAGGGTCCCGTAAAGCGGGACGGCGATCCGGACGACCCGAACTCCGGCGCGGTGGTCTGACTTGGTCGCCGTGGACAGGATGCCACGTTGGGGTTGCCGAGCATGCTGCGATACTTGTGCGGACGCCGCCTACAGGGCAAGCTTTGAGCTGCCGGCGGTTACCATCCGTCTCGCCCCCCAATGAGCAGCACAGAGCGTCCCAACGCATCGTCCGTCCAGCTTGCGCGTGAAACGCGCGAGCGCTTCGTCGCCGCCACCGAGGGTGTGATCGCGCCGACGGCGCAAGCCATCCGCGAGCGCCTGAACGCCCTGGCCGGCCAGACCGGCAACGCCCGGGAAATGCACCAGCACCGCGACGACTTCGTCGCCTTCGTCGAGCACGAGTCGCGCTGGGTCAACCTGTCGCAATCGGGCTGGCGCAAGGCGCTGCACAGCATGGGCACCGGCGCGTCGGGCCTGCAGTCGCTGGGCAGCCTGGAGCTGATCGGCGACGAGGTCGTCGAGAACAACATCCTGTCCTCGCGCCTGGCCCTGGTGATCCAGGACAAGGCCAGCTTCGAGCTCAACGACGTGCGCCTGCGCATGCAGCATCTGGAGAACACCACCGAGCTCAGCAGCAAGGACGTGCTGCGGCCCGAAGTGCTCGCCAAGCTGCTGGTCGACCAGTGGCTGGCCGCGGGCCTCACCCGCGCCATGTGGACCAAGGTGCAGGACGTGGTCCAGCAGCACATGCTGGAGGTGATCCTCAAGGCCTACAAGGACGCCAACGCCTTCCTGATCTCCCGCGGCGTGATGCCCGAGATCGACCTCAAGGGCTTCGTCAAGCGCGCACACGGCGCGCCCTCCTCGGCGCCCATGGGATTCTCCGGCATGGGCGGCCGCGGCCAAACCGTCGATGCGCCCTTGGGCGCCGGCGGCTTTGCGCCGGCCGCCATCGGCGTGCAAAGCCCGGCAGGCCGCTATGGCGTGGCCGGAGCCGGCCAGGCGGGCGGCGTCGACTTTCCGCTGGTGGGGGGCGGCTCGCCGCTGATCGTCGCCCGCCAGCGCGCGCAGGGCGTGCTGAGCAGCCTCAAGCGCTTCGTCACCGCGCGCATCGGCTCCGATTTCGTCGGGGGCAGCCGGGCCATGGCTGCCTCCAGCCATGTCGGCTCGGTCGGTGGCGTGGGCCCGGGTGCCATGGCGCCCGGCGTCGGCTCGCCGGTCTTCGTGCAGGCCATCATGGACGCCGAAGTGGCCTACCGCGCCGCCTCCTCCCAGTACGTGGTGGGCGACGAGGCCACGGCCATCCAGCAAAGCGCCGTCGACATGCGCCGGCGCACGGCCGAGCTGAAGAAGAAGGCCCCCACCACCGCCGACAAGGCCACGGTGGAAATCGTGGCCCTGATGTTCCAGGCCATCCTGGCCGAGGAGCGCATTCCCTTCTCGGCGCGCGTCTGGTTCGCGCGCCTGCAGATGCCAGTGCTGCGCGTGGCCATCGCCGAGCCCGAGTTCTTCGGCACCCTGCAGCACCCCGCCCGCATGCTGATCGACCGCATGGGCTCCTGCGTGATGGGCTTCGACGCCGCCGCCATTTCCGGCAGCGCGCTCGAGGGCGAGATCCGCCGCGTGGTGCAGGTGATCGAGCAGTACCCCGAGACCGGCCAGCGCGTGTTCAAGCTGGTGTACGACGAATTCGTCGCCTTCCTCTCCAAGTACCTCACGCAGAGCGACGCCACCCAGCGCCTCATGAGCGTGGCGCAGCAGGTGGAGCAGAAGGAGACGATGGCGATCCAGTACACCATCGAGCTGCGCAAGATGCTCAATGACATCCCGGTTCGCGAAGAGATCCGGGAATTCCTGTTCAAGGTCTGGGCCGAAGTGCTGGCGCTGGCCGCATTGCGCTACGGCGCGCAGGACCAGCAGACCGTCACCCTCAAGCGTGCCGCCGCCGACCTGGTGTGGGCCGCCAGCGCCAAGCCCAACCGCAACGACCGCACCCGCGTCATCCAGGACCTGCCCAACCTGTTGCAGCGCCTGCGCCAGGGCATGGCCCTGCTGGGCATCGAGGGCGATCCGCAGGAGCAGCACATCAAGGTGATCGGCCAGACCCTGGCCGACGCCTTCATGTCCAAGACCGACGCCATCCCTTCCACGCAGATCGACGCCATGGCCAAGCGCCTGGCCAACCTGGAAGACTTCGTCAGCGACGAGAGCGCCACCGACCTGCCGCTGGACGCTGCCAGCATCGAACTGCTGCTGGGGGTGGACGCCGCCTCCATCGAGGTCGTGCCCGACACCGGCGCCAAGGTGAGCGACGAGATGCTGGCCTGGGCGCACGACCTGCAGGTGGGCAACTGGTTCATGCTGGACCACAACAACCGCCCCACCCAGGTCCAGTTCGTCTGGCGCAGCGACCGCAAGCAGCTGCACCTCTTCGCCGCCCCTGGCGGCCGCAGCTTCCTCATCCAGGCCGGCCGCCTGGCCTCCTACCTGCAGGCCGGCCTGCTGGTCCCGGCGGAAGAGGAAACGCTGACCGTGCGCGCGACGCGCGAAGCGCTGGCCAAGCTCGACGCGAACCCCGAGCGCCTGCTGGACTGAGCCCGGCCGGCCCGTCCCCTTTCTTCACCAGCCACGCGCCGCGGAACTGGCTTTGCCAGGCCGCAGGCGTGGTCCCCTCCTCGGGAGGTGGCGAACTACACGCAGCGAAGCGGAGTGAGAAGCCGGGATGCCTCAGTACGCGCCGCGGAACTGGCTATGCCAGGCCGCAGGCGGGGCCTCCCCCTCGGGGGGTGGCGAATTACACGCAGCGAAGCGAAGTGAAAAGCCGGGGGGCCTCTTAATGCGCGATGCGGTCTTCAGGATCGTCGCAGAGCTCGTCCAGCACCAGCGCATCGGGCTCGATGCCGGTGCTCCAGTGCACCATCAGCACGATGATCTTCAGCTCTTCCAGCGACACCGGGTCGCCGGGGGCGGCCATGGCGCGCTCGATGATCACCTCGCGCAGGCCAGCGGGCAGGGCCTGGGCGCTGTCGAGAAAGCTGAGGAAGCCCAGGCATTGCGCACCCAGGTGGTTCTGCTCGGCGGTCGAGTAGACACGCATGGCATGGGCAGAAGGCTCCAGGGCCAGCTCGAAGCCCTGGATGGGCTCGCCGACCGTGATGCTGTCTTCATCGTCCTCGTTGCGCGTGAGGATGATGCCCTGGGTGGCGAGCGTCAGGCCGTCGAGCCACTGGAGGGCGTCGCGTATCTCGTCTTCCTCGAAGCCGTTGGCACTGAGCTTGCGGCCCAGCAGTTCGGGCTCGGGGCAGGCATCGCCGCGCCAGTAGTTTTCGTAAACGAACACGAGCACGTCATACATGGGCCCAATATAGCGGAGTGCGGTTTCAAGGCAATCGGAATCAGGCGTGACCGATGCGCTGAAACAACCCTCCGGGCAGGCGAGCCACCTCGCCCGCGAGCTCGAGTTCGAGCAGTTGCGCCTGCAGTTGCGCCGCCGGAGAACCGGTGCGCGCGATCAACGCGTCGAGGCTCACGGGGTCGTGACCCAGGGCGGCCAGCAAGGGCGGCGCGTCCTGATCATCCGGGGCGGCGGCGGCCGGCTGCACCGGCGGTGAAGATTCGGTGCGCAGGTCCAGGTCCTCGAAGATGTCCTTCACTGTCTCCACCAGCTTGGCACCCTGGCGGATCAGCGCATGGCAGCCGCGCGACTGCGGCGAGTGGATCGAGCCCGGGATCGCGAACACCTCCTTGCCCTGCTCCACCGCCAGCCGCGCGGTGATGAGCGAGCCCGACTGCAGCGCGGCCTCCACCACCAGCGTGCCGCGGGTGAGGCCCGCGATGATGCGGTTGCGCTTGGGAAAGTTCTGGGTAAGCGGCGGCGTGCCCAGCGGCAGCTCGCTCACCAGCAGCCCCTGCTGGGCGATGCGATGCGCCAACTGTCGGTGCCGGGCGGGGTAGACCCGGTCCAGCCCGGTGCCCACCACCGCCACCGTGGCAAGGCGATGCGTGTTGCCGACGGCTTCCAGCGCACCCTCGTGAGCCGCGCCGTCGATGCCCAGGGCCAGACCGGACACCACGGCCACGCCCGCCTCGCCGAGCGCCCGGCCGAAGGCCTTCGCGTTGCTGGCGCCCTGGGGCGTGGGATTGCGGCTGCCCACGACGGCCAGGCTGCGCCCCAGCTGGGTCAGGTCGAAGTCGGCTGGCCCGACCAGGTGCAGTAGCAGCGGCGGATCGGCCGTCTGCAGCAAGGAGGCGGGGTAGCCGTCATCGGCCAGCGTGAGGATGCGGTGCCGCTCAGGGTCGGCCTGCAGCCACTGCCAGGTCTGGTCGGCAAGGGCCTCGAGTTCGGGCGGCTGCTGCACAAGCGCCCGGGCCTGCGCCTGCGAGACCACCTGCAGCAGGGCCGACTGCGGCTGAGCGAAGATGGCGTCCGGCAGTCCGAAGGCCGCCAGCAGCTTGCGCGAAGTGCCATCGCCGACCCCGGGGGTCAGCGACAGTCTCAGCCAGTGATGAAGTTCTTCGCGCTCGAAACCCAAGGAAAAGTGAACGAATGTGCTTTACGGATTGACCAGCAGGTCACCGGCTTTCGGCACATCGCTGATCTCGAGGATCAGAGCGTACGACACCTTTTCGAATGGGCGGAACACCATCAGCAAACCGATGCGCTCGTTCGGCAATTTCATCGTTTCCTTCGTCCCGTTGGTGCGGTCCGTGATGACTTCGCCGTTCTTCAGGATGGCCAGCACGTCGCCGCTGGCGATGCCGTCGCGCAGGCCTTTGTTGATGGACACCACCTGGTTCTGCGCGGCGAAGGTCACGGCATTGCCGTACACCGAGACGATGCGCCCGCCATCGACGGGGCCCGCCGGGGCGCGGGGCGCGTAGCTGGTGAGCTGGCGCGGCGGCTCGGGCAGCAGGCGGTCGCCGGCGCGGACTTCTTCCTTGGCGGCGATCAGGTCGATGGTGGCCGGCACCACGTTGGTGACCATCTTGCCGTCCTGCATCTGCGTTTCGGCGCCTTGGCTGCGCTGCAGCTGGGCGCGGCCCAGGTACTGCGCCTCGTAGCCCAGGACCTCGCCGGTGCCCGGATCGACCAGCGGCGTGGCGTTGCGGAAGATGCGGAACTGCTTGATCGGGCCGGGCTGCTCGACCAGCTCCATGTCCCCATTGCCCAGGGCGTAGGCGCGGTCGCCGCGGGCCAGCAGGACGTGGTTGTCGTTGCCGGCCACGATGCGCGGCGCATTGGCCAGCGTGTTCTGGTCCACCACGATCGGCTCGCTCAGGAAGGGCTCGATCAGGCTGGGCTTGAGCGTGGGCAGGGCCATGCCGGCCAGCGACTCGTAACGGGTGCGGGGCGAGAGCTTGATGGTGCCGCCCGAGCCGCTGCCGGAACGGGTCGACAGGCGCGCGCGGCCGTCGGTCTTGTCCAGGAACAGCACCTGGCCCGGGTAGATCAGGTGCGGATTCTTGATGTCCGACATGTTCATGCCCCACAGCTCCGGCCAGCGCCAGGGGCTGCGCAGGTACATGCGCGAGATGGCCCACAGCGTGTCGCCGGGCTTGATGGTGTATTCGTCCGGGGCGCCGGGGACCAGCTCGCTCACCGGGATGCCGGCCTGCGCCGTCGCCTGGGCGGTGGCGCGTTGCTGGGGGGTGATCGGGTAGTTGCCCTGTGCATTCGCCAGCGACGCGCCGGTGCCAAGCACTGCGAGCGCTGCCAGGCTGGCCAGCAGGTTCGGGCGGAAGAGGCGGCGGTGGCCGGTCTGGAATGTCTTCATGTCTGGATGATGCATGCGCAGGGCAGAAGCGCCCATCGAACAAATCCTCACAATTTGCAACGAATTCTGCGCTGAAGCCCTTGAGGGGGCAACGTTTATCCCCCCCCGGAAGCGCGTCAACCCCCGGAAGTGGCGAAAATAGCCACAACTGGCAGTTTTTCCATGGCGAAACGAAACATTCTTAGTTACCCCGACCCGCGCTTGCACACGGTGGCCAAGCCCGTGCAGGCGGTCGACGATCGCATCAAGGCGCTCGTGGCCGACATGCTCGAAACCATGTACGACGCCAACGGCATCGGCCTGGCGGCCACGCAGATCGACGTGCACGAGCGCGTTGTCGTCATCGACGTCTCGGAAGAGCGCGACGCGCCCATGGTGCTGATCAACCCGGAGATCACCTGGGCCAGCGCCGAGAAGGTGATCAACGAGGAGGGCTGCCTCTCGGTGCCCGGCATCTATGACGGTGTGGAGCGTTCCACGGCCGTGAAGGTGCAGGCGATGGACGCCGATGGCCAGTCGCGCACCATCGAGGCCGAGGGGCTGCTCGCCGTGTGCGTGCAGCACGAGTTGGACCACCTCATGGGCAAGGTGTTCGTGGAATACCTCTCGCCCCTCAAGCGCAACCGCATCAAGGGCAAGCTGCAGAAGCAGCAGCGCGAAGACCAGCGCGAGGCGCAGCAGCGCGCCCGCCGCGCCTGACAGCCATCATGAACCGCCTGCCGCTTGCGTTTCGCCTGGCCATCGCCGCCTTGGTGGTGGCGCTGGCAGGCTGTGCGAGCGACCCGGTGAACCTGCAGCCGGGCATGGCCCGCACCGACGTGCTGCAGCGCGTGGGCGCACCCACCGCCACCTACCCGCTGGCGGGCGGCGGCGAGCGCCTGCAGTACTCGCGTGCGCCCATGGGCTTCGAGGTGACCAACGTGGACCTCGATGCCAGCGGCCGCGTGAGTTCCGTAGTCCAGGAAATGGACGAGCGATACTTCTCGCAAATCCAGGTCGACCAGTGGCGCGTCGAAGACGTGCTTCGAACCTACGGTCGGCCCTACGAAATCTCCCAAGTGAGTTCCTTCAACGGCAACGTCTGGTCCTGGCGCTACCTGCAGGTCAACAACCCGCGCTTCCTCTACATCTACGTCGATCCGCAAGGGGTCGTGCGTCGCTACCACGTCGGTGACGACCTGCGCTACGACGAACGCCGGTTCCGCTGGTGAGAGTCGTCTTCGCAGGCACGCCGGAGTTCGCACGCACGGCGCTGGAAGCCATTGCCGCTGCAGGCGACGATTTCGAGGTCGTGCTGGTGCTCACCCAGCCCGACCGCCCTGCCGGCCGCGGCATGAAGCTGCAGGCCTCGCCGGTCAAGCAATGCGCCATGGCCCACGGCTGGCCCGTGGCCCAGCCGCGCAGCCTGCGGCTGGACGGCAAGTACCCCGATGACGCCGCCGCCGCTCGCGAGGCCCTGCTGGCGGCGCGCGCCGACGTGATGGTGGTGGCCGCCTACGGCCTGATCCTGCCGCAGTGGGTGCTGGACACGCCGCGCCTGGGCTGCCTGAATATCCATGCCTCGCTGCTGCCACGCTGGCGCGGCGCCGCACCCATCCACCGCGCCATCGAGGCGGGAGACAGCGAGACGGGCGTGACCATCATGCAGATGGACGCCGGCCTGGACACCGGCGACATGCTGATCGAGGAGCGCCTGGCCATCGGCGAGGACAGCACCGCGCGCCTGCATGACCGCCTGGCCGAGATGGGCGGGCGGCTCATTGTCGATGCGCTGCGCCTGGCGCAGGCCGGTCGCTTGCAGCCGGTCAAGCAGCCCGCCGAGGGCATCACCTACGCCCACAAGATCGAGAAGCATGAGGCGAAGATCGACTGGTCGCAGCCGGCAGAGGTGCTGGCCCGGCGCATGCGCGCCTTCGATCCATTCCCAGGCGCCAGCAGCACGGTGGACGGAGAGGTCGTCAAAGTATGGGCGGCCCGTGCCGAGCCGGGCGAAGCGGCCGAAGCCCCTGGCACGGTGCTGGAGGCCTCGCCGCAAGGCATCGTGATCGCCACCGGCGCTGGCCGGCTGGTCGCCACCGAACTGCAGCGCCCCGGCGGCAAGCGCCTGCCGGCGGCCGACTTCCTGCGTGGCTTCGACCTGAAGGCCGGCCAGGTCTTCGACCGCTGAAGCCGGCGCATGTTCTTTCTTCCCTCCATCCGGCGCGAGCCGACCTTCGGCAAGGGCCTGCGCGACATGGCGCCGGTGGCCCTTGGCATCGGCGCCTGGGGCCTGATGACCGGCGTGGCCATGGTCAAGTCGGGCATGAGCGTGATCGAGGCGGTGGCCATGACGCTGCTGGTCTATGCCGGCAGCTCGCAGCTGGCGGCCATTCCGCTGCTGGTGGCCGGCGCGCCCTTCTGGGTGGTGCTGGCCACGGGCTTCTGCGTGAACCTGCGCTTCGTGGTCTTCAGCCTGCACCTGCGGCCCTATCTCATGCACATGCCCAGGTGGCGCCGCATGATGCACGGCTACCTCACGGCCGACATGAGCTACGCCATGTTCACCAGCCACTATCCCGAACCCGCCAGCACCGACGAGCAGCGCCGCGCGCAGGAGGCCTACCTCACCGGCGGCTACTGCGTCACTTGGTTCTCGTGGATGGCGATGAGCCTCATCGGCATCGCGCTGGGCAACCTCGTTCCGCAGAGCTGGGGCCTCGGCTTCGCGGGCGTCCTGAGCCTGGTGGGCATCCTTTGCTCGATGGCGACTTCGCGCCTGCGCGTGATGGCGGGCCTGATCGCCGGCGCCACGGCGGTGGCCGCCTATGCGCTGCCGCTCAAGCTCAACATCGTGGTGGCCATCGGCGCGGCGGTGCTGCTGTGCTTCTGGATCGAGAAGGGCTTCGTGCCGAACCCGGCGGCGGAGGACGACGTATGAGCCTGCGCTCGGCCGCTCCGCAGAAGGCTCGCACCGCAGGGCGAAGCGAGGAGGTCACGTCATGACCGGTGCCAACACCGTGGCTGGCAGCACCGACTGGTGGACGCTGGGCGTGATCGTCGGCCTGGCCGGCATCACGGTGCTCACGCGCTGCTTCTTCTTCATCCTCGACCGGCCCTGGGGCCTGCCCGACTGGGCGCACCGCGCGCTGCACTACGCTCCGATCGCGGCGCTGGCGGCCGTGGTCATTCCCGAGATCGTGATGACCGGCGGCCACCTGGTGCCCAACCTGCACGACGCGCGCATCTACGCGGCAGTGGTCGGCGCCGCCTACTACTTCTGGCGGCGCGGGGTGTTGGGGACCATGCTGGTGGGCATGGCCGTGTACTTGCCGCTGCACCTGGGCCTGGCCTGGTAACTGACGCCTCCCGGCTTTTCACTCCGCTTCGCTGCGTGTAGTTCGCCACCCCCCGTGGAGGGGGCCTCACCTGCGGCCCGGCCAAGCCGGTTCCGCGGTGTGGGACTGGTCGAGCGCCCCAAAAAAGCGATGTACGGCTCAGTCCAGCTGCACGCCGGCGGTCTTGATGACCTTGCCCCAGCGATCGCTCTCGGCGCGAGAGAGCTTGTAGAAGTCCTGGGGCGTGCCGGGCAGCGCCTCGAAGCCGAACTCGGCGAAGAGCTTTGCCACCTTGGGCGCCTGCATCGCCTTCTTCAGCTCGCCGTTCAGGCTCGTCACCACTTCCGGGGGCATGCCGGCCGGGCCGATCAGGCCGTGGAAGGCGTAGGCGTTGACGTCCTGGTAGCCCAGCTCTACGAAGGTGGGCACTTCCGGCAGGGCGCTCGCGCGCTGCGGCAGCGCGATGGCCAGCACCCGCACCTTGCCCGACTTGATGATGGGCAGGCCCGAGGCCAGGTCCAGCATCATCGTCGGCACCTGACCGCCCATCACGTCCGTCATGGCCGGTGCTGCGCCCTTGTAGGGCACGTGCTGGATGCTGATGCCGGCCTTCTGCTTGAACAGCTCCATGGCCATGTGGTGCGGCGAGCCGTTGCCCGGCGAGGCATAGCTGACCTTGTCCGGGTGCGCCTTCACGTAGCTCACGAACTCCGCCACCGTCTTGGCCGGGAAGTCCGGATGCACCACCAGCGCCACCGGGAAGCGGCCGATGGTGCCGATGTAGGTGAAGTCGGTGGCCGGCTTGTAGGGCAGCTTGGCGAACATGTGCTCGTTGAAGAGCAGCGCCGCGTTCTCCGCCTGCATGATGGTGTAGCCATCGGGCTTGGCCTGCATCAGCACCGACACGCCGATGTTGGTGGAAGCGCCCGGCCGGTTGTCGATGACGATGGGCTGGCCCAGCGAAGGCGTCATCGCCTCGGCCAGCGAACGCGCCAGGTTGTCGGTGCCACCACCCGCGACGTAGGGCACGATCCAGCGCACGGGCTGACTGGGGTAGGCGCCCTGTGCGGATGCATGGGATGCGGCGGCCAGCGCCAAGCCGGCGGCCAGCAGCTTCAGGAATCGCTTCATTCGAGTGTCTCCAAGTGGTTTGAAATAAGAGGGAATGCAATGCGTGAAACACCGCGGAACCGGCTTTGCCGGGCCGCAGGTGTTGCCCCGGAAGGGGGGTGGCGAAGCGCACGAAGTGCGCGCAGCCTGGGGGAGGGCTCAGTTCTTCAGGACCTGCCAGAGCTCGCGATCGCGCTCGGCGGTCCAGACGCGCGGATGCTCGATGCCGTTTAGCTCGTCGAAGGCCCGCGCCACGTCGAAGGGCAGCACATGCTGGAACACCGGCCACTGGCCGAAGCGCGGCGCCATCGCGGCCTCGGCGCGCTGGAAGCAGCCGCGCAGGCCTTCGCCGTCTGCCTTGGCCTCGCGCACGCTGGCCAGCAGCGTGGAGAGAAAGTCCTTCGTGAGCGCGATGGCCTCGGCGCAGGCCGGCTCGCCCAGCACCACCGCGCCGCGGCCGGGGACCAGCACGCGGGGCTTCAGCGCGGTCACCGCGTCCAGCGTGCCGGCCCAGTCCTGGATGTAGGCATCGCCCGCATAGACGCCGCAGCGGTTCTCCACCACGTCGCCCGAGAAGAGCACGCCGCAGTCGGGCAGCCAGGCCACCGTGTCGCCGCCCGAATGGCCGCGGCCCAGGCACTGCAGGCGCACTTCTCGCCCTCCCAGCCACAGGCTCATCTCTCGCTCGAAGGCGATGTGCGGAACGGTCAGGCCGGGCACCTCCTCCACGCCGGCGAACAGGCGCGGGAAGCGGCCCACTTCCGAATCGAAGTCCGCCTGTCCGCGCTCCTGCACCCAGTCGAAGGTGCCGCGGCTGGCGACGATGGTGGGCTTGTCCTCGAAGGCGCTGGCGCCCATCACCCGCACCGCGTGGTAGTGCGTGAGCACGATGGTGCGCACCGGCTTGCCGGTCACCGTGCGGATGTCGGCCAGGAAGTCGCGCGCCATGCGCGGCGTGGGGCGCGTGTCGATCAGAGCCACCTGGTCGTCGCCGACGATGAAGCCGCAGTTGGGATCGAAGTCGCTGATGTAGCCGTAGACGTTGGGCGCGAGTTCCTGCACGCGCGGCTTCTGCTCGCGGGTGTCGGAGGCCGAGGCGAAAGAGACCGTGGCGCTCATTGGAGTACCTTCGTGCTTCGCACTGCGGTGCGAGCTTGCTTGGGGCGGCCCGGCGCGGCGCTCATGCCCGGCCTCCAGGCGCAGCGGCCGCTGCGGCGATGCAGTCCAGCAGCACGGCCTGGCTGCCGCACTGGTTGGCCAGCAGCAGCACCAGGCGTGCGTTGAGGTCGGCACTCTGCGAATCGTCCAGGCCTTCGTGGGCCTGCAGCCACGCGGCGTAGAAGCCGTCGGCGTCGGGGATGTGGGGCTGGGTAATCATCTTTTGTTGGTGAGGGAAAGGTTCAGAGCAGCGGCATGGCCAAGCGCAGGTGCGATGCGATGACCGCGGCGTCGGGCGCATCCAGGCAGGCGGCGCGGTAGGCATCGGGACGCACCAGCACCAGGCTGCCGGCGGCCGGATCGCCCAGGTGGCGAGCCAGCGTCTCGCTGGGCTGCAGGGTAGGCAGGCCACCGTCGCCGCCGACGGCGACGAGGCGCAGCGGCAAGGCGGGTGGCAGTTCCACCGAAGCCTGCGTGCGCGTCGGCGAGAACCACAGGCCCAGCCAGTCGCTGCCGCCTTCGCCCAGCAGTTCCACCAGGCTGGTCGGCCGTCCGTCCTGCCAGGCCAGCGCCACGTTCTGCACCGTGCGCGCGCCCTCGGGCAGATGGGGCGCGGCGGGATAGTCGTTGGCCACCGACATGCGGCCGGTGTTCACCAGTGCACGAGCAAAGGGAAAGCGCGCCGCCAGTTCCACCACGGCCCGTCGCAAGGTGTGCTCGGCGTTGCTTCGCGGCGCGAGGAAGCGGGCCGAGCGGCTGGTCACGCGCAGGTTCTCGGCGGCGGCGGGGCGGCGCTCGGCGTGGTAGCTGTCCAGCAGCGAATCGCCGGCGCGGCCCTGGGTCACCAGTGCCAGCTTCCACGCCAGGTTGGCGGCGTCCTGGATGCCGGTGTTGCCGCCGCGTGCGCCGAAGGGGCTCACCACGTGCGCCGCGTCGCCGATGAAGAGGACGCGGCCGTGGCGGAACTCGTCCAGCAGGTGGTCGCGGTAGCCGTAGGGGCCGATCCACACGAACTCGAACTCGACGTCCGGCCCCAGCTGCTCGCGCAGCCGCGCCCCGGCCACCTCGGGGCGGCTGATGTGCTCGGCGTCGCAGTCCTCGGGCATCTGGTAGTCGATGCGCCACACGCCATCGGCCATCAGGTGCTGCCACACGCCGCGGCCCTCGTTGAAGGGCGCGTCCACCCAGGTCCAGCGCTCCACCGGCAAGGGCTTCTTGAAGCGCACGTCGCTGATGCACCAGCGGTCGGTGCTGCGCGAGGCCGGGGCCTCGATGCCCAGCTGCGTGCGGATGGGGCTGTTGGCGCCGGTGGCGTCCACCAGGTGGTCCGCCTCGATGGTGTAGCGGCCCGCGGGCGTTTCCACCTCGACGCGCACGCCGTCGGCCAGGGGCGTGACCTGCACGACCTTGTTCTTCCAGCGCAGGTCGGTGTGGGCCAGCGCGAGGATGCGGTCCACCAGGAACCACTCCACGTAGAACTGCTGCAGGTTGATGAAGGGCGGCTGCTTCGAGACCGAGTCGGTCTTCAGGTTGAAGCTGTAGACCTCGCGCTCGCCCGAGAAGGTGCGGCCGAAGGACCAGGTGATGCCCTTGTCCGCCACGCGCTCGTAGATGCCCAGGCGCGCGAAGATCTCCAGGCTCTTCTGCGCATAGCAGATGCCGCGCGAGGAGGCGCCGCGCACGCCCACGGTGTCGTCCTCGTCCAGCAGCACCGCGGCCACGCCGCGCGAGGCGAGGTCGCAGGCCAGCGTCAGGCCCGCGGGGCCGGCGCCGACGATGACGATCGGGTGGCGCAGCGTCCTGCCGGGCGCCTGAAGTTCCGGCGGGGGCACGAAGGGCCAGCGCGGCAGCTCGTAGGCTGGCGCGAAGGTGTAGGTTTCGCTCATCGTTCTTGAAATATCTTGTTCAGAGCGCATGCGCCCATTGCGCGATGGCTTCGGCGGCCTGCGGCACCAGTTCGGGCTGGCCGGCCAGGTAGTGGTTGCCGCCCACGATGTCCACGTTGCGGATGCGATTGCCGCCCGCCGCCAGCCACGCGTCGCGCGTGCTCGGGAAGGTCGACTGGTCGGCCGTGTAGCTCAGCAGCAGCAGCGGCACCGAGGTGCGCGCCAGGTTGTCCGGCCCGTCGGCCTGCGAGCGCGAGGACCACTGCGACAGGAAGGCGGTGAGCGAGGTGGTGCGGCCCATCGCGTTGCACGAGTAGTTCACCGTGCGCGCATCGCCCCACACGCTGCCGGGCGCGCGGTCGTTCACGTCCAGCGACAGGTCCACGCAGCGCGGGTCGGCATGGGTGCGGTAGACGATGAAGCTCTGGTCGCGCGGCGCGCCTGGCGTGCTGCGCAGCAGGGCCAGCCGCTCCAGCGCCCAGTGCTCGATGCGGTCCAGCCGCGCCTTCTGCGCGGCCGAGAAGCGCGCGAGGAAATCGGCGTCGTAGGGCACGCGGTGGCGCGGGTCGTACATGTCCAGCGCCGGGTCCACGGAGAGCGGGTCGTGCTCATCCGTCACCGAGGGGTCGATCCAGTCGCGCAGCAGGCGCGAGCGGCCCAGGTGCGCGGCGCACAGCGCGATGCCGTCCACCGGCGGCAGGTCGGAGGGATGCAGGTGCGTGGGGTCGCCGTCCGCGAAATGCGTGGCCGTCAGTTTCTCGGCCTGCGCCTGGTAGAAGCTCGCCAGCGCCGCGCCGCCGGAGTTGCCGACCAGGAAGACCTTCTCGTAGCCCTGGCTGCGCAGGTGCTGCACGCCGGAGCCCAGGTCCTGGATGGCGCGCTCCATGAGCAGCACCGTGTCGTTGCCCGCGTAGCGCGAGTTCAGGCCCATGCAGCAGATGCCGCGCTCGGCCAGCGGCGCGATCAGGTAGTGCCCCATGAAGTTGCTGGTGGGGTGCATCACGATGCAGGCGACTTTCTTCGGCCCGCTCGGCGCGCGGTACGCGCCGTAGATGCGCGGGCGCAGCATCTGCAGGCCCGACTGGCTTTCCAGCACGGCGCCCGGCTTCACGTCGATGACGGCCAGTTGCAGCTCAGCCATGCCGGGGCGCCTTTTCGTCGGCGATCAGCTTCGCCTTGTCCTGCGTCCATTGCGCCAGTTCGCCGTGCGCGCGCAGCGCATGGGCGTCCATCGTGGCCTTGGGCACCGTGGGCGTGGTCAGTTCCAGCCGGATGCCGTTGGGGTCGAAGAAGTAGATCGACTCGATGATGTGGTGGTCGGTGATGCCCAGCACCTCCACGCCCGCCGCCTCCAGCCGCGCCTTGGCTGCCAGCAGCGCGTAGACCGAGTCCACGCGCAGGGCCAGGTGGTTCACCCAGGCAGGCGTGTTGGGCGATGGCTCGGCGCCGACGTTGTCGCCCAGGTCGAAGAAGGCCACGTAGGAGCCGTCGGCCATCTGGAAGAAGATGTGGACGTAGGGGCAGTACTCGCCGGTGCTGGGCACATGGTCCGACTTGATCACGTGCACCAGCGGCAGGCCCAGCAGGTCTTCGTAGAAGTGCCGGGTCTCCTCGGCGTCGCGGCAGCGCCAGGCGAAGTGGTGCAGGCCGCGCACCGGCACCGGGCTGGGAGTGGGGGTGTTCATGGGCGGCATTGGACGGCGATGTGGCTCATGAATCAAACGAAATCGATTCATGAATTCATAAAAAATCCATATGGATCGCGCCAATGGCACTGGGCCAAGGCCGGATTGGTTACGCCCGAAGCCTCAAACCTAAAATCAGGGTTGTCTTTCTCTTGCAGGGCCTTGCGCCCGCCCCTCACAACATGAACGTCATCCGCTTCACCGATCTGTGTGCCCAGGGCAAAGTCGCCGGGCAACGCGTGTTCATCCGCGCCGACCTCAACGTGCCGCAGGACGACACCGGCCGCATCACCGAGGACACGCGCATCCGCGCCTCGGTGCCCTGCATCCGCCAGGCGCTGGACGCCGGCGCGGCGGTGATGGTCACCTCGCACCTGGGCCGTCCCACCGAGGGCGAGTTCAAGCTGGCGGATTCGCTGGCGCCCGTGGCCACCCGCCTGGGCGAGTTGCTGGGCCGCGAGGTGCCGCTGGTCTCCAACTGGGTGGAAAACGGCGTGGACGTGAAGCCCGGCCAGGTGGTGCTGCTGGAGAACTGCCGCCTGAACAAGGGCGAGAAGAAGAACGACCCGGCGCTGGCGCAGAAGATGGCCGCCCTGTGCGACATCTTCGTGCATGACGCCTTCGGCACCGCGCACCGTGCCGAGGCCTCCACCTACGGCATCGCGCAGTACGCCAAGCTGGCCTGCGCCGGCCCGCTGCTGGCGGCCGAGATCGACGCCGTGACCCGCGCCCTGACCGACCCCAAGCGCCCGCTGGTGGCCATCGTGGCCGGCTCCAAGGTCAGCACCAAGCTCACCATCCTCACCAGCCTGGCCGACAAGGTGGACCAGCTCATCGTGGGCGGCGGCATCGCCAACACCTTCATGCTGGCCGCGGGCCTGCCCATCGGCAAGTCGCTGGCCGAGCCCGACCTGCTCGACCAGGCCAAGGCGGTGATCGAGGCCATGCGCGCACGCGGCGCGGCGGTGCCGATCCCGGTGGACGTGGTCTGCGCTAAGACCTTCGCCGCCGACGCGCCCGCCACGGTGAAGGACGCGACGGACGTGACCGAGGACGACCTGATCCTGGACATCGGTCCCAGGACGGCTGAAATGCTGGCCGCGCAACTGCGCCAGGCCGGCACCATCGTGTGGAACGGCCCGGTGGGCGTGTTCGAGTTCGACGCCTTCGCCAAGGGCACCGAGGCCATCGCCCGTGCCATTGCCGAGAGCAGCGCCTTCTCCATCGCCGGCGGCGGCGACACCCTGGCTGCCATCGCCAAGTACGGCATCGAGGACAAGGTGGGCTATATCTCCACCGGCGGCGGCGCCTTCCTGGAAGTGCTGGAGGGCAAGACGCTCCCGGCCTTCGAGATCCTGAGCCGCCGCGCGCAGGAGCAGTGAAGAAGTCCCGGGCCGTGCGCCTCGTTCCGCAGGAAGAATCGCGCCCGGGCCGGAGCCTATTCGGTCCCGGAATTTCAGTTATTCGTCACGAATATCACATGGTGCAATGATATATTCCCATGTGAGATAAGCATAACGACTCACCCAGGAGACCCTGCACCATGGCCGCTGTCCGCCTTCCCCGCCACGCCACCAAGATCGTCGCCACCCTCGGCCCGGCGACCAACACGATGGAAATCATCGAGCAGATGATCCATCACAAGGTGAGCTGCATGCGGCTGAACTTCAGCCACGGCACCGCGCAGGACCACATCGACCGCGCCGCCATGGTCCGCGAGGCCTCGCGCCGCGCCGGCCGCGAGATCGCCATCATGGCCGACCTGCAGGGGCCCAAGATCCGCGTGGGCAAGTTCGCCGAAGGCCGGGTGCAGCTGGACGCGGGCGCCAAGTTCGTCCTGGATGCCGCCCGCACCGAGCTGGGCGACATCAGCGCCGTGGGCCTGGACTACAAGGACCTGCCGCGCGACGTGAAGCCGGGCGACCGCCTGCTGCTCAACGACGGCCTGATCGTGCTGAGCGTGGATGCGGTGCGCGGCGACGCGGTGCACACCACCGTTCGCCTGGGCGGCGTGCTGTCCAACAACAAGGGCATCAACAAGCAGGGCGGCGGCCTGACGGCCCCGGCGCTGACGGCCAAGGACATGGAGGACATCAAGACCGCCATGAGCTTCCAGGCCGACTACGTGGCCGTGAGCTTTCCCAAGAGCGCCACCGACATGGAGATGGCCCGCCAGCTGTGCAACGTGGCGGCGGCCGAGTTCGGCCACCGTCCCGCGCTCATCGCCAAGATCGAACGCGCCGAGGCCATTCCCAAGCTGGAAGAAATCCTGCGCGCCAGCGACGGCATCATGGTCGCGCGCGGCGACCTGGCGGTGGAGGTGGGCAACGCGGCCGTTCCGGCGCTGCAGAAGAAGATGATCCGCATGGCGCGCGAGATGGACAAGGTCGTCATCACCGCCACGCAGATGATGGAATCCATGATCAGCAACCCGGTGCCCACCCGCGCCGAGGTGAGCGACGTGGCCAACGCGGTGCTGGACGGCACCGACGCCGTCATGACCTCGGCCGAGACCGCCTCGGGCAAGTATCCGCTGGAGACGGTGCAGGAGATGAGCCGCATCTGCGAAGCCGCCGAACTCGCCGAGGACAAGCGCCTGGACGCCGACTTCAGCGGCCAGGACTACAGCCGCATCGACCAGTCCATTGCCATGGGCGCGCTCTTCGTGGCGCACCACCTGGGCGCCAAGGCCATCGTGGCGCTGACCGAATCGGGCTCCACTCCGCTGTGGATGAGCCGCCACCGCGCCCACATCCCCATGTACGCGCTGACCTCGCGCCTGGCGACGCAGCGCAAGATGGCGCTGTACCGCAACGTGCGCCCGCTGCTGATGGACACCGAGACCGATCGCGACACCGCCCTGGCGCAGGCCGAGGCGCACCTGAAGCGCCGGGGCATCGTGCAGAGCGGCGACGTCTACGCCATCACCTGCGGCGAGCCGATGGGCGAGCCGGGCGGCACCAACATGCTGAAGATCTGCAAGGTGGCCTGAGGGCCACGCCTGCGGCGTCCTGCTCAGCCGTTGCGGAACAGGAAGCTGTAGGCGTTCAGGGCGGGCACGCCGCCCAGGTGTGCATACAGCACCTTCGAGCCGGGCGGGAATTCGCCCAGGCGCACCTTCTCGATCATCCCGTGCATCGACTTGCCCTCGTACACGGGGTCGGTCAGCATGCCCTCAAAGCGCGCGCTCAGGCGGATCGCCTCCAGCGTGCCCTCGTTGGGCAGCCCGTACTCGGGGCCGCCGAAGCGGGTGTCCAGGACCACGTCCTTTGCGGTGATGTCCTGCTCCAGCTCCACCAGTCCGGCCGTGTTCTTCGCGATGCGCATGCCGATCAACTGCTTTACCTGCCCGGCGTGCGGCAGATCCGGACCTTCGTGGTGCTCAAGGAAGTGCTGTCGACCACGCAGTTGCCGCTTTAGACCACTCAGGGCGTGGGTCTTTGGAGGCTTGACAGGGGTCCAGTCCTACGCCCCCCCTCGGTAGAATCGAGACAGTTTTTCACCGTCTCCCCACTATTCCCGCGAGGTAATCCCATGGCTCTCGTCTCGATGCGCGAACTGCTCGACCATGCCGCCGCCAACGGCTACGGCATCCCGGCCTTCAACGTCAACAACCTCGAACAGGTGCAGGCCGTGATGGAAGCGGCCAAGGAAACCGGCGCGCCGGTGATCCTGCAAGCCAGCGCGGGCGCCCGCAAGTACGCCGGCGAAGCCTTCATCAAGCACCTGATCCAGGCGGCCGTCGAGATGTACCCCCAGATTCCGCTGGTGATGCACCAGGACCACGGCCAGACCCCCGAGATCTGCCAGGGCGCGATCGACCTGGGCTTCGGCTCGGTGATGATGGACGGCTCGCTGCGGGCGGACGGCAAGACGCCGGCCGATTTCGCCTACAACGTCGACGTCACCCGCCGCGTGGTCGACATGGCCCACAAGGTGGGCGTCACCGTCGAGGGCGAACTGGGCTGCCTGGGCAACCTCGAGACCGGCGACGCCGGCGAGGAAGACGGCATTGGCGCCGAGGGCAAGCTCAGCCACGACCAGATGCTGACCGACCCCGAGGAAGCGGCGCAGTTCGTCAAGGCCACCCAGCTGGACGCGCTGGCCATCGCCATCGGCACCAGCCACGGCGCCTACAAGTTCAGCCGCAAGCCCACCGGCGACATCCTGGCGATCTCGCGCGTGAAGGAAATCCACAAGCGCATCCCCAACACCCACCTGGTGATGCACGGCTCCTCGTCGGTGCCGCAGGAACTGCTGGCCATCATCAACCAGTACGGCGGCAAGATGAAGGAAACCTACGGCGTTCCCGTCGAGGAGATCCAGGAAGCCATCAAGTACGGCGTGCGCAAGATCAACATCGACACCGACATCCGCCTGGCCATGACCGGCGCGGTGCGCAAGTTCCTGGCCGAGAACCCCGACAAGTTCGACGCGCGCGAATGGCTCAAGCCGGCGCGCGAGGCCGCCAAGCAGGTCTGCAAGGCGCGCTACATCGAGTTCGGCTGCGAAGGCCAGGCCGGCAAGATCAAGGGCGAGAGCCTGCAGGTCGTCGCCGCCAAGTACGCCAAGGGCGAACTGGCGCAGGAAGTGGTCTGAGCCCCTCGCCTGATTCCGCCTGAGTTCACCCAGCCACCGTTCGCGGTGGCTTTTTTCCGCGCGCACAATCCGCATTCCCGCCTGTCACACGTTCCAGCCCCATGACCACTGTCCACACCTCCTCCATCCAGAGCCTGCCCCTCCTTGCGCGCGGCAAGGTGCGCGACAACTACGCGGTGGGCAACGACCGCATCCTGATGGTGGCGAGCGACCGCCTCTCGGCCTTCGACGTGATCATGGGCGAGCCGATTCCCGGCAAGGGCGAGATCCTGACGAAGATGGCGCTGTGGTGGTTCGACCGCCTGGGCCACCTGTGCCCCAACCACCTGACCGGCGAGGCGCCCGAGAGCGTGGTCACGCCCGCCGAGGTGCCGCAGGTGCAGGGCCGCTCCATGCTGGTCAAAAGGCTGCGCCCCGTGCCGGTGGAGGCGGTGGTGCGCGGCTACCTGGCCGGCAGCGGCTGGAAGGAATACCAGGACAGCCGCTCGGTGTGCGGCGTGCCCCTGCCCGAGGGCCTGACCAACGCGGCCAAGCTGCCGCGCCCGATCTTCACGCCGGCGGCCAAGGCCCAGGCCGGCGAGCACGACGAGAACATTCCCTATGAGCGCGTGGTCGAGATCGTCGGCCCGGCGATGGCCCAGCAGATCCGCGAGACCAGCATCGCCATCTACGAGACGGCGGCGGCCATCGCCCTGCAGAAGGGCATGATCATTGCCGACACCAAGTTCGAGTTCGGCCTGGACGAGAACGACCAGCTGGTGCTGATGGACGAGGTGCTCACGCCCGACAGTTCGCGCTACTGGCCGGTGGAGGGCTACGAGCAGGCCCTGGCCAACGGCGAGAACCCGCCCAGCTACGACAAGCAGTTCGTGCGCGATTGGCTGGAGGCGGTGCGCATCCACGGCAAGCCCTGGGACAAGACGCCGCCGGCGCCGCGCCTGCCGGCCGAGGTGATCGAGAAGACGGCAGCCAAGTACCGCGAGGCCCTGGAGCGGCTGACCGCCTGATCCGCCTGGGGCGGCGGCCCGGGGAAGCGGCCAGGGCCCGGGAACGGGCCCACCGCGGCGCTCGCGGAATGTGAATAGATCACAAAACTCGCGGCAATACTCACTGCCTACTAGAACAGCAAATTTCCATACTTGCCTCATCTGGATGGATGAGGAGTACGAGATGGAAATGAACAGCGTGATCGAGGTTTCACGTGCTGCTTTCGGCCTCGGCAGGGTCAGCGCGCCGCCTCCCGACAGCCTGCAGGCCGCCATGCTGGCCCGCGTGCTCGACGAGATCGACCATGGCCTGATCCTGGTCGACCTCACCGGCCGCATCCTGCATGTGAACCATCCGGCGCGCTGCGAGCTGGGCTCGGCCCAGGCCTTGTGCGAGCGCGACGGCATGCTGTGGGGCAGCGACGACAACCGCCATCGCCAGGTCCGCCAGGCGCTCAAGGACGCTGCCCATGACGGCCGCAGCATCGTCGAGCTGGAGCACCAGGACACTTCGCTGTCGCTCGCCTTCATTCCCATGGCCTCGCTGCCCGGCGGGCGCGTCGACACGGTGCTGATCATGTGCAGCAAGCGCCAGAACTGCGCCACGCTGACCATGCAGATGTTCGCCCGCGCCAACCGCCTGACCCGCGCCGAGCAGAACGTGCTGCGCCAGCTGTGCGACGGCCACCGCGCCGAGGAGATCGCCGGCCTGCAGGGCATCCGCGTGTCCACGGTGCGCACCCACATCAAGAGCGTGCGGGAGAAGACCGGCTCCAACAGCGTGCGCGAGATCGTGCACCGCCTGGCACGCATGCCGCAGGTGGTGTCGGCCGTGCGCATGGGCGTGCACGAGCAGGCCTGAGACGTGACGGCCGCCGGCGCGACAGCGCCGTGCAAGGCATGGGCCTTATAGTCGGGCGCATGCCGTCGTCCGCCTTGCGTCGTCCGGCGCCGAATCCGCCGGCGCACCTCACCCTCCTCACCCCCGCGGTCGACCGGCTCGCGGCATTGGGCACCCAGCGCCGCTACCGCAAGAACACGGTGCTGATCGAGGAGGGCGACTCCGGCGACTCGATATACATCGTCCTGTCCGGGCAGCTGCGCGCCTATGTTTCCGACTCGCGTGGCCGCGAGATCACGCTGGGCCTTCACGGCCCCGGCGAATACGTGGGCGAGATGTCGCTCGATGGCGGCCTGCGCTCGGCCAGCGTTCAGGCGGTAGAGCCCACGGTGTGCGCCGTGGTGACGCGCGAAACGGTGATGCGCCACATCGCCGACGACCCCGATTTCACTCAGGCGCTCATCCAGCGGCTGATCCGCCGCGCGCGCCTGGCCACCGAGAGCGCGCGCAGCATTGCCCTGCTCGATGTCTACAGCCGCCTTCGCGCCATGCTCGAGCGCCGCGCCCAACCCCAGGGCGACGGCACCCGCCAGATCGCCGAGCGCCTGACGCACCAGGCCATCGCCAGCGAGATCGGCTGCTCGCGCGAGATGGTGAGCCGCCTCCTCAAGGACCTGGAGGAGGGCGGCTACCTGGCCGTGATCGACCGCCACCTGGTGCTGATGCGCGACCTGCCGGCGCGCTGGTAGCCTCAAGAAAAGCCCGGCCTGCCGCTCAGGCCGGTGAAGGCGAAGCGCATCAGGTCGCCGATCGCGCCGGCGCTGAATGCCCCGCACGACACCCCGCCGGCCAGGGACAGGCCTAGCTCGAAAGTCGTGCTCGCCGTGCCTGTCTCGTCAGAGGCACCTGCGCTCAAGGCTGGCTTGCGCGGACAATCGACCATCTGGCATTCTTGTGGCTATTTGAAACAATTTACCTAGGCCCGAGTATCTGTTGGCACCGGCCTTGCGGGAACAAGAAGAACATGAAGAATCCGGTGCCCATCCTGTGCTCACACGGCGCCCATCCAAGGATCAGGCCTTGAGCTCCTGCCCCAATTGCGGCGCCCCGCGCGAGGCGAACCACCGCTTTTGCCCTAGCTGTGGCGCGCGACTGGATGCGCAGCGTGAACTCAAGCAGGTGACGGTGCTGCTGGCCGACCTGTGCGGCTCCACCGAGCAGGTGGTGCGCACCGACGCCGAGGGCGGGCAGGCCTACCTGGACCAGGCGCTGCGCCTCATGTCCGAGGCCGTGAGCGCCTACGGCGGCACGCAGGTGCAGTGGCGCGGCGACGAGCTGCTGGCGCTGTTCGGCGCGCCGGTGGCGCAGGAAGACCACGCGCTGCGCGCTTGCCTGGCTGCTGTTGCCATGATCGATGCGATGAAGGCACGGAGCTCGCCCGACTCGCCCATGGCGGTGCGCATCGGCATCGATTCGGGCGAGGTGATTGCCGGCCCGGGCAGCGGCGACCTGGCCACCAGCTACCGCGTCGACGGTGCACCAGTGCACCTGGCCTCACGCCTGGAGAAGCTGGCGCCGCCAGCCAGCGCCTACATCAGCGGCAACACCCAGCAGATGGTGCGCGGCCAGGTCGACGCGCGGGCGCTGGGCGAGCGCGTGCTGCGCGGCTTCAGCACGCCGGTGGAGCTGTTCGAGCTTGCCGGCGGCCTGCAGGATTCGGCCGCCGGTCCGCTGGCGCGGCGGCGCTTCCTGGGTCCGATGGTCGGGCGCACGCGCGACTTCGACGCGCTGGCCCGGCTGGCCGACGAGGTGCGCCGCACCGGCCTGCGCACGGTGGGCGTGCGCGGCGACGCCGGCATCGGCAAGTCGCGGCTGCTGGCCGAATTGCTGGCCCAGCTGGGCCAGACGGGCTTCACCACCGTGTCGGTGACGGCGCGCAGCTACGCCAGCCAGGCGCCCTACAGCCTGGTGGCCGACATCGTTCGCGCGCTGCAGGCCACGGTGCCCGCTGGCGCCGGGGCCTCCCAGACAGCCACCGATGCAGCCGTCAGCGATCCTCAGGCCGACGCCCTGCATGCGGCCGCCCTGGCCGACCTGCTGGGCACCGGCCAGTCCGGCGAAGCCTGGAAGACGCTCACGCCCAACCAGCGCCGCGAGCACCTGGCCAGCACCTTCGTGCGTCTGGTCCATGCCAGCGTGGGCGGTGCGCCGGCGGTGCTGCTGCTGGAGGACATCTTCCTGGCCGATTCGAGCAGCCTGCGCTTGCTCGAATCGCTGCCGCGCCGCCTGAAGGCCCAGCCCCTGCTGATCCTGATGAGTTACCGCCCCGACTTCAGCCACCGCTGGAACGAGGCGCCCTGGTTCGTCGAGCATTGCGTCGCGCCGCTGGCGGCCGCCGACCTGTCCAGCCTGGCCGACGAGTTGCTGGGCGGCGACCCCAGCCTGGCCGACACCCGGGCCGCGCTGCTGGAGCGCGCCGGGGGCAACCCGCTCTTCCTGGAACAGCTGGTGATGACGCTGGTGGATGCCGGCAGCCTGCTGGGATCGCCCGGCGCCTACCGCCGTGCGCCTGCGGAGGTGCTGCTGCGCGTGCCGGCCTCCATCCAGACCATCATCGGCGCGCGGGTCGATCGCCTGCCCGAAGGAGTCAAGGCGAGCCTGGAGGCGGCCGCGGTCATCGGCGAGCCCATCGATGCAGACCTGGTGGCCGCGGTGCGCGACGTTCCGCGGGCCGATGCCGAGCGTCACCTGCGCCACGCCATGTCCGGCGGGCTGGTGGCCAGCGATGCCTCGGGCAGCGACTACGCCTTTCGCCACGGGCTGGTGCAGGAATCGGTGCTGGCCAGCCTGACGCGCATCCGCCGCCGCCAGCTGCACCAGTCGGCCTTCGAGGCCTACCAGGGCCGCGCCACTGCGCAGGCGCCGGTGCAGGCCGCGGTGCTGGCCCACCATGCCTTCCACGGCGAGCAGTGGCAGCCGGCGGCCGAGTACGCGCTGCGGGCGATGGCGCGCTCCATCGAGCGCTCGGAGAACAAGGATGCGTTGCGCGTGTTCGAGCTGGGCCTGGACGCCGCGCGCCGCATCGAGGCCGAGGACACCATGCTGTCCTGCGAACTGGCACTGCGCGTGGAAGCGCTGGGCGCGCAGATGGCGCTGGGCCAGTTCGACGCCATCGTCTCCAACCTGGAGCGTGCCGAGAGCATCACGCTGGCGCTGGGCGATACGCGCCGGCAGGCGGCGGTGTCGCTGCAGCTGGCGGTCACGCTGTGGGCTCGCGGCAGCTACGAGCAGGGCCTGTCGGTGGCCACGCAGGCCGGCCAGGCAGCCGAGGCGGCCGGCAGCCGCAGCCTGCACATGGCCGCCACGCAGGCGCGCATGATGCTGCACCACGGGCTGGGCCGTTATGTCGAAGCCACCGAGGACGCAATGGCGGTGGCGCGCGACTTCGAGGTCGAGCTGCAGGCCCGGCGCCTGTTCCCCGGCTGGGCCGTGATGGCCTCCACCAACCTGCACGCCTTCATCGCCGACATCATGACGCTGCGCGGCGATTTGAAGGCGGCGCAGATGTCCTGCGATGCGGGCTATGCCGAGCTGGAGGAGCAGGACCACCCCTTCTCCCGCGTGCTGCTCGACTTCTCGCAAGGCGAACTGCTGTTGGCTGCAAAGCGCCCGGCCGAGGCCGCTGCCCTCTTCCAGACCGCGCTGGAGATGTGCCGCACGCACGAGATCTCCAACATGTATCCCGCCATCCTGGCCCACCTGGGCGGCGCGCTCGCCTTGGCCGGCCGCCCGGCCGAGGCGCTGGCGCTGCTGGAGCCCGCGGTGGCGCAGAAGCTCTCGCGCGCGGGCGGGCGCTACAACGAGTACTACTTCCCCTATTTCCACGGCATCGCCCTGCAGGCGGCGGGTCGCCTCGACGAGGCGCTGGCGGCGGCGCGGCAGGCCTGCGAAGCGGCGGCCTCCTTCAAGCAGCGCGGCCACGAGGCGCGCTCGCTGCTGCTGCTGGCCACGCTGGAGCAGCGCACCGGCCGCGAGCACGAATCACAGCAGCACCTGGCGCAGGCGCTGGCGCTGGCCCGGGCCTGCGGCATGGAGGACTTCATGGACCAGGCGGCGCAGGCCCACCATGCGTGAGCGCTGCCCCATGCGGGCCCTGGGCGCGCGCCTGCGCTACCGCGGCGTCGCCGCCATCATCCACCAGCCCGACCTGCTGCGGCTGCTGGCCTGGGTGGCCCGCAAGCAGCCCTGGTTCGGCCGCCTCATCCAGGCGGCGGCGACCCGCGCCGACGTGGTCAGCACCTTCGAGCGCTCGCTGGCCTTTTCCAGCGTCTCGCACCGCCCCAACCTGATCGCGGGCGACTTCGTCATCGGCATGGAGACCGGCGTGCGCCACGCTGCGGAGCGGGCGCTGCTGCAGGCGCAGTTTCCGCCCGCGCAGGACTTCGGCGCGCATGCCGCGGCCGAGGCGCGACGGCGCAGCGACGCGCTGCTGGCCGGCCCGGCGCGCGTCTTCGACCTGATCGACGACTACATGGTGCCGCTGGCGTGGCAGGGGATCAGCGGCGCCTTCGGCGCGCGGCTGCCGCACCTGGAACCCGGCGACCCGATGCTGATGAACCTGCGCTACCTGGGCGCGCATCTCATCGTCGGCCCGGTGGCCACCGAGGCGGTGCAGAAGCGCGCGCGAGAAAGTGCCGCCGAGGTCAACGCCTGGGTGCGTTGGCACATCGAGCCGCTGCGCGAGGCGTGGACGCACGACGGCTTCGCGCCGGACCGCGAGGCGGTGGCGCGCAACGTCGTGGGCATGCTGTGGGTCGGGCACCCGGCCACGACGCAGAGCGGGGCCCTGGTCATGCAGGAGCTGCTGCCGCGCTGGCGCCATCCGGAGGTGGCCGAGTTCGTGGAACGCGTGCGCCGCCACGACGACCCCTGGAGCGATCCCTCGCTGCGCCAGCAGGCCAGGGACCAGGTGCTCGAAGCCCTGCGCATGCGGCCGCCCTTTCCCATCCTCACCCGCGCCGTGAAGCGCGACACCCTCACCGGCGCCCACGGCGAAGGCAGTGCGAAAGGCGGCGGGCGCTACACCGTGATGGGCATCGGCGCCATGTCCGACCCGGCCGCTATGCAGGACCCGGAAGCCTTCCGCCCCGGCCGCCAGTTCAAGGACCCGCGCGACCGCTTCCTCATGTTCGGCTGGGGCGCGCGGCAGTGCCCGGGCCGCGACCCGGTGGTGGAGATCCTGGCCAGCGCGCTGCTGGGCATCGTGCGCTTGCCGGGCCTGGACTGGGCCGATCCGCCGTGGCGACGCGTGCAGTTCGACGGGCCGATCATCTCGGGCCTGCGGCTGCGCTTGCGCCCCGGGAAAGGCTGAGCACGCCATGGCCATCCAGCAGATGATCTGCTTCGTCACGCCCGACGCACCGCCGCAGGTGCCCCGGAGCGTGACGCGCCGCATCGACGCCATGTGCACGGCGATCGGCCGCATCCACTTCGCCACGCTGGCCTTGCTGCCGCCCGCGCCCGGCGCCTCGGCCCTGGCGCCGGGCTCGCTGATGCTGGAGATCGTGGTCGACGAGGACCTGCTGCTGCCCGACCTGGTGGACCTGATGCTGGACCACGCCTTCGGCGCCCTGTGGCAGGTCTACAAGGGCGGCTGGAGCGGCCCGCCGCAGGCCGACCCGGGCACCAAGAGAACATGGCTGAAGGCCTTCCTGCTCGACCATGCCTACGTGGCGGACGGCGGTTTCGTCGGCGCGCGCGACCGCAGCGTGGCGCAGGTGCTTGCCGAAGACGAGCTGTTCAGGGCCGCGCGCAAGGACCTGCATGCCTTGCCGACAGCCGAGCGGCCCGGCGATGCGCGCGCGCTGGGCGAGCGCATGGCGCGCTGGGCCCGCGACAAGGGCTTCAAGTGGGTGGCCGGCCCGGCGCCGCGCTCGCGCTGGCGCAAGGGGCCCGGATTCGGCGCGGCGGACTGGGTGTCGCTCATGGTGCGCCTAGTGGTGCCGGTGTTCGCGCTGCTGGGCTTCCTGTATGCGCTGGGCTGGGCCACGCTGTTCTCGGCCGACCTGCTGCACGGCATGGGCCTGTCGATGCCGCGCGAGCTTTCGTCGGCGGTGGTGCTGGCCGGCATCACCATCGTGCTGGCGCTGGTGCCGCTGCTGGCTGCGCTGCTCACCGGCAGCGGCATCGTCGCCCTGGCGGGGCTGTTCGCCGGCTACGCGGTGGTTGCGGTGTGGATCCTGGTGTCGGGCACCTTCAAGGCCATCGGCGAGGGCAACCTGCTGTGGCCCACCTGCTCGACCAACCAGGGCCTGCTGGGCTTCCTGGGGGTGCTGGCCTTCGCCTTGTCGGCGGCGATGGTGGCGCTAGTGCCGGTGCTGCTGAAATTGCGCGCGCCGCCCTTCTTCCCCTGGCTGGCGACGGGCGTCGCCATACTGGTGCTGCTGGTCCTGTCGTGGGCCTCCAGCCAGCTCATGTTCGGCGCCATGGAGGCCTACCGCAGCTGCAACGGCCAGCCCGCGCAATGGCAGCTGGTGCGGGACGCATCGACCTCCGCCCGGCTGGCCTGGTCGCTGGTCGCGCTGCTGCTGGTGGTTGGCGTGTCGGGCCTGATCCTGGTCTTCGCGACGCGGCTGGGACCCTGGCTGCTGCGCCGCTCCGACAGCCTGAACCGCCCCGGTCCGCTGCCGCCGCTGCCCGCTCACCAGGTGCATCCCAGCATCCAGGAATGCGAGGCGGCGCTGGCGGCGAAGACCAGCCACATGATCAGCCTGACCGAGATCCGCCGGCCCTACTGGCTGTTCCGCTGGGTGCTGCGCTTCTGGCTGTGGTTCTTCAGCGTGCTGGGCGACCTGGTGTTCACCGAAGGCGTGCTGGGCCGGGCGCACGGCATCAAGTTCGGCCACTGGCACATCATCGACGACGGGCGGCGGCTGCTGTTCTGCAGCAACTTCGACAGCGCCTTCGGCGGCTACCTGGACGAGTTCATCCAGGGCGCGACCGAGGGCGTGAACCTGATCTGGCGCAACAGCGAGCTGCGCCCGCGCGAGGCAGCGCGCGAAGACCAGCCGACGGTGGAGCTCGCACGCAGCTTCCCGCCCACGCGCCTGGGCATCTTCCGCGGCTGCAAGGCCGAGCAGGCCTTCAAGGCCTACACGCGGGCCAGCATGCTGCCGCACCTGCACCGCTTCGAGGCCTACACCCTGTCCAACCAGGACATCGAGCGCGCCACCCGCCTGCACGAGGCGCTGCGCGGCACCCGCACCGCGCTCAAGGACGACCAGATCGCGAGGGCACTGGAATCATGATGATGCTGACGACGAAGAAGGACGAGGCGCAGGAAAGCTTCCGGCAGGGCTTCGACGACATCCCGGCCATCGTGGGCACCGGGCTGCCGCAGCTGCGCCGGGCGCGCTACCTGCTGGTGCAGGTGCAGGAAGCGCGCGCGGCTCGCCAGTGGCTGCGCGAGCTGATGAACAGCGCCGTCGTGCACAGCCTGGCGCGCGTGCGCGCCCGCGCGGCGCCGCGCAGGAAGCCCAAGGAAGGCCCCGGTCCCAAGCCTTCGCGCGACGTGCGCGAGATGGTCACGCTGGCCTTCAGCCACGCCGGCCTGGGCGTGCTGGGCCTGAAGGAGGACAAGCGCTTTCCCTTCCCCACCGCCTTCGCGGCCGGCGGCGCCAGCGCGCTGCGGCGACGCCTGCTGGGCGACGCGCAGGAGCCGGCCTGGCAGTGGGGCGACGTGGCCTCGGACGCTGCCTTCCAGGCCCACATCTTCGTGGCCCACTACTGGAGCGAGACGGATGTGCCTCAGCCGCTGGCGTTGCTCGACCCGGCGCGCCTGCCGGCTGGCCTGCGTGCCCTGAGCGTGGCCAGCTGTCCCAGCTACATTGCCGCACCCAGCGCGGATCCGGCCGTGTTCGAGCCCTTCGGCTTTCGCGACGGCATCGGCCAGCCGGTGATCGAGGGCATGGGGCTTTCGCGGGCGGAGAAGAAGGCCCGGGACGAGTCCGCCGGGCTCTTCGACGACCGGCTGATCCAGCCCGGCGAGTTCGTGCTCGGCCAGGTCAACGAATACGGCGAGCGTGCCTACTGCCCCAACGTGGAAGGCTGGCCGCGCAGCGCCTCGGCCGAGTCGGGCTTCGCCCGCAACGGCACCTACCTGGCGGTGCGCCAGATCGAGCAGCACGTGGCGGTGTTCAACCGCTTCACCGCCGATCATTCGGTGCCCATGATCGGCAACCTGATGGTGGGCCGGCGCAAGCCGGACGCGAGCTGCCCGCACGAGGCCGGCTACTCGGTGCTGGGCAGCACGGTGCCGCCTTCGGAGATCGACGCCTTCCGCTACCTCACGCTGGACGCCAACGGCCTGGAGTGCCCGCGCGGCGCCCATGCGCGGCGCGCCAACCCGCGCGACGCGCTGGGCCTGCGGGTGGAAGACGGCATCGCCGGGGCCAAGCTGCATCGGCTGCTGCGGCGCGGGCGCGTGTACTCCGAAGGCTGCACGCAGGCTTCGGGCGCCGATGCCTGCGAAGGACACCCGGCGGGCCGCGAAGGCGACACGCCCTGCGGCCGCGGCCTGATGTTCGTGGCGCTCAACACCGATTTCGAGCGGCAGTTCGAGTTCGTGCAGAAGAGCTGGCTCGCCGGCTCGCGCTTCGGCGACCTGTCCGACGAGCAGGACCCGCTGCTGGGCACCGACCCGCAGCGCAGCTTCAGCGTGCAGGGCTGCCCGGTGGGCGAGCGCATCGGCCCGCTGCCGCGCTTCACCACCGTGCGTGGCGGCGGCTACTTCTTCGCGCCCAGCCTCACGGCCCTGCGCTGGATGGTGCAAGAGAAGGAAATGGCGGCGCTGCAGCCCGCCTGAAGGCGTGCGCCGGCTGCGCTACTTGTTGCTGCCGTCCAGCTTGGCCAGGGTCTGGCCTCGGGCATCGAGCAGGATCAGTTCATTGCCTGCCAGGCTGTAGCTGGCAGTGGCCTGGAGCGCGGCGAGGAAACGGGTCTCCAACTGGCCACGCGAGGGGTCCAGGCAGGCCATGCGGGTGGAGGCCAGTGGCCCGATCTTCAGCTGGGTGCCGCTGCGCTGGAAGCTGCCCGAGATGCGGTTGCAGCCGCCCGAGCCGCTCACACGCTGGCTGCCGCCGTCGAACATCACCTGCACCGCCTGCCGCGGGTCATCGCTGGGGATCACCGGCTGCGAGTCGATGCTCGCCAGCTTCCAGGTGCGCGCCTCGATCGGCTGGTCCAGGCTCACGCTGGCGCATCCGGTGGCCGCGACTGCCAGCAACACAAGGGGCAGGGCCAGCCGGCCGGCGGCAAGTCGCGCAAGAAATCGCATGGCGGGTCCTCGGTCCAAAGTTGGGCCGATGGTAGCCGCACTCCGTGCAGCGGCGCGCGGGGCCTCAGCTCAGGACGACGCTCGACAGGCGGCGGCGGTAGGTGGCCACCGTCGGATCGTCCGGCGGGATCTGGCCGTCGGCCACCTTGGGCCTGGGCGGCTCGATGATCTCCAGGATCGCGATGTAGGTCTTGCGCGCCAGGTCCTCGTTCCAGGCCTTGTCGCGCATCAGGATTTCCAGCAGCTCGTCCATGGCCTCGGTCCAATGCTGCTGCGCCATCAGCACCTGGGCGCGGCCGAAGCGGGCCTCGAAGTCGCGCTTGGCGGCGGCGATCTTCGCGTCGAAGTCCGCCAGCTGCGGGGCCTTGCCGGCCGGCGGCTGCGCGAAGTCGATGGCGTTCATCCAGCGCTGCAGCGCGTCCAGGCGGCGCACGCCGGGGGCCTTGGCGATCACCGGCGCGAAAGCCACCTTGGCGTCGTCGCTGCGGCCCTGCTGGAGCAGGAGCTTGATGTAGTCGAAGCGGGCGTCGTCGTTGGCCGGGTCGGTGGCCACGGCGTGCTGGAGCTTTTCCAGCGCGCCTTCGGTGTCGCCCTCGGCCAGGGCGGCACTGGCTTCCTCCTCGCTCTGCGCTGCTTCGGCCTCTTCGGCGCCGGGCACGTGCTTGTCCAGGAACTGGCGGATCTGGTCGGCCGGAATGGCGCCGACGAAGCCGTCCACCGGCTGGCCGCCGGAGAACATCACGCAGAAGGGGATGCTGCGCACGCCGAACATCTGCGAGAGCTGCTGCGAGATCTGCGGCACCTTGTCGGCGTCCAGCTTGGCCAGGGTGAAGCGGCCGGCGTACTCCACCTCGAGCTTCTCGAGCACCGGGCCGAGCTGCTTGCAGGGGCCGCACCACTCCGCCCAGATGTCCAGCAGGACCGGCTGGTTCATGGAGGCGTCGATGAGATCGGCCTGGAAGTTGTCGAGGGTGATGTCGATCATCTGATGAAGCTGAAGAGCGAAACGTAAAATTCGAGCATGAACCAACTGATTCAGGTCGGCGTCGTGATGGGCTCGAACTCCGATTGGGAGACGATGCGCCACGCGGTCGAGATTCTCCAGCAATTCGGTATCGCCCACGAAGCACGGGTGGTGTCGGCCCACCGCATGCCCGACGATCTCTTCGCCTACGCCGAAAACGCCGCCCCGCGCGGCCTGGCCGCGATCATCGCCGGCGCAGGGGGCGCGGCCCACCTGCCGGGCATGCTGGCGTCCAAGACGCCGGTGCCGGTGCTGGGCGTTCCGGTGGCCAGCCGCCACCTGCAGGGCGTGGATTCGCTCTACAGCATCGTGCAGATGCCCAAGGGCGTGCCGGTCGCCACCTTCGCCATCGGCAACGCCGGCGCGGCCAACGCGGCCCTGTTCGCGGTGGCCATGCTGGCGGTCAACAACCCCGGCCTGCGCCGCCAGCTCGACGAGTTCCGCGCCCGCCAGACCGAGGCCGCCCGCTCCATGGTGCTGCCGCCGCCCGCCGAGGGCGAGGCGCAGCCGCCGGTATCGCCCTTCACGCCCCAGGGCGGAGGCGCGCTGTGAGCGCTGCCACCGTCCGCAAGGCCCTGCTGCCCGGCGCCACGCTGGGCGTGATGGGCGGCGGCCAGCTGGGCCGCATGTTCGTCCACGCCGCCCAGCAGGCCGGCTACTTCACCGCCGTGCTGGACCCGGACGCCGACAGCCCGGCCGGCCGCGTGAGCCACCACCACGTGCATGCGGACTACCTCGACGGAGACGGGCTGGCCCGGCTGTCGCGCCTGGCCGACGCCATCACCACCGAATTCGAGAACGTGCCCGCCCGCGCCCTGGCCTCGCTGGCCGGCGACCGGCCGGTGGCCCCGGGGGCCGACGCCGTGTCCATCGCCCAGGACCGCATCCGAGAGAAGGCGCATTTCGTGAGCTGCGGCGTGGCCTGCGCCCCTTACGCCGTCATCGAGACGGCGGAGCAGCTCGCGGCGGTGGGCGACTACCTGCTGCCCGGCATCCTCAAGACCGCCAGCCTGGGCTACGACGGCAAGGGCCAGCAGCGCGTGACCACCCGCGGCGAACTGGGCGCCGCCTGGGCGGCCGCCGGCCAGGTGCCCTGCGTGCTCGAGAAGAAACTGGACCTGGCTTTCGAATGCTCGGTGATCGTGGCGCGCGGCCAGGACGGCAGCGCCGTCCACTTCCAGCCGCAGCGCAACCTGCACCGCGACGGCATCCTGGCCGTGACCGAGGCGCACGACGAGGCGCTGCCGGCGCCGGCCGCGCAGCAGGCCGTGGCCTCGGCGCTGGCCATTGCGCATGGCCTGAAGTACGTGGGCGTGCTGTGCGTGGAGTTCTTCGTGCTGCAGGACGGCTCGCTGGTGGTCAACGAGATGGCGCCGCGCCCGCACAACAGCGGCCACTGCACCATCGACGCCTGCGATTTCTCGCAGTTCGACCTGCAGGTGCGCACCCTGGCCGGCCTGCCGCTGGTCACGCCGCGCCAGCACAGCCCGGCCATCATGCTCAACCTGCTGGGCGAGCTGTGGCTCACCCGCGGCGCCAAGCCGGTCGAGCCCGACTGGCCCGCGGTGCTGGCACTGCCGGGGGCGCAGCTGCACCTGTACGGCAAGCTGGAGGCGCGTGCCGGTCGCAAGATGGGCCACCTCAACATCACCGGCCCCAGCGTGGCGGCGGTGCGCGACACCGCCGCCAAGGCGGCCGCCGTGCTGGGCCTGCCCTCGCCCTTCGCCGCATGATCCTGGACGGACATTCGCGCGAGGCGATCGAGGAGGCCGCCACCCGGCTGCGCGCCGGCCAGCTGGTGGCCTTCCCGACCGAGACGGTCTACGGCCTGGGCGCGGACGCGGCCAACGACGACGCCGTGGCGGGCATCTTCGCCGCCAAGGGCCGGCCGGCGGACCACCCGCTGATCGTCCACGTCTGCGCCGGCACCAAGGGCGACGAGGCGCTGTCGCGCTTCGCCCTGCCGCTGCCCGAGTTCGCGATGAAGCTGGTGCATGCCTTCTGGCCCGGCCCGCTCACGCTGATCGCGCCGCGCCAGCCCGGCGTGGCGAGCGCCGCCGCCGGCGGTCAGGACACCATCGGCCTGCGCTGCCCCTCGCACCCCGTGGCGCAGGCGCTGCTGACGGCCTGCGCCGAGCACGGCGTCGCCGGCCTGGCCGGCCCCAGCGCCAACCGCTTCGGCCGCGTGAGCCCCACGACTGCGCAGCATGTGCAGGGCGAATTCGACGACGCGCTGCTCATCATCGACGGCGGGGCCTGCGAGGTGGGCATCGAATCGACCATCGTCGACTGCAGCCGCGGCGTGCCGGTGCTGCTGCGCCCCGGCGTGATCACCCGCGCGCAGATCGAGGCCGCCTGCGGCGAGAAGCTGCGCGACCGGCACGACCTGTCCGCCCCCGACCCGCGCGCCTCGGGCACGCTGGAGGCGCACTACGCGCCCAGCGCCAAGGTGCGGCTGATGGACGCCAAGGCGATCCGGACCGCGCTGGAGCTGCTGGGCGCGGACGCGGCGCACATCGCCGTGTGGTCGCGCACCGAGCTGAAGAGCCGCTCCTCGAAGGTGCTGCTGCGCCGCATGCCCGACGACGCGGCCGCCACCGCGCAGCTGCTCTTCGCCACGCTGCGCGACTTCGATGCCCAGGGCGTGAAGCTGATCTGGGTGGAGACGCCGCCGGACGACCACGACTGGGAAGGCGTGCGCGACCGCCTGCAGCGGGCCGCTGCCTCCTGAGCCGCGCGGCGCCGCCTCAGTCCTGCGCCGTCCAGTCCACCAGCGCGTCGAAGGCGGCGCGTGCCGCCGCGGCATTGGCATGGTTGGCGATGGCCACCAGCACGTAGCGCCGGCCGCTGGCGCCGTCCACGTAGCCCGCGAGGCCGGCCACGCCGTACTCGGGCATGGTCCCCGACTTGAGGTGCGCCGCCGCGCCCGAGCGCAGCTGGCGCCGGCGCAGCGTGCCGTCCACGCCGGCGATGGGCAGCGACGACATCAGCTCCGGCATCACCGGCGAACGCCAGGCCACCTGCAGCATGCGGCCCAGCCCCGCGGCGGTGACGCGCGCCTCCATCGACAGGCCCGAGCCGTTGTCGAAGACCGGCTGGCCCTCGCCGGTGCCGATGCGCTCGTTCCACCACTGGCGCATGGTGGCGCGGGCGTTGGGGAAGCTGCCGCGGCGCTTCTGCACGAGGCCCAGCGTGAGGAAGAGCTGATCCGCCATCACGTTGTTGCTGTACTTGTTGATGTCGCGGATCACCTCGGCCAGCGGCGGCGAGGGCAACTCGAAGGCCGGCGCCAGGCCCGCAGGCACACGGCCCTCGCGCACCGTGCCCTGCAGCTGCCCGCCCATCTGCGCCCACAGCCCGGCAATGGCGCGGGCGGCGAAGCTGTCGGGGTCGGGGTAGGCCACGATCCACGTGCCTTCGCCGCAGCCGGCCGGATAGGCGCCGCCGAAGCTGAATTGCGTGGCCTGGAAGTCGCCGCGCATCGGCGTGCGCCAGTCGCCGCAGGCCTTGCCCTCGCCGCCCAGCGGCACCGACGTCGGGATGGCCACGCCGGCCAGCGGCGGCATCACGTCGATGCGCGCGACCTGGTTTGCCGTGTCGGGCGTGAAGCTCAGCTGCACCGACTTGAAGTTGACCAGCAGCGCATCGGCACCCGCGTTGTAGGCCCGCAGCGGCCGGCCGTCGAATGCGCCCGGGTCGTGCGCGCCGGTGTCGAAGGCACTGCGGTCCAGCACGATGTCGCCGGCGATGCGCTGGATGCCCAGCGCCTGCACCTTGCGCAGCAGCAGCCACAGGCGCTCGATCACCAGCTTGGGGTCGCCCTGGCCCTGGATGTAGAGGTTGCCCTCCAGCACGTTGCCGCGCACGGCGCCGTCGGTGTAGACCGGCGTGCTCCAGGTGAAGGCCGGGCCCAGGATGTCCAGTCCGGCGTAGGTGGTGACCAGTTTCATCACCGAGGCCGGGTTCACCGGCTCCTGGCTGCGCCAGGCCAGCCGCGGCGGGCGCTGGCCCTCGGCGTCGGCCACCAGCAGGGTCACGGCCTCGCGCGGCACCTTGGCGCGCACCAGGGCGGCCTCGACTTCGCGGGGCAGCGTGCCGTCGCCGGGCGCCGCGACGGCGGCCAGCGAGACGGAGAGAAGAAGGGGGGCGAGAAGCGCGGCCATGCGGCGCGCAGCGGTCTGAAAGGCCGTGGGCATGCCCCGAATTATCCGGCCCTGGATAATCCGGCCCATGTCCCCGCCTGCCGTGCCCGCCCATCCGCCACCTCGTTTCTCTCCCCGGGCGATGGGCATGACGGCAGCCGTCGTCACGGTGACAGTGTGGACGGCCTTCATCATCATCGCCCGGGCCTCCGCAGGGCGCTCGCTCACGCCCTTCGACATCACGCTGGCCCGCATCCTGGGCGCGAGCGTGGTGCTGGTGCCGTGGGGCGCCTGGCTGGTGGCCAAGGCACGGCGTGGCGGCAAGCGCGATTTCGGCTCTCTCTTCGGCCTGTCGCCGCTGCCGCTTCGCATCACGGCGCTGATCGGCGTCTTCGCGGGCGTCGCCTACGCCACGCTGGCCTACGCCGGCTTCTTCTACGCGCCGGCGGCCCATGCCTCGGTGCTGATGCCCGGTAGCCTGCCGCTGTGGACCGCGCTGCTGGCCGCCTGGGTGCTTCGCGATCGCATCACGCCGCTGCGCGCGGCCGGCCTGGCGCTGATCGTGGCCGGCGACCTGCTGGTGGGCGGGCGCAGCCTGCTGCATGCCTGGAGCGGCGGCAGCGAGGTGTGGAAGGGCGACCTGCTCTTCATGAGCGCCGCCTTCTGCTGGGGCTGCTACAGCGTGGTGGCCCGCAAGCACGGGCTCGACGCGGTGCGCGCCACCATCGCGCTCACCGTGTTCGCCTTCATGAGCTTCGTGCCGGTGTACGGGCTGCTGTGCCTGGCCGGCTGGGTGCACTCCAACATCGGCACCGCGCCCTGGGGCGAGTTCGCCTTCCAGATGCTGTTCCAGGGCCTGGGCTCGGTCGTGATCTCGGGCATCAGCTTCACCCGCATGGTCCAGCACTTCGGGCCGGTGCGCACCACCATGATCACGGCGCTGGTGCCGGGCCTGTCGGCATTGGGCGCGGTGCTGTTCCTGAACGAGCCGCTGTACTGGAACCTGATCGCCGGCCTGCTGCTGGTGACGGCCGGCATCCTCTTCGGCGTGCAGCGCACGGCGGCGGCCCGGCCGCAGGCGCCGGTGGCGGCGCGCGGGGCCTCGGGCGCATGATGGCCCGCCTGCTTGCCTTCGACACCAGCACCGAGACGCTCTCGGTGGCCGTGCGCCACGGCGACGCGCTGCTCGAGCGCAGCGGCGAGGGCGGGGCGCAGGCTTCATCCACGCTCATCCCGCTGATCCAGTCGCTGCTGGCCGAGGCCGGCCTCACGCTGCGCGAACTCGACGCCATCGCCTTCGGCCGCGGGCCGGGCTCCTTCACCGGGCTGCGCACCGCCTGCTCGGTGGCGCAGGGCCTGGGCTTCGGCGCCGGCGTGCCGCTGCTGCCGGTGGACACGCTGCTGGCCGTGGCCGAGGAAGCGCGCGAGCGCTTCGGCGCGCAGCAGGTGCTGGCGGTGCTGGACGCGCGCATGGAGCAGGTCTACAGCGCCGCCTACGACTTCGCCGCCAGCCCCGCCCCCGAGGTCGAGCCGCAGCTGACGGCGCCTGAAGAACTGGTGCTGACGCCCGGCTACGTGCTGGCCGGCAACGCCTTCGATGCCTATGGCGAGCGGCTGCCAGCCGGGGCCGCACGCCACCCGGCGCTGCCGACCGCGGCCGCCATGCTGCGCCTCGCCCCCACCATGCTGGCGGCGGGTCGCACGGTGTCGCCGGCGGACGCGTGGCCGCTCTACGTTCGCGATAAAGTGGCGCAGACCACGGCCGAACGGGCCGCGGCCAAGCAAGCCAACTGACACCCTTCCTTTTCTCATGAGCGCGGTACTGCATTCCTTCGAAGCGCGGCTGGAGCCCCTCACGCCCGAGTGGGTGGATGCGGTCGTGGCCGTGGAGCAGCGCGCCTACACGCATCCCTGGACGCGCGGCAACTTCATCGATTCGCTGGCCGTGGGCTACCACTGCCAGATGCTGGTGGCGGGCCATACGCTGCTGGGCTACTTCGTGGCCATGAAGGGCGTGGACGAGGTGCACCTGCTCAACATCACCGTGGCGCCGGAGTACCAGCGCCAGGGCTGGGCGCCGCTGATGCTGGAGGCGCTGTGCGGCTGGTCGCGCGGCCAGGGCGCGCAGTGGCTGTGGCTGGAAGTGCGTGCGAGCAACCAGCGCGCCATGGACGTCTACGCCCGCAAGGGCTTCCGCCGCGTGGGCGTGCGCAAGGGCTACTACCCGGCATTCGACAACCGGCGCGAGGACGCCATCGTCATGAGCCTGCGCCTGGACGAGAGCGACACCGCCTGGGGCGGCGTCCACGCATTGAAATGAACGACGCCGTGGCCGACGACGACATCGACGACAGCGCCCAGGCGCGCGAGGTGCTGCAGCTGGACGCCCGCCGGCGCGAGATGCTGGAGCTGATGGGCGTGCGCCTGTGGTGGCCCGAACCCAAGGCGGCGCCGCCGTCCGGGGCTGCGGTCAGGGCGTCGATGCGCGAGGCCGCGCCGAGCGCGGCGCCCGCCCGTTCCGCACCTCCACGAAGCACCGCGGCCGCCACCGACGGCTTGCTGGCCGATCTCCCGCGGCGCCTCTTCGGCGGGGAAGCCGCCACCGGCGGCTGGCTGATCGTGGCCGACCTGCCGCCCGACATGCTGGGCGGCTACGGCGATGCGCTGGCCGGCGACGAAGGCCGGCTGCTGGCGAACATGCTGCGCGCCCTGCGCGTGGACGGCGGCGAAGTGCCGGTCCACCTGGTGCGCGTGCACCGCGGCGGCAGCGTGCAGTCCGGCGAGGGGATGCCGCGCCCGCTCGATGAGGTGCTTGGCAATGGATGCGCGCCGTTGGCGCCACGCATCGTCCTGACGCTCGGCCCGCTGGCCGCCCAGGCGCTGCTGCGCCGCGCCGGCCCCATCGGCAAGCTGCGCGGGCAGGCCCAGTCGCTGCCGGAGGACGGCCCGATGGCCGGTGCGCCCGCCCTGGCCAGCTATCCGCTCACCTACCTGCTGCGCAACGGCGCCGAGAAGGCCAAGGCCTGGGCCGACCTCTGCCAGGCCGCTGCACTGGCCGCCGGCCGGTAACGCCCCTGGGCGGCGGGGCGGCCCAACTAAAATCCAGCCCCATGACTTTCCTCGACCAGCTGCAAAGGGCGGCCCGGACAAACCGCTCGCTGCTGTGCGTGGGCCTCGACCCCGAACCCAAGCGCTTCCCCGGCGCCATGCAGGGTGACGCAAGCCGCATCTACGACTTCTGCGCCCGCATCGTCGACGCCACGGCCGACCTGGCCATCGCCTTCAAGCCGCAGATCGCCTACTTCGCCGCCCACCGTGCCGAGGACCAGCTGGAAAAGCTGATGGAGCACATGCGCCGCAACGCGCCCCACGTGCCCACCATCCTGGACGCCAAGCGCGGCGACATCGGCTCCACCGCCGAGCAGTACGCGGTGGAGGCCTTCGAGCGCTACGGCGCCGATTCGGTGACGCTGTCGCCCTTCATGGGCTTCGATTCGGTGTCGCCCTACCTGCAGTACCACGGCAAGGGCGCCTTCCTGCTGTGCCGAACCAGCAACCCCGGCGGCGACGACCTGCAAGCGCAGCGCCTGGCCAGTGTCGACGGTGAGCCGCTGCTGTACGAGCACGTGGCGCGCCTGGCCCAGGGGCCGTGGAACCTCAACGGCCAGCTGGGCCTGGTGGTGGGCGCCACCTACCCGGCCGAGATCGAGCGGGTGCGCGCCCTGGCGCCCACCGTGCCGCTGCTGATCCCCGGCGTGGGCGCCCAAGGCGGCGATGCGGTGGCCACCGTCAAGGCCGGCTGGCGCGAGGACGCGCCGATCATCGTCAACTCCTCGCGGGCCATCTGCTACGCCTCTTCGGGCGACGACTTCGAGGCCGCGGCGCGCCGCGTGGCCACCCAGACGCGCGACGCGCTGGAGCAGGCCAAGGGCTGATCCGCTGGCCCGCCGACGCGGCCAATGGATCGGATTGGGCCTGAAGCTCCGCAAGGCGCTTCGACAATTCCTGTCAGTCCGCTGGCCCACTTGTGCCCGCAAAAGCCATAAAAAGTCACACTTTTCGGGCCCAGCGCATACCTTCTTCCGTCATTTGAGCTGCCGGCCTGCCGCGCGGCGGTGCGGCATGGGGCTTGCCTTCCATGCCCCAGGCGCGCCTGCGCCGAGGAGCGAGGAAACATGGTCGAAGAAGAAATCATGGCCGGCCCGGCGGGCTTGGCCGAGCAAGCCGTGCCCGCCCGCACGGCAGCCACTGCGGCAACTGCTGCGTCTGCGGCCACACCGGACGCCACCGGCGCGACCGGGCCCGCAGCCGCTGCGGCCCTCGCTGCCGCTGCCCTGCTGGCCGCCTGCGGAGGTGGTGGCGGAGGCAGCGACAACGGCGGCGGCGCAGCGCCCGGCGGCAGCACGTCCGGCTCGCTGGCGCCGCTGGCGAATTCGCCCACTGGCAGCAGCTATGCCTACACCAGCGCCAAGAGCGATGCCGAGGCGGCGCGCTTCCTGATCCAGGCGCAGGGCTACGCCACCGACAGCGACATCGCGGCCGTGCGCTCGCAGGGCTACCTGCCCTGGCTTGCCGGGCAGTTCGATGCCGCGCCCACGCAAAGCGGCTGGGACTGGTTCAACGGCAAGTACCAGGCCGTGACCAACCTGAGCTTCGACAACATGATCTGGGCGCAGCTCATGGGCTCGAGCGACGGCATGCGCAAGCGCATGGCGCTGGCGCTGTCGGAGATCTTCGTGGTCTCGGGCAACGACATCGGCTCCAGCTTTCCCCATCACATGATGGCGCAGTACTGGGACACGCTGGTAGCCGGCGTCACCGGCAACTTCCGCACCCTGCTGGAGGACATCAGCCTCAACCCGGCGATGGGCCACTACCTCAACACCAAGGGCAACCAGAAGGAGAACAGCCAGGGCCGGCAGCCGGACGAGAACTATGCGCGCGAGGTCATGCAGCTCATGACCATCGGCCTGGTGCAACTTGACAGCAAGGGCCAGCCGAAGACCGCCGGTGACGGCACCCGGTTGGACTCCTACACGCAGGACGACGTGACCAACCTGGCGCGCGTCTTCACCGGCTACGACCTGAACGTGGCGGCCGGCGAGGAGAACGCAGGCGTCAGCACCCTGTGGACCACGCGGCCGATGGCGCTGTTCGCGGCGCGCCACTCGACGATGGCGGCCAACTTCCTGGGCGCCTCGGTGCCGGGCGGCACCGACGGCAAGGCGGCGCTGAAGATCGCGCTGGACACGCTGCACGGCCATCCCAATGTCGGCCCCTTCATCGGCAAGCAGCTGATCCAGCGCCTGGTCACCAGCAACCCCAGCCCCGACTACGTGGGCCGCGTGACCGCGGTGTTCGAGAACAACGGTGCCGGCGTGCGCGGCGACATGCGCAGCGTGTTCGCCGCCGTGGTGCTGGACAACGAGGCACGCGGCCCGGCAGGCCTGTCGGACGCCAACTTCGGACGGCTGCGCGAGCCGATGCTGCGGCTGGTGCAATGGGGCCGCACCTTCGGCATCGGTTCCGCGCTGGGCACCTGGGGCATCGGCAACACGAGCGACAACGCGAACGGCCTGGGCCAGAGCCCGCTGCGCTCGCCCTCTGTGTTCAACTTCTTCAGGCCGGGCTACGTGCCGCCTTCCACCGCGATCGCCGGCAACGGCATGGTGGCGCCGGAGTTCCAGCTGGTGAACGAGACCACGGTCGGTGGCTACCTCAACTTCCTGCAGAACCGCATCTCGATCGGCAGCGGCTTCAACAAGGACGTGATCGCCAGCTACAACAGCGAGAAGGCCATCGTGCTCGACGCCTCGGCGCTGGTGGATCGGCTCAATCTGCTGATGTGCGGCGGCCAGCTCTCCAAGGCCAGCACCGACCTCATGAAGGGCGCGCTGGCCACGCCGGCCCTGACCGCAGCCAGCACCGACGCCAACAAGATGAACCGCATCTACGCAGCGGTCCTGATGGTGATGGGCTGCCCCGAATACCTCGTCCAGAAATAAGGCGGCCCACATGCACTACATCGATCCCAAGGGCCACACCCGCCGCGCCTTCCTGCGACGTTCCGGCGCGCTGGCCATGGCCGGCACCGCCACGCCCTTCGCGCTGAGCCTGTCGGCCATGAGCGATGCCGCCGCGCAGACGGCCACCGACTACAAGGCGCTGGTCTGCGTCTTCCTGTATGGCGGCTGCGACTATTCCAACACCGTCATTCCCTACGACGACCTGAGCTACAACCAGTACAGCACCATCCGCGTGCCGCAGGCCTCGGGCGGCATCGCCATCGCCAAGGACACGGCGCTGGCCGCCACGGCGCTCAATCCGACCGTGGCCCTTCCCAATGGGCGGCAATTCGCGCTGCACCCGCAGATGACCGCGCTCAAGGGCCTGTTCGATGCCGGCACGGCGGCCGTGCAGCTCAACGTGGGCCCGCTGGTGGTTCCGCTGTCGCGCGCGCTCTACAACAACAGCAACAAGAAGCTGTACCCGGCGCCGCCCAAGCTCTTCTCGCACAACGACCAGCAGTCGACCTGGCAGTCGTCCTCGCCCGAGGGCTCCACCATCGGCTGGGGCGGCAACATCGGCGACCTGGTGATGGGCGGCAACGGCAACTCGCTGTTCACCTGCATCTCGGTGTCGGGCAACGCCGTCTTCCTGTCGGGCGACAACGCGCTGCAATACCAGGTGAGCACCGGCGGTGCGGTGAAGATCAACAGCGTGAGCGGCACCGGCAGCGTGTTCGGCTCCAACACGGTGAAATCCGCCATGGCGCAGCTCGCGCAGCAGGCGCGCAGCCACAACCTGGAGAACGAATACAACAAGGTGACAAAGCGCGCGGTGGACGCCGAAGGCCAGATCACCAGTGCCATCAGCGGTGTCACCTATCCCATCAACAACACCGGCGCAGCCGGCTCCTTTCCCGACACGGGCCTGGGCCGCCAGCTGGCGATGGTGGCGCGCCTGATCCGCGGACAGGGCGCGCTGGGTGCCAGGCGGCAGGTGTTCTTCGTCTCCATGGGCGGCTTCGACCTGCACGACAACCTTATCGGCAGCCAGGGGCCGCTGCTCAAGCAGCTCAGCGATGCGATGTCGGCCTTCCAGGGCGCCATGGCCACCGCCGGCCTGGGCGACAAGGTCACGACCTTCACTGCCTCCGACTTCGGCCGCACGCTGGCGTCGAACGGCGACGGCACCGACCACGGCTGGGGCAACCACCACTTCATGGTGGGCGGCGCGGTCAAGGGCAACGCCATCTACGGCTACGCGCCGCCGGTGAGCATCATCAACGACAGCAAGCTCGCGGGCTACGAGGGCCACGTGGGCCAGGGCCGCCTTATTCCCACCACCTCGGTGGACCAGTACGGCGCCACCATGGGCAAGTGGTTCGGCCTGAACGACGCGCAGCTGGCCGAGATCCTGCCCAACCTGAAGAACTTCGGCGGTTCGCTGACGGCGAACGAAACCGCGGGCGCCAGCGTGACCTACGACTATCCGAAGGACGTGGGGTTCATGAAGCCGGCCTGACGGCCAGCGCCCCGAGCCGCTGCGAGACCTCGCTGGCGCAGCCCGACAGGGCACGCGCCAGCGGGCCATCCCAGGCCGTGTCCAGCACGCCCGCCGGACCGATCACCGTGAGCGCCAGCACGATCGCCCCGGTGTGGTCGAACACCGGCGCCGACATCGCATTGATGCCCGGGATGACCTCGCCCTCGGAGCGGCTGAGGCCGTGCTTGCGCACCTCGTCCAGGCTGGCCTCGAACTCGTTCCAGGGCGGAACCGCCGGGGCCGGCGGCATGCCGGGCTCGTCGCCGGCACCGCCTCGACGGCGCTCTTCCTCCAGCATCTTCTTCACCACCTCGCTGGCCAGGTAGGCACCGAAGATCCGGCCCGACGCGGTGCTGGTGAGCGAGAACACCGTGCCGTGCCGCATGTTCACATGCACCGGCGAGGGCGACTCCGCCACCCGAACGATGGTCGAGCCGCGCGCCCCCCACACCGCGATCGCCACCGTCTGCCCGATCTGCTGCGACAGCTCGGCGATCAGCGGCGTGGCCACGTGCACCGGGTTGGCCTGCTGCAGGCTGATCAGCCCCAGCTGCAGCGCCAAGGGCCCAAGCTGATAGTGGCCATTGCTGCGGTCTTGCTCGATGAGCCCCAGCCGACCGAAACTGACCATGTACGGGTGCGCCTTGGCGGGCGCCATGTCGGCCTCGCGGGCCAGGTCCTTGAGCGCCATGGGGCGGCCGTGGTGCACCAGCGCCTTCAAGAGCTGGCCGCCCACCTCGATGCTCTGGATGCCGCGCTGGTTGGAGTCAGTGGCCACGGTATTCGCCCCTCAGGAGAAATTCGTTGATACAAAAAGCATTAGACATTATCTGATTGCGGTCCTACACTCCGGCAAAATTCGTTCAATGCGAATTCGTTTACCTTAGACGAACAGGAGACACACGATGAGCCAGCAGCCCACCAAGGCATTCGCCAGCCAGGCCGACCTCGAAGAGAAGAAGGTCACGTTCAGCCAGATCTCGGAGCACGCCTGGGCGTACACCGCCGAGGGCGACCCGAACACCGGCATCATCATCGGCGACGACGCCGTGCTGGTGGCCGACACGCAGGCCACGCCGGCCATGGCCGCGGACGTGATCCGCCGCATCCGCGAGGTCACCGACAAGCCCATCAAGTACGTCGTCCTGACGCACTACCACGCGGTGCGCGTGCTGGGCGCCAGCGCCTACCAGCCCCAGCAGATCATCGCCAGCCAGGACACCTACGACCTGATCGTGGAGCGCGGCGAGCAGGACAAGGCCAGCGAGATCGGCCGCTTCCCGCGTCTGTTCTCCAACGTGGAGACGGTGCCCCCGGGGATGACCTGGCCCACCATGACCTTCACCGGCAAGATGACGCTGTGGCTGGGCAAGCTGGAAGTGCAGCTGCTGCAGCTGGGCCGCGGCCATACCAAGGGCGACACCATCGTGTGGCTGCCCGGCGAGAAGGCCCTGCTGTCGGGCGACCTGGTGGAGTTCGGTGCCACGCCCTACGCGGGCGACGCCTACTTCAAGGACTGGCCGCAGACGCTGGACAACCTCGCCGCGCTCAAGCCAAAAGTGCTGGTGCCCGGCCGTGGCGCGGCGTTGACCACGCCGGAGGAAGTGAGCAAGGGCCTGAGCGAAACGCGCGACTTCATCGCCGACATGCACGCCTCGGTGAAGGCCGGCGTGGCCGCGGGCAAGGACCTGAACGCGGTCTACAAGGACACCTACGCGGCGCTCAAGCCCAAGTACGGCCACTGGGTCATCTTCGACCACTGCCTGCCCTTCGACGTGACGCGCTGCTACGACGAGTCGACGAAGCACGTCGACCCGCGCATCTGGACGGCCGAGCGCGACGTGGAGATGTGGAAGGCGCTGGAAAACTGAGTCGAGGCGGGAAGGCCGCATCGCCATGAACCTGAAGGACTTCGCCGCCGCTGCCGCCGCCGACGCGGCCGGCCCACTCGACTATCAGCAAGTCGCGTTCGACTACGTTCGCCACGCCGACCAGGACGCCGCCGTGCCGGGGCGCCGCCCGGTGGTCGTGGTGGGCGCCGGCCCGGTGGGCCTGGCCCTGGCCATCGACCTGGCGCAGAAGAAGGTGCCGGTGCTGGTGCTGGAAGGCGGCAGTGCGCTGTCCACCGGCTCGCGGGCCATCTGCTTCGCCAAGCGCACGCTGGAGGTCTTCGACCGGCTGGGCTGCGCCGACCGCATGGTGGACAAGGGCGTGTCGTGGAAGGTGGGCCGGGTCTACTTCGGCACCGAGGAGGTGTACCGCTTCGACCTGCTGCCCGAGGCAGGCCACGAGCGCCCGGCCTTCATCAACCTGCAGCAGTACTACGTCGAAGGCTACCTGGTGCAGCAGGCGGCACAGCTTCCAAACATCGAGCTGCGCTGGCACAACAAGGTGACCGGCCTGGTGCAGCAGGACGACGGCGTGCGCCTGACCATCGAGACGCCCGAGGGCCGCTACGAGCTGGACGCCGACTACGTGGCGGCCTGTGACGGCTCGCGCTCGCAGCTGCGGGCGCTGCTGGGACAGGAGGCCAAGGGCCGCGTGTTCCGCGACCGCTTCCTGATCGCCGACATCTCGATGGACGTGGAACTGCCGACCGAGCGCCGCTTCTGGTTCGCGCCGCCCTTCCATCCTGGCCAGAGCGTGCTGCTGCACAGGCAGGCCGACGGCATGTGGCGCGTGGACTTCCAGCTCGGCTGGGACGCCGACCCGGTGGCCGAGCGCCAGCATGAGCGCATCCGGCCGCGGGTGCGGGCCCTGCTCGACAGCATCGGCCACCCGCAGGCGCAGTTCGAGATCGGCTGGGCGAGCGTCTACACCTTCGCCTGCCAGCGCATGGAGCGCTTCCGCCACGGCCGCGTGCTCTTCGCCGGCGACAGCGCGCACGGCGTGTCGCCCTTCGGTGCGCGCGGCGCCAACTCGGGCGTGCAGGACGCGGAGAACCTGGCGTGGAAGCTCGCCGCCGTGCTGCGCGGCGAGGCCCCGCCCACGCTGCTGGACAGCTACGGCAGCGAGCGCGAATACGCGGCCGACGAGAACATCCGCCACTCGACCCGTGCCACCGACTTCATCACGCCCAAGAGCGAGGTGAGCCGGCTGTACCGCGACGCGGTGCTGGCGCTGTCGAACAAGCATGTGTTCGCGCGCACGCTGGTCAACAGCGGACGGCTCTCGACCGCCACCGTGCTGCGTGGCTCGCCGCTGAGCGCGCCGGATGCGGATGCCTTCGCCGGCGCCATGGTCCCCGGCGCCTCGGCCGCCGATGCGCCGGTGCTGCGCGCCGATGGCAGCACGGGCTGGCTGCTGCGCTCGCTCGCGCCGCACCAGTTCAACCTGCTGGTCTTCGGCGAGGGCGATGGCAAGACGCGCGTGGACGCGCTGGGTGCCCAGGTGAACGTGGTGCGGATTCCGCTCGACGAGGCCCACACGGTCGCCGCTCAGCGCTTCGACGCGCAGCCCGGCACCGCCTACCTGCTGCGCCCCGACCAGCACGTGTGCGCGCGCTGGCGCCATGCCGATGCACAGGCGATCGGCGCCGCACTGGAGCGCGCGCTGGGCCGCGTGCCCGCGCCCGAGCGCGCAGCCGCTTGAAGGACATCGAGATGAGCAGCACCCAGCACCTGATCACCGACGCGCACCTGGAGTCGCCCGACGACTTCTACGAGGCATTGATCGAGGCCCACCAGGGCCTGAGCACCGAGCAGAGCCATGCGCTCAACGCGCGCCTGGTGCTCCTTCTGGCCAACCACATCGGCGCGCTGCCGGTCCTGCGCGAGGCGCTGGCCGCCGCGCGCGAGGCCTGAATCCATCATCCATTCGACGACGAGAGCACCGCCATGAGTTCTTCCCACACCACGGAGCGCCGCTACCAGAGCGGCTTCGGCAACGAGTACGCCACCGAGGCGGTGGCCGGTGCGCTGCCGCAGGGCCGCAACAGCCCGCAGCGCGCGCCCTTCGACCTGTACCCCGAGCTGATCTCCGGCACTGCCTTCACCGCGCCGCGGCACGAGAACCGCCGCAGCTGGGTGTACCGCCGCCAGCCCTCGGTGGTGGCCGGCCGCTACAAGCCTTATGCGCAAGCGAGCTGGCGCACCGGCGGCGACCGCGAGGTGGCCGTGCCGCCCGAGCCGATGCGCTGGCACCCGGCGCCGCTGCCGGCCAATGTCGCCGACATCGACTTCGTCGACGGCGTGCACACGCTGGCCGCCAACGGTGATGCCGACGCGCAGCTGGGCATCGCGGTCCACATGTACCTGGCCGGCCGCTCGATGGAGAAGCGCGCCTTCGTCAATGCCGACGGCGAGATCCTCTTCGTGCCGCAGCAGGGCCGCCTGGTCATCACCAGCGAGATGGGCGTGCTGGAGGTGAAGCCGGGCGAGATCGCCCTGGTGCCGCGCGGCGTCGTGTTCAAGGTGGCGCTGCCCGACGGCCCCTCGCGCGGCTACCTGTGCGAGAACTACGGCGCGCAGTTCCGCCTGCCGGAGCTGGGCCCCATCGGCTCCAACGGCCTGGCCAACGCACGCGACTTCCAGGCGCCCGTGGCCGCCTACGAGCACGAGGGCGAGGTCGCCTACGAACTGGTGAAGAAGTTCGGCGGCCGCTTCTGGACCGCGCCCACCAGCCACTCGCCTTTCAACGTGGTGGCCTGGCACGGCAACCTCTCGCCGGTGAAGTACGACACGGTCAACTTCATGACCATCGGCTCGATCAGCTTCGACCATCCCGATCCGTCCATCTTCACCGTGCTCACCTCGCCCAGCGACACGCCCGGCACGGCCAACTGCGACTTCGTCATCTTCCCGCCGCGCTGGCTGGTGATGGAGAACACCTTCCGTCCGCCCTGGTACCACCGCAACGTGATGAGCGAGTTCATGGGCCTGGTGTATGGCGAGTACGACGCCAAGCCGGGCGGCTTCAAGCCCGGCGGCGCCAGCCTGCACAACGCCATGGTGCCGCACGGCCCCGACGAGGAAGCCTTCGACAAGGCCAGCCACATGGACCTCAAGCCGCAGAAGCTGGACAACACGCTGGCCTTCATGTTCGAGAGCCGCTATCGCTTCATTCCCACCGAGGCCGCGCTGAACAGCCCGGTGCTCGACGACGACTACGCCGACTGCTGGGCTGGCCTCAAGGACCAGTTCAAGCCCGCCTGAGCCAGAGCCTGCCCAACACGAAGAGATCCACATGTACGACATCGACGCCACCCACGACCCCGAGCTCAAGAGCTGGGTTGCCTCCGCCAACGAGACCGGCGCGGAATTCCCCATCCAGAACCTGCCCTTCGGGCGTTTCCGTCCGGCCGGCAGCAACGGCGGCTGGCGCATCGGCGTGGCCATCGGCGACCAGGTGCTGGACCTGCGCGTGGCCGGCGTGATCGACACCGACGACATGAACGCCCTGATGGCGGCGAAGCCCGAGGAGCGCCAGGCCCTGCGCCGTCGCATCTCCGAAGGCCTGCGTGAAGGCAGCGGCGACAAGGCTGCCTGGTCCGAGGCGCTGCTGGCGCAGGCCCAGTGCGAGTTCACCGTGCCCTGCAAGGTCGGCGACTACACCGACTTCTACACCGGCATCCACCACGCCACCACCATCGGCAAGCTCTTCCGCCCCGACCAGCCGCTGATGCCCAACTACAAATGGGTGCCCATCGGCTACCACGGCCGCGCCAGCTCCATCGTGGTGAGCGGCCAGGACTTCAAGCGCCCCAAGGGCCAGACCAAGGCGCCTGACGCAGCCGAGCCCAGCTACGGCCCCTGCAAGCGCCTGGACTACGAGCTGGAGCTGGCCTTCTACGTCGGCGCCGGCAACGCGCTGGGCGAGCCGGTGCCCATGGCCGAGGCCGAGTCGCACCTGTTCGGCGTGGGCCTGATCAACGACTGGTCGGCGCGCGACATCCAGGCCTGGGAATACCAGCCGCTGGGCCCCTTCCTGTCGAAGAATTTCGCCTCCACCGTGTCGCCCTGGATCGTGACCATGGAAGCGCTCGCTCCCTTCCGTTCCGCTTTCACGCGCGCCGAAGGTGATCCGCAGCCGCTGCCCTACCTCGACTCGCCCGGCAACCGCGAGCGCGGCCAGCTGGACATCACGGTCGAGGTGCTGCTGCAGACCGCGAAGATGCGCGAAGCAGGCACGGCCCCGCATCGGCTGACCAAGGGCAGCGTCGCCGAGGCGGCCTACTGGACCGCCGCGCAGCTGGTGGCGCACCACACGGTGAACGGTTGCAACCTGCAGCCGGGCGACCTGCTGGGCTCGGGCACGCTGTCGGGCCCCACGCCGGATGCCTGCGGCTCGCTGATCGAACTCACGCTGGGCGGCAAGCAGTCCATCGAATTGCCCAACGGCGAGAAGCGCACCTTCCTGGAAGACGGCGACACGCTCATCCTGCGCGGCTGGTGCGAGCGCGACGGCGCGGTGCGCATCGGCTTCGGCGAAGCGCGCGGCACGGTTCGCGAATAAGCCGCCCGATAGTCGCCGTCAGCGGGGCTAACCCTAGCTGGCTGCGACTTCCTTCACACTATATAAAACTGGCGGCGAGCCTTTCGCAGCCGGCTTGTTGGTCAGTGCTCCTGCTGCGGTCAGAACAACCCCAAGACTTTGGTCAGGAGACATCGATGCAAGTTCGAGCGTTCGTGCGGCGCGCGCGCCGCCTGCTGCCGCTGGCCGCGCTGGTCGCGGTTCCCGCCCTGTCGCTGGCCGCAGGCGTCAGCGTGAAGATGGACTTCGACAGCCCGTCCACCAGCCCCTTCCCCAGCGACCGCTTCACGGTGCCGGACTGGACGCAGAACACCTTCCGGCGCGTGAAGCTGCCCAAGCCGGACTGCGCGGTGCGCGTGTCCGACTGCCAGGACATCGACGTCATCAACACGCTGGACGGCTTCAACACCCAGCCGCGCATCACCGTCCCCTTCACCGGCGACATCGACCCGGCCACCGTCAACAGCGACACGCTGTACCTGCTGAACCTGGGCGACACGCTCTCGGGCCGCGGCTTCGGGCAGGAGGTGGGCATCAACCAGGTGTCGTGGGACGTGGCGAGCAAGACGCTGGTGGCGGAATCGGACGAGCTGCTGCAGGAGCACACCCGCTACGTGCTGGTGATCACCAACGGCATCCGCGACGCACAGGGCAAGCGCATCGAGGGTGGCCGCTACGGCAACCTGGGCAAGGACAACGACCGCGACCGCGATCGCGATCACGACCGTGACCGCGACACCATGGACTACCGCCGGCAGCTGCAGGAGGCCGACCGCTGGGTCCGCCCCGAGCGCAACGCCGTGGTGGGCCTGAGCCTGTTCACCACGCAGAGCATCAGCGCGGACCTGCGCAAGATCCGCGACCAGATCCGCCGCTCCAACCCCGCGCCGCTGAACTTCATGATCGGCAACTCGGGCAGCGTGCGCGCGGTGTTCCCGGTGGCCGGCCTCACCGGCATCCAATGGAACCGCCAGACCGGCACGGCGCCGGCCTTCACGTCGTCCTTCGTGCCGACGCCGGCGCTGCAGGTGGTGCCGGGGGCCGTCGGCCGCGTGGCCTTCGCCACCTTCCGTTCGCCCGACTACATGAACGCGGAGCGGGTCATCCCCGCCACCGGCACCCTGCTCGGGCAGCCTTCGCCGCAAGGCAGCAACGACCTGCTGGTCGAGATCTTCCTGCCCAGCGGCGCGCGCCCGGCGGGCGGCTGGCCAGTGGCGCTCTTCGGCCACGGCTTCACCGACAGCATGTACGGCGCGCCGTGGACGGTGGCCTCGGTCTTCGCCTCGCGCGGCATCGCCACCATGGCGATCAGCGTGGTGGGCCACGGCGGCGGCGCGCAGGGCACGCTCAACGTGCTGCCGACCGGGGGCGCGCCGGTGGTGCTGCCTTCGGGTGGCCGCGGCTTCGACCAGGACGGCAACGGCACCATCGATTCCACCGAGGGCGTGGGCGCGGTGGGCGCGCAGACCATCGTCTCCAGCCGCGACGGCCTGCGCCAGACGGTGGTGGACCTGATGCAGCTGGTGCGCCAGATCCAGGCGGGCATCGACGTGGAGGGCGACGGTTCGGTGGACATCGACCGCAACCGCATCTACTACGCGGGCCAGTCCTTCGGCGGCATCTACGGCACCATCTTCCTGGGCGTGGAAGGCGCGGTGCGTGCCGGCGTGCCCAACGTGCCGGGTGGCTCCATCACCGAGGTGGCGCGCCTGGGCGCCTTCCGGCCGCTGACCGGCCTGGCGCTGGCCACGCGCCAGCCGCAGCTGCTGAACCTGCCGCCGACGCAGGCGCTGCCGATCCCGGTGAATTTCAACGAGAACATCCCGCTGCGCAATGTGCCGCCGCTGGTCAACAACGTGCCGGGCGCGGCCGCGATCCAGCTGGTGCTGGAGAACAACGAGTGGGTGCAGCAGACCGGCAACCCGGTGAGCTACGCGCCCTACATCCGCAAGCAGCCGCTGCCGGGAAACGTGGCCAAGCCGGTGATCCTGCAGTTCGCCAAGGGTGACCAGACGGTGCCCAACCCGACCACCACCGCGATCCTGCGGGCGGGGCAGCTGCAGGACCGGGCGCTGTTCTATCGCAACGACCTGGCCTTCGCGGCCAACGCAGGGATTCCGAAGAACCCGCACACCTTCCTGACCAACATCGGTGTCGCGGCGGCTGCGCCGCTGGCGGTGGCGGCGCAGACGCAGATTGCGCTGTTCTTCGCGACCGATGGCGCGACGGTGATCGACCCGGATGCAGCCGGCCCGCTGTTCGAGATGCCGGTCGTGCCGCCGCTGCCGGAGACGCTGAACTTCCTGCCTTGATCAGGCCTGCTTGAGGAAGCGCTCGGCCAGCAGCACCCAGTAGGCTGCCCCGAGCGCGACGTTGTCGTCATTGAAGTCGTAGCCGGGGTTGTGCACCATGCAAGCGCCGGCACTGTCGCCGTCGCCGTTGCCGATCAGCAGGTAGCTGCCCGGCACCTTCTCCAGCATGAAGGCGAAGTCCTCGCTGCCGGTGAGCGGCGGGCCCTGCAGCGTGACGCGCTCGGCGCCCACCAGTTCCAGCGCCACCTCGCGCGCGAAGGCGGTTTCCTGCGGCGTGTTGACCAGCACCGCGTAGCCCTTGCGCCAGTCGATCTCCGCCTCGCAGCCGAAGCTCTCGGCCTGCGCGGCGATGATGGCCTTGATCCGCTGCTCCAGCAGGGCGCGCACATCGCGGTCGAGCGCGCGCAGGCTGATCTCCAGCGTGGCGCTGGCCGGAATCACGTTGTTGGCCTTGCCCGCGTGGATGGCGCCTACCGTGACCACCGCCATCTGCAGCGGATCGATGTTGCGCGAGACCACGCTCTGCAATGCCATCACGGTGCTGGCAGCGGCCACCACCGGGTCGGCGGTGCGGTGCGGCATGGCGCCGTGGCCGCCGACCCCGCGGATGGTGACGGTGGCGTAGTCCGACGAGGCCATGGCCGCGCCCTCGCGCAGCGAGAAGCGGCCCTGCGGGATGCCGGGCATGTTGTGCATGGCGAAGACCGCTTCGCAGGGGTACTTGTCGAACAGGCCGTCGTCGATCATGCGCACGGCGCCGCCCCCGCCTTCCTCGGCCGGCTGGAAGATCAGGTTGAGCGTGCCGGTGAAGCGCCCGCGCGTGGCCAGGTGGTGCGCGGCGGCCAGCAGCATGGCGGTGTGGCCGTCGTGGCCGCAGGCGTGCATCACGCCATGGTGGCAGCTGGCATAGGGCAGGCCGGTGGCCTCGTCGATGGGCAGGGCGTCCATGTCGGCGCGGATGCCCAGGTGCCGCTTGCCGTCGCCGCGCACCAGGCGGCCCACCACGCCGGTGCCGCCCAGGCCGGTCTCCACCTGGTAGCCCCAGGCCTCGAGCTTCTGGGCCACCAGCGCCGCGGTGCGGTGCTCGCCGAAGGCCAGCTCGGGGTGGCGATGGATGTCGCGGCGGATGCCGATGAATTCCGCGGACTGCTGCTGCAGGTCTTCAAGCAGGGTGCTCATCATTCGATCGATGCCTATTGGGGTTGCAGGTTGATGGATCTCGCGATGTCACGGTAGCGGGCGGTCTCGTTCTCGAAGAACTTCTGCGCCTCTTCCAGCGACATGGGGGCCGATGCCAGCTGCGTCTGCGCAGCCAGTTGCGAGCGTACCCCAGGGTCCGCCAGCGTGGCGCCGATGGCCTTGTGCAGGCGCTGCACCGCTTCCTCGGGCGTCTTGCGGGGCACCATCAGGCCGCTCCAGGTCTTGTAGTCGAAGTCCTTGAGCTCCCTGGTCTCGCTCATCGCAGGCACGTTCTTCAGCAGCTCCGAGCGCTTCGCGCCCAGCTGGCCGATCACCTTCAGGCGCCCCTGCTCGGCCATGGTGCCCATGGCGGTGCTGTAGACCAGCACCGCGAAGTCGACCTGGCCGCCGGCGATGTCCTGCAGCAGCGGGGCGTTGCCCTTGTAGGGCGCGTGGTTGAGCTTGATGCCCGTCTGCAACTGCACCTTCTCCAGCAGCAGGTGGTAGAGCGAGCCGATGCCCACGCTGCCATAGTTCAGCGGCGCGGCCGGATTCTTGCGTGCCAGGGCGACGAGTTCGTCCACGCTGTTGGCCGGCAGGTCCTTGCGCGTGACGAAGACCATCACCGCCTCGGCCACCGGCGCCACCAGCCGGAAGTCCTCGGCCTTGAGCTTCACCGCCGCGTTGGCCAGCGGCGAGAGGATCACCTCGTTGGGCGAGCCCTGGAACAGGTAGTGACCGTCGGCCGGCGCGGCCAGCACCTTCTGGGCCGCGATGGCGCCGCTGGCGCCGCCCAGGTTCTCCACGATCAGCGGCTGGCCCAGCTCCCGGCCCAGCGGCGTGGCGAAGATGCGCCCGATGGCATCGGAGGGACCGCCGGCCGGGTAGGGAACCATCAGGCTGACCGGCTTGGCGCCGGAGATCTGCTGGGCGGACGCCACGCCGGCCGCGGCCAGCAGGCCGCAGGCGAGAAGGGCGCGCCTGCGCAGGAACAAGGACTTCGTCATGGGTCGGTCGCTTTCCGTGGGTTGTGAGCGCGCCGCATGGGTGAATAGGAAGTGGGCGCCGTTTCATCGTAGGAGCGGCCCAACAGGCCGTCCAATGCATTGTTCTATGCATTAGCATGAGTCGAACTCATCCGAACCGACGCCATGACCCTGGTGCAGATCCGCCACTTGATCTCGCTGGCCACCACCGGCTCCTTCAGCGCCTCGGCGCAGGCCATGCACCTGACGCAGCCCGCGCTCAGCCGCAGCATCCGCGCGCTGGAGGACGAACTGGGCGTGCCGCTGTTCGACCGCATCGGCCGGCGCAACGAGCTGACGCCCTTCGGCAGGCAGGTGCTGGAGCGTGCCCGGCAGCTGGCGCTGGATGCCGACGAACTTCACGACAGCGCACGCCTCATGGGCCAGGCCGAGGGCGGCGAGCTGCGCGTGGGCATGGGCTCGGGGCCGGGCGCCATGCTGATGACCCCACTGCTGATGCGCATGGCCGAGCGCCATGCCCGGGTGAAGGTGGTGGTGGCGCGCGGCCAGACCGATCTGCTGCTGCAGGCCCTTCGGGCGCGCACGCTGGACGCGCTGGTGGTGGACGCGCTCTCGCTCAAGCCCGCTCCCGACCTGAAGATGGACACGGTGCGCGAGATGCGCGGCGTGTTCATGTGCCGGCCCGGGCATCCGCTCGCGCGCAAGCGCAGCGGCGTGCGCTTTGCCGACGTGCAGCGCTATCCCATCGCCTCCACGCCGCTGAGCGACCAGGTCGCCGGCGCCCTCGTCGAAGCCTATGGGCCGCAGGCGCACCCGGATGCCTGCGTCACCCTGCAATGCGAGGAGCTGCAAAGCCTGGTGGACGTGGCCCGCCGAAGCGATGCCGTGCTGTTGGCCATCCGCGCCGCCGCGCCAGAGCTGGTCGAACTCGACATGCGCCCGGCCCTCAAGCGCGTGGCGCGCTTCGCGCTGGTCACGCTGGCGCGGCGCACCGAGGCGCCCTCGCTGCGCATCCTGCGCGCGCTGATGGACGAGCAGCTGCGCGATTGAAGCGTACTAGGGAGAGTTCGATCGGCTGGCCGCGAGGTGGGCCCGCACCCGCTCGGCCAGCGCCATGGCGTGCGGCGTCTCCGGCGTGAAGGTGTCTACCGGCACCGGCTTGCCCTCGGCGTCGACCGCGACGAAGACGATCAGGCATTCGGTGGTCTTCTGCAGCTCGGCGCCGGACTTCATGTCGCCGCTGCGCACCTCCACCGAGATGTTCATGCTGGTGCTGCCGGTGAAGACCAGCCGGGCCTCCACTTCGACCAACTCGCCGATGTGGATCGGCCGGTGGAAGCGGATGCTGCCGATGAACACGGTGACGCAGTAGCGCTTGGACCAGCTGGTGGCGCAGGCGTAGCCGGCCTCGTCGATCCATTTCATGACGGTGCCGCCGTGCACCTTGCCGCCGAAGTTGACGGTGCTGGGCTCGGCCAGGAAGCGCAGGATGATGCTGGACATGGCGAAGAACTCCTCCGAAAGGCGGGCTGTGGTTTTTCCAGGGATTATGAGAGCGCCCCGGCGCCTGGGAACTATCAGATTTGTCAGCCACCGCCAAACAGCTGCGCCATCGTCCGGCGCAGCCACGCGTTGCCGGCGTCGGCATGGAAGCGCTCGTGCCAGTGCTGCTTGACGGCGTAGCTGGGCAGGGCGAAGGGCGGCTCCACCATCTTCACCGCCTCCTGCGTCGCCAGCACCTCGCCCAGCACGCGCGGCACGATCACCAGGAGCTCGGTGCGCGCCACGATCCGCGCCACGCCCAGGAAGCTCGAAAGGTGCGCCACCACCCGCCGCTCGATGCCCTGGCGGGCGATGGTCTTGTCCACGATGGCATGCCCCGTGCCCGACGAGCTGACCACCGCATGCGCCTCGGCCGAGAAGCGCTTGACCGTCATGCGTCCGCCGGTAATGCGCGGATGGTCCCTGGCCACCAGGCAGACGAAGTTCTGCTTGAACAAGGTCTGCTGATAGAAGCCGGCGTCCAGCTGCGGCATGAAGCCCACCGCCAGGTCCACCTCGCCATCCTCCAGCCGTCGCGCGCTGGCGGTGGAGACGATCTCGGTCTCGATGCGCACGCCCGGCGCGGCCTGCCGCAGGTGGCCCAGCAGGGCGGGCAGCAGCACCACCTCGCTGATGTCGGTCAGGCAGATGCGGAAGCTGCGCTGCGCCGTCGCCGGGTCGAAGGCCACGCGGCTGCCGCGGGCGATCTCCAGCTGGGCCAGCACCTCGCGCAGGGCGGGGTAGAGCTCCTGCGCCCGCGGCGTGGGCAGCATGCCCTGGGCGGTGCGGGTGAACAGGCGGTCGTCGAAATGCAGGCGCAGCTTGTTCAACGCCGTGCTGGCCGCCGACTGCGCCAGGCCCAGGCGCTCGGCTGCCTTGGAGACGCTGCCGCCCTGGTAGACCTCGTCGAATACATGGATCCAGTCCAGGTCCAGTCCGGCCATGGCGCACTCCTTCTGCTTGGGAATGCCATTATCCGAAAACGAGATTTGGCTTATTGGACAACTCGTCTTGAGGAAATAGTGGGGGAGGCGAACAATCCGCCCAACCCCGCCAAGGAGACACGCCATGAGCAGCACTGCCAGCCTGCAGAAGAAGAGTCCGGCCCACAGCAGCGACGAGCGCGCCGCCTACTACGAGCGCATCCGCCCGCTGAACCTTGCACCGCTGTGGGAGTCGCTGCACGCCCTTGTGCCGCGCGAGCCGCAGACGCCTTGCGTACCCGCTTTGTGGCGCTACGACGAGGTCGTCAAGCCGCTGCTGATGCAGTCGGCCGATCTCATCACAGCGGAAGAGGCGGTGCGCCGCGTGCTGGTGCTGGAGAACCCGGCGCTGCCCGGCCGCGCCAGCATCACGCAGTCGCTCTACGCGGGCCTGCAGCTGATCATGCCGGGCGAGGTGGCGCCTTCGCACCGCCACGTGCAGTCGGCGCTGCGCTTCATCGTGGACGGCCGCGGCGCCTACACCACGGTGGAAGGCGAGCGCACCACCATGTCCCCCGGCGACTTCATCATCACGCCCTCCTGGGCCTGGCACGACCACGGCAACGAGGGCATCGAGGGCGTGAGCGAACCGGTGGTGTGGCTGGACGGCCTGGACATCCCCATGCTGCGCTTCTTCGATGCCGGCTTCGCCGAGAACGACGAGAAGCGGGTGCAGACCGTGGCCCGCCCCGAGGGCAACAGCTTCGCCCGCTTCGGCCACAACATGGTGCCGGTGCGGCATGACCACGGCACGCCCACCTCGCCCATCTTCAGCTACCCCTATGCCCGCAGCCGCGAGGCGCTGGCGGCGCTGCAGCGGCAGGAGGCGCCCGATGCGTGGACCGGCCACAAGCTGCGCTACACCAACCCGCTGACCGGCGGCGCACCCATGCCCACCATCGCCACCTTCCTGCAGCTGCTGCCCAAGGGCTTCGCGGGCAAGGTGCATCGCGGCACGGACGGCAGCGTCTACAGCGTGGTCGAAGGCCGCGGCACCGCGCACATCGGCGGCGAGGCCTTCGAGTTCGGTCCGCGCGACACCTTCGTCGTGCCCTCGTGGGCGCCGCTGCGCCTGGATGCGAGCGAGGACGCGGTGCTGTTCAGCTTCTCCGACCGGCCCGTGCAGCAGGCCATGGGCGTGCTGCGCGAAGCCTTTCTCTGAATTCCTTTTGACCCCGATGAGCCGCGGCTGAACAAGCGCGGCAGGAGACTTCCATGGCCTATGTCGTCGACCCGCCGAAAGTGGTGGGCCTTCCCGTGGTCGGCAGTGCCGACCAGTTCCCGGTGCGCCGCGTGTACTGCGTGGGCCGCAACTATGCGGCGCATGCCCGCGAGATGGGCTTCGACCCCGACCGCGAGCCGCCGTTCTTCTTCTGCAAGCCCAATGACGATGCATCCGTCGTGCCGGTGGCTGCGGGCGAGACGGCCACCATTCCCTACCCGGGCCTGACCAGCAACTACCACTTCGAGGCCGAGCTGGTGGTGGCCATCGGCAAGGGCGGCAAGGACATCGCCGCCGAGGCCGCGGCCAATCACATCTACGGCTATGCCGTGGGCCTGGACATGACCCGCCGCGACCTGCAGATCAAGATGCGCGAGCAGGGCCGGCCGTGGGAGATCGGCAAGGCCTTCGACCATTCCGCGCCCATCGGCCCGGTGCGCCGCCGCGCCGACATCGGCGAGCTGAACCACGGCGCCATCACGCTGGCCGTGGACGGGCAGACGAAGCAGAAGAGCGACATCACGCACCTGATCTGGTCGGTCGACGAAGTCATCGCCAACCTGTCGACCCTGTTCGAGCTGCAGCCCGGCGACCTGATCTTCACCGGCACGCCCGAAGGCGTGGGCGCGGTGCAGCGCGGCCAGCAGATCGAGGTGCGCGTGGACGGCCTCGACGCGCTGTCCGTGCGCATCGCCTGAAGCAAGGGAGCAAGGCCATGAACACGCCTTCCTCATCGACTTCCGTCCTGCTGGTGGGCGGCGGCATCGGCGGCCTGGCCTCGGCCCTGGCGCTGGCGCGCCTGGGCATCCAGGTCGAGCTGCTGGAGCAGAGCGCCCACATCGGCGAGATCGGCGCCGGCCTGCAGCTGGGCCCCAATGCCTTCGCAGCGCTGGACGCACTGGGCGTGGGCGAGGCGGTGCGCAGCAAGGCGGTGTTCACCGAGCGCTTGGTGATGATGGACGCGGTGGACTGCAGCGAGGTCGCCTCGGTCGAGGTGGGCGAGGAATTCCGCCAGCGCTTCGCCAACCCCTATGCGGTGAGCCATCGCGCCGACCTGCACGGCGCCATCTTCGATGCGGTGAAGCAGCATCCGCTGATCCGCTTCCACACCTCCGCCGCCGTCGAGCACCTGGAGATCGGCGAGGACGGCGTGCTGGCCGTGACCCGCGACGGCCGCCAGTTCCGTGCGCAGGCCGTGGTGGGCTGCGACGGCGTGAAGTCGGTGGTGCGCGCGGAGTTGCTGGGCGATGCGCCGCGCGTCTCGGGCCACGTGGTGTATCGCGCCGTCGTGCCGGCCGAGCAGATGCCTGCCGACCTGCGCTGGAACGCGCCGGTGGTCTGGGCCGGCCCCAACTGCCACCTGGTGCACTACCCGCTGCGCGGTGGCGAGCAGTACAACCTGGTCGTCACCTTCCACAGCCGCGACAAGGAAGAGTGGGGCGTGAGCGAGGGCAGCCAGGAAGAGGTGCTCTCGTACTTCGAGGGCATCCACGAGTGCCCGCGCCAGCTGCTGAGCCTGCCCACTTCTTGGCGCCGCTGGAGCACCGCCGACCGCGACCCGGTCGAGCAGTGGGGCCGCGGCCCCGCCACGCTGCTGGGCGATGCGGCCCATCCGATGATGCAGTACCTGGCGCAGGGTGCCTGCATGGCGCTGGAAGACGCGGTGACGCTGGGCGAGGCGATCGGGCGATGCCGCCGCGAGGACGGCAGCCACGACCTGCCGCGTGCCTTCCGCCTGTACGAGTCGGCCCGCGTGGCGCGCACGGCCCGCGTGGTGCTGTCGGTGCGCGAGATGGGGCGCATCTACCACGCCAAGGGCGTGGAGCGCCTGGTGCGCAACAGCCTGTGGCCGGGCCGCTCGCAGCAGCGCTTCTACGATGCGGTGGAATGGCTCTACGCCTGGCGCCCCGAACATTGCCTGGACGACGCGCGCGCCCCGGCCTGAACACCCATCCAAACCGAAGAGAAAGACGGAGACAAAGACCATGAACGCATGCCATCTCGCCGCCGGCCTTGCTGCCGCGCTGTCCCTGGGCACCGCCTGGGCGCAAAGCCCCGCCGCCTACCCGACCCGGCCGGTGACCATCGTCACGCCCTTCGCAGCGGGCAGCGGGCCGGACGCCGTGCTGCGCCTGGTCAGCGACAAGCTGGGCAAGCTGTGGGGCCAGACGGTCACCATCGACAACAAGCCGGGTGGCGGCGGCTTCATCGCCATCGACCAGGCCAGGAGAGCGGCGCCCGACGGCTACGTCCTGCTGCAGCTGGACAGCGAGCACGTGGCCGCGCTGCCGCACCTGTACAAGTCGAAGAACTTCAAGACCCTGGACCACTTCGACCCGGTCGCCTCGCTCTTTCGCACGCCCTTCTTCGTGGCGGTGAGCAGCCAGTCGAAGTGGAACAACATGAGCGACCTGATCGCCGCCGCCAAGGCCAGGCCGGGGCAGGTGAGCTACGGCTCCTGGGGCGTGGGGAGCCCGGGCCACCTGGGCGGGCAACAGCTGGACGCGCTGTCCGGCCTGCAGATGAACCACATCCCCTACCGCGAGGTCTCGCAACTCTACGCCCACGTGGGCACGGGCGAGGTGGACTGGGCCTTTGCCAGCATTCCTTCCAGCCAGGGCATCTACAAGGCGGGCAAGCTGAAGTACCTGGCGGTGGCCGCGGCCAAGCGCGTGCCGCAGATGCCCGACGTGCCCACCATGGCGGAGGCCGGCGGTCCTGCGGCGCTGGAAGTGAATTCCTTCGTGTCGCTATTGACCCCCAAGGGCGTGCCGGCCGCGATCAAGGCGAAAATCAACGCCGATGTCGCCAAGGTGATCGCCGACCCGGAGATCCGCGCCCGCTTCGATACCTTCGCGTTCGAACCGCTGGCCTGGTCGCCCGATGAGATCACTCGCAACGCCGAAGCCAAGTCCAGGATCTATGGCGAGCTGGTGCAGCGGGGCAACATCAGCCTTGACTGATTCCATTACCAACTACCACCACATGCGAACCAACAAGACCAAGAGAGCCCTTCTTCTTTCCGCCCTCGGCCTGGCCGCCGGCACCCTGGTGCCCGCGACCGGTGCCTTCGCGCAGCAGGCGGCCTGGCCGACCAAGCCTTTGCGCATCCTGGTGGGCTTCCCGGGCGGCTCCACGCCCGACATCGCGGCCCGCACCATCGCCGAGCCGCTGTCCAGGGCGCTGGGGCAGCCGGTGGTCATCGACAACAAGCCGGGTGCCTCGGGCAACATCGCGGCCGACACGGTGGCCAAGGCCACCGACGATCACACGCTGGGCGTGGTCATCAACGGCAACCTGACCTCGTCGAAGATGCTCTACCCCAACCTGCCCTACGACCCGGCCAAGGACTTCACCTACCTGTCGCTCCTGACCACCGCGCCGCTGATCCTGGTGACGCCGGCCAACGAGCCCTCGGGCGCCGCCTTCCTCGACGCGGCGAAGAAGGCTGGCGACAAGTGGAACTATGGCTCGGTGGGCGTGGGCTCGGTGGGCCACCTGGGCATGGAGCAGCTGCAGGGCCGCGTGAGCGGCATGGCCTCGCAGCACATCCCCTACCAGGGCAATCCGCAGGTGGTCACCGCCATGATCGGCGGCCAGGTGCAGATGGCGCTGATCCCGCCGGGCGTGGCCATGCCGCAGATCAAGGCCGGCAAGCTCAAGGCCGTGGGCCTGACCAGCGGCCGCAGCACGCTGGTGCCCGAGATCCCCTCGCTGGGCGACGTGGGCGTGAAGGACTTCAACCTGGAGGTGTGGACCGCGCTGCTGGGCCCGGCCAATCTCTCGAAGGCCGCGCAGGACCGCATCGCCAAGGAGCTGGCCATCATCATGAAGGACCCTGCCGTGCGCCAGCGCCTCTTCGACCAGGGCTGGCAGGCGGTGGGCACCTCGCCCGAGGGCATGCGCACGCGCGTGAAGGAGGAGTCGGCCATCATGTCCAGGATCATCTCCACCAAGGGCATCAAGCTGCAGTAAGCCTGCCCTCGCGCCGCCGGTCTTCGCGGGCCGGCGGCTTTTCTTTTTTCGTTTCACGGATGAAAGCGTTCCAGAACATGAGTGAGCAACTGATCGAGCCAGCCCGCCCCTTGCCGGTGTTCGGTGAATTCGACGTGGTGGTCATCGGCGGCGGGCCGGCGGGCATCGCGGCCGCGCTGAGCGCCGCGCGCCACGGTGCGCGCACGCTGCTGGTGGAGCGCTACGGCTTCCTGGGCGGCATGGGCACGGCCGGCGGCGTGACCAACTTCGCCGGCCTGTACGGCCGCGTGAAGGGCGAGATGCGCCAGGTGGTTCATGGCGTGGTCGACGAACTGCTCGAGCGGCTCGAAGCGGCCGGCGGCCTCAACAAGCCGCAGGACGGCATGGGCGGGCGCATCCGCGTGCGCTCCTACGACATCTCGGCGTACAAGTGCGCCGTTGATCCGCTGCTGATCGAGAGCGGCGTGCACCTGCTCTTCCACGCCTGGGCTGCGTCGGTGATCCGCGAAGGCTCGCGCATCAGCGCGCTGGTGGTGGAGACCAAGTCGGGCCGCCAGGCGATCCGCGCCAATGCCGTCATCGACTGCTCGGGCGACGCCGACGTGGCCGCCTTCGCCGGCGTGCCCTTCGAAGTGGGCGACGGCCAGGGCAGCGGCCTCTTTCCCACCACCATGTTCCGCGTCGGCCAGGTGGACGCGCCGCGCGCCCTGGCGGCGGTGGGCGAGTTCAAGGCCATCAACGACCTCATGGACCGCGCGCGCCAGGAACGTCCCGGCGCGTACGACTTCCCCCGGGAAGGCGCCATCCTGCGGCCGCAGATCGACCCGCGCGAATGGCGCGCCAACGTCACGCAGATCCGCAACGCCAAGGGCGGCGCGATGAACGGTGTGGACGCGCAGGAACTGAGCGACGGCGAGATCGAGGGCCGGCGCCAGATCCGCGAGTACTTCCGCTTCCTCAAGGCCGAGGTGCCGGGCTTCGAGCAATCCTCCATCGTGGACATCGCGCCGCAGGTGGGCATCCGCGAGACGCGGCGCATCCACGGCCTGTATGCGCTGACGGGCGAGGACATCCTGTCTTCCGCCCGCTTCGACGACCGCATCGGCGTCAACGCCTGGCCGATGGAGCTGCATGCCGACGGCCGCATCGACTGGGGTTTCCCGCGCGATGCGGACAATGCCATCAACGAACTGCCCTGGCGCATGCTCGTGCCGCAAGCCGTGGACAACCTGCTGGTGGCCGGCCGCTGCGCCTCGATGACGCACGAAGGCCAATCGGCCGCGCGCGCGAGCGGCGGCTGCTTCGTGATGGGGCAGGCCGCCGGCACCGCGGCCGCGACGCTGGGCAACGCCCGCTTCGCCAATGTGGACGTGAAGGCATTGCAGAAGACGCTGGTCGCCGACGGCGTGTGGCTGGGCGAGGCCAGGCCGGACTGAGTCCAGCGGAGATTTCAGTCCGCGCGGCAGACCTGCGGCATTGACCGTCCGCGTTGCGGGGGGCAGATTCATTCCCGATCAACAGGGAGAACTGCCGCATGCTCTACGTCTACCGCTATCTGTTTCCGGCCTTGTGGTTCGGCTGGGCCGCCTACTGGTGGGCGCGCTCGCGCGACGTCAAGGCGACGGTACGCCAGGAGCCGGTCCTTTCCCGGGTCCTGCACATCGGCCCGTTGGCGCTGGCCATGGCGCTGGTGTGGGCGCCAAGCGTTCCGTGGATTCCAGCGTTGCAGCTGCGCCTGCTCCCGCGTGGCCCCGCGGCCTTCTTCGCGGGCGCTGCGCTCACCTTGGCGGGCCTGCTCTTCACCGTGTGGGCGCGCGGCTACCTGGGCCGCAACTGGAGCGGTACGGTCACGCTGAAGTCGGATCACGAACTCGTCACCACCGGCCCCTACGCCATCGTGCGCCATCCGATCTACACGGGACTGCTGCTGGCATTCGTTGGCGGCGCCGTGGGCCGGGGCACGCTGGCCGGCGTGCTGTCGGTGCTGGTCGCCGTGCTGGCGCTGTGGCGCAAGCTGCGCATGGAAGAGCGCTGGATGCGCGAGCAGTTCGGCGAGACGTACGTGGCCTACAGCCGGCACGTGCCGGCATTGATTCCGTTCCTTCCCTGAGCCGGTGACTGGGGCGCTCGCTCGTCAAACGCCCGTGCGGTGGCTACCATGGCCGACTCCCCTGGAGCCGAACACCATGAACTCTCCCAGTGGCGATCGCGTGTTTTCCGGATCCATTGCGCAGCTGTACGAGCAGTACATGGTCCCCATGATCTTCGAGCCCTATGCCATCGACCTGGCCGGGCGGGTCGCTGCGGTGCAGCCGTCTTCGGTGCTGGAGATCGCAGCGGGAACAGGTGCGGTCACACGTCATCTTGCGAACCGGCTCCCCGCGGACGTCCCCATCACGGCGACCGACCTCAACCAGGCCATGATCGACCATGCCGCGGGCATCGGCACCAGCCGCCCGGTGACGTGGCGCCAGGCCGACGCCATGCGCCTGCCCTTGGAGGACGGCAGCTTCGATGCCGTGGTGTGCCAGTTCGGCAGCATGTTCTTTCCGGACCGCGTGGCGGGCTATGCCGAGGCGAGGCGGGTGCTGCGTGAAGGCGGGACGCTGCTGTTCAATGTCTGGGACCGGATCGAGGACAACGAATTCGCCGACGTCGTGACCCAGGCCATGGCGCGCTTGTTCCCGGACGACCCACCGCGCTTTCTCGCGCGGCTGCCGCACGGCTACCACGACAGGGCCGCCATCACGGACGATCTGCTTCGCGCCGGATTCGCCGGAGCCAACCGGATCGACACGCTTGCGATGCAGAGTCGGGCCGACTCGGCCCGCACCGTGGCGATCGCCTACGTCCAGGGCACGCCGCTTCGCAACGAGATCGAGGCACGCGACGCCAGCCGCCTGGACGAGGCCACGGGGGCCGCCACTGCAGCCCTCGAGCAGCGCTACGGCATAGGCCCGGTCAGCGCGAGGATCCAGGCCCACGTGATCGTCGCGCCGCGCGGCTGATCCAGGGCCGGAAAAACGCACGCAGGTCAACGCCGGAGCCTGCAAGCGCGCCATTCGTCTTTTCCGAGTAATCCCAAAGTTCGCTTAGTGCAAGCGCGCAACGCCACTGCATTTCCAAGTAACAGGACGTGTGTTGAAATCGCTGCCCCGCTTCCGATGGAGCATGAGCAACGATGGGCAGAAAGCTGGCGCTTCTCGTCTGTGCGACGGCGCTGATTGGCGGTTGTGCCACCCCGCCGGCCACCACGCCGGGCACGGGGTCGGGCGCGGCCTACCTGCCGCTGGTCGACATGCAGGGCGTGGACCCGCACGCGCTCGCTGCCGACGTCGCGGCCTGCCGCGACACGGCTTCCAGCGTGCAGGTGATTCCCATCAAGGGCGAAAGCAGCGATGTCACGGACGCCCTGGTGCTCGGCGTCGGGCTGGTGGTGCCCTTCGGCTTCGTCGGCATGGCGGTGATCTCCGGCATCGCCTCGGGCATCGTCGACCCGAACAGGCCGCGCCTGGCCGATGACCCGCTGCAGCAGAAGACCCTGGTCAACTGCATGGCCCGCAAGGGCTACCGCAACCTCGACCCCAACGTGAGCGTGGCCTACGCGGCCCGCCTGGCCGAGCCCGTGGCTGCGCCGCGCAACGGCCGCGACACCTACATGGCCGAGAGCTTTGCCAAGGCGAACATGTGCGAGGGATCGGTGCGCACCGTGCTGGAAGGCAAGGGCCCGGGCTTCGAGCGATACAGCGTGGCCTGCGGCAACGGCAAGCGCTTCATGCTGCGCTGCGAATTCGGCAACTGTGCGCCTGAATCGCTGGCGGTGGCTTCCGGCGAATGACGCAGGACGGGGCGCTTCAGCGGCCGCCGGTGCCGGTCCAGTTGGCGGCCTCCGTGGGCGCCATGAGTTCTTCCAGCCGCTCGCGAGGCAACGCGGCTTCCGGCGTCATCGCCAGCTGCTGAAAGCACTCGCCCACCTCTCTTCGCACATGCGGCGGCAGCCGCATCAGCGCACTGGCCAGCGCTTCGAGCTGGTCGGAGACGGTGGGCCGTGCGCCGTCGTGGCCCAGAGCCGGGTGAAGCAGCTTCCACGGCACCACGCCGAAGACTTCGGCCAAGGCTTCCAGGTGGGCGAGGGTGGGATTGCCTGCGCCGCCGGCATAGCGGCCGATGCTGGTGCGGCCGATGCTCAGGTTCTTGGCGTCGGCCGCGCGTTCCACCGCCAGTGCGGTCGCAGGGCCCTTTTCGCGCATCAGGCGATTGAGGTTCGAAGAGAAGGTTTGGAGCGATCGATGTGTCATGTCCCGTCGACGAGCCGCATGGCGATTTCGCCGTCGTCTCTCGCAAGCATTCCATGGCGGCAAGCATCCGGCGGGTAGGAAAGCTTCCCGGCGCATTGGAAGAAGGCACCGCCAATCCGGGCGCCTTCACACGATGGTTTTCAACCCGAATCGAACGGGTCCACGTTGCGTCGAGTAGCGCCCCGGCTACCCCGAGCGGCGCAGCGTGAACAGCGGCGAACTCCCGCCGGCCAGCGCCAGCTCGTGCGCCGCCTGCAGCAGCGGGCGACCCAGCTCCTGCATGCGCAGCGCGCTCAGGCGCAGCAGCGGCCCGGCGATGGTGATGACGGCGATGGTGCCCTGGTGCCGGCGTGTCACCGGCGCGGCCATGGCGGTCATGCCGGGCGCGTAGGACTCCACGATCATGCTGAAGCCGCGCTTGCGATCCTCCTCCAGCGTCTTCATCAGTGCCTTGAAGGTGGTGGGCGCCTTGGGGCCGAACTGCGCCGGCTGGCCGAAGCCCTGGCGCGCCACCAGCTCGGTGGCGCGCTCCTCGTCCAGCGTCATCAGCCAGGCATGGCCCCCCGCGCTGCAGGACAGCCGCACGTCGATGCCCATGTCCGGGTCGTAGCGCAGCCCGGTCCGCGCGCCCTGCGCCTTGGCCACGAAGATCAGGCTGTCCCCATCGACCAGCGCCAGGCGCACCAGCTCGCCCGAGACCTCGGCCAGCCGGTCGATGATGGGCTGCGCGATGTCGACGATGCCCGCGCCGCCCAGGAAGTTCAGGCCCAGCGCGGGCATCTTCGTGGTCAGCGCGTAGTCGCCCTGCTCGCGCAGCTGGCGCACGTAGCCGCAACGTGAAAGCTCGGCCAGCAGGCGGTGGCAGGCGCTGCGCGGCAGGGCCAGTTCGTCCGCCAGCTCGCCCAGGGCGATGCCCTCGGGCTGGTGCGCGAGGCATTCGAGAATGGCCAGCACGCGCTCCACGGTGCCGCTGGGTGTGACGGGGGACGGTGTCTTGTTCTTCTGCATGGTGGAATGAGATTCCAGGCTGGAATGGTGTTCTGGCTTGCTTCCTATCATGCCGCAGCACGTTCTCTCGAACGCCAGCCGATCATCAACAAGGAGACAAGCCAGTGAAGACTTTCATGCGCAGCGCCATCGTGAGCGCCGCCCTCGCCACCGCCACCTGCCTGGCGTTCGCGCAAGACGTGCAGGAGCGCGTCATCAAGTTCGGCCACCTCAACAACACCGATCACCCGGTGAGCATGGGCGTGAAGAAGTTCGCCGAGCTGCTCGCGGCCAAGAGCGGCGGCAAGCTGAAGGTGCAGGAATTCCCGTCCAACCAGCTGGGCAACGAACTGCAGCAGCAGTCGGCGCTGCAAGGCGGCGTGCAGGAGATGTCGGCACCGGCTACCACCTCGCTGGCCGGCATCGTCAAGGAGTTCGGCCTGGTCGACTTCCCCTTCTCGGTGAGCAACTATGCGCAGGCCGATGCGCTGCTCGACGGCCCGCTGGGCCAGGCGCTGATCGCCAGGCTGCCCGAGAAGGGCCTGGTCGCGCTGGGCTACTGGGACCTGGGCTTTCGCAACGTCACCAACAGCCGCCGCCCCATCACCAAGGCCGAGGACCTGGACGGCCTGAAGATCCGCGTCATTCCCAACCCCGTGTTCCTCGACACCTTCAAGGCCTTCAAGGCCAACCCGGTGCCCATGCCCTTCGCCGAGCTGTACGGCGCGCTGGAGTCGAAGGCGGTGGACGGCCAGGAGAACCCCTTCGCGGTGATCCTGTCGAACAAGTTCTTCGAGGTGAACAAGTTCGTGAGCGCCACCAACCACGTGTACGCGGCCAACATCGTGCTGGTCAGCAAGCGCTTCTGGGACAAGCTCTCGCCCGCCGAGCAGAAGATGATGCACGAGGCCGCCGACGAGGCGCGCGGCTACCAGCGCAAGGTCAGCCGCGAGGCCGCGGCCAAGGCGGTGGGCGAGCTGCAGGCCAAGGGCATGCAGTACAACGAGGTGTCGCCGGCCGAGCAGGCCCGCATGCGCACCGTGGCCAAGCCGGTCACCGAGAAGTTCGCCGCGGCCTACGACCCGGCCATCGTGAAGCTCTACAACGACGAGCTGGCGCGTCTGTCGAAATGAGCGGTTCCATGACGAAGATCCTGGTCCTGCACGGACCCAACCTCAACCTCTTCGGCCGCCGCGAGCCGCACATCTACGGCACCACCACGCTGGCGCAGATCAACGAGCGGCTGGGCGTGCTGGCAAACGAGCTGCAGGTGGAACTGGAGATCTTCCAGTCCAACCACGAAGGCGCGCTGATCGACAAGTTCCACGAGAACATCGACATCGCCGCCGGCGCGCTGCTCAACCCCGCCGGGCTCACGCAGCACGGCGTGCCGCTGCACGACGCGATCAAGGCCATGCCCTTCCCGGTGCTGGAGATCCACATGTCCAACATCGCGGCGCGCGAGACCTGGCGGGCGCACTCCATCATCTCGCCGGCGGTGAAGGCCACCATCCAGGGCCTGGGCTGGCGCTCGTACACCGCGGGCCTGCGCGCGCTGGTGGAGACGGTGCGCGAGGACAAAGCCGCGGCCTGAAGAAGTCCGGACGCCGCAAGGCTCCTATACTTCATGAATGAACGAACTGGTACACGCCGGCACGCGCAAGAAGGTCGGACGCAGCGCCGCGCCTGCGCGCAAGGCGCCGGGCCGCACCAACGACCCGGAACGCACCCAGGCCAACATCCTGGAAGTGGCCGAGGCGGAGTTCGGCGAGAAGGGCCTGGCCGGCGCGCGCATCGACGAGATCGCAGAGGCGACCAAGACCAGCAAGCGCATGATCTACTACTACTTCGGCAGCAAGGAGGGCTTGTACCTCGCGGTGCTGGAGGAGTCGTACCGGCGCGTGCGCGACGTGGAGTCCGAACTCAACCTGCAGGACCTGGAGCCCGAGGACGCCCTGCGGCGCCTGGTGGCCTTCACCTTCGACCACCACCTGCACCACGAGAACTACATCCGCCTGGTGATGTCCGAGAACATCAATCGCGGCCAGTACATGGCGCAGAGCCAGCGCATCCAGGACCTGAACGTGCCGGCCATCGCGGCCATACGCAACCTGTACGAGCGCGGCGTCAAGTCCGGCGCGTTCCGCAAGGGCCTGGACCCGGTGGACATCCACGCCTCGATCTCGGCGCTGAGCTTCTTCAACGTGTCCAACCGCCACACCTTCGGCACCATCTTCAAGCTGGACATGCTCTCGCCCATCTACATCGCACAGCGCCGCGCCAACGTCACCGAGATGGTGGCGCGCTTCGTGCGCAAGTAGAAGCCGCCTCGCGGCTCCTTTCGGAAACACCCGCTGCAGTCTTCGGACGGCGGGCATGGGTTTTCCCGAAATTGAAAAACTAACCAGTCCGTACAAAATTTATATAACAGGAGACTTTCCCGTGATACAGCGCTTGATCGACGGCATCTGCCGTTTGTTTGTCGTCCTGATGGTCGTGAGCCTGGGGCTCATGGTCGTGATGGTGTTCGGCAACGTCGTGCTTCGCTACGGCTTCAATTCCGGCATCACCGTGTCGGAGGAGCTGTCGCGCTGGATGTTCGTGTGGATGACCTTCCTGGGTTCGGTGGTGGCGCTGCGCAACCACGCGCACCTGGGCACCGACACGCTGATCAAGCGCCTGCCGGTCGCGGGCCGCAAGGCCTGCTTCGTGATGTCGCACCTGCTCATGCTGTTCATCTGCTGGCTGATGTTCCGTGGCGCATGGGAGCAGACGCTCATCAACTACGGCACCACCAGCGCGGTGATGGAGGCCTCGATGGCCTGGTTCTACGTCAGCGGCGTCGTGTTCGCCGTACTGGCGGCGCTGATCATTGCGCACAACCTCTGGAAGCTGCTCACCGGCAAGCTGGCCGAAAGCGATCTCGTCACGGTTTCCGAGTCGGAAGACGACGTGCCCCACCAACAACAAGCCCCCGCCGCCGCGAAGGAGCAGGCATGACCATCACCATCTTCCTGGGCGCGCTGCTGGGCGCCATGGCGCTGGGCGTGCCGATTGCCTTCTCGCTGCTCATCTGCGGTGCCGCGCTCATGTGGCACATGAACATGTTCGACGCGCAGATCCTGGCGCAGAACACCATCGAGGGCGCCAACAGCTTCCCGCTGCTGGCCGTGCCCTTCTTCATGCTGGCCGGCGAAATCATGAACGCCGGCGGCCTGTCCAAGCGCATCGTCAACTTCGCGATGACGCTGGTGGGCCACATCAAGGGCGGCCTGGGCTACGTGGGCATCATGGCGGCCGTCATCATGGCCGCCCTGTCGGGCTCGGCCGTGGCCGACGCTGCCGCGCTGGCCGCGCTGCTGCTGCCCATGATGAACCGCGCCGGCTACGACACCGCGCGCTCGGCCGGCCTGCTGGCCTCCGCCTCCATCATCGCGCCCATCATCCCGCCGAGCATCGGCTTCGTGATCTTCGGCGTGGCCGCCAACGTGTCGATCTCCAAGCTCTTCCTGGCCGGCATCGCCCCGGGCCTGATGCTGGGCGGCGCCCTGTGGCTCACCTGGTGGTGGCTGGTGCGCAAGGAGAAGATCGAGGCCGCCCCGCGCGCCAGCCGCGCGGAGGTGCTGCGCTCGCTGAAGGACGCCGCCTTCGCGCTGGTGCTGCCGCTCATCGTGGTGGTGGGCCTGAAGTTCGGCGTGTTCACGCCGACCGAGGCGGCGGTGGTGGCCGCGGTGTATGCGCTGTTCGTGTCCACCGTGATCTACGGCGAGCTCAAGCTCAACCAGCTCTTCGGCCTGTTCGCCTCGGCGGCGCAGACCTCGGCGGTGATCATGTTCCTGGTGGCCGCGGCCATGGTCTCGGCCTGGATGATCACCGTCGCCAACCTGCCGGCAGAGATCGTCACGCTGCTCAAGCCGCTGCTGGACAACCCCACGATGCTCATGTTCGCCATCATGGTCATCACCATGCTGGTGGGCACCGCGATGGACATGACGCCCACCATCCTGATCCTCACGCCGGTGTTCATGCCGCTCGTCAAGGCCGCCGGCATCGACCCGGTGTACTTCGGTGTGCTGTTCATGATCAACAACGCCATCGGCCTCATCACCCCGCCGGTGGGCACCGTGCTCAGCACCGTGGCCGGCGTCGGCAAGGTCAGCATGGACGACGTGACCAAGGGCGTGTGGCCCTTCATGGTCGCGCAGTTCCTGCTCATGTTCCTGCTGGTGTTCTTCCCCAGCCTGGTGACCGTGCCCGCGCGCTGGCTGGCCGGCTGAGCACCCAACCGCTTTTCAACGACGACAACGACGAAACGGAGACCCACCATGAAACGCCTCTTCCTCAAGTCCGTGCTGGCGGCCGCGGCCCTGTGCACCCTGGGCGGCATCGCCCAGGCGCAGCAGGCGCGCACCATCAAGTTCGCCAACCAGAACGCCGAGGGCCACCCCATCGTGCTGGGCATGCAGAAGTTCGCGCAGATCGTCGAGGCCAAGTCGGGCGGCAAGATGAAGGTCAACGTCTACCCCGGCGGCGCGCTGGGCAGCGACCAGGCCAACGTGTCGGCCCTGCAGGGCGGCACGCTGGAGATGGCCTCGATGAACTCGGGCATCTTCGCCAGCATCGTCAAGGACTTCGCCATCTACGACTTCCCCTTCCTTTTCGGCAACGCGAAGGAAGCGGATGCGGTGGTCGACGGCCCCTTCGGCGCCGGCCTGCACAAGAAGCTGGAAGACAAGGGCCTGGTGGGCCTGACCTACTACGAGCTGGGCTTTCGCCAGCTGACCAACAGCAAGCGCCCGGTGGCCAAGGTGGAGGACATCGCCGGCCTGAAGCTGCGCGTGATCCCCAACCCGATCAACGTGGACTGGGTGAACGCCCTGGGCGCCAACCCCACGCCACTGCCCTTCCCCGAGCTGTACGCCGCGCTGGAGCAGAAGGCGGTGGATGGCCAGGAGAACCCGGTGGCCACCATCCGCGGCGCCAAGCTGTACGAGGTGCAGAAGTACATGACGCTGACCAACCACCAGTACAACCCGCAGTCGGTGGTCATCAGCAAGCGCTTCTGGGACTCGCTCTCGGCCGACGAGCAGAAGGTCCTGCAGGACGCCGCCGTCGAATCCGCGAAGTACGAGCGCGAGCAGTCGCGCGCGCAGGCCGCCAGCATCATGGACGAGCTGAAGAAGAGCGGCATGCAGGTCACCGAGCTGACTCCGGCCGAGGTGACCAAGCTGCGCGACAAGATGAAGCCGGTCATCGCCAAGCACAGCGCCTCGGTGGGCGAAGCCACCGTCACGGCCGTGATGGCCGAGCTGGAAAAAGCCCGCAAGTAAAGGAAGCGCGCACGTGCAGATCGATGGCCGGACCGAGGTGATCGCGCACCTCGGCTACCCCACCCATGCCTTCAAGGCACCGATGATCTACAACCCGTACTTCGAGGCGGACGGGATCAACGCGGTGGTGGTGCCCTTCGCCTGCCGTGCGGAGCACTTCGCGGACAGCCTGCGCACGCTGTTCAGGATGGACAACGTGCGCGGCGCGCTCGTCACCATGCCGCACAAGGTCAGCGTGGTCGAGTTGCTGGACGAGGTCACGCCGACCGTGCGCGTGGCGGGCGCCTGCAACGCCGTGCGGCGGCTGCCCGACGGGCGCCTGGTGGGCGACCAGTTCGACGGCGCCGGCTTCGTGCGCGGCATGCAACGCAAGGGCCTGCAGCTGGCGACCACTCGCGCGCTGGTGGTCGGCTCGGGCGGCGTGGGCTGCGCCATCGCGGCCTCGCTGGCGCAGGCCGGCATCGCCGAACTGGCCCTGTACGACGTGAACGATGCCGCCGCCCGGGCCCTGGCTGGGCGCCTGCGGCAGGAATACCCGCAGCTGCCGGTGGGCACCGGCAGCGCCGACCCGAAGGGCTTCGGCCTGGTGGTGAACGCCACGCCGCTGGGCATGAACCCGGGCGATCCGCTGCCCTTCGACGTCGAGCGCCTGGACGAAGGCGCAATGGTGGGCGAGGTGGTGATGCGCAGCGAGACCACCGCGCTGCTCGCCGCCGCCCAGGCCCGCGGATGCCGGGTGCAGGTGGGCACGGACATGCTCTTCGAGATGATCCCGGCCTACCTGGAGTTCTTCGGCCTGCCGAGCACCACGGCCGAGCGGCTGCGCTCTCTCGCGCGGCTGCAGTACTGAGCCGCCCGGCAAGAAGCAGCCGCGGGCCCAGCGGCTGACCGCCGCGGGACAGGGGCAGGGCGCAGGATTTGCTATGTTCCTGCGTTCCCCTTCCCGCGATGCCCGCCCCATGAACTCCACGCCCAACCCCACCCCCGATGCCGCCACGGCGGCGCGCCATGTCACCGACCTGGTCGCCCTGATGAAGCTGGAGGCCACCGGCGAAGACCGATTCCGCGGCCAGAGCGAGAACATCGGCACGCCGGCGGTGTTCGGCGGCCAGGTGCTGGGCCAGGCCCTGGTGGCCGCCAGCCTCACGGTGCCGGCGGACCGCCCGGTGCATTCCATGCACGCCTATTTCCTGCTGCCGGGCAAGCATGCGCCCATCGACTACACCGTGCACCGTGCGCGCGACGGCCGCAGCTTCACCACCCGCCATGTCATCGCCAGGCAGGAAGGCCGTGAGATCTTCGAGATGGCGGCCTCCTTCCAGACGCTGGACGAAGGCATCGACCACCAGGACGCCATGCCGCAGGCATCCGATCCGCTGTCGCAGCCCAGTGAACTTGAGCGCCGCATCGCGCTGGGCGAGCGCGTGCCGGCCGACTACCGCTTCCGCGGCCTGATCTCGCCGGGGCTGGAGGTGCGGGTGATGGATGCGCCCGACCTGCTCTCGCCCCAGCCCAGCCCGCCACAGTCGATGATCTGGCTGCGCGCCATCGCGCCGCTGCCCGACGATCCGATGGTGCACCGCGCCCTGCTGGCCTACGCCTCGGACAACGGCCTGCTGCGCGCCGCGATGAACCCGCACGGACTGACCTTCTTCAGCACCCGGTTGCGCGCCGCCAGCCTGGACCATGCCATGTGGTTCCACCGCGATTTCCGACTGGACGACTGGCTGCTCTATGTCGTGGATTCGCCCAGTGCCCAGGGCGCCCGCGCGCTGTGCCGCGGCAGCATCTTCACGCGCGACGGCCGCCTGGTGGCCTCGACCGCGCAAGAGGGCATGCTGCGGGTCAAGACCTGAAAGGAGCCACTGGATGAAGTCCGCAGTGACCGCGCTGTCCCTTTCCCTGCTGCTTGCCGGCGCCGCGCATGCCGAGCGCGTGGGCGCCGTCGACACCGTCTTCAAGCTCATCGGGCCGGACCACAAGGTGGTGGTCGACGCCTACGACGACCCGAAGGTGCAGGGCGTGTCCTGCTACGTGTCGCGTGCCGTCACCGGCGGCGTGTCCGGTGCGCTGGGCCTGGCCGAGGACAAGGCCGAGGCCGCCATCGCCTGCCGCCAGGTGGGCCCGATCCGCATCGCGCAGCCGCTGCCGCGTCAGGAAGAGGTGTTCAGCGAGCGGCAGTCCATCCTCTTCAAGCGCCTGCGCGTGGTCCGCATGGTCGACAGCAAGCGCAACACGCTGGTCTACCTGAGCTACTCCGACAAGCTGATCGAGGGCTCGCCGCAGAACGCCGTGGCGGCCGTGTCGGTGGACGCGGCTTCGCCGATTCCGCTCAAGCCGTGAACGGCCGCGCCCGGCGGATGCGGCGTCCATTGGCACGGCCTGCGCGCGGTTTCTTCTGAGACGAGGCGCGACCCGGCATGGCCTCGCCCCTTCCCCTGCAGACCCCCGAACTCCTGCGCCGCCTGCTGCGCGCGAAGGACCGCATGGACGCCGCCTCGCACGAGGACTGGCCGGTGGAGCGCCTGGCGCGCGTGAGCCACGTGTCGGAGGCGCATTTCGCGCGCTCCTTCAAGCAGGCCTTCGGCATTCCGCCGCACCGCTACCTGCTCACGCGGCGCATCGAGCGGGCCAAGACGCTGCTGCGCGACACGGATCTCCCGATCACCGACATCGCCTTCCAGACCGGCTGGGCCAGCCTGGGCACCTTCGGCCGCACCTTCCGCGACATCACCGGCGAGAGCCCCGGCAGCCTGCGCGAGCGCGAGCAGGCCGTGGCGAGCCAGCTGGGTCGCGTGCCCGCCTGCTTCCTGAGCGCGGCCGAGCGCCCGAAGCTCACCAGCGCAGTTTCGGAGAAGCGCCGCCGCGCCTCGGACGATACAAACGAGACCCGATGAACAAAGGAGTTTCGATGACCCAGAAGCAAGGTGTGGAAATGATCGGCCTGTACGTGCGCGACCAGGACGAGGCGCTGGCCTTCTACGTGGACAAGCTCGGCTTCAAGGTGCACACGGATGTGCGCAACGGCGACTTCCGCTGGCTGACGGTGCAGCATCCCGAGCAGCCCTCGTTCCAGCTCGGCCTCTTCGTGCCCGGCCCGCCCACGCTGGACGCGCAGTCGGCGCAGGCGCTCAAGGCGCTGGTCGCCAAGGGCGCAATGCCGCCGATGCTGCTGACGGTGACGGACTGCCGCGCGGCCTACGAGCGCATGCGCGCCCTCGGCGTGGAGTTCACGCAGGAGCCGGCGGAGCGCTATGGCTCGGTGGACGCGAACTTCCGCGATCCTTCCGGCAACGGCTGGAAGATGTCCCAGCCGCGCGGTTGAACGCCGCCGCTTCGGTTGCGGCTCAGCCGCCGAAGGGGTTCGCGGTGGCGAACCACAGCGCGATGCCGGTGGCGATGATGAAGGCGCCGTCGGTCACGCCGGCGGCCAGGAAGAAGGTGGTCTGCAGCTGGTCCTTCAGCTCCGGCTGACGGGCCGTGCCTTCCAGCAGCTTGCCGCCCAGGTTGCCGATGCCCAGGCAGGAGCCCAGCGCGGCAATGCCGATGAGCAGCGCCACGGCGAGGGGAAGGATGTCGAAGCCGGTCATGATGTCTTTCCATGCGAGGGGCCGTCATGCGTGGCGGCCCGGTTGCTGCCGTCACCCCCTTGGTTCCGGCTGGCTCCACTGTCGCCGCCGCACCGCATGGCGTCCATGACCTCCCAGGTCATGAAAGCAGTGGCGCCTGCTGCGGTGCCAACGGGGTGCCGGCAAGCGCCGCCCGCATGCCGCCGAAGCGCCGCCGGTACTGCGCCGGCGAGAGGTTCACGCTGCGCTTGAACAGGCGGCTGAAGAAGGCCGCGTCGTCGTAGCCCACTTCCTCTGCCACGGCTTCCACCGGCTCTTCGGTGGTCTCCAGCAGGTGCTTGGCTTCCTCGATGCGCAGGGTCTGCGTGTACTCCATCGGCGTCATCCCGGTGGCCAGCTTGAAGCGGCGCTGGAAGGAGCGCTCGGCCAGGCCGCTGAACTGTGTCATCGCCGACACGGGCGCAGGGTGGGTGTAGTGCTCGGCCACCCAGGCCTGGCAGCGGCCGATGACGGCGTCTTCCACCTGGCGCGAGCGGGCCATGCGGGCAAAGGGCTGCTGGCCGACGTGGTGCCAGTCGATCAGGTTCAGGCGCGCCACCTGCATCGCCGCCTCGATGCTGGTCAGCCGCGCGATCAGGTACAGCGCCAGGTCCATCCATGAGCTGCCGCCGCCGGCCATCACCAGGCGCTGGCCTTCGCCGGCCGTGACCATGGCGCGCTGCGGCCGCACGCGCGCCAGCGGATAGCGTTGCTGCAGCATGTCGCAGAAGGCCCAGTGCGTGGTGGCGTCCTCGCCGTCGAGCAGGCCGGCCTCGCCCAGCAGCAGGGCGCCGGAGCAGGCGGTGGCCAGCAGCGCGCCCTGCGCGTGGCAGCGGCGCAGCCACGCCACTTCGGCGCGGTACAAGCCGTCGATCGGCCTGGCCGGCGACACCATCAGCTCGGGCACGCACACGGCGGTGGGCGCGCCCAGTTGTTCGAGCGAGCAATGCGCCTCGATGGGCACTTCGTTGGCCACGCGCACCACACCCGCTCGCGTGCTGACGATCACCGGCTCGAGCAAGGCAGGCCCCGGGTCGCCGCCTTCGACCATCGGCCAGTCGCGGCCCGCGCACTTGAACAGGTCGTACATGCCATAGACCACCGACGCAGCGGTTTCCTGCGTGACCAGGATGGCAAGGACGGGGAGCGACGGGCGGCTGGACATCGGCGGCCTCCGTGGGGATGGAGTGGGGCTGGCGGAATCGTCAGGCTTGTTGCGAAAATGGCTGCGGCCCGGCGAACCGGGCGAACTTACGCTTTCCGGACGGCCCGTTCAAGGAGAGTCCCCATGAGCTTGCAAGACGCCCGCGGCGAGGTCCTGTCCACCGACCAGGATGCGGTGCTCGCCATCTACGAGCAATCGCTCGATCTGTTCAACAGCCTTCGAATGGATCCGGTGGCCACGCTGCAGCCTGCCCTGGAGATGGACCCGGACTTCATCTCCGGCCACCTGCTGATGGCCGGACTGATGCTCAGTGCCATCGACGCGCAGGCACTGCCTCAGGCGCGTGACAGTCTGGCCGCAGCGGCCCACAGCCGCCGCCAGCCCACGGTGCGCGAGCAGTCGCTGCTGGCCGCACTGCGGCCCTGGGCCGAAGGCGACATGGGCCGCGCCAACCGGCTGCTGGGGCGGCACCTCATCGATCATCCGCGCGACCTGTTCGCGCTTCAGCTCACCCACATGTGCGACCTGGTGCTGGGCCAGCCCACGCTGCTGCGCGACCGCGTCGGCCGCGCCCTGTCGCACTGGAGCGCGGCGGACGGCGGCTACGGCTACGTGCTGGGCATGCATGCCTTCGGCCTGGAGGAATGCAACGAGTACGACCGGGCCCAGGCGGCCGGCGAAGCGGCGCTGGAGCGCAACCCCTGGGATGCCTGGGCGGTGCATGCGCTGGCGCATGTGCACGAGATGCGCGGCGATGCCGAGGCCGGCATCCGCTGGCTCGACGAAGGCAACACGCACTGGCAGCAGGACAACATGCTGGCCGTGCACAACTGGTGGCACCTGGCGTTGCAGCACCTGCGCATGGACGACACGGCGTCGGCGCTGGCGGTGTACGACCGCATCATCGCGCCCCAGCCCGCGTCGATGGCGCTGGACCTGGTGGACGGCAGTGCGCTGCTGTGGCGGCTCATGCTTCGCGGCGTGGACGTGGGCGATCGCTGGCAGGCCCTGGCGGCGCGCTGGCGCGAGTGGGCGCAGCCCGGCTGGTCCACCTTCAACGACATGCATGCGCTGCTGGCACAGGTCGGCGACGGCTCGGCCGCAGGCATCGCGGCGCTGCGCGCGGCCATGGATGCGGTGCCGGTGGATGTCGCGCCTTCCCCCTGGTGGCGCGAGGCATCGGCGGCGGCCGATGCGATGCAGGCCTTCGGCGAAGGCCGCTACCAGCACTGTGCGGACCGGTTGCTGCCGCTACTGCATGCCAACCTGGGCTATGGCGGCAGCCAGGCGCAGCGGGGCATCTTCCACCTCACGGCCTGCGAGGCGGCGCGGCGCGCGGGCGACGAGGCCCTGCACGCGGCGCTGCTGGGCGAGGCGGCGGCGCGCACCTCGCTTCGCGCTACAGCAGCCGCTTGAGGTAACGGCCGGTGTGGCTGGCCTCGTTCGCGGCCAGCTTTTCCGGCGTGCCTTCGCCCACCACGGTGCCGCCGCCGGCGCCACCCTCGGGGCCCATGTCGATCAGCCAGTCGGCGGTCTTGATGACGTCCAGGTTGTGCTCGATCACCACGATGGTGTTGCCCGCGTCGCGCAGCTGGTGCAGCACCTTCAGCAGCAGTTCGATGTCGGCGAAGTGCAGGCCGGTGGTGGGCTCGTCCAGGATGTAGAGGGTGCGGCCGGTGTCGCGCTTGGACAGTTCCAGCGCGAGCTTGACGCGCTGCGCTTCGCCGCCCGAGAGCGTGGTCGCGGCCTGGCCCAGCTTGATGTAGGACAGGCCCACGTCCAGCAGCGTGTGCAGCTTGCGCTCGATGGTGGGCACCGCCTTCAGGAACTCGTGCGCGGCTTCCACCGTCATGTCGAGGATCTGGGCGATGTTCTTTCCCTTGTACTGCACCTCCAGCGTCTCGCGGTTGTAGCGCTGGCCGTGGCAGACCTCGCAGGGCACGTACACGTCGGGCAGGAAGTGCATCTCCACCTTCACCACGCCGTCCCCCTGGCAGGCCTCGCAACGGCCACCGGCCACGTTGAAGCTGAAGCGACCGGGGCCGTAGCCGCGCTCGCGCGCGGTGTTGGTCTCGGCCATCAGTTCGCGGATGGGCGTGAACAGGCCCGTGTAGGTGGCCGGGTTGCTGCGCGGCGTGCGGCCGATGGGCGACTGGTCGACGTTGATGACCTTGTCGAAGTACTCGATGCCTTCCACCGCCTCGTGCGCGGCCGGCTCCTCGTGCGCGCGGTAGAGCGTGCGCGCCACCGCGGCGTAGAGCGTGTCGTTCACCAGCGTGGACTTGCCCGAGCCCGACACGCCGGTCACGCAGGTCAGCAGTCCCACCGGGAAGGCCACGCTGACGTTCTTCAGGTTGTTGCCGGTGGCGCCCAGCACGCGGATCTCCTGCAGCGCGCTCTGCGTGGCCAGGTGCTGCGCCTCGCGTGCGGCCCGGCGCTCGGCGGCGGGGCTCATGGGGAAGCGCGAGGCGGGCTTCTTCTTCTCTTCCTCGCCGGCCTTCTTCATCACCGGCAGCCAGGGCGTGCGCCGTGCCGGCACCGCGATCTTGCGGCGGCCCGAGAGGTACTGGCCGGTGAGCGAATCCTCGTTGTCGGCCACCTGCTGGTAGTCGCCCTGCGCCATCACCTGGCCGCCGTGCACGCCGGCACCGGGGCCCATGTCGATGATGTGGTCGGCCGCGTGGATCATGTCCTCGTCGTGCTCGACCACGATCACGCTGTTGCCGATGTCGCGCAGGTGCTTCAGCGTGCCGATCAGGCGGTCGTTGTCGCGCTGGTGCAGGCCGATGCTGGGCTCGTCCAGCACGTACATCACGCCGGTCAGGCCCGAGCCGATCTGCGAGGCCAGGCGGATGCGCTGTGCCTCGCCGCCCGAGAGCGTGTCGGCGCTGCGGTCCAGGCTCAGGTAGTTCAGCCCCACGTCGTTGAGGAACTTCAGGCGCAGCCCGACTTCGCGCACCACCTTGTCGGCGATGTCGGCCTTGGCGCCGCGCAGGTGCAGGTGCTGGAAGTACTCCAGGCTCTCGCGCAGCGTGAGGTGGCTGATCTCGAAGATGGCCATGCGCCGGGGCTCGGCGCCGGCCTCGCCGGGCTCGTCCACCAGGAACACGTTGCGCGCCTCGGGCCGCAGCCGCGAGCCGCCGCAGTCGGGGCAGGGCTGCACGTTGCGGTAGCGGGCCAGCTCCTCGCGCACCATGGCCGAGTCGGTCTCGCGGTAGCGCCGCACCATGTTCGGGATGATCCCCTCGAAGGGATGCTTCTTCACCAGCTTCTTGCCGGCCGAGGCGCCCGATTCCATGGTGTAGCTGAACTTGATCTCCTCGCTGGCCGAGCCGTTGAGCAGCACCTGCTGCACGCTGGCCGGCAGCGTCTCGAAGGGCGCGTCGACGTCGAACTTGTAGTGCTTGGCCACGCTTTCCAGCATGGAGAAGTAGTAGCCGTTGCGACGGTCCCAGCCCTTGATGGCGCCGCTGCCCAGCGACAGCGAGGGGAAGCCCACCACGCGCGTCGGATCGAAGAACTCGCGGTGCCCCAGGCCGTCGCAGGCCGGGCAGGCGCCCACCGGCGAGTTGAAGGAGAACAGGCGCGGCTCCAGCTCGGCGATGGAGTAGTGGCAGATCGGGCAGGCGAACTTGGCGTTGAACAGGTGTTCCTTGTCCTCCTTGCCTTCGCCGCCCAGTTCCAGCGCGATGGCGCGGCTGTTGGCCAGGCGCAGCGCGGCCTCGAAGCTCTCGGCCAGGCGCTGCTGCATGTCGGGGCGTGCGCGCAGCCGGTCGATCACCACGTCGATGTCGTGCTTCTCGGTCTTCTTGAGCTGTGGCAGGTCGTTGTATTCGTAGGTCTGGCCGTCGACGCGGAAGCGCACGTAGCCGGCGGCCTGCATCTCGGTGAACAGCTCGGTGAACTCGCCCTTCTTCTCGCGCGCCACCGGCGCCAGGATCATCAGGCGCGGCTCGTCCGGAATGGCCAGCACCGCATCGACCATCTGCGACACCGTCTGCGACTGCAGCGCCAGGTGGTGGTCGGGGCAGTAGGGCGTGCCGGCGCGGGCGTAGAGCAGGCGCAGGTAGTCGTGGATCTCGGTCACCGTGCCCACGGTGGAGCGCGGGTTGTGGCTGGTGGCCTTCTGCTCGATGCTGATCGCGGGCGACAGGCCTTCGATCATGTCCACGTCGGGCTTGTCCATCAGCTGCAGGAACTGCCGGGCATAGGCCGACAGGCTCTCGACATAGCGGCGCTGGCCTTCGGCATACAGCGTGTCGAAGGCCAGGCTGGACTTGCCCGAGCCCGACAGGCCGGTGATCACCACCAGCTTGTTGCGCGGGATGTCCAGGTCGATGTTCTTGAGGTTGTGCGTCCGGGCGCCGCGGATGCTGATGCGCTGCTGTGCCAGCACGGCGCCGAGGTAGGCTTCTTTTTCCAGTGGGGCGTTCACGTTGGCGGCTCTTTCGGGCAACCGAGCATGATAGACGCCCGGGGAATTCATCGCTTGGGGGCGTTTTCCGGCGGATTCGCCGGGTCCGGCGGCGCGGCGAGGATCCGGGCCACCATGTGGTCGGCCAGCGCCTCGTACAGCGGCCGGCTGATCATCCGCGACACCAGGCTGGCCAGCATGGCCGAGGCCATCAGGCTGAGCACCATCGAGTGGCCGTCCACCATCTCCATCACGATCAGGAAGGCGGTGAGCGGCGCCTGCGTCACGGCCGCCAGGAAGGCAGCCATGCCCATGGCGATCAGGGCCGGCGCCAAACCGGGGTCGATCACCGCCGCCAGGCTGTGGCCGATGCCGGCGCCCACCGACAGCGAAGGCGCGAAGATGCCGCCCGGCACGCCGCACCAGGCCGTGATCCAGGTGGCGGCGGCCTTGAGCAGGGCGTACAAACCGGTCTGCTCCATCTCGCCGGCCAGCATGCGCTTGACCGCCTCGGAGCCTGCGCCGAAGGTCTGGCCTTCGCTCGCCAGGCCGATCACCGCCACCATCAGCCCGCCCGCGGCGGCGAAGCGCAGCGGCCAGCGGGCGCGCCAGCGGTTGAAGCGGTCCGGGGCGCCGGTCAGCGACATGGCCAGCAGGCGCGAGAACAGCCCACCCGCCGTGCCGCCCACCAGTGCCACCAGCAGGCCGGGCCAGAGCAGGTCCCAGTTCAGGTCGGGCACCCGGATCACGCCGAAGTAGCTGACGTTGCCGAAGGCCGAGACGGCCACCATGCCGGCCAGCACGATGGCGGTGATGATCAGGCCGCTGGAGCGCGCCTCCAGCCGGCCGGTCAGTTCCTCGATGGCGAAGACCACGCCCGCCAGCGGCGCGTTGAAGGCGGCGGCGATGCCTGCCGCCCCGCCGGCCACCAGCAGGGCTCGCGCATCGATGGTGCTGCCCGGCGAAAGCCAGCGCCGCGCATGCTGCATGACGCCCGCCGCCACCTGCACCGAAGGGCCCTCGCGGCCGATCGACAGGCCCGCCGCGAAGCCGCCCACCCCCAGCACGATCTTGGCGAAAGTCAGCCGCAGCGAGGCGAAGGCGCCGATCTTCTCGGGCGGCAGGGCCGGATGCAGGGCGGCCCGGATCTGGGGGATGCCCGAGCCCGAGGCGCCCGGAAACCATTTGTGCGTGGCCCAGACCAGAAGGGCGGTCAGCGCGGGGATCCACAGCAGCACCACCCAGGCGTTCCAGTGGTAGAGGCGCTGGAAAAGGGAGAAGGCGCGGTCCGCCGCCATGGTGAAGCCGACCACGAACAGGCCCGAAGCGAGCGCATACCCCAGCACGATGGCCCGGTCCACCCAGGTGCGCCAGCCCGAGAGCTCGGCGCGCAGGTTCTGCAGGAAGTCGGGGTCGCGGCGGTGGTGGGGGTCTTGCTGCGTCATTGCGAGGCGCGCTCATTGTGACAGTGGGGCCAGGGCCGGCCGGCGCCGTGCGGGCCATTTTCCGGCGCAGCGCCCGACCGCCTGCCGAAGCGTCTTGCGCCCGGTTGGCCGACGTCGGCAGAAATTGGCGTGCTTTCGCGTCGTCCCGGGGATGCCGGGCGGGCGGAGACGGGTAGACTCATCGACATGCCGGGCGGTCCCGGCGTTTTCTCTCTCCAAGGCAATTCCATGGCATCGGTCAACAAAGTCATCCTCGTCGGCAACCTCGGCCGCGACCCCGAAACCCGCACCTTCCCCAGTGGCGACCAGGTGTGCAACGTGACCCTGGCGACCACCGACAAGTGGAAGGACAAGCAGAGCGGCGAAATGCGCGAAGCCACCGAGTGGCACCGCCTGGTCTTCAACGGCCGCCTGGCCGAAATCGCCGCCCAGTACCTGCGCAAGGGCTCGCAGATCTACGTCGAAGGCCAGATCCGCACCCGCAAGTACAACGACAAGGACGGCGTGGAGAAGTACGCCACCGACATCCGCGTCGACCAGATGCAGATGCTGGGCAGCCGCCAGGGCCAGGGCGGCCCCTCGGGCGGTGGCGATGACGAAGGCTACGGCGGTGGTGGCGGCGGTGGCGGTGGTGGTTACGGCGGTGGCGGCGGCGGATCTCGCGCCCCGGCTGCGGCCCCCCGCGCCCCGGCGCCCGCGCCGCGCCAGGCGCCCGCCCGCTCTTCCTCGGGTTTTGACGACATGGACGACGACATTCCGTTCTAAAACGGAAATGTGTAAACAAGGGCCCGCAGTGCCAGTCGCTGCGGGCTTTTTTGTTTGTTTTCGCCGATCTAGCGACTTCGACGCCCCTGCCTGCAGCGGACTTCTTGGACCAGTACGGAAGGACCTGCCCTGAAGTGAGTCACTACCACGATGGACTGGGGCCCCAAAAGGCTCACCCACCAAGGTCGCGTTTATCCAGCGACTTTCGAGCGAACGGGCGATTTGACGGTGCCGTGACAGCGCTCACGAGGACGTTCAGAATGGCGTTCACCTACCGAACGAGGAATTGGCCCTACCAACGGCGCCGCGCGACATGCTGCGGCTCACATGCCGCGACGCCTACCGGAGTCGCTCGTGACGAAACGTAAGAACGGCGAAACGCCGTCGCGCTCGGCGTGCCGGCCTTTCGAGCGGCAGGCGCAAGCCTCGCTGCGCGAGCACGCCGACCTGCTGAATCTCACGCATGACGCCATGGTCGTGCGCGACATGGAGGCAGTGATCAAGTACTGGAACCGCGGCGCCGAGGAGATGTATGGATGGACGGCTGAAGAGGCGCTCGGCAAGTCCGCGCCCGAGCTGCTGAAGACCATCTCCACCGTGCCGCTCGAGCAGATCGAACTGCAGGTGCTGAGCACCGGACGTTGGGAAGGCGAACTGGTGCATCACAGACGGAACGGAACACCGGTGGTGGTGGCGAGCCGCCTGGCCTTGCAGCGAGACGAGCAGGGCCAGCCGATGGCGATCCTGGCGACCAATACCGACATCACGCAGCGCAAGCGGGCCGAGGAGGCTCGGCAGGAACTCGAAGAGCAATGGAGAGCTGCCTTCGAAGCGAATCCCACGATGTACTTCATCATCGACGCGGCCGGCATGATCCTGTCGGTGAATCCCGTCGGCGCTGAGCAGTTGGGTTGGCGCGTGAGCCAGTTGATCGGCCAACCGGTGCTGAATGTTTTCTACGAACCCGATCGTGCGTTCGTCCAGGAAAGCGCCGAGCAGGCTTTCAGACAGCCGGGCCGCGTGATGCGCTGGATGGCGCGCAAGGTCCGCAAGGACGGCTCGGTGCGGTGGGTCCGGGAGTCGGCAAATGCAGTCGTGCTGAAGGGCGGGCCAGTGTTGCTCGTGGCGTGCGAGGACATCACCGAGCGCAAGCATGCCGAGGAGGCGTTGCGCGAGAGCGAGGAGCGCTTTCGCACGCTCGTGAAGTTCTCTTTCGACGTGTATTGGGAGAGCGATGCCCAGCATCGCTTCACCCGGCAGGAATATTCCGCACAGTTCGACCGCGCGCCGGCGCCCGGAGCGGAGATCGGCAAGACGCGATGGGAAGTGCCCCACCTGGAGCCGGACGAGGAGGCTTGGCGCCAGCACCGCGCAGCGCTCGATGCCCATGTCCCGTTCCGCGACTTCGAACTCGCCCGGGCCACGCCCGACGGCGGTATACGTCACGTGTCGGTATCCGGGCTGCCGATGTTCGACGATGCGGGGCGCTTCACAGGCTACCGGGGCGTCGGACGGGACATCACCGAGCGCAAACGGGCCGAGTACTTGACGCGGCAGATGTTCGAGAGCGCCTCCGATGGCGTGGCCGTGATCGGGCGGGATCACCGCTTTCAAAGGGTCAATGCAGTCTACGAGCGCAATTGGAGGATGCCGGCCGGGAAGATCGCCGGCATGCATGTCGCCGATGTCCTGGGGGCCGACGTCTTCGACCGCACCGTGAAGCCGAATCTCGACCGCTGTCTCGCCGGAGAACAGTTCACGTTCGCTGAATGGTTCACGACCGAACTTGGGCGCCTCTACCTGTCGGTGTCCTACTCGCCGCTGCGGCTCGATTCGGAGCGTCTGGAGGCAGCGCTTGTGATCACGCGCGATCTCACCGACCACGTCCTCGCGTCGGAAGCCCTGCGAGAGGCGCAGGCGGCGCTTGCGCGAGTCAACCGCGTGACCACCCTCGGCGTGCTCGCAGCCTCGATCGCGCACGAGGTCAACCAGCCGCTCGGAGCCATGGTCGCGAGCGCCGGATCTTGCGCGCGCTGGCTCGCGGCCCAGCCGCCCGAGTTCGAAAAGGCGCAGCGCTCGCTCGAACGCATTGCCAGGGATGGCAAGCGCGCGGGCGAAGTCATCGACCGCATCCGGGCATTGGTCATGCGCCAGCCGCCGCGGCGGGACCGCGTCGACGTCAACCAATTCATCCAGGGCGTGCTTGCGCTCACGCGTGACCAGATGCGCCGCAATGACATTGCGCTCGAGAAGTCGCTTGCCGACGGCCTGTCGCCCGTCTGGGGCGACAGGGTACAACTCCAGCAGGTGCTCCTCAATCTGATCGTCAACGCCATCGAGGCCATGAGCGCACCCGGCAATCGCCCGCGACAGATGGTCGTCGGGTCCAGCGAAGCGCGGGGCAGCGTGTGCATCGAGGTGCGCGACTCGGGCCCCGGCATCGCGCCGGCAATCGCGAACAAGCTCTTCGAGCCCTTCCATACTTCCAAGGCGCAGGGCATCGGCATGGGGCTTTCGATCAGCCGGTCGATCATCGAGTCCCACGGCGGCCAGCTCTGGACCGCGCCGAACCTGCCCCACGGCGCGGTGTTCCGGTTTTCGCTGCCGGTCGGACAACGGGAGCCGTAGTGGCACCCGAGCGGCCCGTCGTCTTCGTGGTCGACGACGACCTGGCCATGCGCGAGGCGCTCCAGGATCTCCTGGCCTCCGTCGGAATGGACGTGCGCGTTTTCGCCTCGACGCAGGACTTCATGCAGGCGCAGCGCCCGGACGCGCCTGGCTGCTTGGTGCTCGACGTGCGGCTGCCCGGCGCAAGTGGTTTGAGCTTTCAGGAAGAACTCCCGCGAGCGGGCGTCGATCTGCCGGTGATCTTCATCACCGGGCACGGCGACATTCCGATGACGGTGCGCGCCATGAAGGCCGGCGCAGTCGAGTTCCTGAGCAAGCCCTTCCGTGACCAGGAGCTTCTCGATGCGATCGATGCCGCGGTCGTGCGGCACCGCGCGCGGCGCCACGCGACGGCGCTCGTTGTGGAGCTCCAGCAACGCTTCGCCGCGCTCACTCAGCGTGAGCGTGAAGTCATGGCACTGGTGAGCGTCGGGCGCGTGAACAAGCAGATCGCGGCCGAGCTGGGCATCAGCGAGGCCACCGTCAAGGTCCACCGGGGGCAGATCATGCGCAAGATGCAGTCGAAGTCCTTGGCGCAGCTCGTGCGCATCGCGGACACGCTCGGCCTTTCCAATCCAAAGCCTTAGGCGCCTAAACCAAAGTCGTAGAGCGCGCGTCGCTCGTGCAATGGTCTTGCGCGCGTCATCGGCCTAGTCTTGCATCAACGTTCAAGAAGGCCTGCAAGGAGATCCTAGTGCGCGACAAGGCAACCGTTGCGATCGTGGACGACGATGGATCGGTTCGAGAGACCACGAAGGACCTGCTCGACTCGGCGGGCTTGTCCGCCGCCACCTTCGCCTCGGCCGAGAGCTTCCTGCAATCGAAGGAGACATGCGCCATCCAATGCCTCATCGCCGACATGCGCATGCCGGGAATGACGGGTCTCGAGCTGCACGGCCGCCTGGCTGCCGCCGGCACTCCGATTCCCACGGTCCTCATCACCGCCTACCCCGACGAGCGAGAGCGCGTACGCGCCTTGGAAGCAGGGGTCATCTGCTTTCTCGCAAAGCCGTTCACTGCTGATGACCTACTTGCCTGCGTCGTGAGCGCCCTGCACGGACCCGATCTCGCGTGAGGCGCACGACCATGCTTCCTGGAACCACTTTACTGCAATGAAATCGGAAGACTCCCCTCTGGACGCCGCCTCCAACTCATCCGCCGCACCATCCACCTTCGAGCTGCGGTTTCCATCGCTGCGCAGCACGGGGCGCGCACTGTCATTTCCCTGCGATGCCAGCGGCTCAGTGCAAATGGACAAGTTGAGCACGCGCGCGCTGAATAACTACCTTCTCGCGCGCGCACTGATGGGGCGCGACTACGGGTGGCCCAGCGTGCAGGCCTTTTGCGAGGGGCAATCCTGAAGCAAGGAACCAGGGGCATGGGCGATTGATCTGCCGAAATCCCGGGCAAATTGGCGGTGACGATCGGCACGGTCAAGCTTGGCCGCGCCCAAGTGTCGGAGAAATCATGTCGAATGAGACCTTGAAGGGCGACTTGAACTTGATCAGGGAGGCGCGAGCCTTCTTCGATCATTTGCTGGCACGGCTGCAGGCGTTGGATGCGGAGCACGCTTCGAGCCAACTGCATCGGCAGCATGCTGCGGGAGACTCCCCGAATAGTCCGTGGGACACCTCTTCCTCTCTGAGACACGTCGAGTCCGAAGCGTTGAAGCTCTACCTCGCATCGGTCGGCGCATTGCTGAAGGCAAGCGAGGCACTCATCGACACGCGGTCAAGAGTACCGGCTCCCAACCGCGCAGCCAGGTTGGCAGAGCTGGTCGATCAAACCAAGGAGGCCTGTCGAATCGCCTATCGAGCTGCGCTCCTCGTCACGGACAGTTAGGCAAGACCCCCTCCGAACGTGGGTCGCGGATAGGCTGAGCGGTTCAGGGCCGGGGACGCCGGCGCCGCCCCCAGCCGTACCAGAAGCAGATGAAGGTCGGGATGCCCAGCGCAATCCAGGCCAGCATGTCGCCCGGGCCACCGTCGCTGAACAATGCCGAGATCAGCCCCAAGCTGGTCATCAGGCCCAGCACGACGGGCCAGCCCCACAGTCGCCAGAAGTGCGAGGGGTGTCGTTGCTGCGGTTCCTTGCTCATGTCGACGTCAAGGCCTTGGCGGCGGCGGGTTGCGGGGTGGGCGTGAGCGCGTCGCCTTGCGCACCAGCCGTCCTGGCCTCGTCCTTCGACTTGCTGTGCTCGTGCACCGGGTTGCCGCGCTTGAGCCACAGGTACAGGCCGCTGCCCAGAACGATGATGGTGGCGATGTCCAGCAGCGCCCAGATGATCTGCATGGGCATGCCGCCGTAGTCGCCGAAGTGCAGCGGCTGCGACACCAGCAGGGCCGTCAGGTACCACGGCAGGTGCGGACTGGCGGTGATCTCGGTGGTCTTGGCGTCCACCAGCACCGGTTGCAGCAGCTTCGAGGTGATCGGCGTGTTGCCGCGCAGGAAGACAGTGGTGTGATGGGGGCTTGAGAAGGCCGTGCCTGGGAAGGCGATGAAGGACAGCTTGTTGCCCGGCGCGCTCTGCACCGCCACTTCCAGCGAGCGCTGGACCGAGCCGCGCTCCGCCACCGGCACCAGCGGCTGGCCCTGGTAGGGCGCCAGCAGGTGGCTGAGCTGGTCGTACTGCCAGTACTTGATGATCAGGTCGGCCCAGGTGTTGATCATGCCGGTGGCGCCCACGGTGAAGGCCCACACCAGCGTGACGACGCCCAGCAGGTTGTGCAGGTCCAGCCACTTCAGGCGCGGCCGGCGCTCGCGGCGCACCGTGCCGAACTCCAGCTTGCGCATGAAGGGCGAATACAGCACCACGCCGCTGACGATGGCCACCAGCAGCAAGAGGCCCATGAAGCCCAGGAACAGCTTGCCCGCCAGGCCCGCGAACAGGTCCACGTGCAGCTTGAACATCACGTACATGAAGCCCTCGTCGAACTTGGGCTGGGCCAGCAGTTGGCCGGTGCGTGCGTCGATCGCCACCGACTTGAAGTCGTCGGTGGGTGCCGGCGTGGGCGTCATGGTGACGAACCAGATCTTGTCGCTGTCCTCCTCCTGCGAGACGAACTGCACCACGCGGTCGGGGTGCAGGGACTTCGCGGTCGTGAGGACATCGTCCAGGCTCACGCGCTGCTTCGCCCGGTCGGCGGGCAGCTCGGGCGCCTCGACCTCGGTGCCCAGCAGGTGGCCGATCTCGTGGTGGAAGATCAGCGGCAGCCCCGTCAGGCAAAGCAGCAGCATGAAGACGGTGCAGACCAGGCTGCTCCACTTGTGGACCCAGGTCCAGGTCTTGATGCGTCGAGTGTTCATGGCAGTCATGCCGGCCCGGAGGCCGGCGGAAAGGGCGTTGGCTTAGAAGCGGTAGGTGGCACTGGCGACGACGTTGCGGCGGGCGCCGTACCAGCAATCACCCCGCGACAGGCAGGTGCTGAAATAGGTCTTGTCGGTGAGGTTGTTGACGTTGAGCGCAAGGCGCCACTGCGCATTTTCCCAGGAGATCATGGCGTCGACCAAGGTCTGGCTGGGCACCTCCGGACCAATGCCGTAGGAGATGTCGCGGAAGGAGCTCATCCACCGCACGCCCGCGCCCACGGCGAAGCCGGGCATGCCCGCGATCTGGAAGCGGTACTTGGCCCAGATGCTGGCCATGTTCTCAGGCAGGCCCTCAAGAATCGGGTCGACGTCGGTGTAGGTGTAGTTGGCGATCACGTCCAGGGCCGCGGTAACGCGTCCGCGGGCCTCCAGTTCCACGCCCTTGGTCTTGGTGTCCGGCAGTTGATCGACGACGTTGGGCATGGGCGAGGTGGTCCGGTCCTTTTCGCGCAGGTCGTACACCGCGGCATTGAAGGCCAGCGCACGATCCTTGGGCTCGTACTTCAGGCCGGCTTCCCACTGTTCGCCGCGCAGCGGCCGCAGCACCTGGCCATTGAATGGCGCCTGCGGCGTGAACGATTCGGCGTAGCTGACATACGGCGACCAGCCGCTCGGGAACGCATAGAGCAGACCAAAGCGCTTGGTCGTGGCGTCATCCTTCTGGTCGGGCGAGCCCTCGGCGCCCGAGGTGGTCCAGTCGCGGCGAAGGCCGGCCAGGAAGACCCAGTTGTCCAGCTTCATCTGGTCCTGCACATACAGGCCAGCACTTCGCTGGGTGGTCTGCGGCAGCGGATCGCGCGAGTCGGGCAGCATCAGGTTCCCATACACCGGAGCGTAGGCGTCGATCTCGCTGTAGCCCACGGTGCCGCCGTAGACGTTCTCCTTCTGGCGGGAGAAGTCGGCGCCGACCAGCAGCGTGTGCTTCACGATGCCGGTGTTGAAGTGGCCCTCGACGTTGTTGTCCATCACGGCCATCTCGTTCTTGGTGAGCGAGTAGTCGAGGTAACGGCCCAGGATGCGCTTGTTGATGGGATCTGCGCCCCAGCCGCCCGGGATGGTGAACGAGTCGCCCCAGTGGTAGCGGTTGTCGTTGTCGTTCTTGGCGTAGCGGAAGTTGTTGCGGTAAGCCCAGGCGTCGTTGAACTTGTGCTCGAACTGCCAGCCGAAGGTCTTGCGCTCGCTGTTGTAGTAGTCGCCCGGCTCTCCGATGAAGCGGCTGCTGGGCAATTGGCCATTGGGGTTGGGCAGCAGCGTGCCTTCCCAGGGGAAGAACTGCGAGGTGCTGCCCGCCTTGTCCTTCTGGTAGAGGCCCTGCAGCGTCAGCGAGGTTGCGCCGCTGGGTCGCCAGGTGAGCGACGGCGCGATCAGGTTGCGGTCGTCGGGCACGTAGTCGACCTGCGTGTCCGACTTGCGCGACAGCGCGATCAGGCGGTAGGACCACTCGCCATCCTGCGTGAGCGAGCCGGTCAGGTCGGCCTGGATCTGCTTGCGGCCATGGCTGCCGAACTCCACGCCGACTTCACGCTGGGTTTCCTGCAGGGGGCGCTTGCTCACCATGTTGACGATGCCCGCCGCGGTGCCCGAGCCGTAGAGCATGCCGGAGGGGCCGCGCAGGACTTCCAGCCGCTCCAGCATGTAGGGCTCCGTGCGCGTGGTGCTGGTGTAGTAGCCGTAGTTCTGGCGCAAGCCGTCGAGATAGATGTCGGGGTAGCTGCCGCGGATTCGCACCGAGTCGGTCCGGCTGTCCAGGCCGTACGCGTCCGAGCGGACGCCGGCGGCGTAGTTGAGCGCGTCCTGAAGATTGGTGGCGCCCTGGTCGACCATCTGGTCGCGCGGGATGATGGTCACCGATTGCGGCGTCTCCACCAGCGGCGTGTCGGTCTTGGTCGCCGACATCGCGTTCTTCGCCCGGTAGCCGATCACCGGCGTGGTGGCCGTCTCGGCGGTGGCATTCGCGTCCACGCGCACTTCCGGCAACACGGCGGTTGCGCCGGTCTGGGCCGCGGCCCATTGCGGGGCGCTCCCGAGGGCGATGAAGCTGGCCACCAAGGCTGCAGTTGGGTTCAGGCGGAAGTAAGCGCTCATTTGATTTCTTATGGGCTTGGATTGAAAGGACGTTGAAAGAATAAGAACGATTCGCATTCTAAGTAAACAGAAAGCAAAGTTGTCCAAAACGTCCTCAGTGCCAGGGAATTGCACCCCGGGGCAATCGAAGCGCGCTGCGTCCCGACGCCAGCAAGGGATGTCCCTTTTGGCCATCATTGCCAACCCTATGGCCCCCTTTTCCATCCTCGACCTGTCGCCCGTCTGCGAGGGCGGCGACGCCTCCCAGTCCTTCCGCAACTCCCTGTCGCTGGCGCAGCACGGGGAACGGCTGGGCTACCGCCGCTACTGGCTGGCCGAGCATCACGGCATGCCGGGCATCGCCAGCGCGGCCACGGCCGTGCTGCTGGCCTACGTGGGCGCCGGCACGTCCACCATCCGCATCGGCGCGGGCGGCGTGATGCTTCCCAACCACTCGCCGCTGGTGATCGCCGAGCAGTTCGGCACGCTGGAGTCGCTCTATCCCGGCCGCATCGACCTGGGCCTCGGCCGGGCACCGGGCTCGGACCAGCGCACGGCGCGTGCCCTGCGCCGCGACCTGGAGACCAATTCCGACCAGTTCCCGCAGGACGTGCTGGAGCTGATGGACTTCATGTCCAAGGAACCGCGCCAGCCGGTGATGGCCGTGCCCGGGCGCGGGCTGGAGGTGCCGATCTGGATCCTGGGCTCCAGCACCTTCGGCGCCCAGCTGGCGGCGCACCTGGGCCTGCCCTACGCCTTCGCCTCGCACTTCGCGCCGCAACAGCTGATGCAGGCGATCGAGATCTACCGCTCCACCTTCAAGCCCTCGGCACAGCTGGACAAGCCCTACGTGATGCTGGGCTTCAACGTGTTCTGCGCGGATACCGACGAAGAGGCGCGCTTTCGGGCCACCTCATGGCAGCAGGCCTTCGTCAACCTGCGCAGCGGCCGGCCGGGCCGTCTGCCGCCGCCGGTGCAGGGCTACCGCGAGCACGTCGGCCCCGCCGAGGCCTCGCTTCTCGATTCGGTGCTGTCGTGCTCGGCCGTGGGTTCGCCCGAGACTGTGAAGGCGGCCGTCGACGCTTTCGTGGCGCGCACCGGCGCCGACGAGCTGATGGTCACCTCGCAGATCTTCGACCACGAGGCCCGCCTGCGCTCCTACGAACTGCTGGCGCAGCTGCGCCGGGACTGAACCCGGCGCTGCGAGCGCAAGTTCAGGCCGCCCCGGCGATCACGCCGCCGCCCAGGCACACCTCGCCGTCGTACAGCACGGCCGACTGGCCGGGCGTGACGGCCCACTGGGCCTGCGGGAACTTCAGCTGGAAAGCGCCGTTGGCGCCCTCGGCCAGGGCGCAGTCCGCATCGGCCTGGCGGTAGCGCGACTTGGCGCCGTAGCCGCCGCCGGCCGGCGCCTCGCCGGCGACCCAGCTCGCGTCGTCGGCCTCCAGCGTGTGCGTCAGCAGCCAGGGATGGTCGTGCCCCTGCACCACCCACAGCGTATTGGCCTCGATGTCCTTGCGCGCCACGAACCAGGGCGAATGGTCGCCGCTGCCGCGCGCCGCTCCCTTTTCCTTCACGCCGCCGATGCCCAGGCCCTGGCGCTGGCCCAGGGTGTAGAAGGACAGGCCCTGGTGCTCGCCCAGCACGCGGCCGCGGGCGTCGCGGATGGGCCCCGGCTCCTTGCTGATGTAGCGGTTGAGGAACTCGCGGAAGGGCCGCTCGCCGATGAAGCAGATGCCGGTCGAGTCCTTCTTCTTCGCGTTGGGCAGGCCGATCTCGGCGGCGATGCGCCGCACTTCGGTCTTGCGCAGTTCGCCCACCGGGAACAGTGTCCTGCTCAACTGCTGCTGGTTCAGGCGGTGCAGGAAGTAGCTCTGGTCCTTGGCCGGGTCCAGGCCCTTGAGCAGTTCATGGCGGCCCGTGGCCTCGTTGAGGCGCACCCGCGCGTAGTGCCCGGTGGCGATCTGTTCGGCGCCCAGGCGAATCGCGTGGTCGAGGAAGGCCTTGAACTTGATCTCGGCGTTGCACAGCACGTCCGGGTTGGGCGTGCGGCCCGCCTGGTACTCGCGCAGGAACTCGGCGAACACGCGGTCCTTGTAGTCGGCGGCGAAGTTCACGTGCTCGATCTCGATGCCCAGCACGTCGGCCACGCTGGCGGCGTCCACGAAGTCGATGTTGGAAGAGCAGTACTCGCTGTCGTCGTCGTCTTCCCAGTTCTTCATGAAGATGCCGATGACCTCGTGGCCCTGCTGCTTGAGCAGGTGCGCCGTGACCGCGGAATCGACGCCGCCGGACAGGCCCACCACCACGCGCTTCTTGTTCGTGCTCATGGCCCCGATTGTCCCAGGGCGGCCCTATGCGCTGCCCATGTGTGGGAAATGAGGCTAGGAGTGGACCGAAGAGTCCACATGCACCAGCGAGAGCGGAAAGCGCTGCCCGGTCATGTAGTCTTCCACGCACTTCAGCAGCAGGGGGCTGCGGTGGCGGGCCTGGCTCGCGCGGATCTCCCCGGGCGTCATCCACAGCGTGCGCACGATGCCGTGGTCCAGCGCGCGGCCTTCCTCGCGCTCGCCCAGTTCGCCGGCGAAGGCGAAGCGCATGTAGGTCACGTCCTGGCTGCCCTTTCGGGTGCGGGCCATGTAGATGCCGATCAGCGCGGTGGGCGTGAAGGGGTGCGCCGTTTCCTCCAGCGCTTCGCGCGCGCAGCCTTCGGCCGGCGATTCGCCCGCATCCAGGTGCCCGGCAGGCGTGTTGAGCATCAGGCCATCGGCGGTCTCTTCCTCGACCAGCAGGAAGCGCCCCGCCTTCTCGATGATGGCGGCCACGGTCACGTTGGGTTTCCAGCGGTTGTCTGTCATGGGGCGTCGTGCAGGTGCGCGTTGGAGAGCGACTGCAGCGTCGCGGCAGCCGGCTTCGGGAGCACGAGTATGACGGTGCAGCCCTCGTTCTCCGCGCTTTCGATCTCCACGCTGCCGCCGTGCCGTTGCAGGGTGGTGCGCACCAGCAGCAGTCCCAGGCCGACGCCGTGCACCTCAGGATGCGACTCGCGGTGCAGTCGATGAAATGGCTGGAACAGCTGCTTCTGCTGCTCGGCCGCAATGCCGGGGCCCTGGTCCTGGATGGCCACACCCCAGCTCGCGTGCCGCTCGGTGATCCGGCAGACCAGCTCCGAGCCCGAAGGCGAATACTTCAGGCCGTTGCCCACCACGTTGGCCAGCGCGCGCGCCAGCAGGCCGCGGTCTCCGATGCAGGGCGCTTCTTCCAGTTCGGTCGTGAGGCTCAGGCGCACCTGCTTGCGACGCCCCTGGGCCCAGGCGTTGTCGATGGCCTGGGTCGCAAGCTCGACCAGGTCCAGCAGTTCGGCATGAAAGGGCTGGGCCTCCGCACGCGCGAGGTCGACAAAGCCGTCCGCCAGCTCCAGGCCGGTGTGGGCATGTCGCTCGATGCGCTGCAGCAGCAGGTCGCGCGGCAGCAGCGCCGGGTTGGCGCGGGCCAGCTCCACCACGGTCAGGATGGAGGCACTGGGCTCGCGGATGTCGTGCGAGATGAAGCGCAGCGCCTCGTCGCGCTGGCCCTGGGTGTGGCGCATCTTCGTGATGTCCACCAGCGCCACCATCCAGCCTGAGTGTTCGTTGTCGGCGTCGAGGAAGGGCACGCAGCGCAGCAGCAGGATGCGCCCTGCAGCGTCCTCGGCTTCGCCGGAGATCGCCGTGGGGTGCTCCGGGTCCAAAGCCCAGGCAGCACCATCGGCTGTCCATCGCGGCGCGAGCGCAGGTCTGCCAGCAGTTCGTGCGCCGGAACGCCTGCCAGTTCGAAGCCCTGGCGATGCCAAAGCCGCGCGGCGCCGCGGTTGACATAGAAGACCCGCCCCAGCCGATCGAGCACCAGCATGGTGTCGGGCATGTGGTCCATCGCATCGCGAATGAAGCGATGCATGTCGCGCACGCGCTGCACTGCAGTGGCCGTGGCGTCCATCTCGCGATCGAGGAAGTCGCCTTCCTGCGCCGGTTTGTTCAGGCGCGGAAGCCCTTCCAGCACGGCGTTCAGCTCGCGCGTGCCGCGCTGCAGGAAGCGGTAGGCCGTGCTCAGCCGCATCAGGCTCCACAGGGGATACACCGCAAGAAGGCCGCCGAGCCCCGGTGCGACGGAGAAGCGGATGCCGGTCCAGGGCTGCGCGACCTGCAGTGCGCCCATGCCCAGCAGCAGGCACACGACGAGCGAGAACACGCCCAGCGGCCCCAGCCATAGCAGGCCAAGCAACGCGATCACCAGCGGCGCCAGGTTGTAGAGAAGGTTCTGCCAGTCGGAGGCCGGGTGGATATGGGTGTGCCGCACGAGCGATTGCAGCACCGTCGCGAAGATCTCGACGCCGGGGACCAGGCCGTTCTGCGTGGGCGCGGCGACGGCGAAGAAGTCGGCCACGCTGTCTGCCGTGGCGCCCACGAGCACGTAGCGATCGTGAAAGAGCTCGCGCGGCGCCGTGCCGTCGAGCACGTCGATGTACGACACCGTGAGGAAGGGCGTCGTCGGCGCGTTGTAGAGGATCAGTTCCTGGTGGCGTCGCGTCCAGCGACCCTCGGGCGGCGAGCTGCGTCCGCCCTCCAGGATGGACGGCTGCGGCTTCAGCCTGCCTTCCGCGGCATCGCGCATCGCCATCGAGAAGTGCGGCCATTCGCGTCCCGGAAAGCCCTCGAAGAGGTACATGCCTTCGACGACGCCGTCCGCATCGACCGACAGGTGCGAATGTCCGAGGGCGGTGGCCGCGCGCGACAGCTCGGCCGTGGGCAGCACCTCGGATTGAAGCTGCGAGTTGCGGCTGGGCACCTGCATGGCCAGGGGCAGCACGACGCAGCCGGCGCTGCGCATGCTCCGGGCCAGCATCGCGTCGTCGGCAGGGAACTCCGCATTCGCATCGTCGAGCAGCAGGTCCAATCCGATGCAGCGCGGCTTGCCGGCGGAGATCTGCTGCAGCAGCTTGGCATGCAGCGCACGTCGCCAGGGCCAGCGCCCGATGGCTTCCAGGCTCTTGTCGTCGATCGCGACGATCACGATGTTGCCGGCCGCTGCCGGCCGCACGAGATTGAGGGCGCCTTCCTGCAGCAGGCGGTCGGTGCGCGCCAGCTGGTCGGTGGCCAGGAGCCAGGAAACCCCTGCGACAAGGACCGCGGCCAGGACAAGCCAGGCTCTTCGGCGCCGCGCCTTGTCCAGCCAGCGGCTGTCAGGTGCGTCGATGGTGGGCCGGTCGCTTTCGGTTGTATCTGCGAAAGACATGAGCGGGCGCAAGCCGCCCGCGCCGGGCCGGCTTGCCAGATTGAATGTGAGGGAGTGGGGCGGGCTAGCCGCGCACGCTCGCCACGACGCCTGGCGTGCGCGTGTCGAAGACCTGGGTGCGCCGCTTCAGCGGGGCGCGGCGCGGACCGGCACTCAGCGAGGCGCTCTGCAGCGCCGTCGAACTCGCGCAGGCGGCCGCTTGTCGCTCTGCCGTGTCGCAAGGGAAGCGGATCAGCGAACCGTCTGCCAGTCGCAGCGACAGGCTGGAATTGCCGATGGCCGGCGCCTCAGGGGCGGCGGCAAGCGCCGCCGAGCCCAGCAGCGCCAACAGCCCGGCGAACGGTCGAAGTTTGCGAGATGCTTTCATGCCGCCATTCCTTCGTCGCCATCCATGCCGCTGGACCCGAAGGCCGACAGCGCCGCGACTTCCACGGTCTCGAGCCGGTAGCCCAGGCCGTACACCGCCGAGAGCAGGAAGCCGTTGACCGGCCTCAGTGCCAGCTTGGTCCGCAGGCGCGAGATGTGGGTGTCCAGCGAGCGCGAAGGCTCTTCGGGGCCACGGCCCCACACGGCCTCGCGCAGGTGCTCGCGCGAGAGCAGGCGCCCGAGGTTCTGGAACAGGAACAGGGCCAGTTCGTACTCGCGGTGCTTGAGTTCGATCGGCCGGTCGTTGAAGTGCAGGGTGCGCGCCCGCGGGAAGAAGTGATAGGGACCGAACTGCAGTTCGGTCTCGTGCTGGCTGGGGTAGGCGCGGCGCAGCAGCGCGCGCACGCGGGCTTCCAGTTCGGCCACGCGGATGGGCTTGACCATGAAGTCGTCGGCGCCGGCCGAGAGGCCCGCCACCAGGTCGGCCTCTGCGCTGCGATTGGTGACGAACAGGATGGGCATGCGACTGGCGAGTTCCTCGCGCACCCACTTGACGACGGCGGGGCCCGAGATGTCGGGCAGCGTCCAGTCGAGGATCAGCAGGTCGAAGGATTGCTGTCGCAGGTCGCGCAGCAGGGCCTTGCCCTCGGAGTACGCATGGCATTCGTGTTCGATGCCCTGCATGGCGTGTTTGATGAGGTCGAGCTGTGACTGCTCGTCGTCGAGTGCGGCGATGCGCATGGTGTTTACCGTCCCTGTTTTATGACTGACAAATTTATGTCCAAAGTCTACAGGCCGTGCGCAAGACACGGTTGATTCATGGCGGAGGCGACTGTGAACTCCCGCGGCAAATGTCACGTTAGCCACAGCCAAGATGAAACCGGTGTCACGAATCTGACGCCATCGGCGTCCGATTTGCATCAACGCATCACATCTGGCGCGCAAGTGCGCAGGTCAAGTGTCCCTTTGTAATCTTCGGGTAAGCTCGCCCGGTTTGCGCTGACCTACCCAGCCCTGAGGAGACTTCATATGTTGATTGGCGTGTCTGCCGAGACCACGGCGGGCGAGACCCGTGTGGCCGTCACCCCCGAGACGGCCAAGAAGCTCGTTGCCTTGGGGCATACGGTGCGCGTTCAATCCGGCGCGGGCATCACCGCTGC